>KZ836154.1 GCA_003265685.1 Piscinibacter caeni | reverse complement strand
AGCCTGGGTTCTCTCACACCTTCTGAGTTCACACGGACTTCACACAGCCCGCACGCACTTCGCACCCCGTTCGCCGACGCCGTCGATCCTGACGCCCGTGCCGCCATCGAATGCGGCACGCCTTCAGGAGAGACTGTCATGCGCCGCGTCCGTGGTCCGCTGTTCCCGCTGTTCCGCCATCCCCTGCCGCCCCTCACCCGCACCGGTCGGGTGCTGCTGCTGGCGGCGCTGGCCGTCTGGGCCTTCTGCCTGACGGTGGTCTGGTCGCCCGCGTTCGCGGACGACGCGCAGGCGCAGCCGGCCGAGGGGCCGTACTTCCAGCTCGGCAGCAGCGAGCCCGGGGTGGACCGGCTGCCGCTGAAGTCGACCAAGGTCGACGTGCGCATCGCCGGCGTCATCGCCGACGTGACGGTGACGCAGCGCTACCGCAACGAGGGCCAGCGCCCGATCGACGCCCGCTACGTGTTCCCCGGTTCGACGCGCGCCGCGGTGCACGCGATGCAGGTGCGCCTGGCCGGCCGCACGATCGTCGCGCAGATCGACGAGAAGCAGCGCGCCCGCATCCGCCACGAGACGGCGAAGCGCGAGGGCAAGACCAGCGCGCTGCTCGAGCAGCACCGGCCCAACGTGTTCGAGANCGCGCTGCTCGAGCAGCACCGGCCCAACGTGTTCGAGATGAACGTGGCCAACATCCTGCCCGGCGACGACGTGGCGGTGGAGCTGCGCTACACCGAGCTGGTGCCGCCGGACGCCGGGCGCTACAGCTTCGTGTTCCCGACCGTGGTCGGCCCGCGCTACCACGTGCCGGCCGCGTTGGGCGGCGCCACGTCGTTCCCCGCCACGCCGCAGCTGCGCGAGGGCGAGGCGAGCCCGAGCGCGTTCGACCTGACGGTGCAGTTCGCCGCGCCGCTGCCGGTCAGCGAGCTGCGCTCGCCCAGCCACGGCATCGAGGTGCAGGGCGAGGGCACGCCGGCCGCGCAGGTGGCCATCAGCGAAGCCACCCCGCGCAACGACCGCGATTTCATCCTCGAGTACCGCCTGGCCGGCGAGCGCACCGCCACCGGGCTGATGCTCTGGCAGGCCCCGGCCGATGACGGCGCCGACGTGGGTTCAGGCGAGAACTTCTTCCTCGCACTGGTGGAACCGCCGAAGGCGATCGCGCCGGCGCAGATCAACCCGCGCGAGTACGTGTTCGTGGTCGACATCTCCGGCTCCATGCACGGCCAGCCGCTGGCCACCGCCAAGACCCTGCTGCGCAACCTGATCGGCGGCCTGCGCCCGAGCGACAGCTTCAACGTGCTGCTGTTCTCCGGCAGCAGCCAGATGCTCGACGAGCGCCCGGTGCCGGCCACGCGCGCCAACATCGAACGGGCCATCGCGGTGATCGACCAGGCACGCGGCGGCGGCAGCACCGAGATCGTGCCGGCGCTGCGCCGCATCGCCGCGCTGCCCAAGAACGCCGACGTGGCGCGCAGCGTGATCGTCGTGACCGACGGCTACGTGACGGTCGAGAACCAGGTGTTCGAGCTGGTGCGCAGGAACCTGGGCAACAGCAACGTGTTCGCCTTCGGCATCGGCTCGTCGGTGAACCGGCACCTGATCGAGGGCATCGCGCGCGCGGGCCAGGGCGAACCCTTCATTGTCACGAAACCCGAACTCGCCGCGGCCCAGGCCGAACGCCTGCGCCGGATGATCGAGGCCCCGGTGCTGACCCAGCTGCGCGCGCGTTTCGAGGGCCTGGAGGTGTACGACGTCGAGCCGGCCTCGCTTGCCGCGCTGCCCGACGTGCTGGGCGGCCGGCCGGTGCTGATCCACGGCAAGTGGCGCGGCGAGCCGCGCGGCCAGCTGGTGCTCGAGGGCGAGGCCGCCAACGGCCACCACAGCGAGGTGGTGCCGGTGAGCACGCCCGACGCGGGTGCGAGCGCGTTGCGCCAGCTGTGGGCGCGCACCCGCATCCAGCAGCTCTCCGACCAGGAGGCGCTCGAAGGCGGCAGCGGGCAGCGCGAGGCGATCACCACACTCGGCCTGCGCTACAGCCTGCTGACGCAGTACACCAGCTTCATCGCTATCGACCAGGTGGTGCGCAGCGACCAGCCGGCCGTGCCGGTGGACCAGCCGCTGCCGCTGCCGCAGGGCGTGAGCGAGAGCGCGGTCGGTGCCGCGGTGCCGAGCACGCCGGAACCGGCGGCCTGGCTGTCGCTGCTGGTGGTGGTCGGTCTCGTCGGCACGGCGCTGTTCCGCCGTGGCACCTGGTGAGGAGGCGGTGATGAGACTGGCTCTGCCCGCTTCCCCCTGGCCGCCGGCGCTGGCCTGCCGGCCGGCCTACCTCTCGCCGCTGGCCTGGCTCGGCCTGCAGGCGCTGGCGCTGTGGCCGCATGGTGCCTGGCTCGCGCGCCGGGTGCAGGACGGTTCCGACGAGCCGCTCGGCCTGGCCGCGCTGGCGCTGCTGGCCGGCCTGCTCGCGCTCTGGGCACCGCGGCTGCGGGTGGCGCCGCACACCGGCTGGCTGGCCGGCGCCGTGGCGCTCACCTTGCTGGCGAGCGCGGGGCTGTTCGTGGCGCCGCCGCTGGTGGGCGCGCTGCTCGCGGCGCTGGCGCTCGGCTGCAGCCTGGCCGCCTGGCTGCCGGGCCACGCGCCGCGCGCGCCGCTGGCCGGCCTGGTGGTGCTGGCGCTGCCGCTGATCGCCTCGCTGCAGTACTACGCCGGCTTTCCGCTGCGCGTGCTGACGGCGCAGGCGAGCGTGGGGCTGCTGCAGCTCGGCGGCGTCACGGCCGAACGGCTCGGCACCACCCTGCTGGTGGACGGCCGCCAGGTGATCGTCGATGCGCCCTGCTCGGGCGTGCAGATGGCCTGGATGGCCTACTTCGCCGCCTGCGCGGCGGCGGCGCTGACCGGCCGGCGCGATGCCAGCTTCCTGCGCCGCCTGCCGGCCGTCGGCGCGCTGGTGCTGCTCGGCAACGTGCTGCGCAACAGCCTGCTGGTTGCACTCGAGGCGCGCCCGCAGGGGCTGGACCCGGCGCTGCACGAGGCGATCGGCCTGGTGCTGCTGGCCGGCGTGGTCGTCGCGGTGGCGCTGCTGATGCGCGGAGGCCGCCATGTGGCGTAGGCACTGGCCCGCGCTGGCGGCGCTCGCGTTCGTGCTGGCCGCTCTCTTGCCGCTGCCCCTTCCGTTGTTCGTGCCGGCCGCGCCGGCGCCGCGTGCCCGGTATGTCGAGTGGCCGCAGCAGTGGGACGGCCGCGCGCTGCGCCCACTCGCGCTCAGCGCGGTGGAGCAGCGCTTCGCGGCGCGTTTCCCCGGCGCGATCGGCCGCTTCACCGACGGGCAGCGCGTGATCGTGCTGCGCCGCGTCAACGCGCCCACCCGCATGCTGCACCCGGCGGCCGACTGCTTCCGCGGGCTCGGCCACCGGCTCGGTGCCGTGGCGCTCGAACGCGATGCGCGGGCGCGCCTGTGGCGCTGCTTCGAGAGCACCGCGCCGGACGGGCAGCGCCTGCGCGTGTGCGAACGCATCGAGGCGGATGACGGCACGTCGTTCATCGACCCGTCGTCCTGGTTCTGGGCCGCCGCGCTCGGGCAGTCGTCCGGGCCCTGGCAGGCCGTCACCGTGGTGGAGGCTCTGTGAAGACCGTGATCCGTGGGCTGGCCGCGTTCGCGCTGGCCGTGATCCTGAGTGGCATCGGAGTGCTGCTGGTGGCGCGCGCCGCGCTCGCGCCGCAGCCCGACGAATGGCAGGTGATGCTCGGCAGCGGCCGCTGGGCCCAGCCGGCCAGCGTGCCGACCCTGCTGCGCTGGGCCACCCACCCGCTGGCGCAGCCGCGCCTGGACGGCCGGCGCCTGCGCGGCTGGACGCTGCACGCCCGCCCCGACGGCGGCCTGGAGGCGCAGTGCGCGCCCTGCCGCTTCCGCCTCGCCGCGCTCGGCAGCGCGCCGGTGGAGCTGCCGCAGGCCACGCTGGTGCTGCACGCGCGCGGCGGCGAGCGCTACGAGGGCCTGCTGCGCCTGGGCGCGCCGGCGCATTCGATCGACATCCCCTGGCGCGGCGAGATGAGCGCCGCGGGCCTGCGCCTGCACGCCGAGCTGGCGCCCACGCCGCTGGTCGACCTGGTCGCGCTGTTCGGCGACGCGGTGCCGGAGGCGGCCGGCGCGCGCATCGAGGGCCGCGTCGCGCTCGCGCTCGACGCCCGGCTCGGCACACAGGGCCTGCAGCTGACGGCGCTGAAGCCGGCCTTCGAGGGCCTGCGCGTCGACGGCCTGGGCACCGAGCGGCTGCGCGACGCTGACGCCGGCGCTCGCTGCCGCCCGCAGCCGGCCGGCGCCCGCATCGAGGGCTGGATCCAGAACGCGGTGATCGCCGCCGAGGACGCGCGTTTCTTCGAGCACCCCGGCTACGAGCTGGAGCAGTGGGTCGCGGCGGGCAAGGCCAACCAGGCGCGGCCCGAGGCGCTGCAGGGCGCCAGCACCATCACGCAGCAGCTCGCCAAGCTGCTCTACACCGGCGACGAGCGCAGCGCGGCGCGCAAGCTGCGCGAGTTCCTCTACGCGCTGGAGATGGAGCGCACGCTCGGCAAGGGCCGCATCCTGCAGCTCTACCTGGCGGTGCTGCCCTGGGGTGACGGCATCTGCGGCGCCGAGGCCGCGGCGCGCCACCACCTCGGCAAGCCGGCCCACCAGCTCAAGCCGCGCGAGGCGGCCTGGCTGGCCAGCCTGCTGGTCAACCCCGACGAGCAGCTGCGCCGCTGGACCAGCGACGAGGCGGCCGGCCGCGCGCGCGCGGCGGCGGTGCTCAAGGGCATCCGCCGCCTGCCGCGCGAGCGCCGCGAGGCCGAGCTCGACGCGCTGGCGCAGTGGCAGCCGCCGGTCGGGCGCACGCTGCTCAACGCGACGCCGACGCGCCTCACATCCGCGGCACCCTGAGCTGTGGCTCGGGCAGCGCCTCCCCTTGCAGGAAGGCGCGCACCAGCGGGGCCGGGTCGTCGAGCTGCGCGGCCTGCCACACCCGCTCCGGCGCCATCACGCGCGTGCCGGGCGGGGCGTCGGGCAGCGCCTCGGCCAGCGCCGCGGCGAGCTGGGCGAGCTTGCGTGCGCGCACCGGCTGCTGCGCCTGCGGCGTCATCAGGCGCAGCTGCGCGAGCACCAGGTCGGCCACGCGCTGCAGGCCGCGGCCGGTCGACGCGCCGGGTGGCTGGGCGGCGCGCAGCATCACCACGTGCTCGAAGCCGAGGCTCGCGACCGCCTGTTCGTCCAGGCTCGCCAGCCCGGCGCGCAGCGCCTGCGGCAGGCTGGCGGCGGCATGCGGCTGCAGCACCAGCAGGTCGCGCGCGCCGGCCGCGTGCAGCGCCGCGGCCAGCGCGGGCAGCTGCGCGGGCTCGGGGCGCAGGAACGCGGCGTCGCGCCCGTTGGCGTGGCGCTCGCGATCGAACACGATCACCGCCAGCTCGCCGGCGCCGCGCGGCAGCGGCTCGCCCGGCGTGGCAGGCAGCGGCACCAGCCCGGCCGGCGCGGCGTGGAAATCCTGCGTCACCAGCACGTGCAGCGGCCGGAAGCGGCCCAGCGCGAGCAGCTGCTCCACCACCGCCGAGCCGAGCGTGCCGCCGCCGCCGGCGACCACCGCGCGGCGCGGGCGTCCGGGCGATTGGGGATTGCCGTGCCCGGCGCGCAAGGCATGCTGCAGCAGGTCCATCGGCTCATTGTGAAGGGCGGCAGGTAGCATGAAGGTGTTCATCAGCTGGTCCGGCGAGGCCAGCAAGGCGGCGGCGCTGGCGTTGCACGAGGCCATCCGCGAGGTGTTCAACGGCGTCGAGCCGTGGGTGTCGGCCGAGGACATCGGCCCCGGCCAGGAATGGTTCGGCGAGCTGATGGCCACGCTCAAGGACACCCGCTTCGCGATCGCCTGCCTGACGCGCTCGAACCTGACGGCGCCGTGGGTGATGTTCGAGTCGGGTGCGGTGTCGGCGCACTTCGGCCGGCTCAACCTGGTGCCGCTGCTGCTCGAAGGCGACATCAAGCAGCTGGCCGACCCGATGGCCCGCTTCAACGGCACGGTGTTCGACCGGGCCGGCATGCTCAACCTGTTCCGTGCGATCAACAAGACGCTCGACGTGCCGATGACCAAGGCGGCGCTCGACGCGGTGTTCACCACCCAGGTCTGGCCGCGCCTGGAGCAGCAGGTGCAGCAGGCGCTGCGACTCGACCGCCCGAAGTACGACGTGTTCGTGTCGGTGCCGATGGCGGCGTTCGATGCCGACGCGGAGTACCAGCCCTTCCGCGCCGAGGCGATGAAGGTGGTGGCCGCGCTGCGCGAGCAGGCCGGGCTGTCGGTGTACTGCGCGATGGACCGGGTCGAGTCGCTCGAGCGTGTCAGCACCGCCAGCGACGGCGCCCAGCAGGACATCGACGCGCTCGAGCACAGCGCCAACTTCGTGATGCTGTACCCGAGGAGCGTGGCCAGCAGCGCACTGTTCGAGGCCGGCTACGCGCTGGCGCGCGGCATGCCCTGCCGCTTCTTCGTGCGCGACCAGGGCCAGCGAGAGCTGCGCCTGCCCTTCCTGCTGCGCAAGCTGCCCGAGGTGTTCACCAACGTGTCGATCCTGGACCACACCGAGTGGACCACCTACGACGACATCGTGAAGCAGCTGCTGCGCTATGCGCCCGAGTGGTTCGGCCGGCGCGCCCGGGCGGTGCGCGAGCGGCCTTGAATTGAGCCGCGGCAGGGCCACATCAGGTCGCGCGGGGTACGATCGCCCGCGATTCCGTTGGAGATGCCCGTCATGCACCGTTCCCTCACCCGAACCGCCGCCGTCGCCGTGCTCGCCGCCGCCGCCCTGTCGGGCTGCGGCTACAACGACTTCCAGCGCCTGGACGAGCAGACCAAGTCGGCCTGGTCCGAGGTGCTGAACCAGTACCAGCGGCGCGCCGACCTGATCCCCAACATCGTGGCCACCGTCAAGGGCGAGGCCAACTTCGAGCAGGAGACGCTGACCAAGGTGGTCGAGGCGCGTGCCAAGGCCACCTCGATCCAGGCCACGCCGGAGCTGGTCAACAACCCCGAGGCGTTCCAGAAGTTCCAGGCCGCGCAGGGCGAGCTGTCGGGCGCACTGTCGCGCCTGCTGGTGGTGTCGGAGAACTACCCGAACCTGAAGGCCAACCAGGGCTTCCAGGACCTGCGCACCCAGCTCGAAGGCACCGAGAACCGCATCACCGTCGCGCGCGGCCGCTACGTCAAGGCGGTGCAGGACTACAACGTGCTCGCGCGCAGCTTCCCGACCAACCTGACGGCGATGGTCTTCAGCTACCAGGTCAAGCCGAACTTCACGGTGCAGAACGAAGCGCAGATCTCCGCGCCGCCGACGGTCAGCTTCGACAAGCCGGCATCGAAGTGAAACGCCTCCTCGCGGCGTGGTTCGCCGCGGCGCTGCTGTTCGTCGCCGCCGGGCTGGCGCACGCCCAGGACGTGCCGCCCGTGCCCGCGCTCGCCGGCCGGGTGATCGACCAGACCGGCACGCTCTCGGCCGAGCAGCAGCAGGCGCTCGCGGACAAGCTGGCCGCGATCGAGACGAAACGCGGCTCGCAACTCGTCGTGCTGCTGGTACCGACCACCCAGCCCGAGGACATCGCGAGTTATGCACAGCGTGTGGCCGACAGCTGGAAGATCGGCCGGCTCGCGGTGGGCGACGGGCTGCTGATCGTCGTCGCGAAGAACGACCGCAAGGTGCGCATCGAGGTCGCCAAGGCGCTCGAGGGCGCGGTGCCCGATCTGGCGGCCCGGCGCGTGATTTCCGAGGTGATCACGCCGGCCTTCCGCGCCGGCGACTTTGCCGGCGGGCTGAATGCCGCGGTCGACCGGCTCGACGCGCTGATCGCCGGCGAGGGCCTGCCCGAGCCGGCCGCGCACGACGGCGCGAACCGCGGCGAGCGCGGGCTGGACCTGCAGGACCTACCGATGTTCCTGTTCATCGCCGTGCCCATCATCGGCACCGTGCTGACCAGCGCGCTGGGCCGCAAGCTCGGCGCGCTGGCCACCGGCCTGGTGGCCGGCGGCATGGGCTGGTGGCTCACCGCCAGCCTGCTGGCCGCTGCCGGCGCGGCCGTGGTGGCCTTGGTGCTGGTGGGCCTGATGGGCTCGGGCATCGGCGGGCGGCGCCATGGCAGTCACGGGGGTGGGCCGGTGATCTGGGGCGGTGGCGGCGGCGGTGGCGGCGGCTGGAGCAGCGGCGGCAGCGACGGCGGCGGCTTCAGCTCCGGCGGCGGGGGTGATTTCGGGGGCGGCGGCGCCTCGGGGGATTGGTGATGGGCCGCCTGATGCGCATCCTCAAGCACCGCTGGCTCGACGAGCGCGATGTCGCGCGCGCCCTGCCGCCGCAGGCGCTGGCGCGTGTGCAGCAGCGCGTGGCCGCGAGCGAGAAGCGCCACAGCGGCGAGATCCGCGTCTGCGTCGAGGCGGGGCTGCCGCTGTCCTACCTCTGGCGCGGCGCGAGCGCACGCGAGCGGGCGGTCACCATGTTCGGCAAGCTGCGCGTGTGGGACACCGAGCACAACAACGGCGTGCTGATCTACCTGCTGCTGGCCGAGCACCGCATCGAGATCGTGGCCGACCGCGGGCTGAACCGGCATGTGCCGCGCGCGCAGTGGCACGCGGTGATGGAGACCATGCGCACCGCATTCCGGCGCGGCGAGTTCGAGGCCGGGCTGAACGACGCGATCGATGCGGTCGACACGCTGCTGGCGCAGCATTTCCCGTTGCGCCCGGGCGAGGCCAACCCGAACGAGCTGCCCGACGCGCCGGACCTGCGCTGAACCCAGAATACGGGGCATGTCCCGCCTGCCCGCCACCAAGATCCAGCCGCCGCGCCTGCGCAGCACCCGCATCCCGCGGCCGGCGCTGCAGGCGGCGCTGGGCGAGGCGCTGCTGCAGCGGCGCCTGGTGCTGCTGGTGGCGCCGGCCGGCTTCGGCAAGACGGCCGCGCTGGTCGGCGCGCTCGAGCAGCTGCCGCCCGGCACGGTGACGGCCTGGGTCGCGCTCGACGAGGACGACGACCTGCCGCGCCTGTTCGAGGCGCTGGCCGCCGCGCTCGAGCCGGCCGACCTGCCCTGGCGCACCGCGCCCGACGCGCTAGCCGCGCAGGTCGGCGACGAGCGCGACGGCACCCGTCGCGCGCTGGCCGAGCTGGTCAACGCGCTGGCCGGCAGCGATGCGCCCCACGGCGTGCTGGTGCTCGACGACCTGCACCGCGTGCAGTCCGCGCCGCTCGCGGCCTTCCTCGACGCGCTGCTCGAGCGGCTGCCGCCGCAGTGGACGCTGGTGCTGGCCAGCCGCATCGAGCCGCCGCTCGCGCTGGCGCGCTGGCGCGTGGCCGACGAGCTGGCCGAGTTCGGCGAGGCGGCGCTACGTTTCACCGAGGCCGAGTCCGCCGCGCTGGTGGCCAGCGAACCGGCCGTCGCCGCCGGGCCTGGCGCAGCCGCGCTGATCGAGCGCACGCGCGGCTGGCCGGCCGGGCTGCGCCTGTGCCTGGCGGCGCTGCGCCAGCGGCCGTCGCTGGCGGCCACCCTGTCCGAACACGGCCGCGCGCCGCTGGTCGACCGGCCGCTGTTCGACTACCTCGCCGCCGAGGTGCTGGACGACATGCCGATCGGCCTGCACGACTTCCTGCTGCGCTGCTCGGTGCTGCCGGCGCTGACGCCGGCGCGCGCCGCGGCCGTCAGCGGCGACGCGCGCGCCGCCGCCTGGCTCGACGAGATCGAGCGCCGCGGCCTGTTCGTCAGCGCGCTGGAGGACCAGGAGCGTGGCGTCGAGCGCACCCTGGTGCTGCACGACCTGTTCCGCGACGCGCTCGACGACCGGCTGCGCCAGCGCCTGCCCGAGGAGCTGCCGCGCCTGCTGCAGCGCGCCGCGGCCAGCGAGCCCGACCCGGTGCGCCGCGTCGGCTACCTGCTGCGCGCACGCGACTGGCGCGGTGCCGAGGCGGCGCTGGCCGCACTCGCCCCCGAGCTGCTGATCAGCGGCCACGGCGCCGAGCTGCTGCGCCTGGCCGGGCAGTTCCCGGACGACTGGCGCGCCGCCTCGCCGCGCGTGCTGCGCATGCGTGCGCTGGCGCGCGTGCAGCGCTGGGAGTGGGACGCCGCCGCCGACGACCTGCGCGACGCGGTGCATGCCGCCCGCGTGCGCGGCGACGAACCCGAGCTGCGCATCGCCCAGGCCTGCCTCGCGACCGTGCTGCCCGAGCTCGGCCGGCACGAGGAGGAGGCCGCCCTGGCCGCCGAGCTGCGCGGCCGCGAGCTGCCCACCGAGGCGCGCCTGCTGTTCGTGATCGGCGAGTGCTCGCGGCGCTTCCTGGCCGGCGACCTGGCCGCGCTGCCGGGGCTGTTCGCCGAGGTGGTGGAGCGACTCGAGCCGGTCGAGTCGCTGCAGACCTGGTGGGAGAACGCCCCGCCGATGTCCTGGAGCACGCTGCGCGGCATGCGGCCGCTGATCGAGCGCTACTGCGCCGGCCTGCTGCGCCGGCTCGGCGAGCGCGAGCTGCCGCTGCGCGCGCTGCTGCACAGCCAGCGCGCCTACGTGCTGCTGTGGGGCGGGCAGGTCGATGCCGCGCTGGAGGCGGTGCAGCGCGCCGAGGCCGACGCGCGCTGGCTCGCCGCGGCGGCCGACGTGCAGGCCAACGTGCGCGTGCTGCGCCTGCTGCTGGAGGGCATGCAGGGCCACGCCGAGGCGGTGCGCGCCGGGCTGGCCGAGCTGCTGAGCGGCGAGCAGGGCAGCGCCGAGCGGCGCCGCGTCTGGACCTACCAGGTGGCGATCTTCGGCCTGCGCCTGACCGACCTGCTCGGCCCCGACCCGGACGGGCTGCGCCACTGGACCGCGCTGATGGCCGCCCATGCCCCCGAACGCGCGCCCGAGGGTGGCGGCAGCCCGTCGCTGGCGCCGGCCCGCCTGGCGGCGGCCGAGGGCCGCTGGGACGAGGCGGCGCAGCGTTTCGCCGCCGCGCTGCCCAACGCGCCGCGGCTCGACCAGATGGGTCAGGCGGTCGAGCTGCACCTGCGCGCCGCGCACGCGCTGTGGCGCGCCGGCCGACGGGCCGAGGCCGCCGCCGCGCTGCAGCCCGCGCTCGAACGCATGACGCGCGAGGGCGAACTCGGCCATGCCCTGATGGCCGGCCCGGGCGTGCTCGGCGAGCTGGCCGCGGCCGACTGGGGCGCGGCGGTGCCGGCCGAGG
>KZ836153.1 GCA_003265685.1 Piscinibacter caeni | reverse complement strand
GCGGCGGCGGCCGCGCGCGCCGCGCAGCCGGCCTGGGCCGCAACGGCGCCGCGCGAGCGCGCCGAGGTGTTCCACCGCGTGGCCGCGCTGCTGCAGCAGCACTTCGACGAACTCGCGCTCTACGTCACCCGCGAGACCGGCGCAATCCTGCCCAAGGGCCAGCACGAGATCCGCGAGGCGATCGCGTTCTGCCGCGTCGCCGCGGCGATGCCGCTGCAGGCGCAGGGCCAGCTGCTGCCCTCGGCCCCCGGCAAGCTGAGCCTCGCGCGGCGCGTGCCGCTGGGCACGGTGGGCGTGATCTCGCCGTTCAACTTCCCGCTCATCCTGACGCTGCGCGTGGTCGCGCCGGCGCTGGCAGTGGGCAACGCGGTGATCGTCAAGCCCGATCCGCGCACGCCGGTGTCCGGCGGGCTGCTGATCGCCAAGCTGTTCGAAGCGGCGTGCCTGCCGGCCGGCGTGCTGCACGTGCTGCCCGGCGGCGCGGACGTGGGCGAGGCGCTGGTCGACGCGCCCGAGGTGCCGATGATCTCCTTCACCGGCTCGGCCGCCGCCGGCCGGCGCATCGGCGAGCGGGCCGGGCGGCTGCTCAAGAAGGTCTCGCTCGAACTCGGCGGCAGCAACGCGCTGATCGTGCTCGAGGATGCCGATGTCGCGCTCGCGGCCAGCAACATCGCCTGGGGANTGATCGTGCTCGAGGATGCCGATGTCGCGCTCGCGGCCAGCAACATCGCCTGGGGAGCCTGGCTGCACCAGGGCCAGATCTGCATGGCGAGCAACCGCGTGCTGGTGCACGAGAGCCTGCTGCCGGCGGTCTCGGAAGCGCTCGTCGCCAAGGCCACGCACCTGCCGGTGGGCGACGGCGCCACGGGCCAGGTGGCGCTCGGGCCGATCATCGACGAGCGCCAGCGCGACCGCGTGCACGCCGCGGTGACGCAGAGCATCGCCGCCGGCGCGCAGCTGCTGGCCGGCGGCACCTACGAGGGCCTCTTCTACCAGCCCACCGTGCTGGCCGGCGTGAAGCCCGGCATGAAGGTGTTCGAGGACGAGACCTTCGGTCCGGTGGTCAACCTCGTCTCGTTCAAGACCGACGACGAAGCGGTGGCGCTGGCCAATGCCGGCGCCGGCGGCCTCGCGGCCGGTGTGCTCTCGGCCTCGGTCGGCCGCGCGCTGGTGGTGGCGCAGCGCCTGAAGGCCGGCATGGTGCACGTCAACGATCAGACCGTGAACGACGACGCCGTCAACCCCTTCGGCGGCCCCGGCGTCGCCGGCAACGGCCACGCGCACGGCGGGCCGGGCGACTGGGAGTGTTTCACCGCCTGGCAGTGGCTCACCGTCAAGGACGCCGTCACGCCGTTCCCCTTCTGACCCGCGCGACCCATGAAACTGCAAGGCAAGACCATCGTCGTCACCGGCACCGGCTCGGGCATCGGCGCCGAGACGGCGCGCTGCCTGCGCGCCGGCGGCGCGCGCGTGATCGGCATCGACCGGCAGGACCCGGTCATCACGCTGGACGGCTTCGTCAAGGCCGACCTCTCCGAGCAGGTCGCCATCGACGCGGCGATCAAGCAGCTGCCCGCCCGCATCGACGCGCTGGCCAACGTCGCCGGCGTGCCCGGCACCGCGCCGGTGGATGCGGTGGCGCGCGTCAACTACCTCGGCCTGCGCCACCTGACGCTGAAGCTGCTCGAGCGCATGGGCGAGGGCGGCGCGGTCGTCAACGTCGCCTCGATCCTGGGCGCCGAATGGCCGCAGCGCCTGGCGCGGCACCGCGCGCTGGCCGAGACGAACGGCTTCGAGGCCGGCCTGGCCTGGATCGCGAAGAACGCGGTGCCGCAGGAGACCTGCTACCAGTACTTCAAGGAGGCGCTGATCGTCTGGACGCTGACGCAGGCGCAGAAGATCTTCCTCGGGCGCGGCGTGCGCATGAACTGCGTCGCCCCCGGCCCGGTGTTCACGCCGATCCTGGGCGACTTCGTGACCATGCTCGGCCCCGAGCGTGTGCAGAAGGACGCCCACCGCATGAAGCGCCCGGCACTGGCCGACGAGGTCGCGCCGGTGATCGCCTTCCTGTGCGCCGACGAGTCGCGCTGGATCAGCGGCGCGAACCTGCCCGTCGACGGCGGGCTCGCGTCGACCTACGTCTGAACGACCAGCACGCCACCCAGGACCACCCCACCAGGAGACACCCATGACCCATCACCGCCATGCGCTGGCCGTGGCCGCCGCGCTCGCGCTGCCGGCCGCGCACGCCTTCGACATCCCGCTGCCCGACCCGGAGACGAAGCTGCGCCTGGACCTGACGCCCAAGTACAGCGCCGGCTACCGCCTGAAGAACCCCTCGGCCGCGCTGACGCGGCTGGACGTGGCCGCCGACCCCGGCACCGCGAACGAGGACGACGGCGACCACAACTTCAACAAGGGCCTGATCTCGAGCCGCTTCGACCTGTTCGCCGAGGCGGACCTGAGCACGAGGAACTTCGGCGCGCGCCTGAGCGGCAACACCTGGCGCGACAGCGTCTACCTGCGCGGCAACGACTACGCCGGCACGCCGCTGCTGGCCGGCGGCGTGCCGCTCGGCCCGGTGGTCTCGACGGCCAACAACCTGCCGGGCCAGGCGCCCAACGAATTCCTCGCCGCCACGCGCCGGCAGCACGGCCAGGGCAGCGAACTGCTCGACGCCTTCGTCTACGCCAAGGGCGAGATCGGCGGCCTGCGCGGCACCGTGCGCCTGGGCAAGCACACGCTGCAATGGGGCGAGAGCCTGTTCTTCGGCCAGAACGGCATCGCCAACGCGCAGGGCCCGGTGGACATCGCGAAGATCGTCTCGGTGCCGGGCTGGCAGTTCAAGGAGGTGCTGCTGCCGGTCGAGCAGATCTCCGGCTCGCTGCAGCTGGCCGACGGCGTGTCGCTCGGTGCTTACTACCAACTGAAGTGGCGTCCGAGCAAGATCCCGGGCGTCGGCAGCTACTTCTCGAACCAGGACTACGTCGGCACCGGCGTCGTCAACTTCGGGCAGGACACGAACGGCAACCCGATCCTGCTCGCCTACGACCAGCGTGCCAACAACAAGCCGAAGGACTCCGGCCAGGGCGGCGTGCAGCTGCGCTGGCGCCCGGGCGACGGTGACTACGAGCTCGGCTTCTATGCCGCGCAGTACCACGACAAGACGCCGTCGGCGCCGGTGTTCGACTTCGTCAACGGCAACGTGCACATCGCCTATGCGGAGAACATCCGCACCTTCGGCGCGAGCGTCACCTCCTCGGTCGGCCAGCTGAACTGGGCGCTCGAAGGCTCGGTGCGCACGAACGCGCCGCTGAACGGCGACCCCGCCGTGCTCGGCCTCGGCCCCATCCTCGCCTGCAGCAACAAGCCGTCCGACCCGTGTTACCCGGTCGGCCGCACCGCGCACCTCAACCTCTCGGGCATCTACGTGCTGCAGCCGGGCCCGCTGTGGGGCGGCGGCGCGATCGTCGGCGAGCTCGCCTACAACCGGGTGCTCAAGGTCACCAAGGACATCTTCGCCATCGGCCCGGGCGGCACGAACGTCGGCCTGGGCGGCGTGGACCCGAACACCACCAAGGGGGCTTGGGCCTTCCGCATGATCGTCGAGCCGCAGTACTTCCAGGTGCTGACGGGGCTGGACCTGTCGGTGCCGGTCGCGCTGGGCTGGAACTTCGGCGGCCGCTCGCAGGCCATCGCCAACTTCGCCGGCGGCGCCAGCGATGCCGGCGACCTGAGCATCGGGCTGAAGGGCAAGTACCAGAACGACTGGAACGTCGCGCTCAGCGTGACCGAGTACTTCGGCAAGGAGAAGACCTTCACCGAGACCCTCGTGCCGGGCACCGGCTCGCCGCGCCAGCTCACCTTCGGCCAGACGCTCAAGGACCGCTCCTACGTGTCCTTCAGCCTGTCGCGCACCTTCTGATCCACGGAGACCCGCCATGAATCGTCAACACCTGCTGGCCGCCGGCGCCAAGGCCTTCATCGCCGGCCTGGCGTTCGCCGCGACTGCCCACGCCGCCGTCACGGCCGAGGAGGCCGCCAAGCTCAAGACCAGCCTGACGCCGATGGGCGCCGAGCGCGCCGGCAACAAGGACGGCAGCATCCCGGCCTGGGAGGGCGGCGTCACCAAGGCCGACCCGGCCTGGAAGCCGGGCGAGCCGCGCCCCGACCCGTTTGCCGCCGACAAGCCGCTGCTCTCGATCGACGCCAAGAACATGGCGCAGCACGAGGGCAAGCTGTCTGACGGCGTGAAGGCGCTGATGAAGAAGCACCCCGGCTTCCGCATCGACGTCTACCCGAGCCGGCGCAGCGCCGCGGCGCCGCAGTACGTCTACGACAACACGTTCAAGAACGCGACGCGCGCCAAGCTGGTCGACGACGGCCACGGCACCGAGGGTGCCTACGGCGGCGTGCCCTTCCCGATCCCGAAGGACGCCTACGAGATCTTCCAGAACCACCGCCTGGCCTGGACCGGCCAGTCGATCCAGGCGCAGATCCGCGTCTGGGTCGTCACCGCCGACGGCCGGCGCGCGATGGCCTCGGGCGGTGTGCAGAGCTTCAACAAGCTGTACTACGACCCGGCCGGCAGCCTGGAGAAGTTCGACGGCTTCTACGGCCTGGGCAAGTTCGCCGTCACCGAGCCGGGCTCCAAGGCCGGCGAGGCGATCCTGGCGCACGACTCGATCAACGCGAGCAAGCCGCGCGGCCTGTGGCAGTACCTCGTCGGCCAGCGCCGCGTGCGCAAGGCGCCCTCGGTGGGCTACGACACGCCGGACTCGGTGACCTCGGGCATCGGCCTGTTCGACGAGGCCTTCAACCTGTTCGGCCCGATCGACAAGCACCAGCTCAAGCTGGTGGGCAAGCGCGAACTCTACATCCCCTACAACAACAACCGCGCCGCCGCCGCCAAGGTGGCCGACCTGGTGACGCCGAACACGCTCAACCCGAGCCTGGTGCGCTGGGAGCTGCACCGCGTCTGGGAAGTCGAGGCCACGCTGGCCGAAGGCAAGCGCCATGTCGTCGCCAAGCGCAAGTACTACATCGACGAGGACAGCTGGCAGATCATCCTGTTCGACGGCTGGGACGCCAAGGGCGAGCTCTGGCGCACCAACTTCACGCTGACCCTGCTGGCGCCCGACCTGCCGGCGGTGGTGGGCAACATGCTGTGGGGCGGCTACGACCTGCTGACCGGCGCCTACTACCTGAACATGGCGGGCAACGAGCTGCCGATGCAGTACAAGCCGGTGCCGCCGCTGCCCAAGAGTTTCTTCAGTCCCGAAGAGCTGGCCAACGAAGGGGCCAGGTGATGCGCCAGGGCCTGTGGGGAGGAGAGGCGCTGCTCGTGGCGGCCGCCGTGGCGTGTGCCGCGGCGGCCCGTCCGGCGGCGGCCGCCCCTGCCGATGCGCCCGCGGTGCTGCGCGAGGCCGCGGTGGCGAGCCCCAAGGCGCTCGGCGCCGCGACGCTTGCCGTCGCACGCGCCGGCACGCGCCTGGTCGCCGCCGGCGAGCGCGGCACCGTGCTGCTTTCCGACGACGCCGGCGCGAGCTGGCGCCAGGCCAAGGTGCCGGTGCAGGTGAGCCTGACGGCGCTGCGTTTCGTCGACGAGCGCACCGGCTGGGCCGCCGGCCACCTCGGCACCCTCCTCAAGACCGAGGACGGCGGCGAAACCTGGACCCTGCAGCTCGACGGCCTGCGCGCCGCCGCGGCCTGGGCCGAGGCGCTCGCGGCCGGCGACGAACGCGCCCAGCGCCTGGGCCGGCGCCTGGCCGAGGAAGGGCCGGACAAGCCCTTCTTCGACATCGAGTTCGTCGACGCGCAGCGCGGCGTCGCGGTCGGCGCCTACGGCATGGCCTTCGCCACCGCCGACGGCGGCCGGACCTGGAAGACACTCGCGACGACGCTGCCGAACCCGAAGAGCCTGCACCTCTACGCTGTGCGTGCCCAGCAGGGCCGGCTCTTCATCGCCGGCGAGCAGGGCCTGCTGCTGCGCTCGGACGACGGCGGCGCCAGCTTCGCCGCGCTGGAGTCGCCCTACAAGGGCAGCTTCTTCGGCCTGCTCGCGGCGCGCTCGGGCACGCTGCTCGCCTACGGCCTGCGCGGCAACACCTTCCGCAGCACCGACGTCGGCACGAGCTGGCAGAAGGTCGAGACCGGCACGCCGGTGTCGATCAGCGCCGCGGCCGAACTCGACGGCGGTGCGCTCGCGCTGCTGACCCAGGCCGGCGAACTGCTCGCCAGCCGCGACGACGGCCGCAGCTTCGCCCGCGGCGGCCCCGGCGCCGCCGTGCCCGCGGCCGGCCTGGCCGCCACCGCCGACGGCCAGCTCGCCGTCGCCAGCCTGCGCGGGATGCGCCGCATCACGCTGCCCTGAGAAACCTTCCATGCACGCCGACACCTCGCTCGACGCCCAGCCCGTCGTTGCCCGCCTCGAAAATTTTGACACCCGTTCGGGCTCGTGGCTCGAGCGGGCGTTCTTCAACCACCGGCCGGGGGTGCTGCTGCTGTGCCTGCTGGCCACGCTCGCGCTCGGCTGGCAGGCGCTGCAGCTGCGCCTGAACGCGAGCTTCGAGAAGACGATTCCCGCGCAGCACCCCTACATCGTCAGCTACCTCGCCAACAAGGCCAACCTGTCGGGCCAGGGCAATGCACTGCGCATCGCCGTCGCGACGACAGGTGCGTCGATCTTCGACAAGGACTACCTCGACACGCTGCGCAAGCTCAACGACGAGATCTACCTGCTGCCCGGCGTGGACCGCCCGTTCATGAAGTCGCTGTGGACCAGCAACACGCGCTGGATCGCGGTGAACGAAGAGGGCCTGGAAGGCGACACGGTGATGGGCGACAGCTACGACGGCTCGGCCGCCGCGCTCGCCGCGGTGCGCGCCAACGTCGAGCGCTCGGGGGAGATCGGCCAGCTCGTCGCGGCGGACTTCAGGTCCAGCGTGATCTTCGTGCCGCTGCTGGACAGGAACCCGCAGACCGGCGCGGCGCTCGACTACGGCGAGCTCGGCCGCCAGCTCGAGGCGCTGCGCGCCAGGTACCAGAGCGAGACCGTGCAGATCCACATCACCGGCTTCGCCAAGGTGATGGGCGACCTGATCGAGGGCATGCGCCAGGTGCTCGGTTTCTTCGGCGTCGCGCTGGCGATCTGCGCCGCCGTGCTGTGGGGCTACACCCGCTGCCCGCGCTCGACCGCGCTGGTGGTGGCGTGTTCGCTCGTCGCGGTGGTGTGGCAGTTCGGCTTGCTCGCGCTGCTGCACTACCAGCTCGACCCGTACTCGGTGCTGGTGCCCTTCCTCGTGTTCGCCATCGGCATGAGCCATGGCGCGCAGAAGATGAACGGCATCATGCAGGACATCGGCCGCGGCACGCACCGCGTGGTGGCGGCGCGCTACACCTTCCGCCGCCTGTTCGTCGCCGGGCTGACGGCGCTGCTGTGCGACGCGGTGGGCTTCGCGGTGCTGGCGCTGATCCGCATCGAGGTGATCCAGGACCTGGCGGCGGTGGCGAGCATCGGCGTGGCGGTGCTGATCTTCACGAACCTGGTGCTGCTGCCGGTGCTGCTGTCCTACGTCGGCGTCAGCCCGCGCGCGGCGCAGCGCAGCCTGCGCCAGGAGGCCGCCGAAGATGCCGGCGGCCAGCGCGCCGGGCTGTGGCGTGCGCTCGACCACTTCACGCGCCGCGGCCCGGCACTGGCGGCGATCGGCATCGGCGCGCTGCTGGCCGTGGCCGGCTATGCGGTGAGCCTGAAGCTGCAGATCGGCGACCTGGACCGCGGCGCGCCCGAGCTGCGCGCCGACTCGCGCTACAACCGCGACAACGACTTCCTCGCGCGCAACTACGCGGCCAGCGCGGACATCCTGGTCGTGATGGTGGCCACGCCCGAGGACCAGTGCACGCGCTACGAGACGCTGGCGCGGGTCGACCGCCTGGCCTGGCGGCTCGAGCAGCTGCCCGGCGTGGAGGCGACGCATTCGATGGCGGCGCTCTCCAAGCTCGCGATGGTGGGCTACAACGAGGGCCAGCTGAAGTGGTTCGAGCTGATCCCCAACGCCGCGGCGCTGGGCGGCGTGCAGGCGCGCGCGCCGCGCGAGCTGTTCAACCAGGGCTGCTCGTTCCTCTCGCTGTACGTCTACCTGCAGGACCACAAGGCGGCCACGCTGACGCGCGTGGTCGACGAGGTGGAGTCGTTCATCGAGGCGAACAAGGTCGAGGACGAACGTTTCATGCTCGCCGCCGGCAGCGCCGGCATCGCCGCGGCGACCAACATCGTCGTGCAGCAGGCGATGCGCGAGATGCTGCTGTGGGTCTACGGCGCGGTGATCGTGCTGTGCTTCGTCACCTTCCGCTCCTGGCGCGCGGTGGTCTGCGCGGTGCTTCCGCTGGTGCTCACCTCCATCCTGTGCGAGGCGCTGATGGTCGGCCTGGGCCTGGGCGTGAAGGTGGCGACGCTGCCGGTCATCGCGCTCGGCGTGGGCATCGGCGTGGACTACGCGCTCTACGTGCTCTCGGTGATGCTGGTGCGGCTGAAGGCCGGCGACGACCTCTCGGCGGCCTACCACCATGCGCTGCAGTTCACCGGCCGCGTGGTGCTGCTGACCGGCCTGACCCTGGCGCTGGCGGTCGGCACCTGGGCCTTCTCGCCCATCAAGTTCCAGGCCGACATGGGCATCCTGCTCGCCTTCATGTTCGTCTGGAACATGGTCGGCGCGCTGGTGCTGCTGCCGGCCCTGGCCTACCTGCTGCTGCGCCCCGCGGCGCGCCGGCAGGCCGTGCTGCAGGCCGCGTGATGCGTGCCCACCACGACCCGCTCGGGCCCTGACACCCCTTGTTGCCCGGAGACCCCATGCTCGATCACCAGCTCCAGGCCATCGTCGACCAGGCCCGCGCCAGCGGCGCGCCGGACATGGCCGACCTGCCGCTGCCCGCGGCGCGTGCCATGTACCGCCAGATCCTCGCCGCCGCCGACGTGCCGCCCGCCGACGTCGAGGTGCACGACATCCACGAGCGCAACGCCGACACGAACCTCACGCTGCGTGCCTACCGGCCGCGTGCGGCCGGGCCGCTGCCGGTGGTCGTGTACCTGCACGGCGGCGGCTACGTGCTGGGCGACCTCGACGGCTACGACAGCGTCTGCCGCCGCCTGTGCGCGGACGGCGGCTTCGTGGTCGCGAGCCTCGCCTACCGCCAGCCGCCCGAACAGCCCTGGCCGGCGCCGATCGAGGATTCGCTGGCCGGCGTGCAGTGGGTGGCGCGCCACGCCGCGCGTTTCGGCGGCGACGCCACGCGGCTCGCGCTGGCCGGCGACAGCGCCGGGGCGGTGCTCGCCACCAGCGTCGCCCGGCGCCTGCGCGACGCCGGCGGCCCGGCGCTGCGCGGCCAGGCGCTGCTGTACCCGCCCGCGGCGGGCAACCACCCGGGCGACTTCCCGTCGCGCGAGCGTTATGCCGACGGCCCGACGCTGACCTGGCGCGCGGTGGACTACTTCAGTCGCCACGCCTTCGGGCCCACCGGGGTGGCGCCGGACGAGGACGGCGCGCCGCTGCGCGCGGCCGACCTGCGCGGCCTGCCGCCGACGCTGCTGCAGCTGGCCGCGCACGACCCGCTGCGCGACGAGGGCCTGGCCTACGGCGAGGCGCTGCAGCGCGCCGGCAACGCGGTGACGCTGGTCGAGTACCACGGCCTGGCGCACGGCTACCTCAGCATGGGCGGCGCGGTGGCCGCGGCACGCCTGGCGCAGCGCCAGCTCGCGGACTGGCTGGCGGCCGTGCTCGCCTGACACGACTTCGCGCTCGATCGCATGGATCGTGCGGCGCTTGTCGGCTCTGAGCGGACGTTGGAGGTCTGCTCTGTGCCGTATGCGGAGCGAGCCGAGCCGTGCCCGGGCGGGTGGCGGCGCGCGACGCGGGCGGTCGCCGCGCTGCGTTCCTCGGCGCCCGCCACGCGCGCCGCCACCCGCCCGGGCACGGCTCGGCCGGAGCCACCGAGGTTCTCCACGAACCACGATAGTCACTGGTCGCGGCAGGCGGCACCTGCCGCGACACGCTCAGCCTGATGCAAGGCTCAGCCGGCGTCGGCCAGCCGGTAGCTGGTGCCCGGCCCGCGGCCGGACTGGCGCAGCAGGCCGCGTGCCACCAGCAGGCCGAGCTGCTTCGATGCCGTGGTGGCGCCCACCGCGGCGAGCGGCGCGTACTGGCTGCGGCTGAGCGTGCCCTCGCGCAGCAGGTGGGCGAGCACGGCGGCCCGCGCCCTGTCGTCGAGCAGGTCGGCGGCGCCGTGGCGCCAGGCCTGCGCGAGGCGCTCCTCGCGGCTCTGCGAGCGCTGGAAGATCTCGCCCAGCCGCTCGAACGAGGCGCGGAAGCGTTGCTCCAGCCCATGCCGCTGCACCACCGCCGCGGCCGCCTCGCGTTCCTTCACGCAGGCCGCGAGGTAGGCCGCGGCAATCGTCAGGTGCGCGCTCGCCTGCTCGTGCGGGGCCAGCGGCAGCGCCAGGGCCGCGCGCTGCCGCTGCACCGCCAGCAGCTCGGGGAAGTGGGCTGCGAACTCCCCCGGCAGCAGGCGGTCGACGCTGTCGTTCCCGTGCGGGCCGAGGATGTCGCGCTTCAGGCGGCGCGTGGCCTCGGCCGGCGCCGCGTCGCCCTCGGGCGGCCAGGTGGCCAGCGCGGCGGCGGTGTGGGCGTCGCCCTGCAGCTCGTCGTCGGGCCGGCCGAGCGCCTGGAAGCGGCGGTAGAAGGCCTCGGCCAGGTTGTAGTGGGCCCGCCCGACCACCACCACCAGGCCGGCGTCGAGCGCGATGCGCAGCGCCTGCTCGTAGTGCGTGATGGCCGGGTCCCAGCGGTTCTGCCAGTAGTACGCGGCGCCGAGGTTCAGGTGCGTGGAGGCCACGATCTCGGGCTCGACCGGCTCGCTGCGCGCCAGCTCGAGCACGTGCTGGGAACACTCGATCGCGCGGGCGAAGTCCTTCGCCTCGCCATGGATGAGGGCCAGGTTGCAGTAGGCCTTCACCACACCGAGCCGGTCGCCCAGGCGCTGGTAGCAGTGCAGCGCGCGGTACTTGTGCAGCAGGGCCTCCTGGAGCTGCCCGCTGCGGCGCCAGAACTCGCCCCAGGTCTGCGCCAGCATCGCCTGGGTTTCCAGCGCGCGCGGGCTGTGCTCCTGCAGCGCCTGCGCGCGCTGCAGCAGCGGCTCGGCGCGCCCGTCGTTGCGCAGCAGGTGCCACCAGGCCAGGCGCACCAGCGTGTTGGCGCATTCGTCCAGCAGCGCCGGCTCGCTCACGCGCTCGGGCACGCCGGCCTGGCGCAGGAACTCGGCACTGTCCTGGAAGCAGGCGTAGGCGCGCTCCGGGTTGCGCGCCTCGTGGAAGCGGCCCAGCGCGCCGTAGGCCCGGCCCAGCAGCAGCGGCTCGCCGGCCAGGTGGGCCAGGCGCAGCGCCAGCTCGGCGGCGCGGCGCTCGCCGGCGACGTCGCCGCGCGCGCGCTGTAGCGCGGCCTCGGCCAGCGCGAGCTGCGCGCGCTCGGGCGGCGCCAGCGGCAG
>QJOU01000181.1 GCA_003265685.1 Piscinibacter caeni | reverse complement strand
ACCCGCGGCGGGCGCGCCGCCACTGCCTGCCGCGGCGGCAGCGGCGCCGAGGCCGCCGTGGCCGCCATCGGTGCGGACGCCGCGTTGGCCGCCTCGACGATGCCGACCACCGGCGCGACCTGGGACTCCAGGCGCTGCGGCGGCAGGCTCAGCGGCGCGACGCTGCCCGACTGGGCGAGGTTCACCCCCGGTGGGTCGACCAGCGTGACGAAGCTGCGCGTGAGGCGCCCGTTGCAGCCGGCGCTCACGGTCACGGTGACCACGGGTTCCTCGATCGCCCCGGCGGTGGTGATGCGCAACAGGCGTTCGCCCGCGTCGTTGCCGGGCTCCACCGTCAGGCGCACGGAGGCCGGCGGCACGCGCACGTCACCGGCCAGCACCTCGGCCGAGACACATTCGCGCGGCAGGGATTCGTCAGCCTCGAGCCGGACGGCGGCGGCAAAGTTCAGCGGCTGGCCGAGCGACGAGACGTTGATCACCCGGCCGAATCCGAGCGCCCGCACCGAGCCGGCGGCACACAGCAGTGCGCACCCGATGAACACGATCGGGGCAGGTCTGGAGGCAGTTCGCATTCGTCACGTGAGGTTCCGCGGGCACTCTAGCATGGCGGTCTTTGTTCACGCCCCTGCAGCGGGGGACAGTGTGGACCATGCACGTGACACAATCGTTCACACGCCGCCTCCCGTGCAGTCCGTCACGCCCGTGTGTCTCAGGGCGTCCCTTCCTGCACACGCCTTCGCCGGGCCGGCGCCCCTGTCGCGCCGGTGACTGAACACGATGCAGCCCGTTCTTACCATCGACGAACGATCCAACATCGATTCGGGCACGTGGTTCTCGAAGCTTTCGCTGCCGCTGCGGCACGCCATCCTGGAACGCGCGAGCGTGCGGCGCTACCCGGACGGCGCCACGCTGTCGGCACGCGGCACGCCGGCCGAAGCCTGGTGCGGCGTCGCCAAGGGCGCGGTGCGGGTCGGCTCGGTGTCGCTCTCGGGCAAGCAGGTGACGCTGACCTACGTCGAGCCCGGCACCTGGTTCGGCGACATCGCGCTGTTCGACGGCCTGCCGCGCACGCACGACGCCACGGCCCATGGCGAGACCACCGTGCTGGTCGTCTCGCGGGTCGACTTCAAGGAGCTGCTGGCGCAGCACGTGGAGCTGTACGACGCGCTGCTGCGCCTGAACTGCCGCCGGCTGCGCCTGATGTTCGACACCATCGAGGACCTGAACACCCGCCCGCTCGCCGCGCGGCTGGCCAAGCAGGTGCTGCTGCTGGCGCGCGCCTACGGCATCCCGCAGGGCGACGAGGAGATCCGCATCGGCCTGCAGCTCGCCCAGGAGGACCTGGCCCAGCTGCTCGGCGCCTCGCGCCAGCGCGTCAACCAGGAGCTCAAGGGTTTCGAGCGAGAAGGTGCGGTGCGCGTGGAGCCGACCCGGCTGGTGGTGCTGTCGAAAGACAAGCTGCTCGCGATCGCTGAGCGATGACGATGGACAACTTCTCCGGCACCAAGCCCGTTTCCGGCCAGCATGCCTTCGACGCGGGCGCGCTGGCGGCCTACCTCGCGCAGCACCTGCCCGGTTTCGAGGGACCGCTCGTGGTCGAGCAGTTCAAGGGAGGCCAGTCCAACCCGACCTTCAAGCTCGTCACGCCCGGCCGCACCTGCGTGATGCGCAGCAAGCCCGGGCCGGTGGCGAAGCTGCTGCCCTCCGCGCATGCGATCGAGCGCGAGTACCGCGTGATGAGCGCGCTGCACGGCAGCGAGGTGCCGGTGCCGCGCATGCTGCTGCTGTGCGAGGACGAGGCCGTGATCGGCCGCGCCTTCTACCTGATGGAGTTCGTCGCCGGCCGCGTGCTGTGGGACCAGACCCTGCCCGGCATGACACCCGCGCAGCGCGGCGCCATCTACGACGAGATGAACCGCGTGATCGCCGCGCTGCACCGCGTGGACACCACCGGCGCGCTGGCCGACTACGGCAAGCCGGGCAACTACTTCGAGCGCCAGATCACGCGCTGGAGCAAGCAGTACGTCGCTTCGATCACCGAGCCGATCGAGGCGATGGACCGGCTGATGGACTGGCTGCCGGCGCACATCCCGCCCGGCGCGCGCGACGAGCGCGAGCGCGCCGTGGTGCACGGCGACTACCGGCTCGACAACCTGGTGTTCCACCCCGAGGAGCCGCGCATCCTGGCGGTGCTCGACTGGGAGCTCTCGACGCTCGGCCACCCGCTGGCGGACTTCAGCTACCACTGCATGTCCTGGCACATCCCGGGCGGCGTGTTCCGCGGCATCGGCGACGCCGACCTCGGCAGCCTCGGCATTCCCGACGAGAAGGCCTACGTGCGGCGCTACTGCGAGCGCACCGGGCGCAGCAACCCCGACGCCGTGATGGCCGACTGGAACTTCTACATGGCCTACAACCTGTTCCGCATGGCCGGCATCCTGCAGGGCATCGCCAAGCGGGTGGTCGAAGGCACCGCTGCCAGCGCGCAGGCGCGCCAGGCCGCCGCCGGCGCCCGCCCGCTGGCCGAGATGGGCTGGCGCATCGCGCAGCAGGCCTCCTGACACCCCACCCGAGGATCCCCCGATGGATTTCAGCTATTCGCCGCGCACGCGCGAGCTGCAGGCGCAGCTCACCCGCTTCATGGACGATCACGTCTACCCGGCCGAGGCCGCCTGGTGGGCCGAGATCGAGGCCAACACGCAGGCAGGCCGGCGCTGGTCGCCACTCGAGACGGTGGAGCAGCTCAAGCCCAAGGCACGCGAACGCGGGCTGTGGAACCTGTTCCTGCCGCCCTCGGCCGACGGGCAGCGCAACACCTCGGGCGACTACGGCCAGGGCCTGTCGAACCAGGAATACGCGCCGCTGGCCGAGATCATGGGCCGGGTGCCCTGGGCCAGCGAGGTGTTCAACTGCTCGGCACCGGACACCGGCAACATGGAGACGCTGGTGCGCTATGGCAGCGCGGAGCACAAGCAGCGCTGGCTCGAGCCGCTGCTGGCCGGCCAGATCCGCAGCGCCTTCGCGATGACCGAGCCGGCGGTGGCCTCGTCGGACGCCACCAACATCGAGTCGCGCATCGAGCGTGTCGGCGACGAGCTCGTCATCAACGGTCGCAAGTGGTGGACCTCCGGTGCCGGCGACCCGCGCTGCCGCATCTACATCTTCATGGGCAAGACCGACCCCTCGGCGCCCAAGCATTCTCAGCAGTCGATGGTGCTGGTGCCGGCCGACGCGCCGGGCGTGAAGGTGCTGCGCCCGCTGTCGGTGTTCGGCTACGACGACGCGCCGCACGGCCACATGGAGGTGCTGTTCGAGAACGTGCGTGTGCCGGCCTCGAACATCCTGCTCGGCGAGGGGCGCGGCTTCGAGATCGCCCAGGGCCGCCTCGGCCCGGGCCGCATCCACCACTGCATGCGCCTGATCGGGCTGGCCGAGCGTTCGCTCGAATTGATGTGCAAGCGCGCCTCGTCGCGCGTCGCCTTCGGCCGCAGCATCGCCGAGCAGGGCGTGACGCGCGAGCGCATCGCGCAGGCGCGCTGCCTGATCGAGCAGGCGCGCCTGCTCACGCTCAAGGCCGCCTGGATGATGGACGTGGCGGGCAACAAGAGCGCGCAGGGCGAGATCGCGATGATCAAGGTGGTGGCACCGAACATGGCCTGCCAGGTGATCGACTGGGCCATGCAGGTGCACGGCGGCGCCGGCATGAGCCAGGACTTCCCGCTGGCGTACTTCTACACCTGCGCCCGCACGCTGCGCTACGCCGACGGCCCGGACGAGGTGCACCGCAACGCCATCGCCAAGCTGGAGCTCGGCCGGCACGCCTGAGCGGCCGCGCCGCCGACGCTCAGGCGGCGGCCGGGCTGCCCAGCGTCGCCTCGATCCAGCCTTCGAGGGCCTCCGGCCGCGCCGCCAGCAGCGGCGCGCCGCCGGTGAACTCGCTCCAGGCCGGCGCCCAGCGCGGCGAGACCACCGTCAGCAGCGGGATGTCGGCCGACATCAGCTGCAGCAGTTCGGCGCTGAAGCCCTCGCCGTGGGCCTCCATGCCGCCGAAGCGGTTGCAGATCACCAGGTCCGGCGCCTCGCCGCCGGCGCGGCGCAGCACCTCGCTGGCGCGGGCAAAGCCCTGCGGATCGGCCCGGCAGGCCGCCGACGCGCGGCCCAGCGCCTGGGAGACGAGGTACTGCTCGCGGGTGTCGAGGTCGACCAGCACCATCGCACCGCAGGACTCGCGGCCGCCGTCGGGCCAGGTCATCACGAGGCCGCGCACCCGCCGGCCGGAGCGGTGCTGCCGGGCGGCGCAGTCGGCCAGCAGCGCATCGACGTCGGCCGACCCGTCGTCCAGCACGGCGGCCGCCCGCAGGGGCGGCTGGTCGGCGGCACCTTCGGGCCGGGTCATCCGCGGCGCTTCGGCGGCTCGTCGGTGCCCAGCGACTGCCAGGCGGTGGAGCCCGACGGCGCCCATTCCTGGCCGCTTTCGCCGTGGTGCGCCGCCACCTCCAGCGCCCGGGTCACCGCGGCCTCGAAGATCGCCACCGCGCTGGTCAGGGAGATCGGATCGGGGTCGATCAGCCGGGTGCGCAGGTAGCTGCGGCCGCGCAGCGTCATCAGCACGAAGGGCGGATCGTTGGCCAGCAGCCCGCCGAGCGCGCGCTCGAGTTGCGCCGCGAGCGCGCCGCTGATCCAGGCCATGCCCGCCGCCGGCAGACTGGCCACCGCGGCGAAATGGCTGCGCAGCACGCGGTAGGTCGAGAGGTCGACCTTGCCGAACATCACCAGCCAGCGGATCTCCTCGGGCGAGCTGGTGTCGATCTGGGTCTGCATGCCCTCGGTGAAGCGCTCGAAGGTCTGCTTCTCGAGCTGCTCCATCAGCGGGCGCGACAGCAGCAGCATCTGCAGGTCGGCCGGCAGCTTGAGTTCCATGCGGATGCGCAGTTCGCGGCCCTCGATGTAGCTGCGCTGCGGCGGCCCCCATTCGATGCGCACCGGGCGGCCGCCGAGCTCGCCCTCGATGACGAAGCCCTCGTCCTCGCGCGCGCGCTTGAAGGCCAGCCCGCGCTCGCGCGCCCAGTCCGCCACGTCGCGCCAGTCGGGGCCGGTGGGCTGCGGTGAAAAGAAGCGCTTGAACGACTCGAGCATGGTTTGCACTAGAGTGTCGGCGCAATCGCGCTCGAACTGAAGCCGGAGACCGACACGATGATCGAAGTGTATTCGTGGGCCACGCCCAACGGCCACAAGGTCCACATCATGCTCGAGGAGTGCGGCCTGCCGTACCGCGTGCACCCGGTGGACATCGGCGCCGGCGAGCAGTTCGCGCCGGATTTCCTGGCCATCAGCCCGAACAACAAGATCCCGGCGATCGTCGATCCGGAGGGCCCGGACGGCCAGCCGATCTCGCTGTTCGAGTCGGGCGCCATCCTGCTCTACCTGGCCGGCAAGACCGGGCGCTTCCTGCCGGCGGGCACACGCGGCAAGTACGAGGTGCTGCAGTGGTTGATGTTCCAGATGGGCGGCGTGGGCCCGATGCTGGGCCAGGCGCACCACTTCCGCATCTACGCGCCGCAGAAGATCGAGTACGCGATCGAGCGCTACACGAACGAGGCCAGGCGCCTCTACGGCGTGTTGGACAAGCGCCTCGCGAAGAGCAAGTACCTCGGCGGGCCGGAGTACTCGATCGCCGACATCGCCGTGTTCCCCTGGCTGCGCTCGTGGAAGAACCAGGGCATCACCTGGAACGACTACCCGCACCTGAAGGGCTGGTTCGACGAGATCGGCCACCGTCCCGCGGTGATGCGCGGCGTCGAGGTGCTGGCCGACCGGCGCAAGCCGCTGGTGGACGACAAGGCGCGCGAGGCGCTGTTCGGCGCCACGCAGTACCAGCGGCACTGAGCCGCCCCGCCCTCCCCTCCCGGCCCGCCGGCGCCGCGCGGGCCGCTGCGGCTCGGCCCTGCCGATAGACATCGTCAATCAATGCGATTTCGTCAATCAAGCGACGGAATGCTGCAGTGCAATCACAATATCGATCGTTCGCTTCCGTTTGACTCCCTCTATCAAAGGAAAACCATGTCGCTGATCAACACCCCCGTCCAGCCGTTCAAGACCACCGCCTTCCACAACGGCAAGTTCGTCGAGGTAACCGAGCAGAGCCTGAAGGGCAAGTGGTCCGTGCTGATCTTCATGCCGGCGGCGTTCACCTTCAACTGCCCGACCGAGGTCGAGGACGCGGCCGACAACTACGCCAAGTTCCAGGAGATCGGCGCCGAGGTCTACATCGTCACCACCGACACGCACTTCTCGCACAAGGTGTGGCACGAGACCAGCCCGGCCGTCGGCAAGGCGAAGTTCCCGCTGGTCGGCGACCCGACCCACAAGCTGACGCGCGCCTTCGGCGTGCACATCGAGGAAGAAGGCCTGGCGCTGCGCGGCACCTTCGTGATCAACCCCGAGGGCATCATCAAGACCGCCGAGGTGCACGACAACGCGATCGCCCGTGACGTCAAGGAGACGCTGCGCAAGGTCGCCGCGGCCCAGTACGTGGCCAAGAACCCGGGCCAGGTCTGCCCGGCCAAGTGGCAGGCCGGCGCCAAGACGCTGACGCCGTCGCTCGATCTGGTGGGCAAGATCTGACCACCCACCCCCGGAGCGCCTCACGGCGCTCCCCCTCGAGGGGGCGACGCCAGCGGACCGGCAGAGCCGGATCCGCGGCGTCAGCTTGAACATGCCGGAGCACCATGACCATGCTTGACGACAGCCTGAAATCCCAACTTGCCGCCTACCTGCAGCGCGTGACGCAGCCGGTCGAACTGGTGGCCTCGCTCGACGAGCGCGAGGCCTCGGCCGAGATGCGCGATCTGCTGTCGGAGATCGCGGCGCTGAGCCCGCTCATCACGGCCCGCTTCGACGGGCAGGACCAGCGCCGGCCGTCGTTCTCGATCAGCCGCGCCGGCGCCGACATGGGCGTGCGCTTCGCGGCGATCCCGATGGGTCACGAGTTCACCTCGCTGGTGCTGGCGCTGCTGCAGGCCGGCGGGCACCCACCCAAGCTCGAGGCGGAAGTCATCGAGCAAATCCGGTCTCTCGACGGCGACTTCGCCTTCGAGACCTACATGTCGCTGACCTGCCACAACTGCCCGGACGTGGTGCAGGCGCTCAACCTGATGGCGGTGCTGAACCCGCGCATCAGGCACGTCGCGATCGACGGCGGCCTGTTCCAGGACGAGGTCGAGCAGCGCCAGATCATGGCCGTGCCGATGGTCTTCCTCAACGGCCAGCCCTTCGGCTCGGGCCGCATGGAAGTGCACGAGATCCTGGCCAAGATCGACACCGGTGCGGCGGCGCGCGACGCCGCCAAGCTCGCGACGAAAGACGTGTTCGACGTGCTGATCGTCGGCGGCGGACCGGCCGGCGCGGCCGCGGCGGTGTACGCCGCGCGCAAGGGCATCCGGACCGGCATCGTCGGCGAGCGCATGGGCGGCCAGACGCTCGACACGCTGGGCATCGAGAACTACATCTCCGTGCTCGAGACGCAGGGCCCGAAGTTCGCCGCCGCGCTCGAGGCCCACGCCCGCGCCTATGGCGTGGACCTGATGAACGGCCAGCGCGCCGCGCAGCTCGACGCCCCCGCGTCGGGCCCGGTCCGCGTGACGCTGGACAACGGCGCCGTGCTCCGGGGCAGGACCGTCATCCTCGCCACCGGCGCACGCTGGCGCAACGTCGGCGTGCCCGGCGAGGCCGAGTACAAGAACAAGGGGGTGGCCTACTGCCCGCACTGCGACGGACCGCTCTACAAGGGCAAGCGCACCGCGGTGATCGGCGGCGGCAACTCGGGCGTCGAGGCGGCGATCGACCTGGCCGGCATCGTCGAGCACGTGACGCTGGTCGAGTTCGCGCCGCAGTTGAAGGCCGACGCGGTGCTGGTCGAGAAGGTGAAGAGCCTGCCCAACGTGACGGTGGTCCTGAATGCGCAGACCACCGAGATCGTCGGCGACGGCCAGAAGGTCACCGGCCTGCGCTTCAAGGACCGTGCGACGAACGCCGATCAGCTCGTCGAACTCGCCGGCGTCTTCGTGCAGATCGGCCTGGTGCCCAACACCGAGTGGCTCAAGGGCACGCTGGAGCTCTCGAAGTACGGCGAGATCATCGTCGACGCCAAGGGTGCCACCAGCCTGCCGGGCGTGTTCGCGGCCGGCGACGCCACCACGGTGCCCTACAAGCAGATCATCATCGCCGCCGGCGACGGCGCGAAGGCGGCGCTGTCGGCCTTCGACCACCTGATCCGGCATTCGAGCGGCGGCTGAGTCCGACGGGCATTCCAGCCGCCGCGGCTCAGGGCTGCGTCGCGATCATCACCGCATAGGCCTTGAACACCGCGGTGGCCGGTGTGCCGACGGCCAGTCCGAGCGCCTCCGCGCCCTCGTTGGTGACCGTCGCGGTGATCGCCGCGCCGCCGGGCAGCGTCAGCACCACCAGCGACGACACGGCCCCACGCTCGATGCGCGAGATCGTGCCGGCGAGCTGGTTGCGCGCCGAGAGCTGCCAGCCGGCGAAATCGGTCACCAGCACCACGGCCGAGGCCTTGATCAGTGCGATCGCCTCCTGGCCCTTCTTCAGCTTCAGGCGCTTCGCCGCCGCCGCGGTCATCGTGGCGGTGATCTCCTCGCCGCTCTTCAGCGCCACTGTCACCGAGGCCGACACCGGCCCGGTCTCGACGGCCGACACGGTGCCGGCGAACTGGTTGCGTGCAGTGGTCTTCATCGACATTCTCCGCAGCAGCCCGGCCAGGGCCGGCAGTTGGGCGAGGCGAAGCTCCTGCGTGCGCAGGAACTCGCGTTGTTCGGTTTGCAGGGTCCGCCACGCCTCGAGCAAGGCGCGCGCCGCCGGCGTCAGCGTCGTGCCGCCGCCGCCGCTGCCGCCGGTGGCGGTTTCGAGCAGCGGCTCGTTGGCCAGGTTGCAGGCCGCCTCGAGCATCATCCACGCGCCCTTGTAGCTGAGCCCGGCGGTGCGCGCGGCCTTGTTGATCGAGCCGGTGGCTTCCAGCGCCTCGAGCAGCGCGAAGAAGCGCGCATCGAGCCGGCCGGCCAGCTTCAGCTCCGCAGTGATCAGGTTGCCCGAGCTCATTCCATCAAGGCGACCGTCTTGACCTGGGCCCAGACGGGCAGGCCCGGTGCGAGTTCCAGCGCGTGGGCCGCGCGGCGCGTCAGGCGCGCGACGATCGGCGCGCCGCCGACGCGCACGCGCACCAGCGCGAGCGCGGGGTGGGCGTCGTCGGCGATGGCCTCGATCATGCCGCGCAGCTGGTTGCCGATGCTGGTGCCGGTCTGCGGCGTGCGGGTCAGGCTCACGTCGCGCGCCAGCACGCGCAGGCGCACGCGGCGGCCGAGCGGCAGGCCGAGGTCGCGCGCCCAGATGCGGCAGTGCTCCTCGACATCCAGGCGCGCCAGGTGCCAGGCCTCGTCGCGCTGCCCGACCGTCGCGTCGAGCACCACGCCGGCGTCGTCGCCGAAGGCCACCGGCAGGTCCAGCCGCGCCAGCATGTCGGGCAGCGCCCCCTCGGCGAGCACGCGGCCGGCCTCCATCAGCACCAGCCGGTCGGCCAGGCGCGCCACCTCGTCGATCGAGTGGCTCACGTAGATCACCGGCAGGCCCAGCTCCTCGTGCAGCCGGTCCAGGTAGGGCAGCACCTCGGCCTTGCGCCGCACATCCAGCGCGGCGAGCGGCTCGTCGAGCAGCAGCAGGCGCGGGCTGGTGGCCAGCGCGCGCGCGATCGCCACGCGCTGGCGCTCGCCGCCGGAGAGCGTGTCCGGGCGGCGCGCCATCAGCGCGCCGATGCCCAGCAGATCCACCGCGCGGTCCAGCGCGATGCGGCGCTGTGCCTCGGGCACGCGCTTCAGCCCATAGGCCAGGTTGCGTTGCACGTCCAGGTGCGGGAACAGCGCGGCCTCCTGGATCACATAGCCGATCGCGCGCCGGTGCGTGGGCACAAAGAGGCCTTGCGTGTCGTCCTGCCAGACCTCGCTGCCGAAGGCGACGCGACCGGCCGCGCGCTCGAGGCCGGCGAGCGCACGCAGCACGCTGGTCTTGCCGCAGCCCGAGGGGCCGAACAGCGCGCTCACGCCGCGCTCCGGCAGCGCGAATGCCACGTCGAGCGTGAAGCCGGCGCGCGGCAGGGTCAGGCGCGCCTCGATCACGCCGGCCGCTCCACGCGCTCGCGCGCCGGGCGGTTGACGACGTACAGCGTCACCAGCACCAGCAGCGCGAACACCACCATGCCGGCGGCGAGCCGGTGCGCCTGGTCGAACTCGGTGGCCTCGACGTGGTCGTAGATCGCCACCGAGAGCACACGGGTCCTGCCGGGGATGTTCCCGCCGATCATCAGCACCACCCCGAACTCGCCGACGGTGTGCGCGAAGCCGAGCACGCTGGCCGTCACGAAGCCCGGCCGCGCGAGCGGCAGCGCCACGCTGAAGAAGCGGTCCAGCGGGCTGGCGCGCAGGGTGGCCGCCGCCTCCAGCATGCGCTCGGGGATCGCCTCGAAGGCCTGCTGCAGCGGCTGCACGACGAAGGGCAGCGAGTAGATCACCGAGGCCACCACCAGCCCGGCGAAGGTGAACGGCAGCCGGCCGAGCCCGAGCGACTGCGTCAGCTGCCCGACCGGCCCCTGCGGCCCCATCAGCAGCAGCAGGTAGAAGCCGATCACGGTGGGCGGCAGTACCAGCGGCATCGCGACGAGGGCGGCCAGCAGCGGCTTGGCGCGCGAACGCGTGCGCGCCAGCCACCACGCCATCGGCGTGCCGGCGATGAGCAGCAGCAGGGTCGTCAGTGCCGCGAGTTCCGCCGTCAGGCGGATCGCGGCCCATTCGGCAGGACTCGGCATTCAGGGACCATAGCCGAAGTCCTTGATCACGGCTCTGGCCGCGTCGGTCTTCAGGTAGGCGAGCAATGCGGTGGCGGCGGGGTTCTTCTCGCCGGACTTCAGCAGCACCGCGTCCTGGCGGATCTCGCCATACAGCCTGGGCGGCACCAGCCAGTACGAGCCGGACACCGGCTTGCCCGGCACCGCCACCTGCGAGAGCGCGACGAAGCCGAGTTCGGCATTGCCGGTGAAGGCGAACTGGTAGGCCTGCGCGATGCTCTCGGCGGTGACGAGCTTGGACGTGATCGCCTCGGTGAGGCCCCGCGCCTTGATCACCGCCAGCGCCGCCGCGCCATACGGCGCGACCTTGGGGTTGGCGATCGAGACATGCCGGACCTTGTCCGAGCCCAGCACCGCGCCCTCGGCGTCGACGAAGCCGGCCTGCGGGCTCCACAGCACCAGGCGCCCGATCGCGTAGGTGAAGTTGCTGCCGGCCACCGCATGGCCCTCGGCGACCAGCTTCCTCGGCGTCTCGTCGTCGGCCGCGATCAGCACCTCGAAGGGCGCGCCGCTGATGATCTGCGTGTAGAACTTGCCCGTCGCCCCGGACGACACCTTGAGCTGGTGCCCGGTGGCGGCCGTGAAGCCTTCGCCGATCTTGGCCAGCGGTCCGGCGAAGTTGGCGGCGACGGCCACCTGAACCTCGCCGGCGCGCGCGAAGGGGGACAAGAGGACCAGAACGGCAAGGGCGAGACGGCGCATCGACAGGGCTCCCGAAGCATCTGTCGAGTCTACGACAAACTGGTTATGTAGCTGACTACACAACACTGCGGGAGCAGGAAGCAGGCCGCGCGCCTGCCCCTGCGCGCTTGTATGTTTAGACCAGACCA
>KZ836152.1 GCA_003265685.1 Piscinibacter caeni | reverse complement strand
GTCGCCGGCGCGGCCGGCGCGGCGGCCGGCGCCTCGACCACCCAGCGCTGCAGGTTCCAGCGCCCGTCGGCGGCGCGCTGCACGGCCACGCGCGGCTGGCTCAGCACCAGCGTGCCGAGTGCGGCGCTGCGGCCCTGCAGGTCGATCTGCGCATTGCGCCACTGCAGCTGCGGCAGCGCGAGCAGCTCGCGCGCGGCGCGGCCGCTGCCTTCGGTCAGGGCCAGGCCGTCGAGCGTGGCTTGCGCCACCGTGAGCGCCAGCGCCGGCTCGTCGGCCTTCCACTGCGCCTGTGCCTGCAGCGCGAGCCGGCCCGACAGCGCCGGCACCAGCGCCTGCGCGACGTAGGGCGCGAAGGCGTCGAGCGCCAAGCCTTCCAGCGCCAGCTCGGCCTGCGCCTCGCGCGGGCCGACGCGTCCCTCGACACGCAGCGTGCCGGCCGCGGCCGCACCCTCGGCCTGCGGGCGCAGCGTGGCCGACAGCGTGACCGGCAGGCTGCCCTGCAGCGGCCAGCGCAGCTCGCCGGCCTGCAGCGCGACGGACTCGAGCTGCAAGGCGGCCGCCGGCCGCGTGAGCGCGTCGCTCCAGCGCACGCGCGCATCGGCCAGCTCGAAGCGCTCGAGCTCGACCTGCCAGGGCCTGAGCGCATCGCCCGACGGCGCCGAGGCGGCCGAGGCCGGGGCCGACGCCGGCGCAGTGGCCGGGGCAGAAGCCGCGCCGGCCGGTGCCGGCGGGGCGGCCAGCGCGGCCACGTTCACCCGGCCTTGGGCATCACGGCGCAGGTCGACCTGCAGGCCATCCACCCGGAGCTGGCCGAACACCAGCCGGCGCGCCAGCGGCTGCACGTCGCGCAGGCCGAGCTGCAGCTTCTGCCAGGCCAGCAGCGGTGCGCCGCCGGGCTCGGCGAGTGCGATGTCCGCCGCTTGCGCCGAGCCGCGCAGCAGCATCGCCGGCTCGCCGCCGCGCGGCAGCTCGAAACGCAGCGTCAGGTCGGCCGAGACCGCGCCGCGCTGCAGCGCCACCGGCAGCCCCTGCGGCAGGTAGCCGAGGTAGGGCACGAGGTCCAGGTCGGTGAAGGCGAGCTTCAGCTCGCCGCTGCGCTGCTGGGCGAACGGCGTGGCGTGCGCGCCGCTGTCGAAGGCCGTGCCATTGAGCCGGAAGGCCAGGCGCGGCTCGANTGCGCGCCGCTGTCGAAGGCCGTGCCATTGAGCCGGAAGGCCAGGCGCGGCTCGACCGTCACCTCCACGTCGGCCGGGATGGTCGAGACGAAGGGCAGCGTCAGATGCAGCCCGTCGACCTGGTGCACCCGCCCGACCGGCCGGTCGTCGAAGCTCAGGCGGCCGTCGCGCAGCTGCACGTTGTAGAGCGCCAGGCGCAGCGGCTCGGCCGGCGCGGGCGGCGCGGCCGGATCGGCGGCGAACCTGGCCAGCACGTCGTCCAGGTCGTAGCGGCCGTCGGCCAGGCGCGCCACCTGCAGCACCGGCGCATCCACCTCGAGCGCCGACAGCACCGGCGCGCGGCGCCACAGCGAGGCCGCGTCCGCATTGACGTACAGGCGTGCCACCTGCAGCAGCGGCTGGCTGGCGCCCGGCGCCGGGCCGATGGCCAGCTCGCGCACGGTCAGCTCCAGGCTCCAGGGCCGCAGGTCGACTTCGCCGATCGTTACGGTGCGGCCGAGCAGCGCCGAGAGCCGGCTCTGCGCCTGCGACTTGAGCAGCGGCGGCCCGGCCAGCCAGAGCAGCGCCCACAGCAGCAGCAGCACGGCCAGCGCGACCGCGACGCGGCGCGGCCAGCCCTGCAGGCGCCACCGGGTTGCAGGGGGGGTGGGGGCGGTGTCGGTCACCCGTGAAGTCTGCCTCATGCCGGGCCGACAGTCTCCCGCACAATGCGCGGCTTTCCCGCCCCGCCCCGCCCCCGTGAACGATCTCGTCGCCCTGCTCGGCATCACCTCCTGGAAGCCGGTGCTCGGCATGCTGCTGCTGCCGCCGGTGCCGATGCTCCTGCTGGTGCTGCTGGGCGTGCGGCTGGTGCTGCCGCGCCGCGGGCTGGGCTGGCTGGTGGTGCTGACCGGCGTGACCCTGCTGTGGCTCTCGTGCTGCACCGGCAGCGCCCGGCTGCTCGCGCCCTGGCTGCTGCACCCGCCCGCGGCGCTGGCGCCGGAGCGCATCGAGGCGCTGCGCGAGGCGGTGCGCGCGAAGCAGCCGGTGGCCATCCTGGTGCTGGGCGGCGGCGCGCGCCGCCTGGCGCCCGAATACGGCGTCGGTGACCTGAGCGCGATTTCGCTGGAGCGGCTGCGCTACGGCATCTGGCTGGCGCGCCAGACCGGCGCGCCGCTGGCCTTCAGCGGCGGGGTCGGCCACGGCATGCGCGAGGGCGAGGCGGCGACCGAGGCGCAACTGGCCGCCCGCATCGCCGAGCAGGAGTTCGGCCGGCCGCTGAAGTGGACCGAGGACCGCTCGCGCGATACGCGCGAGAACGCGGCCTACACCGTGCCGATGCTCAAGGCCCAGGGCATCCGGCAGGTCGTGCTGGTCACGCACCAGGCGCACATGCCGCGGGCGCTGCGGGCGATGGAACTGGTGGCCGGCGGCACGCCGAGCTTCGAGGCGGCCCCGGTGGGCGTGGCCTACGGCCCGCTCACCAGCGTCGCGCTGTGGCTGCCCTCACGCGAGGGCTTTGCCAGCGTGCACATCGTGCTGCACGAGGCCCTCGGCCTGCTGTTCGGCGCCTGAGCAGGGGGCGGCCCCCGGCATGCCGCAGCGGCTCTGGATCAGGTCGCTGCGGGCGAACAGGTCGGCCACCCAGTCGACGAACACGCGCAGCTTGGTGCTGAGGTGCCGGTTGGGCGCGTACACGACGTGGATCGGGATGGTGTCGGCGCACCAGTCCAGCAGCAGCGGCACCAGCAGGCCGGTGTCGAAGTAGGGCCGCGCCTGGTAGGTGGTGGTGCGCACGATGCCGAGCCCGGCCAGCCCGGCGGCCAGCATCGCGCTCGAGTCGTTCACCGACACCACGTGGCGCCCGGTGAACTCGATCGTCTCCGCGCCGCGCGTGAAGGTGAACGGGAAGGGCTGTCCGGTGCGGTGCGAGAAGTAGTTGACCACCTTGTGCTCGCCCTCGTCGATCTCGCGCGGGTGGCGCGGCGTGCCGTGGCGCTTCAGGTAGGCGGGCGTGGCGGCCAGCACGAGGTGGAACTCGCCGATGCGCCGCGCCACCAGCGACTGGTCGTGGATCTCGCCGCCGCGCAGCACGCAGTCGACGTTCTCGCCGATCAGGTCGACCGGCCGGTCGCTGACACCCAGGTCGATCTGGATGTCGGGGTAGCGCACGTGGAAGTCCGGCAGCGCCGGGATCAGCAGCAGCTGCCCCACCGATGCGGCCACGTCGATGCGCAGCCGCCCGCGCGGGTTGGCCTTGGCGTGCGACATGCTCGACTCGAGCTCGTCCATCTCGCCGAGGATGCGCAGCGCACGGTCGTAGTAGGCCGCGCCGTCGGCGGTGACGGTGACGCGCCGGGTGGTGCGGTTCAGCAGCTTGGTCTGCAGGTGCGCCTCGAGCGTCTGGATCAGCCGCGTCACGGTCGGCTTGGGCAGGTTCAGCAGGTCGGCCGCCTTGGTGAAGGTGCCGGCCTCCACCACGCGCACGTAGGCCTGCATCGCGGCGAATCGGTCCATCGTCGTTCCTCCGTCTCGAAGCCGGATTGAACCGCAGAAACGCCGCCCGATTGTTGCGATGGCGGAAACAGGCCATGAGCGCCACGGCCATTTATCGGCGCGACGCCGGCACCTATCTTCCGCCGCATCGCGATCAACGCGCCGTTTCATGTCCGCCCTGCCCCACACCGAACCCGCCTGGACCGACCGCCGCATCGAGCGGCCCGGCGCCGCGCCGCTGACGCTGCGCCTGTACGGCCTCGACCGCTGCGCCGCCGGCACGCCGCTGGTTCTGCATTTCCACGCCGGCGCCTTCACCGGCGGCACGCTGGCCGAGGGCGCCGCGGTGGCGCGTGCGCTCGCCGCGGCCGGCAGCGTGGTCGCCTCGCTGGACTATCCCGTAGCGCCGGCCCAGCCCTTCCCGCAGGCGCTCGAGGCGGGTCACGCCGCGCTGCACTGGCTGCACGCGCAGCGCAAGGGCCTGGCCGGCGTGCGCGCGCCGCTCTACGTCGCCGGCGAGGAGGCCGGCGGCAACCTGGCCGCCGCGCTGGCGATGGTGGCGCGCGACCGCGGCGGGCCCGAGCTGGCCGGCGCCATCCTGCTCTCGCCGATGCTCGACATGTGCGTGGCCACCGCCTCGCAGCGCGATGCCCACAACGGCCCGGTCGGCTGCCGCTGGGCAGACGGCTGGCGGGCCTACCTGTCGCGTGCCGACGATGCGGTGCACCCCTATGCCGTGCCGGCCCGCGCGCTGCGCCTGGCCGGCCTGCCGCGCACCCTGCTGATCAGCGCCGCGGACGACCCGCTGCGCGACGAGACCCTGGCCTTCGCGCAGCGCCTGCGCGGCGCCGGCATCGCCGCCGAGGCGCAGCTGCTGCCCGGCCCGACCGGCTGGCCCGCCAGCTACCGCGACGCCGCGCCCGCCTGGGCGGCCGCGCTGCACACCCCGCTGCATTCCTTTCTGCACTCCGATTCCTCACGAGGGAGCCCCGCATGACGACGACGAAGAATTTCCCGCTGTTCAGACCCGGCCCGCTGATCGCGGCGATCGCATTGACCACCGTGGCCGCCGTGCCGGCCGTGCTGCTCGGCCTGTCCGGCGGCACGGCGGAGGCCACGCCGGCCGCTGCGGCGCCGGCCGGCGTGCCGGTCTCGGTGGCCACCGTGCAGGCCAGCCCGGTCGCCGCCTGGGACGAGTTCTCCGGCCGGCTGGAGGCCGTCGAGCATGTCGAGCTGCGCTCGCGTGCCGCCGGCACGGTGCAGGCAGTGCATTTCCGCGAAGGCGCGCTGGTGCGCCAGGGCGAACTGCTGTTCACCATCGACCCCGCGCCCTACGCCGCGGCGCTGGAGCGCGTGCAGGCGCAGGTGGCCGCGGCCCAGGCCCGGCTCGACCACACGAAGAGCGAGCTCGAGCGCGCCAAGCGCCTGTGGGAAGAGCGCGCCATCGCGCAGCGCGAATTCGACGAGCGCCACAACGCCTGGCGCGAGGCCGACGCGCAGCTGCGCTCGGCGCAGGCGGCCGAGCAGTCGGCCCGCCTGGACCTCGGCTACACCCAGGTGCGCGCGCCGATCGCCGGGCGCATCGGCCGGGTCGAGGTGACGGTGGGCAACCTGGTCGCCGCCGGCCCGGGCGCGCCGGTGCTGACCACGCTGGTCTCGGTGAGCCCGATCTACGCCAGCTTCGACGCCGACGAGCAGTCGGTGCTGCGCGCGCTCGGCGAGCTGCGCGGCACCGGCGCGCGCACGGCGATCGAGCGCATCCCGGTGCAGATGGAGATCGGTGCACGCCAGGTCGACGGGCGGCTGCAGCTGATCGACAACCAGGTCGACACGAAGAGCGGCACGATCCGCGTGCGTGCCGTGTTCGACAACCCGGAGGGCCGCTTGATCCCGGGCCAGTTCGCCAAGCTGCGCATGGGCCAGCCGAAGGCGGAGAGCGCGCTGCTCGTCAATGAGCGCGCGGTCGGCACCGACCAGAACAAGCGCTTCGTTATGGTGGTGGGCGCCGACAACAAGGCCGCCTGGCGCGAGGTGAAGCTCGGCGGCGCGTTCAACGGCCTGCGTGCCGTCACCGAGGGCCTGCAGCCAGGCGAGCGGGTGGTCGTCAACGGGCTGCAGCGCGTGCGCCCCGGGGCGCTGCTCGCACCGAAGGAGGTGGCGATGGATGCCAAGCCCGAGGTGACGGCCAAGAGTGCCGCGCCCAAGCAGTCGTGAGGTCGCGATGAACCTGTCCAAGTTCTTCATCGACCGGCCGATCTTCGCCGGCGTGCTCTCGCTGCTGATGTTCCTGGCCGGGCTGATCGCGCTGCGCGGCCTGCCGGTCTCGGAATACCCCGAGGTGGTGCCGCCGACGGTGGTGGTGCGCGCGGTCTACCCGGGCGCCAACCCGAAGGTGATCGCCGAGACGGTGGCCACGCCGCTCGAGGAGGCGATCAACGGCGTCGAGGGCATGCTCTACATGGCCAGCCAGGCCACGACCGACGGCGTGATGACGCTGAACGTCACCTTCGCGCTCGGCACCGACCCCGACAAGGCGCAGCAGCTGGTGCAGAACCGCGTGTCGCAGGCCGAGCCGCGCCTGCCCGAGGAGGTGCGCCGCACCGGGGTGACGACGGTGAAGTCCTCGCCCGACTTCATCATGGTCGTGCACCTGGTGTCGCCCAACGAGCGCTACGACATCACCTACCTGCGCAACTACGCCGCGCTGCACCTGAAGGACCGCCTGGCGCGGCTCAAGGGCGTGGGCCAGGTGCAGATGTGGGGCGGCGGCGACTACGCGATGCGCGCCTGGCTTGACCCGCACAAGATGGCCGAGCGCGGCCTGGCGGCCGGCGACGTGGTGCGCGCGATCCGCGAGCAGAACGTGCAGGCCGCCGCCGGCGTGGTGGGCGCCTCGCCGGGGCTGCCGGGCGTGGACCTGCAGCTCTCGATCAACGCGCAGGGCCGGCTGAAGTCCGAGGAGGAGTTCGGCGACATCATCGTCAAGACCGGTGCCGACGGCGCCGTGACCCGCCTGCGCGACGTGGCCCGCCTGGAACTCGGCGCGAGCGACTACTCGCTGCGCTCGCTGCTGGACAACAAGCCCGCGGTGGCCACCGGCGTGTTCGCCGCGCCCGGCTCGAACGCGATCGAGATCGCGGATGCGGTGCGCGCCACCATGCAGGAGCTGAAGAAGACCATGCCCGAGGGCGTGGACTACGAGATCGTCTACGACACCACGCAGTTCGTGCGCGCGTCGATCGCCTCGGTGGTGCAGACGCTGCTGGAAGCGATCGCGCTGGTCGTGCTGGTGGTGATCCTGTTCCTGCAGACCTGGCGCGCCTCGATCATCCCGCTGCTGGCGGTGCCGGTGTCGGTGGTCGGCACCTTCGCGGTGATGCACCTGGCCGGCTTCTCGATCAACGCGCTGAGCCTGTTCGGGCTGGTGCTGGCGATCGGCATCGTGGTCGACGACGCGATCGTCGTGGTCGAGAACGTCGAGCGCAACATCGAGGCGGGCCTGAGTCCGCGCGAGGCGACCTACCGCGCGATGCGCGAGGTCTCGGGGCCGATCATCGCGATCGCGCTGGTGCTGGTCGCGGTGTTCGTGCCGCTGGCCTTCATCACCGGGCTCTCGGGCCAGTTCTACCGCCAGTTCGCGCTGACCATCGCGATCTCGACGGTGATCTCGGCGATCAACTCGCTGACACTCTCGCCCGCGCTCGCCGCGCTGCTGCTGAAGGCGCACGGCGCGCCGAAGGACGCGCTGACCCGCGGCATGGACCGGGTGTTCGGGCCGTTCTTCCGCCTCTTCAACCGCGGCTTCGTCAGGGGCGCGTCGGCCTACCGCGGCGGCGTGAGCCGGGCGATCGGCCGCAAGGCGATCATGCTGGTGGTCTACCTCGGCCTGGCGGCGCTGACGGCGGGCCTGTTCCGCACCCTTCCCGGCGGCTTCGTGCCCGGGCAGGACAAGCAGTACCTGATCGGCTTCGCCCAGCTGCCCGACGGCGCGACGCTCGACCGCACCGAGGACGTGATCCGCCGCATGGGCGAGATCACCCTCAAGCAGCCGGGCGTGCAGCACGCGGTGGCCTTCCCGGGCCTGTCGATCAACGGCTTCACCAACAGCTCGAACGCGGGCATCGTGTTCGCGACGCTCGATCCGTTCGAGCAGCGGCGCGACCCGGCGCTCTCGGCCGGCGCGATCGCCCAGGCGCTGAACCAGCAGTACGGCGCCGCGATCGAGGAAGCCTTCGTCGTGATGTTCCCGCCCCCGCCGGTGCAGGGGCTGGGCACCACGGGCGGCTTCAAGTTGCAGCTGCAGGACCGCGCCTCGCTCGGCTACGAGGCGATGGACGCGGCCGTCAAGGCCTTCATGGCCAAGGCCTACCAGACGCCCGAGCTCGCGGGCCTGTTCTCGAGCTGGCAGGTCAACGTGCCGCAGCTGTATGCCGACATCGACCGCACCAAGGCGCGCCAGCTCGGCGTGGCGGTGACGGACGTGTTCGACACGCTGCAGATCTACCTCGGCAGCCTGTACGTCAACGACTTCAACCAGTTCGGCAAGACCTACACCGTGCGGGTGCAGGCCGACGCGCCCTACCGTGCGCGCGCCGAGGACGTGGGCGCGCTGAAGGTGCGCTCGGCCTCGGGCGAGATGGTGCCGCTCGCGGCACTGCTGAAGGTGCAGCCGAGCTTCGGGCCGGAGCGCGCGATGCGCTACAACGGCTTCCTCTCGGCCGACATCAACGGCGGCCCGGCGCCGGGCTACAGCTCCGGCCAGGCACAGGCGGCGATCGAGCGCATCGCCGCCGAGACGCTGCCGCCGGGCATCGGCTTCGAGTGGACCGAGCTGACCTACCAGGAGATCCTCGCCGGCAACTCCGCGGTGTGGGTGTTCCCGCTCGCGATCCTGCTCGTGTTCCTGGTGCTGGCCGCGCTCTACGAGAGCCTGACGCTGCCCGCGGCGATCATCCTGATCGTGCCGATGGGGCTGCTGGCCGCACTCACCGGCGTGTGGCTGAGCCACGGCGACAACAACATCTTCACCCAGATCGGGCTGGTGGTGCTGGTGGGCCTGTCGGCCAAGAACGCGATCCTGATCGTCGAGTTCGCGCGCGAACTCGAGTTCGCGGGGAGATCGCCGGTGCAGGCGGCCATCGAGGCGGCGCAGCTGCGGCTGCGGCCGATCCTGATGACCTCGCTGGCCTTCGTGATGGGCGTGATCCCGCTCGCCTTCTCCACCGGCGCCGGCGCCGAGATGCGCCAGGCCATGGGCATCGCGGTGTTCGCCGGAATGATCGGCGTGACCGCCTTCGGCCTGTTCCTGACGCCCGTGTTCTACGTGCTGATGCGCCGACTGGCCGGCAACCGGCCGCTCAAGCAGCACGGCGAGATCCCGCACCTGGAAGGCTTTGCCGGCTCGTCGGTGCAGCCGCAACCGGCCGCGCCGCTCGCCCGCCATGAATGAGACCCGTGCCATGAAGAACCGAACGACCCGCTTCACCCTCGCCCCGCTGCTCTCGCTGCTGGTGCTGGCCGGCTGTGCGACGGCTCCGGCGCCGCTGCCCGCGCTGCCCGAGGCCCCGACCGCCTTCGCCGAGACGCAGGGTGCCTGGACCACCACCGCGCCCGCCGAGGCGCAGCCGCGCGGCACGTGGTGGAAAGCCTTCGGCGACCCGACGCTCGACGACCTGGTCGCCCGCGCCGAGGCCGGCAACACCAGCCTGCAGAGCGCCGCGGCGCGGCTCGCGCAGGCCCGCGCCGTGCTGCGCGCCACCGATGCGCAGCGCGCGCTGCAGGTGGGCGTGGGCGCGAGTGCCGACCGTTCCGCGCAGCCCGGCCTCGGGCTGCCGCCGGCCACCACCCTGAGTGCCGGCGCCAGCCTCGCCTACGAACTCGATCTGTTCGGCCGGCTCGCCAAGGCGAGTGATGCCGCCGCGCTCGACGCCCGCTCGCGCGAGGCGCTGCTGCAGAGCACGCGTCTGCTGGTGCAGGCCGAGGTGGCGCAGGCCTACTTCGCGCTGCGCGCGCTGGACGACGAACGCACCCTGGTGCGCGACACGGTCGAGGCCTACCGCGACACGCTGCGCCTGACCGAGCGGCGCGTGGCCGCCGGCGACATCGCCGAACTCGACCTGGCACGCGTGCGCAGCGAGGTCGCCGCCACCGAGGCGGAAGCGCTCGCGCTGGACCGCCAGCGCGCCCGGCTCGAGCACGGCCTGGCGCTGCTGCTGGGCGAGCCGGCGAGCGGCTTCCGCCTCGCGCCGGCGCCCTGGCAGACGGCCCTGCCGCGGGTGCCGGCCGGCGTGCCGAGCACGGTGCTGGCGCGCCGGCCCGACGTCTCGGCCGCGCAGAGCAGCCTGCTGGCGGCGCAGGCGCGGGTCGGCGTCGCGCAGGCGGCCTGGTTCCCGAACCTGTCGCTCACCGCGGCGGGCGGCTTCGCCTCCGGCGAGCTGTCGGACCTGTTCCGCTGGTCGGCGCGCGCCTGGGGCGTCGGCGCGCTGCTGTCGCTGCCGATCCTCGACGGCGGCCGGCGCGAGGCCGGCGTCGCGAGCGCGCGCGCCGAGCTGGACGCCGCGCTGGCCGGCTACCGCGAGCAGGTGCTGGTGGCCTTCCGCGACGTCGAGGACGAACTCGCCGCGCTGCGCCTGCTCGACGAGCAGGGCCGGGCGCAGGCGCGTGCCGTCGAGTCGGCGCTGCGCGCGACGGGGCTCTCGGAGACGCGCTGGCGCAACGGCCTGGTCAGCCAGCTCGAGCTGCTCGACGCGCGCCGCAGCGAGCTGCGCAACCGCCGCCAGGCGCTGGCGGTGCGCGCGGCGCAGTACCAGAGCACCGTCGGGCTGATCCGGGCGCTGGGGGGCGGCTGGGGTCAGGGCTAGGCGTCCGGGCCTGACCGTTCCTACAAATGAAACGAAGCATTGGCCTGCAGGACATTTTTCTGTCGAGCCTGACCCACTAGATTCGTCGCATGGACAAGAAGATGTTGAAGGAGCCTGCGATGAAGGCGATCCACCTGACGGGCCTGGCGGCGCTGACCGCCCTGATCGGCTTTGCCGCCTCGGTGGCCTGGGCCGGCGACGAGCGCACCGAGCTGCGCGTGGCCGAGAGCGTGCGCTGCGCCTGCCTGGCGCAGGGCAACGTGGCCTGAACGACGGAGCGACGACGATGCGCAAGTCGCTGGTCGAGCTGCTGGTCGGCCTGGCGCTGGTGGCGGCCTGGGTGGCCGTGGCCGCGCAGGCCGAACGCAGCCAGCGGCTCGGTTCAGCCCCCGTCGCCGAGCTCGAAGGCCGGCGGCTGGCGGCCGTCGATGTCGGTGAAACCGTAGTGCCTGGCCAGCCCGGCGACGCTCAGCGCGGCGCCGCTGCGCGCCAGGACGTCCGCATCGGCGGCGAGCGCGGCGACCGCGCGGCCCAGGTAACGCGGTGATTCGGTGCGCGCCAGTGCCGGCACCTCGTGCCAGTGCGCCTCGTCGGTCTGGTAGGCCGCCAGCACGAATTCCGTGCGCATCCAGCCCGGCGAGAGCGCCAGCGAGGCCACGCCGTACGGCCTGAGCTCCTCGGCGAAGGCGAAGGCCAGCCGCACCAGCGCCGCCTTGGCCAGGTCGTAGTACAGGTTGCCGCGCAGGTAGCGGCCCTGGTCCCAGAAGGTGGTGCCGACGATCAGCCCGTGGCGCTGCGCCACGAACAGCGGCGCGGCCGCACGCGCGGCCAGCAGGTGGTGGCGCACGCCGCGGTCGATCATGCTGTCCCAGTGCGCCAGCGGGTGCTCCCAGAACGGCCGCTCGAACACGCCGTCGAAGCTCTCGTGGCCGCCCCAGGCGTTGTTGACCAGCAGGTCGAGCCGGCCCTGCTCGCGCTGCACCTGGGCGAACAGGGCCTGCACCTGCGCCTCGTCGCCGTGGTCGCATCGCACCGGAATGCCCCGGCCGCCGGCGGCCGTCACCTCCTCGGCGGTCTGCTCGATCGAGCCGGGCAGGCTCGAACCCTCCTGCAGCGCGAGCAGTTGCTCGTAGCCGCGCGCCGGCGCGGCGCGGGTGCTGCGGGCGCTGACGTAGACGGTGGCGCCGGCGGCGCCGAGTTCGACGGCGATGCCGCGCCCGGCACCGCGGCTGGCGCCGGTGACGACCGCGACGTGGCCGGCCAGGGGACGATCGGAAGAGGAGGCGGAGGTCATCGGCAGGCCCGGGGAGTCGACAGGGTCGCCACGCTAGCCCGCGCTCAGCCGGCTGTCTTGGAAGAACCCGAAACCGGACGCCCGGCGAAGGCGCCCGGCGACAGGCCGCACAGCGCGCGGAACTCGTTGGCCAGGTGCGCCTGGTCGTAGAAGCCGTGCGCCGGCGCCAGCTCGGCCCAGGCGGGGGGACGCGCGCCGCGCAGCGTGCGCAGCAGCGCCTGCAGCCGCGCCAACCGGGCGGCGGTGCGCGGCGAGAGCCCGACATGCTCGCGGAACAGCTGCTGCAGGCGACGCTCGCCCAGGCCCAGCTCGTCGGCCAGCGCCCGCAGCGGCCGCGTGCCG
>QJOU01000178.1 GCA_003265685.1 Piscinibacter caeni | reverse complement strand
TGCCGGAGCAGGCAGTTCCCAACCTTCCGGCTGAGCAAGGACAGGCCCTGACGCGGAAGCGCGTGGACGATCTCGACAGCTTTCTTGTAGGGATCAGCTTCGTCCTCAGAGGCGAAAAGACTGGCCTGCCCTCTCTGGGGCATGGCACTCGAACGTGACATGACAGGTAACCGCGGCAAGACAAGGAAGTCACTCATTCTGGGTGCCGATGTCACCCGTCGATCGACGGAAAAGAGGGGCTTCCTTTCCAGGCCGCCTTTGTGTGTTTCAAGGAACTTTGAACACTTTCAATACCTTTGCGCTCAGCGAAGCAAGCAATAGCGCGGGCTAGCGGCCGATCGGGTGCCTGGCTGCGGGGCTGCAGGTGCTCGCCGGCGGGGCGCCAGGTGTGTGGACTCGGGGTGCTGGGTGACGGCCGGCGGGTCGGCAGGTGTGTGGACTCGGGGTGAGGTGACCACGCGCGGTGAAGCGGTCACCTCACGGCATGGCGGGCTCAGGTGACAGGATCCAGGGCAGCTCGCTGGTGACCAAGCACGGGGTCACGAGGCCTGCAAGCCGGTACCAGCGCTGCGACCGACTATGCGGCTGCCGAGCCATAGCGGCGAAGCCGAACGATTGCAACGTTGTCGCTTCGAGGCACAAGGTATGTGATCGCGGTTCGCCACTGGCTCATTTCAGTAGGGCCGACCGAACGCCTGCACATCACTAGCTAAATCGCTTGTCACCGCGCGATCCGAGCAACACGATGTGGTCGTGAGGCTCAGCGATCATCAAAAGGGAGTGCTAGTCATGGGAGCTATCAATCGTCATGACGCCGCGGTCGCAACGGTTCACCCTGCTTGGGAGATTCTTGATGAAGCCTCACAGGTGCTCGTGCGTGCTGAGTCCCTGGTGCGACTGATCGGATGCGCCAGTGATGTAGAGCAGCACCATGCGTTCGGCGCGGACATTGCGTGCGATCTTCTCGGGGATCTGAAGGAAATGCTTGCCGCCGCTCAGGGCCAGATCCGACCGCGCAGCCCACGAGCGAAAAGAAAAAGGGCCCCCGCGTCATAGACGTGGGAGCCCTGTGGGTTCAGAAGGTCGCGATCAGATGAACGCGGCTTCCTTGCCGGCGGCCGCGGGGGCGCGCTGGCCTTGGCGGTTCGGCTCGGAGATCAGCAGCGAGATGTACATCTCGCCGTTCGACTCGGCCTTGCGCTTCCAGCCGACGATGCGCAGCTCGCGGTTCGGGCCGACCGAGCCGGTGTAGTCCGGGCTCTCGGCGCTCTTCTTCTCCTTCTCGGGGAAGAGCGCGCCGTTCAGGCCGCCGATCGACAGGCTGTAGTAGGCCAGGCCGTCCTTGTCCTTGGTCCAGGCGGCGGCGTCCAGGCGCAGCTTCGGGCCGTCCTTCTCGCCGTCCAGCGAGAACTCGACGAAGCCTTCCAGCTTCGGGGCGTTCTGCTTGGTCGACTGGTTGACGTAGAACGCGCCGTTGCCGTCCTTGAGGGTGATGTTGAGGGACATGGAATGTTTCCTTTTCAGTTGGGTTGGGTTGAAGTACCAGGTCGTCTTGCGAGGCGTCCTGATACCCGGATATGAACCACGTCGGCGTGTAAGACGAAGCTCTTGTTCCGGTTGCACAAGCAACAACTGAAGTATATCAGGTAGTGATACGGCGGATGTATCGCTTCGATTCACTCTGTCTGATGACTCTCCACGGCGGGCGGCGCAGCGCGCCAGTCAGGGCCGAAGGTAGCTTCGGCGTAGGCGGTGCGGATGTACTCCCAGATCATCGGGGCCCTGTACTGCTTCTGGTCGAACCGACGCAGCATGGCCGGCGTGAGCAAGCCCTTCTCTGCCAGCGTGGCGCGCGCACTGGCGGCATAGGACTCGAGCTCGTCCACCGACAGGTTGTCGAGCGCCGCATTCAGCTGAGCGCGGCGGTCCGCCATCCACTGGTCCTGGCGCTCTTGCTCCTGCTGGTTGCGCGAGCGAGGCGGCTTTCGCACCGCCGAGGTCTCCTCTGCGGGCTCATCCAGAAGAGGAGATTCCAGCGCTTCGTTGCGTAGGGCCTTCTGAAGGTAGCCGTACGGCAAGCGAATCGGCGAGCCGGGCATCGAGCGGTTGCGCGCGACCATAGCTTCGAGCGCCTTCCTCACCTTCTGCTCGCTGTAGTCTTCGACCAGGCGGTCGAGCTGGCGCTCGCGCAGGCCCAGACTCTCGGCCAGTTCCACGAGGCTGAGGTCGATCGGCGCGACGACCTTCACCGAAGGCTTGCGGCGCACAGAGAACTGCACCTCTACCGTGGTCTTGCCGCGCAGCACTTCAATCAGCTCGACGTTCAGGCTCGTCTTCTGGTTGATCTCGGCCAGCGCCGGCTTCAGCGACTCGTTCTTGAACTTGCGCCACTCTCGAACCTTCGAGCGCTCCTCTGGCTCGCCGCGCAGCGCGCGCACCCAGAAGACCGGTGCGGCACGGTTGGTCAGGCCGCCAGGCACGTCCTTGTAGCGCGAGCAGATCTCGAATAGTGCGACGCTCGCATAGTGCGACAGCTGCGACATCTCCTGGATGTCGACCTGTGCCCACCGAACAGGATGGACAACCGTCTCCCGGATGGTCGGCGGGAAGTACCAGGTGAGCCACTGCTCGCCGCCGCGGCGCGTGAACCTCGCCTCCGACAACAGGCTGAAGACGCGACACTCTGCCGACTCCGGCGGATCAGGCAGGCCAGCGATCGTCACCTGGGTGTTCGCCTGCTCTTCATCGCTGCGTGACAACGGGAACCATCGGACCAGCGTGGTGCACATCTGCTCGATGTACCCGCGCACGCGGCCCGAGTCGCGTGTGGTGCCGCCGTACCCCTTGACGATCTCGCTCATCGGCGCCGTGTAGCCGCCATCCTCGTCCTCGCGCATGTTCTGCGCGATGAAGATCATCAGGTTGTAGGCCATCCGGGCCGTGCGCGTTAGCGCCTCGGTTTGTGGCGCGATCGCCAGAGTGGTGACAGACTTCCTGAGCGTCAGAGGGCTGACGGACGGGTCTGTTGAAGGGGCCGCGGACATCTGGCAAGTCTACGTCCAAGTGTCATTGGACGATAGCGGGCGAGCCCGCTGCGGGCGCCGCTTTCCGACCGGCGGCGTCTGTACTGGGCACAACGAATCGGCTCTGAGCGCCCTACCCCCGCGGAATCCGGACGATGGCGGTGCTTGCCGGGTGCTGGAGGTCCGCGAAATCCGGACGATGGCGAGGCGCGGCCAGGTGACTCAGGGTCCGCAAAACCCGGACGATCACGTGGCTCGAGCCGGGCAACGGGTCCGCGGGATCCGGACGATGCCGCGGTGCAGCGCGGCGCGATCCTCGCACGAGGGAGAGACGGGGGACTCTTCGCTCGCCTCCGCGGAATCCGGACGATGGGGAAGCAGGTGAGCATCGGCAAGCGCCTCCAGACCAGCTCGAGCACCGAGATCTGGCCTGTGGATAAGTGCTGGATAAGGGTCCGCGGGATCCGGACGTTGTCCAGAAGGGGCTGGACGATCGGTTCGCAATCCACAGACGCCGGTTCGCAGATGCCGGACGGGTCCTTCGCGTTACCCGGACGCAAAGCAGCGTAACCCATTGATAACAAAAGAGTTTTCGCCAACCAAAGTCCTGAATTATTGTGATAGTTAAAGGATCGGGACTGGGTTATCCACGAGGAAGAGCAATCGTCCGGATTTCGCGGAGTTGGAGCGCATCGTCCGGATTTCGCGGAGGTTCATTCAACGACTAGGCAAGGGTATGGAGACTTGGCGAAAGTGGCCAGGTTGCACGAGAATTGCCGAATAGTCAAAGAAGGGACCTCAGCATGGATGGAAAGAGCGACGCAGACACCGCCCTCAGGCTTATCGGGAGGCAGCCCGTAACGCTAGAGGCGTTCGGAAAGATCGCGGAGCGAGCTGGGACGGTCGTTCAGCGAGTGCGCAAGGCAATGCTCGCACCGAACGCGAAGAAGCAGGCACCGACGTTTGGCACAGCGCACATGGCGGCGATCGTCGGCCTGGACCCGAAGCATATCGACTACCGCGCCAAGAAGGGTGACCTCCCGCCTGGCCAGACCGCGAGCCATCGCCGGGCGTTCACCTTGAGCGACGTGAGGGCCTGGTCCCGAGAGCTGCGCAAGAGCAAGCTGCGTCCGGAAGGTGCGGAGGCTGTGACGATCGCTACCGCCAACTTCAAGGGTGGCGTCACGAAGACCACCACCGCGGTGACGCTAGCGCAGGGCCTGGCCATGAGGGGCCACAAGGTGCTGCTGATCGACGCGGATCCGCAAGGGAGCGCCACGTCGCTCTTCGGCTACCTGCCTGACGCCGAGATCGATGAGGACGAGACCATCCTGCCGCTGTGTCGCGGCGCGCGGGACTCGATTGAGTACGCGATTCGCGAGACCTACTGGGAGGGCATCGACCTCGTGCCCGCCGTCTCCGACCTTTTCTCCGCGGAGTTCGATCTGCCTGCGCGACAGATGAACGTGCGCAACTTCCAGTTCTGGAACGTGCTGCACAACGGGATTGATAACGCCAGGTTGAAGTACGACGCGATCATCATTGACACGCCACCTGCCCTGTCCTACCTCACGATCAACGCACTGATGGCGGCCGACGGCATCCTCATGCCGCTGCCGCCCAGCTCCTTGGACTTCCTGTCGAGCACCCAGTTCTGGAGCCTGGTGTCGGTGCTGACCGAGGGGCTGCAGAAGCACGGCGCCGTCAAGCAGTTCGAGTTCATCAACGTCCTGCTTTCGAAGGTTGATCCGGAAGATCTGTCGGCGCCGGTGGTCCGCGAATGGATCACGGCTGCCTATGGCGAGAAGGTGATGCCCGTCGAGGTACCGCTCACCCGCACCGCTGGTTCGGCCTCGGCTGAGTTCGGCACGGTGTATGACCAGCCGCGCAAGCGTGCGACGCAGACCTACGATCGGGTCGTCGAGCACATCGAGGAGCAGATGGGCGTCGCCTGGTTGCGCCAGCTGTCCGGCAACACGATGGGAGAAGCAGCATGAGCTTGAAGGACAAGGCGTCTCGCGTCGATCTGGGCAACCTAGGCGACGAGCCTGCTGACGAGAAGAGTGGGCAAGTGGTGGCGCCTGCCGCGACGCGGCGGTCCGGCGTCGCCGCGATCACGCAGTCGATCACTGCGCACCACAAGGTCCAGGACCTCGAGGCCGAACTCGCGACTTTCAAGGACGGCAACACCGTCGTGAAACTGGACCCGAAGCGGATTCGGCAAAGCCGTTGGAAGAACCGGCACGAACTGTCGTTCCAGACGCCGCGGTACTTGGAGCTCAAGGCTGAGATCGAGACCGCCGGCGAGAACGTGCAGCCGATCAAGGTGCGCGTTGTGGGGCAGGGGGCTGACGGCAAGGACGAGTACGAGATCGTCTACGGTCGTCGGCGGCACCGCGCCTGCCTGGAGCTCGGCCTCTTGGTGAACGCGATCGTCGTGACGAGGATGAGCGAGGAAGAGCTCTTCTCCGAGATGGAGCGAGAGAACCGCAACCGGGAGGATCTGACGCCGTGGGAGCAGGGCGTCATGTACAAGGACGCGCTCGAAGCGGGGCTCTACAGCTCGCAACGGCAACTGGCGGCCAAGCTGGGCGTGAACCAGGCGCTGGTGAGTTCAGCGGTCAAGCTGGCGTCCCTGCCAGAAGCGATCATCGCCGCGTTCCCGTCGCCGCTCGATCTGCAGTTCCGGTGGGCACAGGAGTTGGCTGACGTCTTGGAGAAGGACGCTGTCAAGGTCACCGCTGAAGCGGAGGCGATCGGCAAGATGGCCGAGCGACCGGCGTCGAAGGTGGTGCTCGACCGACTCATCAGCGTTGCCTCGCCCCCTCAAGGGGAGGGCGCTGGGGCTCAGCAGCGCGAACTGAAGGTTGGCGATCGGGTGGTCGGAACACTGCTGCGGGACAAGCGCGGTGGGATTGCCCTGAAGGTCAAAGGAGGCGCGCTGCAGCCGGCCGCAGAAAAGAGGCTCATCGAGTTCATCGAGAAGCTGTTCAAGGACTGAAGCGCGTCTCGGCGGGGCGCAAGGAACGGGGCCAAGGGCCCCGTTTTCATTGGACTGTCGCGGCCAGGTAGAGGAGGCGAGGGCGCCTTCGCGCGGGGTGATTAACGGTTAATCACCGGGGTCTGCGGGCCGCTCAGCGCGACTTGCGAGGCCAGGCGCGTCAGTCGCCGAGAGGGTGATTAACCGTTAATCACCCGGCTCCACCAGGTGCGCCGCGACGCTTCAGCTTGCCGAGTTGCTCGACCATTCGCCGTCGCTCCGTGCGTAGGTAGATCGAGGTGGTGTTCAGGCTCTTGTGCCCCATGGCGTCCTTCACGGCCTCGGCTGCGACACCGTCGGCGAGGGCGGTGTTTGCGAAGAAGTGGCGCATCCAGTGCGTCGACGCAGAGGCAAATGCCTTGGCGTCTTCGGTAGGCAGGCCGTGTTCGGCTGCGTCCTTCTTGCAGAGTTCGAAGAAGCGTTTCAGCGACTTGTAGAGGCCTGAGGGATCGATCGAGCCGTAGCGGTCGGCGTTCCTTGGCGACTCCTCATCAATCACCTTGACCCCATTGGCATCCAGCTTCCAGCGGCGGCCGGCCTTGCGTAAGGCCCCAATGAGCGGACGTAGCGTCCAGTCGGGATCGTCCGCGGCCCGGGGCGCACCGGGCAGGAGAAGAGCTGAGGGGTCGGGTTCCGCGGCGGGCGGTGCCACTGGTTCGGACGAGAGCGCGTCGTCCTCGTGCAGGGTGCGCAACTTGCGCGTATTGCTCGGGTCGAACGCCGTGCCCATCATGTCCATGTCGCGGTGGTGCTGCTCGACCATCTCCCGCACGTCGTCAAACAGCAGCACCTCGCGCAGCTTGTTCCCCTTGCCGAGGACGGTCATGAGCCAGACTTCCTCGCCATCAACCACTTGGCGAGCGATCGACTTGAGGCGCGTGGTGGGGAACTCTGAAAGCCGCAGGCCCGTCGTTGCGCCCAGCTCGAGCACCAAGCGGGTACGGCGGAGGAGGGCGGCGCGCGTGAACTCCTGGTCTGGGTGACCATCGTCGGGGCAGAAGGGCTGCTCCTCGTCGTCGGCGTGCCTCGGGCCGCACGAGGCGTACTCCTCGTCCCACCGGCGCATCACGTACGCCCATTGAGCGTCGGTGAAGGTGCGGTCGATGTTGATGGCTGGGCCGCGGACGGTGAGGCTGCGCAGCACGCCCTCCGCAGCATTGCCCTTGAGGTAGCCGGCCTTCTCGACCATCGCGCTAAGCATCATCGAGATGACGATGAAGTTGCGCTTGCGGCTCGCCGGGGAAAGGGGGCCTCGGAACGGCCGCCAGTCGGGGCCGCCGCGCATGACGAAGCGCTCCTGGACCCAGTCCGCGGGCGGGCGGGTGATGAAGTCCCGGTAGTCCCGCATGTCGCCCTCGGTGAGCGAAGACATCGGCTTGCGCTTCACCAGGACGGCCCAGAGGTAGAAGCGCTCGACGATCGACCCGTAGGAGGCGGAGGTGCGCGGCGAAGTCGCGTATCGAGCCATCCAGTTGAAGATCGCGTCCAAGTCCGTGTCCACGCCCCAGACGTTTACCCCGGGCAACCTGAAGGTGCCATCGCGCCCGCTGAGGTCGGGCGGAACGGCGAGCTGATCGAGCGGGACCATGCCGTAGCGTTTGCTGCCGCGCAGCGCGCGCTCGCGCGCCAGGCGGATCTCGTGCTGTGGCCTTCGAGCCACCTCCTTGAGAGGTCGGCCCAGGGCGTCGGAGAGGGGAGCCAGCCAGGCAGTCAGCCGATCACCGCGCTCCTGACCAAGCCGCGGCACGTGCTCCCACCAGCGGTAGTGGTACAGGTTGACGAAGGTGATCAGGTTGTCCAGCGTGAGCAGAGGCAGGCGCCGGCCATCGACCTCCGTGCCGGCGAGACGGCGCGCCAAGTCTTCCGACAGCCAGGCGCTCAGGGGGTCGGAAAGGGCAGGGGGCTTGGCCAGCGCATGCGCGAGCTCGTTCAGGGCGGCGAGACGGTCCTGGCGCTTGGGCAGGGCAGGGGAGGGCGCGCGGCCGCTCGAGGCCGGCGCCGGCGATGGCGAGGGCAGGGCGGTGGCCGGCATCGGTACCGGCGGCGCGTTCAAACCGAACTCCTCCTCGTACTCGGCCAGCCACTCGGCCTGTGTCTGGAAGTCGACGTCGATGCCGAGGGCCTCGCAGCGCTGCCCGACCCACTCATCCAGGTCGGGGATCGTCCGGACCGGTGCCGCCGCCGACGGCTTCGGCAGGGCAGGGGAGGGCGGTGGCGACGGCGGGATGACGCCGGCAAGCGCGACGTCGGCCCGCGCGGCCAGGCCGCGTTCGGTGGCGGCAAAGCGCATCAGCTTGACGAGTTCGCGCAGGCGCGCAGCGTAGTGCCGCTCATCGCTCGGCCCGCCCTCGAAGGCGAGATACCGCTCCCACGGCTTCTTCAGCGGCTGGTCGGGCAGCTCGATGATCTCCCGGACAAAGCTGAAGTGGTGGTGCCGCAGCTGGTCGGCGGCGATGCGCATCTTCACGCCGGCCGGGCGGCCGCGCTTGCGCTTCGCCGGGGCGTCGCTGGCGTCGCCGGGAGGCTCGGAAGAAGGGTCAAGCACGGCCGAGGCGCTACGGGTTAACCCGCAGTTTGAGAGGGAAGGGCAGGGCGCACCATGGGTGTGAGCGCAGCCGAAAGGGTGGCTGGGATGGCGCCAGTTCGTTGTTCATGCGAGAGAAGCACTCGGGCGGTCCAGCCAGGCCGGACGCTGCTCGCCATCCTTGGCGTCCAGCGGCGCGCGCCGCGGCCAGTCGCGCCAGGCGAACGCGTGCACGTGCTGGAGGTGCTGGAGCACATCGACGGTCGACGGATGCTGCAGGTGGATGCTCAGTCGGACGGTCCCGACGGCATCCCGGTTGTCGCCGATCGCCTCGCAGTCAAGCGTCAGCGTGGCGTCCCGGTAGCCGGGCGAGTTGCCGTAGCTGACCAGCCTGGCGCTGACGTCGTCCTCGTGTCGCAGCACGCCGCGCTCCGGGCCCGGCCGCGGCGATCCGTCGCCGGTGGCGGCCAGCTTGGCCACGTCGCGCACGTTCCAGTCGCGGACCAGCTGCTCGAACTTGGCGCCGCCGTTGGTGAAGTACAGGTGGATCTCCTGGCGGCACAGCCGGGCGTCCATGCGAAGGACGGTCATGCAGTCCTCGAACAGCGCCTCGTCGATCGCGCGCAGGTCCGTCAGGTCGAACGGGAAGCGGGTGCCGTTGTACAGGCCGAGCAGGAAGCGCGCGATGAATCGGCACTGGCCGGCGTCGCCGAGGGCGACCTGGTACAGGCGCTGCAGGGCCTCGAAGCCGGCTTCCTCGAGCTCGACGCGCGATGTTGGTGCGGGCATGGCGGCCGGCTCCTTCAGCGACGCTGGGCGCGCTTGCGCCCCAGGTCGAGCGAGGCATCCACCTCGGTGCGATTGCCGATGTCGACCGCGCCGATGAGGTGCGCCAGTTCGATGCGCACCTGGTCGGCAGTGACGGCGCCGGCGGCCAGGTCGGCCAGCAACGCCGTCAGCAGGTCGTCCAGCCGCTGGTGGTCGCGATCGCGGAGCATGCCGCGCCGCGGGAAGTCGTTCAGATCGTCGGGCATGCGCTCTCCAAGTGCTTGTTGCCGTTCAGAAAGCCCAGGGGTTGGGCAGGCTCGTGGAGCGCGATGCCCCGTTCGGAGATTTTAACCGATGTCCTCATAACACCAGTAATCAGGACACGACTTCAGCGCAATAAATAGCAGAGGGTGAAAACGCCGGGCTGGTTCGCGTGGTGCTCTGCTGCCGATCCGCTGGTCGTTTGGCTGCCACACGTCGACCTGTCCTTCCATTGGCTGCTTAGCGATCAACTACGCCTCGGACCGTGGCGAAAGCGAATCACGGGTTATTTGCTGCGCAGCAAACATGGTCCGAACGCTCGTCGAGCGCCATTGCTTGCGGCCAACGCCTGCAGCACGTCGCGCCAGGAACGGAAAAAGCCGCCCAGGTCGATGTGACCGGGGCGGCTTGAAGGGGTTGCGAAGTGCGCCGAAGCGCGAGCCATCACCAGCGGCGGCGGCTGGCCGTCGGCGCGCGTGCCGACTGGATCAGCCTGGCGAGCGTTTCGTCCTTCGACATGTCGAGTGCGTCCACGCCTTCGGGCAGCGGCCTGGACCAGGAGCCTCCGGGATTGGCGTGGTTGTCGCGCAGGTGCTGGTCGGCAGCTTCTTCGGTTGCAAAGGGGCCGTAGGCGCTGGCGTGGTCGCGCCAGTCCCAGGCGTTTTTGGGCGCGTCGTAGTCCTCGAGCAAGTAGTACCACTTGCCCTTCGCGACTTCGATGAAGGCGCATTCCGAGTTTGTGCTCATGAACATCTCCTTGGTTGAAGCAGGTCTCCAATCGACCTGACCAGAGGAGATGGCTCACACCGCCAGCGAACCGCGCTACCCGGCTTCGATGGCCGGGCGACGACGACTAGGCGGTGGCTGACTACCTCTCGGGCATTTGCCCGGCTGCAAACACGCTCAGCTCATCACTTCAAAGTCGACGCCGCCGCGCCTGTGGCCAGCGCCTGGCCAGCGGCAGCGGGCGAGCGATGGGCGTGGCGCGCGAGCACGGACGTCAGCTGGCCGATGGAGAACGGCTTGGGTAGGAAGTCGTCCATTCCGGCGCTGCGGCACTGGGCAATGTCTTGCGGCTCCGTGTTGGCGGTCATGGCCACCACGGTCGTGCGACCGGAGCCTGGGTTCGAGGACTCGCGCGCGCGCAACTCTCGCACGGCAGAAATCCCGTCGAGCACAGGCATCTGGACATCCATCAGCACGACATCGAACTTGTGCTCCGCCAGCGCGTCGAGGGCCTCCTGGCCATTGCGAGCAATGCTGCAGTCGGCCTCTGCCTGGGCGAGCATTGCCTGGAACACAACCTGGTTGACCTGGTTGTCCTCCGCGATCAGTACGCGCAAGCCTCGAAGCGGCGGCGTCGATTGCGCTCCATCGGAGCCGGTTCGTTGTTCGCCAGTGCTGGTGGAGACGCCGTCGACGGCATCGACCAACGCGCGAATGCTGGTCAGTCGAACGGGCTTGTACAGGAGAACTGCTTCGGGAAGAACGCCAACGACGGCGTCGCAATTCAGCGGCGTGAGGACTGCGACTCGACGGCCGGCTGCGGAATGGCGATCCAGGCACGCCGACAGGTTGGTGATGCCAGCCAACATGGGCGCGTCGACCAGCAACAAGCGACATTCCGACAGTTCCGACTCGTCTGGGATGTGTCCCACCGTCGTTGGGTCGATGCGCAAGTCGCTGAGAAGCGACCGGATGTGCCGCCGCAAGCCCACGTTGGTGGCGGCGAGAATAATGTCGGGGCGAGCTCGAGGCACGCCGGTAGACGCGACCTGATCCGTCGCGATCATCGGCAGCAAGGCGGTAAAGACGCTACCCACGCCCGGGGTGCTGGAGACCTCGATGCGGCCGCCCATCAGGTTGGCCAGCTCCTGGCTGATCACGAGGCCCAGCCCGGTACCGCCGAAGTTGCGCGTCACCGAGACATCGCCTTGACTGAATGCCTTGAACAGCTTGCCGAGCTTTTCTGGCGAGATGCCGATGCCGGTGTCGGACACCTCGATGCGCACCGTACGCGGGTCGCCTTCCTGATGCCGTTCGCTCGGGTCGATGCCGTCGATTGACAGGTGGATGTGCACACCGCCGCGCTCGGTGAACTTGACGGCGTTGCTGACCAGGTTGTTGACGATCTGCCGAATCCGCGTCGGGTCTCCATGCAACGTGCGAGGCACGTCAGGATTGCAGCTCGAGGTCAACTCGATGTCCTTGTTGGCCGCCTGTGCCGCGAAGAGCTCGTTGGACTCGAAGACCAGGGCGCGCAGGTTGATCGGGTGCCGCTCGATCATGACCTTCCCGACGTCGAGCTTCGACCAGTCCAGGATGTCGTTGATCAGCGCCATCAAAGCCCGGGAGCTCTGGGTGAGCAGAGACACCATCTGCGCCTTCTCGCGTTCGCTCAAGCCATTCTTCTGCAGCAGCTCAGCTGCACCGACAACGCCATTCAGCGGCGTTCGGATCTCGTGGCTCATCGTGGCGAGGAACCTGCTCTTCATTGCTCCCACCTCCACGGCGGCTGCATGCTCTCTGACCAAGGCGCGACGCAGCTGGTCACGCCAACGCAGCCCCTGCACCATGTAGATGAAACAGTAGGTCGTGCACAACACGCTGGAAATGGCGGGAAAGAGCGTCGGGTCGCTGACGGGCTCCTGGGGGCGACCTGCTCCGGTGATACCGATCGTGAGAGCCAGGGGTCCCCTTGTTTTCGGTGCCAAA
>QJOU01000177.1 GCA_003265685.1 Piscinibacter caeni | reverse complement strand
TGCGACGCCCCGTCGCTGCTGCCGCGGCGCTGACCACCATGGGTACCGACACCCGACTCGCCGGCGCCGACGCGCTGACGCTCGCGCGCTGGATCCGCTCGGGCGAGACCAGCGCCGTCGAGGCCTTCGACGCCGTGGCCGCGCGCATCGCGGCGCTGAATCCGGCGTTGAACGCGCTGGTCCGCTTCGACCCCGACACCGGCCGCGCCCAGGCGCGCGAGGCGGATCGCCGCCTGCGCGCCGGCGACCCGGCGCCGCTGCTGGGCGTGCCCTTCACGGTGAAGGACAACCTGTGGGTGGCCGGCCTGCGCGTCAGCCAGGGCTCGCGCCGCTTCGAGGGCTTCGTCGCGCCGCAGGATGCCTTCGCGGTGGCGCGGCTGCGCGAGGCCGGCGCGGTGTTCGCCGGCATCACCAACTGCTCCGAGTTCGCCTGCAAGGGCGTTACCGTCAACAAGCTGTTCGGCGCGACGAGGAACCCGTACGACCTGGCGCTGACGCCCGGCGGCTCCTCCGGCGGCGCGGCCGCGGCAGTGGCCGCCGGCCTGGCGCCGCTGGCGCTGACCACCGACGGCGGTGGCTCGACACGCCGCCCCGCGTCGCACACCGGCGTGGTCGGCATGAAGCCGAGCGCCGGCCTGGTGCCGCACCCGACCGGCTTCACCGAGCCGGTGTTCGGCAACGCGGTGGTCGGCCAGATGGCGCGCCGCGTGGCCGACGTCGTCGCGCTGCTCGACGCGGTCGCCCGGCCCTCGCTGGCCGATCCGCAGGGCCTGCCCGCCGCCGTCTGGTCGCGCGAGGCGGCCGACCCGGCGCGCCTGCCGCGCAGGCTGCGCATCGCCTTCAGCCCGACGCTCGGCCTGGACGTGCCGGTCGACCCGGACGTCGCCGCGGCACTCGAGGCCACCGCCGGGGCGCTCGAGCGCGAGGGCTTCCACGTCGAACGGGCCGACCCCACCTGGCCGGCTGGCGCCGGCGAATCGGCGCTGATGCCGCTGCAGCTCGCCGGCCTCGCCGCGCTGTACGGCGAGGCGCTGCAGCGCGGCGAATGGGACGCCGACCCCGACATTGCCGCACAGATCGAGGCCGGGCTGAAGCTCACCGGCGCCGCGGTCGCCGCCGCCCTGTTCGCGCGCGACGCCTTCTACCGCTCGTTCGACGCCTTCTTCATGCAGCACGACCTGCTGCTGACCCCGACCACGCCCTGCACCGCGTGGCCGTTCACCCAGGCCGGACCCGCCGCGATCGCCGGCGTGCCGGTCGGCCCACGAGGCCACGCGGTGTTCACGCCGCTCGTCAACCACTGCTTCCTGCCCGGCTGTTCCGTGCCGGTCGGCCTGGACCGTCGTGGCCTGCCGATCGGTGCGCAGGTGATCGGCCCGCGGTTCGCCGACGCGCGCGTGCTCGCGCTCGCCGGCCGCATCGAGGCCTTCCAGACCCACGACTTCGCGCGCCCGGTCACGCCGCCGGCCGCCACCACCCCCCGAGGAGACAACCCATGAGCACCCTGACTGCCGCCGCGCCCGTCGCGTCCGGCACCGGCGCGACGCCCGCGCCGTCGATGAAGCGCGTGGCCGGCGCCAGCCTGGCCGGCACCACGCTCGAGTTCTACGACCACTTCATCTACGGCTCGGCCGCCGCGCTGGTGTTCCCGAAGATTTTCTTCACCCAGGCCAGCCCGCTGACCGCCACGCTGCTCTCGCTGGCCAGCTACGGCGTGGCCTTCGTCGCGCGGCCGTTCGGCGCCGCGCTGTTCGGCCACTTCGGCGACAAGCTCGGCCGCAAGTGGGTGCTCGTCGTCACGCTGATGATGATGGGCCTGTCGACCTTCGCGATCGGCCTGCTGCCCACCGCGGCCAGCGTCGGCCTGCTCGCGCCGGCGCTGCTCGTCGCCCTGCGCATCCTGCAGGGCCTCGCGCTCGGGGGAGAGTGGGGCGGGGCCGCGCTGATGGTCAACGAGTTCGACCCCTCGGGCAAGCGGCGCGGCTTCTACGGCAGCCTGGTGCAGATCGCCGCGCCGATCGGCCTGCTGCTGGCCAACGGCATGTTCGCCGGCGTCACCGGCTTCCTCGACGACGCGAGCTTCCTCGAGTGGGGCTGGCGCATTCCCTTCCTCGCCAGCGCCTTGCTGATCGCGGTGGGCCTGTACATCCGCATGGGGCTGACCGAGTCGCCGCTGTTCGCCAAGATGGAGCAGCAGGAGAAGCAGGGCCATGCGCCGCTGATGGAGGTGCTCAAGCACCACAAGAAGTCCGTCGGCCTGGCGCTCGGCAGCCGCATCGGCAGCGACATCGCGTTCTACGTGTTCACGCTGTTCCTGCTCGTCTACCTGCCGCAGCAGCTGCACCTGCCCAAGAGCATCGGCCTGCAGGCGGTGCTGGTCGGCGCCCTGGCGCAGATCATCGGCATCCCGCTGTTCGGTCACCTGTCGGACAAGGTCGGCCGCCGCCCGGTGCTGCTGTTCGGCGCGCTGGCCGGCATCGTCTGGAGCTTCGGCTTCTTCATGCTGGTGAACACCGGCTCGACGCCGCTGATCCTGCTGGCCGCGTTCGTCGCGATGTTCATCGTCGCCGCGATGTTCTCGCCGCTCGCGTCCTACATCCCGGAGATGTTCCCGACCAAGGTGCGCTGCACGGGCTCGTCGATCGGCTTCCAGCTCGCCGGCATCTTCGGCGGTGCGCCGGCCCCGCTGATCGCGGTGCCGCTGGTCGCGGCCTTCGGCTCCAGCCTGCCGGTGTCGATCTACCTCGCCGCGACGCTCGCGCTGATCGTCTTCTGCGTCCTGAAGGCGCCGGAGACCGCCCACAAGAACCTGGATGCCTGAGATGACGAAGATCCTGCTCATCAACCCGAACATCTCGGACAGCGTCTCCGACCTGATCCGCGCCGAGGCGCAGCGCAGTGCCGCGCCGGGCACCGAGGTCGAGGTGCTGACCGCGCCGTTCGGCGTGGCCTACATCGAGACGCGCTTCGAGGCGCTGATCGGGGCCTATGCGGCGGCGCAACTGGCCGCCGAGCACCATGCGCGCTTCGACGCGGTGGTCGTCGCCGCCTTCGGCGACCCCGGCCTGGCGGGGCTGCGCGAGGCGCTGCCCTGCCCGGTGACGGGCCTGACCGAGGCGGCGCTCGCGAGTGCCTGCCTGCTCGGCAACCGCTTCTCGATCGTCGCGATCTCGCAGCGCATCCGCGCCTGGTACCGCGAGACGGTGCAGTCCTACGGCCTCGAAGGCCGTCTGGCCAGCATCCGCGGCCTGGACGAACCGCTGGCCGACATCGGTAGCGTGCAGGGCGACCAGGGCGAGCGGCTCGTCGCGCTGGCCGAGCGCTGCGTCGCCGAGGACGGCGCCGACGTGATCGTGCTGGCCGGTGCGCCGCTGGCCGGCCTGGCGCGCAGCCTGAAGGGCCGCCTGCCGGTGCCCTCGGTCGACGGCGTGTCGAGCGCCGTGAAACACGCCGAGACGCTGGCCGCACTGCAGCCCGGCAAGGCGCGCCTGGGCAGCTTCGCGCCGCCGCCGGTCAAACCCAACAAGGGCCTCTCGCCCGCGATCCAGGCGCTGCTCGGCCGCGCCCGCTGAATTTCCTCCCCACGACAACACCCACGACAAGCCCTTCTCCCATGCAACCCGCCCTCCCCCTGAACGCTGCCGCCGCGAGCAGCACCACGGCGCCCTCCAAGGTGCGCTGGAAGATCTTCCTGATGATGCTGCTCCTCATCGCGATCAACTACATCGACCGCGCCTCGCTGTCGGTCGCGATGCCGATGATCGCCAAGGAATTCGACATCGGCCCGGCCACCCAGGGCCTGCTGCTGTCGGCCTTCTTCTGGACCTACGCCTTCATGCAGATCCCCGGCGGCATGCTGGCCGACAAGTACGGCCCGCGCGCGGTGATCGCCGGCGCCACGCTCGGCTGGGGCTTCTTCCAGGCCATCGCGGCGGTGTGCACGGGCTGGGTCAGCCTGCTGGTCACGCGCCTGGGGCTGGGCGCGGCCGAGGCGCCGATCTACCCGGCCGGCGGCAAGCTCAACGGCATCTGGATGACGCGCAACGAACGCGGCCGCGGCGCCACGCTGCTGGACGGCGGTGCACCGCTCGGCGCGGCGCTCGGCGCGATCCTGATCTCGGCGCTGATCGCGCTGCTCGGCTCGTGGCGCATGGCCTTCGTGATCGCCGGCGTCGGCACTGTTGCGGCCGGCCTGTTCGCCTGGAGCTACATCCGCAACCACCCGCGCCAGCATCCGGACGTCAACGACGCCGAGGCGCGCTTCATCGAGGCCGCGCACGCCCAGGACGCCGCCGACGCGCCGGTGGGTGCGAGCGGCCGCGTGCTCGACTTCTTCCGCTACCGCTCGGTGTGGGGCATGTTCTTCGGCTGGATGTGCTTCAACGCGCTGTTCTACGGCCTGCTGACCTGGATGCCGAACTACCTCTCGAAGGTGCACGGCTTCGACATCAAGCAGATGGGCGGCGCGGTGTTCGTCATGTTCTTCAGCGGCTTCGTCGGCGAGCTGATCGGCGGCTGGATCGCCGACACCTGGCGCGCGCGCGGCGGCGCGCAGAACACGGTGTTCCGCACGCTGTTCGGCATCGCCTCGGTGATCGCCACCGCCGCGATCTACGGCGTCTCGCAGATCACCGACCCGGTGCTGGTCGTCGTGCTGCTGTCGGTCACGCTGTTCTTCCTGCGCTGGTGCGGCCTGTTCTGGGTCATCCCCTCGCTGCTGGGCACGCGCGACCGCGTCGGCTTCCTGGGCGGCACGATGAACCTGGGCGGCAACGTCGCCGGCATCGGCGTGCCGATCGTCGTCGGCCTGATCGTGCAGGCCACCGGCTCGTACTTCCTCGCGCTGATGCTGTTCGCCGCGGCCGGCGCCGGGCTGTTCGTCTGCTCGACGCTGCTGATCAACTACGAGAGGAAGCTGCCCGTCTGAGCCTGGCCTACGATGCGCGGATGAGTTCGATCGAAGAGACCGTCCGCGCCCTCGTGCAGGCGCGCCGCAGCGGCCGCACTGTGCCCGCCGTCACGCCGCCCGACACCGAGGCGGCGTACGCCGTGCAGGAGCGCGTGGCGCGCGAGCTCGGCTGGTTCGGCGACGCGCCGGCGCGCTGCTGGAAGTCCGGCGGCCCCTCGCGCAGCCAGCCGCTGACGCATGCCCCGCTGCCACCCGAGGGCGTGTGGACCAGCGGGCACGACGCGCGCGCCTGGCCCTTCCACTGGCGCGGCATCGAGGCCGAGATCGCGCTGCGGCTCGGCTGCGACGTTACGCCGGAGCAGTCGCAGCAGCTCGACCAGGCCGCCGCAGCCGCGCTGGTCGACGCCCTGTGCGTCTCGATCGAGGTGGTCGATTCGCGCTGGACCGAGGCGCGCGAGGCGAGTGCGCTGGCGCGGCTGGCCGACCTGGCCTCGCACGGCGCACTGGTGCTGGGTGAGTGGCAGCCGTTCGTGCCGCGCGACTGGGCGGTGCAGGCCTGCCGCGTGCAAATCGGCGCCGCCGAACATCGCTTCGTCGGCACGCATTCGCTGGCCGATCCGGCCTTCGTGCTGCCCGACTGGCTGCGCCACGCCACGCGCGGCGGCCGCGCGCTGCCGGCGGGCAGCGTGGTCACGACGGGCACCTGGTGCGGGCTGCTGTTCGCGAACGCGGGCGAGGCGGTGCACGTCGCGTTCGACGGCATCGGCCACGCCGACGTGCAGCTCTGAGCCGCCTCGGGGCCTGCTGCAAGGGCCTGCCGCGGGGAGGGCTTTGCACGAGGTCAAGCACGCGCGAAGATGGCAGGTGTTGCAGTGGGCTCTGCCCCAGGTCAAGCAGGCGGCACGGGCCGGCCCGTACCGTGCCGGCCTTGCACCGCACCTCACCAGGAGACCTCCCGATGCACGACACCCCAGCGCGCAAGACGTCCGTGGCCGGCCTGCCCGCCCAGCCCATCAGCGAGGAGGTGCTGCTCGAGAAGTACGCCAAGGACGGCGAGCGCAGCATCGCCGCGGTGCACGCGCGCGTGGCGCGGGCGCTGGCGCAGGTCGAGCCGGCCGAGCAGCGCAAAGCCTGGGAGGAGCGTTTCGCGCAGGCGCTCGCGCAGGGTTTCGTGCCGGCCGGGCGCATCCAGTCGGCGGCCGGCACGGACCTGTCGGCCACGCTGATCAACTGCTTCGTGCAGCCGGTGGGCGACTCGATCGCGCAGGACGACGAGGGCCACCCCGGCATCTACACCGCGCTCACCGAGGCCGCCGAGACCATGCGCCGCGGCGGCGGCGTGGGCTACGACTTCTCCCGCATCCGCCCGCGCGGCGCCTGGGTGGGCAGCACGCGCAGCAACGCCTCCGGGCCGGTGAGTTACATGCGGGTGTTCGATCGTTCCTGCGAGACCGTCGAAAGCGCCGGTGCGCGGCGCGGCGCGCAGATGGGCGTGCTGCGCTGCGACCACCCCGACATCGAGGAGTTCATCCACGCCAAGGACGACGGGGACCTGAAGAACTTCAACCTCTCCGTGGGCGTGACCGATGCCTTCATGGAGGCCGTGCAGGCCGATGGCGAGATCGAGCTGGTGCACAAGGCCGAGCCCGGCCCGGCGCAGAAGGCGGCCGGCGCGTACCAGCGCAGCGACAAATCAGGCCCCGGGCTTTGGGTGTACCGCAGGCTGCGCGCGCGCGAGCTGTGGGACCAGATCATGCGGTCCACCTACGACCACGCCGAGCCCGGCGTGCTGTTCCTCGACCAGATCAACCGCGACAACAACCTCGCCTATTGCGAGACCATCGCCAGCACGAATCCGTGCGGCGAGCAGCCGCTGCCCTCGTACGGCTGCTGCTGCCTCGGCTCGATCGACCTGACGCGTTTCGTGCGCGACCCGTTCGAGCCGAACGCGGCGTTCGACGAGGCCGGCTTCGCCCGGGTCGCGAAGGTGGCCGTGCGCATGCTCGACAACGTGCTGGACGTGACCGTCTGGCCGCTGCCGCAGCAGCTGCAGGAGGCGCGCAACAAGCGCCGCATCGGCCTGGGCTTCACCGGCCTGGGCGACGCGCTGGTGATGCTCGGTCTGCGCTACGACACACCCGAGGCGCGCGCGATGGCGCGCCGCATCGCCGAGACGCTGCGCGACGCCGCCTACGAGGCCTCGAGCGATCTCGCCAGGGAGCGCGGCGCCTTCCCGCTCTTCAATGCCGACCTGTACCTCGCCGGCGGCAGCTTCGCGTCGCGCCTGCCCGCGCCGCTGCGCGAGAAGATCCGCGCCCAGGGCCTGCGCAACTCGCACCTGCTGTCGATCGCCCCGACCGGCACCATCAGCCTGGCCTTCGCCGACAACGCCAGCAACGGCATCGAGCCGCCGTTCAGCTGGAGTTACGTGCGCAAGAAGCGCATGCCCGATGGCAGCTTCAAGGAATACGCGGTCGAGGACCATGCCTGGCGCCTGTACCGGCACCTGAAGGGCGCCGACGCACCGCTGACGAACGCCTTCGTGACCGCGCTCGAGATGAGCGCGAGTGCGCACCAGGCGATGGTCGCGGCGGTCGCCCCCTGCATAGACACCGCGATCAGCAAGACCGTCAACGTGCCGGCCGACTACCCGTACGAGGACTTCCAGCACCTCTACCTCGAGGCTTGGCAGTCGGGCCTGAAGGGCCTGGCCACCTACCGGCCCAACGCGGTGCTCGGCTCGGTGCTGTCCACCACGCCGGCCGCGGCGCCGCTGCAGATCGACGACAAGAACCGCCGCCTCGCGCTCGACCGCCTGCCCGCGCCGGTGCTGGCCTCGCTGCGCTGGCCGGGGCGGCCCGAGCTGCCGGCCGGCAACCCGGCCTGGACCTTCATGATCGAGCACCCCTTCGGCAGCTTCGCCCTGTTCGTCGGCGAACTGGCGGCCGAGGGCGGCGGCGCGCCGCAGGTGTTCGAGGTCTGGGTCAACGGGGCCGAGCAGCCGCGCGGCCTCGGTGCGCTGGCCAAGACACTGTCGATGGACCTGCGCGCCAACGACCCGGCCTGGCTGCAGCTCAAGCTCGACGCCCTGGCCACGGTGGCCGAGGAGCGGCCGTTCGAGATGCCCTTCCCGCCGCATGGCGAGAAGCGGCTGTTCCCGGGCGTCGTCGCGGCCACCGCGGCGGTGGTGCGCTGGCGCTGCGAGCAGCTGAAGGCCTTGCCGCGCCTCGGCCAGAAGGTCGCCACGCCGGTGATCGACGCCATGTTCAGCCGCGACGAGCCGCGCACCGGCCCCTCGGGCACGCTGGCGTGGGCGGTGGACGTCGACAACCCGGCCACCGGGGAATCGTTCACCCTGACGCTCAAGGAGGTCACGCTGCCCGCGCCCGACGGCAGCACCGTGACGCGGCCCTGCGCGGTCGGCTTCAGTGGCAACTACCCGCGCGCGCTCGACGGCCTGGCGCGCCTGCTGTCGCTGGACATGCGTGTCATCGACCCGGCCTGGATCGGCATGAAGCTGCGCAAGCTGCTGAACTACGCCGAGCCGCTGGGCCACTTCATGGCCTTCGTGCCCGGGCTGCCCCACGGCGAACGGCGCCAGCAGACCTGGCCGTCGACTGTGGCCTACCTGGCGCGGCTGATCATCCACCGCTACGCCATGCTCGGCGTGCTCGACGAGCGCGGCTTCCCGCTGCGCGAGATGGGCGTGCTCGAGACGCCCAAGGGCGGCAGCGCGGCGCCGGTGCTGCAGGCCGGCGCGGTGTGCCCGGAATGCGGCAACCCGACGATGATCCACAAGGACGGCTGCGATTTCTGCACCGCCTGCGGATATGTGGGCACCTGCGGCTGAACGGGCGATCCTGTCCGCGGGCGAGGGCCGTGGCCCGCGCCCCGGGCAGGCCCGTGTCTCCCCTCCCCCCGGTTCGTGGGGCGCCATGGCGACAGGGCGCCCCCGCGGTGGCACCATCCGCCGGGCGATCTTGCCCATTCAGAGAAGGGAGCAACAATGAAGCTCAAACCGCTGGCGGCTGCGCTGGCGTTTGCAGCCACCGGGCCGGCGATGGCCAGCGTGTGTTCGCAGCCGTCGTCGACCGTGTGGGACCTCGGTCCTCCCGGGCAGGTGACGTTCTGCAATACGTTCTGGTCGTCGGGCAAGTTCAACGACTCGTACTACTTCTCGGTGGATTCGCAAGCCAGCCAGACCGGCTGGACGACCACCTGGGATTGGTCGTGGACGACGAACATCAGCCTGACCCAGGTGACCTTGACCAACACCAACACCGGCTCCGTGCTGGTGGACACCTCGCCGTCGACGCTGACGTTCGGCACCCTGGCCGCGGGCGTCTATCGCCTCGGGGTGCAGGGCACGGTGTCCGGATGGTCGACCTCGTGGCCCGGCAGTGTGGGTTACGAGGCGACCGTGCGCACCGCGGCCGTGGCCAGCCCCGCCCCCGAGCCCGAAGCCCTCGCCATGATGGCGCTGGGCCTGGGCCTCGTCGGCTGGCAGGCGCGCCGCCGCAAGGCGCAGTTCCGCGCCGACGCCGTTCCGGCCTAGTGCCGGGAGGCGGTTCGCAGAGGGCGGCCTTGGCCGCCCTTTTTCTTTGGGTCAGCCGACGAAGAAGTCCCCCAGCGTGATCGCGGTGTTGGCCGCGACGGTGGCGAACAGCACCGCCGTGCCGGCGCCGTTGCCGTCGGCGTCGTAGAACAGTTGGCCGGTGGCCGCGTTGTAGACCACGCGGTCGCTCGCGTCGGCCGCTGCGGCGCCGGCGCGGTAGGCCGCGGCGGCCAGCGAACCAACCGGGCCGATGCCGGCGAACACCGCGTCGTCGAGCACGATGCGGTCGTCGGCGCTGACGAAGTCCGACAGCCGGTCGGCGTTGGCTGCGGCCGGCGCGGTGCTGAAGCGGAAGGTGTCCAGCCCGGCGCCGCCGGTCAGCGTGTCGAGGCCGGCCTTGCCGTCCAGCGTGTCGTTGCCGGCAGCGCCGTTGAGCGTGTTCGCGCCGGTGTTTCCGGTCAGCACGTTGTTTGACGTGTTGCCGGAGCCGTTGATCGCCGTGCTGCCGAGCAGTGTCAGGTTCTCCAACTGCAATCCCAGCGTCCAGGTGACGCTGCTCTGCACCGTGTCGGTGTCGCCCGGGCCGCCCTCGACGATGCGGTCGCCGGCGACGTTGACGACGTAGGTGTCGTTGCCCAGACCGCCGACCAGCGTGTCGTTGCCGGCCCCGCCGTTCAGCAAGTTGCCCGCTCCATTGCCGGACAGCAGGTTGGCCAGGCCATTGCCGGTGCCATTGATCGCACCGCTGCCGGTCAGCACCAGGCGCTCCAGGTTGGCGCCCAGAGTCCAGGTCACGGCGCTGCGCACGGTGTCGGCCTGGCTGCCCACGGTGCCGGTCTCGGTCAGGCTGTCGGCGCTGGAGGTGACGACATAGGTGTCGTTGCCGTCGCCGCCGAGCATCGTGTCGGCACCGCCCGCGCCCTCGAGCCAGTCGTCGCCTGCCTGGCCGTTGAGCCAGTTGGCGCTGCCGTCGCCGATCACCGTGTCGTTGCCCAGGCTGGCATTGATGTTCTCGACGCTGACCAGCGTGTCGGTCTGCAGGCCGTCGGTGGCGTAGCCGCCCGCGCCCAGCACGAACAGGAAGCCCGCCTCGGCCGGGACGGTCCAGTAGAACGCCGTATCGTTGCCGGCGCCGCCGTCGATCAGGTCGTTGCCCGCCTGGCCGCCGATCACGTCGTTGCCGCCATTGCCGGTCAGTGTGTCGTTGCCGCCGTTGCCGATCATGATGTTGGCGGCGTTGTTGCCGGTCAGCCGGTCGCCGTAAGCGCCGCCGATCAGGTTCTCGAGGCCGATGAAGACATCGGTGCCGTTGGCTGCGCTGCCGCCCTGGCCGGTGAGCAGGCTGGCGGTGACGGCGTCGCTCGAGTTGGTGTAGTCGGCGTAGTCGCCGTCGCTGCCGTGCGCGCCGCCGTTCAGCGTGTCGTTGCCGGCTTGGCCTTCGAGGATGTCGTCGCCGCCGCGGCCTTCGAGCAGGTCGTCGCCGCCGCGGCCGGCGAAGTATTCGCCGGCGGCACCGCCGCGCAGCGTGTCCGAGAACACGTCGGTGCCGATCGCGCCCTGCATGTTCAGCAGCGTGTCGGTTTCGCTGCCCATCACCGCCGTGCCCAGCGCCAGGTCGACCAGCACCGGCCCGGCGGCGGTGTAGTCGTTGTAGCCGGCCAGGTCGCGGAAGTAACTGTCGGTGGTGTTGCCGCCGCCGTCGAGCGTGTCGTTGCCGGCCTCGCCGCGCATGTAGTCGCCGCCGTTGCCGCCGCGGATGAGGTCGTTGCCGGTGCCGCCGCCGAAGGCCTGATTGCCTGCGCCGCCGATCATCGAGTCGTTGCCGTCGCCGCCGTACAGCCAGCGGTCATTGCCGTTGCCGCTCTCGATGGTGTCGTTGCCGCCGTTGCCGAAGATCATGTTGAAGCCCGAGTCGCCGACGATGCGGTCGGCCAGGTCGGTGCCATTCACGTTCTCGATGCCGCGCAGCAGGTCCGTGCCCCCGCCGCCCGTGACCACGCCGGTCGCGAGGATGGCCACGATGCCGGTGCTCTGGGTGGTGTAGAGGTAGTCGGCCCAGTCCTCGGCGCCGTCGCCGCCGTCGATCGTGTCGTTGCCGTCCCCGCCGGTGATGTAGTCGTTGCCGGCACCTCCCACGATGAAGTCGCTGCCCGGATCGCCGCGCAGCTGGTCGTTGCCCGCGTCGCCGAACAGCTGGTCGCCGCCGCCGCCGCCGAACAGCGAGTCGTCGCCTTCGTTGCCCTGCAGCAGGTCGACGCCGGCGTGGCCGAACATGCTGTCGTTGCCGAACCCTCCGACGAGCTGGTCGCCGCCAGTGCTGCCGGTCAGGGTGTCGCCGAAGCCGCTGCCGCGCAGTACGACGTACTCGATGCTGATCAGCGTGTCGGTGCCGCCGCGCCCGTCGCCCAGCGTCGTGGTCACGCCCGACGACAGCGTCGAGGCGTCGAAGGACACGCCAGCCGAAAGCGCCAGGTCGTCGAAGCGGTAGACGGCGGCGTCGACTCCGGCACCGCCGTCGAGAGTGTCGTTGCCGGCGCCTCCCGAGATCTCGTCGTCCCCTGCCGTGCCTGGCAGGGAGTCATTGCCGCTGCCGCCTTCGATCAGGTCGAATGTGCCTGTGTCCCTGTGGATGACCTTGCGCATTGCCATGGGTTCTCCTCCGGTGATGTTCGATATCCGACAATAGCGCTCGGACACATTGGCGGGTGGCGTCGTGTCCCCCCACCTGATGAGGCCGGGTAGCCCGATGCAATACCGGGACCGGCCGCCCCCTTGGATGACGGCAGCCGCAGAACGCTCCTCCCGCGCCGTGCCCGGCTTCGATTCGCCGGCCGTGGGCTTCGACGCACCCTTCGAGATGCTCGGGGCCTGCCACGATCGCGTGCGGCGCAGCCTGGCGCTGCTGGCGCGGCTGGTCGATCACATCGATGTGCGCGGCCACGACGAACAGAGCCGTGCCGCCGCGCGCGACGTGCTGCGCTACTTCGACCTCGCCGCGCCGCACCACCACGAGGACGAGGAGCGGCATGTCTTCCCGCGCCTGCTGGCCACGGGCGATGCCGCACTCGCCGAGGACGTCGCGCGCCTGCGCGCCGACCACGCCGCGATGGCCCACACCTGGCAGCGGCTGCGCGCCGTGCTCGAGGCCTGGGCCGGCGCCGAGCCGCCGCCGCTGGACGAGACGGCACGTCGGCTCGCGG
>QJOU01000176.1 GCA_003265685.1 Piscinibacter caeni | reverse complement strand
GGCTGGCCCACCGACGCGGCCGCCCCGCCGCGGCGCCGCGCGCCGCGCCGCTGAGGCGGCCTGCGGCGCTCAGGCGAGGTCGGCCTGGCGCTCGACGATGCGCGAGACGATGCCGTAGCCGATGGCCTCCTCGGCGCTCATCCAGAAGTCGCGCTCCATGTCCGACACCACGGTATCGTAGGGCTTGCCGGTCTGCACCGACACCACGCGCGCGATGCGCTCGCGCGTGCGCAGGATCTCCTTGGCCTGGATGGCGATGTCGGTGGCCTGGCCGCCGGCCCCGCCGGCGGGCTGGTGGATCATGAAGCGGGTGTTGGGCAGGCACAGCCGGCGCTCCTTCGGCGGCGCGAGGAAGATATGCGCCCCGGCGCTGGCCACCCAGCCCGAGCCGACCGTGGTGACGGGCGCGCGCACGAAGCGGATCATGTCGTGGATGGCATCGCCGGATTCCACATGGCCGCCCGGCGAGGAGATGAGCATCGTGATCGGCGCGTCCGAGTCGGCCGCCAGCGCCAGCAGGCGGCGGCAGGTGGCGTGCGCCAGCGTGTCGGTGATCTCTCCGAAGACGAGCACGTAGCGCGACTTGAAGGCCAGCTGTTCCTCCAGCCGGTCGGCCTTGTCGGCCTTGGCGGACTTGTCGTCGGCGCCTGCGAGCGTGTTGCGCATGGGATTCTCCTGGGGTCCGGGTTCGAGGCATTGTGGCGCAGCCGCGGCCGCCGGCCGTAAGCTGCGGCGCATCCCCCCCACCGGAGACCGACATGACCGCACGCCAGACCGCCCTCGCCACCGCCGCCGCCGTCGCGGCCCTGCTCGTGTTCGCGCTCGCCTCGTCGGCGCGCTCGCAGGTCCAGGCCACGCCGAGCTTCGTGCCGATCGGCACCTCCTCCAGCGGCTCGACCAGCACGGTCTGGTTCCACGAGCCGTCGTCGCGCCAGGCAGTCGCCTGCCAGACCGTCCAGCAGGGTGGGGCCCTGTCGGCCATCCAGTGCGTGGCGGCGAAGCTGCCGTCCTAGGGTGGCGGTGCAGGCTCCTGACCCAATGCCACGCGCAGGCGCTCGCCGGTGAACGACATCGCGCGCCCGAAGCCGGCCACGAAGCGCAGCGACTCGGGCTCGATGACGAACAGCGAGAAGTCGCCGAACGAGAACAGTTCCAGCGCGTCCGGCAGCTTGGCCAGGTAGGCCGCGCGGGCGAGTGCATGTTCGTCGGAGTCGGGCGCGCAGGGGCGTGCGCGGCCCTGGATGCTGGCACGCGGCAGGGCCAGCGGCGTCGGCGCGGCGTCCGGCGCAGCGGTCACCAGCAGGGCCACGCCGGGATGCGCCAGCATGTCGCCGGTGTGGGTGGCCAGCCGGCTCACGTGGATCACGAAGGCGCCGCCCGCGGGCAACTGCGCAAACGGCACCATCGAGACCGCCGGCTCGCCCTGATGCAGCGTGGCCAGCGCCGCCACGCTCTGCTGCCGCAGCAGGTCGCGCAGCGTCTGGTGTTCGGTGTCGTTCATGGGGGTTGCGCGGCCGGCGGGTTCTCTCACGGCTTCAGGCGCCAGGGGCGCGGAACCGGGCCAGCTGACGGTCGTGGAGGCGCCCCAGCGCGAGCAGCGCGGTGCAGGCGCCGATCAGGGCAAGGAACATGTCCGACTGCGTGTCCCACGGGTCACCCTGCGTGCCGAGGAACTCGTCGGCGCCCTGGCCGAGCGCGAGCGCGGCCGCCCACTCGATCAGCTCGTAGACCGCGCTGATCGCCAGCACGACGCAGACGACCAGGAAGCCGAGCATGCGCGCTCCGCGCACATGCTCGCCGCGGATCAGGATCTCGCGCGCGGCCAGTGCCGGCACGAAGCCCTGGAAGAAATGGCCGATCTTGTCGTAGGGGTTGCGCGCCAGGTGCAGCAGCTCCTGCAGCTCGAAGCCCAGCGGCACGCGTGCATAGGTGTAGGCGCCGCCCATCATCAGCACCAGCGCGTGAACGAAGATGCAGCCGTACAGCAGCGGCGTCAACGGGAAGCGGCGCCGGCTCAGCGCGAGGACCGGCAGCACGATCATCACCGGCAGCACCTCCATCAGCCAGGTGGCGCGGTCGTACGGCGCCCAGCCGGAGACGAGCAGCAGCAGCACCGTGCTCGCGGCACCGAGGGCCAGCCAGGTGCCGCGCCGCATGCCGCTACTTGTCCGATTCGGGCTGCAGCACCAGCACCACGCCGAAGGCACCGACCGACACTGTGCGGCTGTTCACCGTGGTGTAGGAGGCCACCCCCAGCGGATGGTAGGTCGACGTGAAGGCCGTCAGCGCGCCCAGCCCGAGCGCGCCGGCCAGCGGGCTGCGCTCGGCCACGGCCTGCTTGATCTTCTCGCGGTGGCGTTCGGGCGACGGGTTCAGCACGAAGGCGGCGGCGGTGAGCGCCGCGGCGATCACGGCGGAGACGACGGCGGTTCTGGCCATGGCGTGGAGCTTACAGGCGCGACGGGTTTGTGCATGAACACGCTGTTCGGATCGTCGACGTAGTCGCCGAACGGGCCGCAGCGCCGATAGCCGAAGCGTTCGTAGAGCGCGATCGCCGCGGCCTGCAGGTAGCCGGTCTCGAGCACGAACTGCCGGCAGCCGCGCGCCAGCGCCTCGGCCTCGAGCCGCTGCAGCAGTGCGCTCGCGATCCCCTGGCCGCGCTGGCCGGGCCGGGTGTACATGCGCTTGAGTTCGCCGCGCTCGGCCTCGAGCACGATCGCGCCGCAACCGATTGCCCGGCCGCCGGCGTCGCGTGCCACCGCGAACAGCACCTCGGGCCGTGACAGCGCCGCGATGTCGATGCCATGGTGGCTCTCGGCCGGGTACAGCGGCTTCTGGTAGGCGTCGAGCTCGTCGATCAGCGCGAGCACCTCGGGCTGATCCGCGGATTCCAGGCGGATCTGCATGGCGCAGCGTCAGCGCTTGGGCGCAGCCGGCGATGCCGGCGCGGCGCAGCAGGCCGCCTGCCCGAGGCCCTTGAGGTAGGCGCGCCGGACGGTGCCCGCGGCGATGGCGGCCGCGACCTCGCGGGCATAGCGTTCGGCGCCGGTGAGCTTGCGCACCCAGCCACGGAACGGGATCACGCCTTCGGTCGTGTTGCGCACCGCGCCGACCACCGCGTCGCCGGCGGCGCCGCTGCCGCGCTCGATCAGGCTCGGGTTGGCCGCGGTCGCGGGCGTGTCCAGGTCGGCGCCGAGCACCGCGTCCAGTGCCTGCACGTCGGCGGTCAGCGCCGCACAGGAGGTGTCTGCAGGCGCCGCGTAGGGTGCCTTGAGCGCCGCCTCGAGCACCGGCGGGATCGCGGCCTTGACGAGGTTCAGGTCACCGAGCGGCGTGACTGCGGCCTGGGTCAGCCGGGCGTCGGTCGAGGGCTGGGCGGCGGGCGGGGCGGTGGTGCAGGCGGCGGCGCCGGCCAGCGGCGCCAGCACGGCGAAGGTTCGCAACAAGCTCATCGGGATCGGATGGAGGCCGGGGAACGCCCATTCTGCCGGCGCGGTGCGGCACGCCGACCCACCGTGTCAGGGCTTGCAGTCGCCGTAGGTCACGGTGCCGTCGCGGCATTCGGTGAGGATTCGCGCGGCCTTGGGTGGGTCGCTCGACGCTGCCGCGGCCGGGCCCTGGTTGTAGATGATCTTGCGCGTGCCGAGCTCGCAGCTGCCGACCACCTTGCCGACCACCTTGGCCTGCACATCCACCACCTGCAGCGTGAAGTTCGAGACGCCGGAGGCACGCACCTTGGCCTCGATCTGGTCGCGCAGCGTGTCGCAGTTGCTGCCGGCGTGGCTCGCCGGGCCGGCGAGGGCGAACAGGAGGGGCGCGAGCGCGGGTCGGACCATGGCCGCAGAGTCTAACGACGCGCGGCGTCGGCGCGGTCTCACAGCCAGCGCCGGGTGCGCTTGAGGTAGTCGTGGTAGGCGTTGCCGAACTTGGCCGACAGCACCCGCTCCTCGGGCAGGATCTGGAAGCGCGTGACGTAGGCGACGAACAGCGCCGGGCCCAGCCACACCAGCCAGGAGTCGAGCCGGATCGCGTAGGCCACCAGGAGCAGCAGCAGGCTCAGGTACATCGGGTTGCGCGACCAGCGGAACATGCCGCCGGTGACGAGCCGCGAGGCGCGTGACGGATCCAGCGGATTGATCGTCGTGCGCGCCCACCAGAGCTCGGCCAGTGCGGCGATCGCGATCACGGCGCTGAGCTGCGAGAGCCCCACGCCGACGTGCATGCGCAACATGCTCGGATCGATGCGCACGCCGGCGCCTCGGGTGTAGAGCTTCATCGCCGCGCCGGCGGCCAGCGCAACGACCGGGGCCGGGATCCTGGTCTCGAGGGCGTGCACGGTGGGGGCCAGTGCCGTTCAGGGCTTGGGCGCGGACGCCGTGCTGCCCTTCACCTTGCCGGCGACGCTGCTGGCCACGCCGGCGGCGGCCTTCACGCCGCGCTCCACGCCGCTCGCGGCCACGCTCGCGCCGTGCTCGATGGCCCGGGCTGCTGCGCGGGCACCGGCTTCGACGCCGCGCGCGGCCGCCTGGGCGCCGCGCGAGACGGCCTGCTCGGCACGCTCGACGACGGCGGGCGCCGACGCCGGCGCGGCGGCCTGGGCAAACGCGCCCGGCGCGCACAGCAGCGCGGCGAGCAGGAGGCAGGGCGGTCGATGCGTCTTCGTCTTCATGATGGGGAATCGATCGGGGGCTTCGATTTTGGTTCCTGCGCCTGACACGCACCGATACGGTTGTGACGCGGATCAGGCGCCGCGCGTCACGGTGGCGCCGGATAGGCGTGAAAGCCGTCGAACTGCGCCTTGCCCAGCGGCACGCCCTGGCTGCGCAGGATGGCGTAGGCGATGCCGAGGTGGAAGAAGAAGTTCGGCAAGGCGTACTGGAACAGGAACTGCCGCGCCGGCAGCCGCACCTGGGCGTCGCCGGCCTGGCTTTCGAGCACACGCGATTCGGTGTCGGCGAAGCGCTGCGGCGGCAGCGACCGCAACAGCGCCAGGCAGCGCTCGAGCCACGCCCGCAGCCCCGCGGTGCCGGGCGCGAACTCGCCGAACGGCGGCACCGGCTCACCGGCAAGCGGGAAGGCCGCGCGCAGCGTGAAGTTGGCGGCGATGACGATCTGCGTCTCCAGCGGGAGCATGTCCGGCGCAAGCCGTGCCGCGAGCAAATCGTCGAGCGGTCGGCCCCGGGCCTGCGCGAACCGTTCCGCGGCGTCGAGCAATCCACCCAGCTGCACGAGGTAGCGCTGGAAAACGGCGACGGAGGCGTCGTACAGGACGGCCGGCATGGGCTCGCGTGCCGGCTAGGGCGCGCGCTTCTCGAAGCACGGGCCCCTGGTGCCCGGCGGCAGCCGCGTCGCGTGCTCGAAGCGCTGCCCGTTGAGTTCGACCTTGCCCTCGCACAGCGACTGGGCCTGGCAGGCGGCCGGCGTCGTCGCGAGTTCGACGCCGGCCGGCGACAGGCGCACGAACACCTGGCAGAGCGTGCCGGTGCGGCCGGACTTGCGCGTCGGGTCGGGCCGCACGACCAGGCCCAGCACCTCGGCGCCGGGTTCGCCCTGCAGCTTGGCCACGCCGGCCACGGAACATTGGGCATCGGCCGCTCCGGCCACGGAGATGTCCAGCTCGAACAGCTTGTCCGACTTGCGGCGGATGCCGACATGGTCGGGCGCGGCGGCGGCCGGCGCCGAGGCCGCGTCGGCCGGCGGCCGCACGTAGCAGGTGCTGGTGCCCTGCGCCACGGCGAGGCCGGCAGCAGCGCACCCCAGTGCGGCCAGGCCGCGCGCGACCCGCGACATCATGCTTGCGGACGCGCGGCTCACGGCTTCTTCGCGACCGGCTTGCGGATGATGGTCTTCTGGAACCAGGCCTGGTTCATCCGGCCCAGGAAGTCGGGCGAGAGGCTGAAGCCGGCCTTGTCGCCGATGAGCGCTTCGCTGCCGCAGCGCGGGCACAGCGCGGTCGCCCCGCTGGCCGTGTCCAGGTGGTCGAAGCTGCTCGTGTCCAGCCCGGTCCACGCGACGATCTCCTCCGCCGGGAAGACTTCCATGCACGAGCAGCAGCCGCACAACGTGCTGGCCTCGATCTCGGTCCGGTTGTCCCAGGTGTGCCGATGGGCGGCGAGCAAAGGGTTCATCGTGCGTTCCAACGGGTGGGCAGGGGCCGCGGCCGGGCGGCCGGGCGGGTGCGGGGCGAATCATGACACCGAGCGCCGGGCGGCCCAAGTCGCCCGTGCGGGAGCGCACATCGGCCGCAGGCCGGCACCACTGTGCGCTTGTCGTGCCCAGGATTCGCAGGAAGACGTGCCTCCAGCAAACCAGGCCTGCCGGGCGCTCGCGTCACGCTGGCCGAGCCGTTCAATGCTCTGCGCCGGCTACGTCAAGGACTTCTTCAGCGCTCGCCGAGAGAGGATGTTCGACAGCCACCAGCGACGCAAGAAGTGAAGACCCGGACAGCCTGCCAATATCCACACCAGCAGTTCCGCGCGCAATTGGGGGTGCACCTCGAAGTTGTCGACTTTGCCGTGACCGATCATCGCTCGCAGATTCTTCTTGGTGATTCTGACGACCCGCTTGGCGCCTTCCTTCGGGTCGCCCTTGTAGGTAGGCTCGTAGCCCTCCTCGATCCGAGTCACGAAGAAGAAGGTGAGGTACCCGAATTTACCGCTCGGGTCGCGTCGGTGCCGCTCCTCGATGGCGCAGATGAACCCGGGGACGTGATCGAGACTCAGAAGTCCACTTTCCTCGTGCAACTCTCTCATCGCGGTGAATCGCAGGCTCTTGCAGTCGTCGCGACGAACGGCGATTGACTTCTTCCCGTTCTCCCAGTACGGCATGTAGCCGCCGCCAAAGCCGTGCAACTTGTTCGACTGGGTTTCTGCGACATCGCCCCGGCGATGCAGTATGAATTCATTCGTGGCCGGTCGAATGACCAGATTGTTGGCTCCCAGCACCAACAGGCGGTGCTTCTGTTCAGCCGGCAGCGATCTCAGTTGGCTGTATCGCCCGATTGCATACGCTTGCAGGCTTTGTCCCTTGCCGGGTTGCAGGAACTCGTGGTCATTGTTTTGATAGACAAATGCATGCGGATCATCCACGCGACCGCTCGAGAGTTGTTCCTCGTGATACTGCTCGGCCTTTCGCGAGTCGATATTGCTCGCGATCGCGGGGCAGTCCGTGTAGGGCAGAAAGACAAGTTCGGGGAGGGCATCAAGTACCCTGCTGATCCTGATCTCTTCTCTCTGCAGATGTTCATTGATCAGATCCAGTTCCTCCTTTCGGATTGCTCGGGGTGTTCCGTCCAGGATGTGCCGATTCAACCAGTCGACAAAGGCCCTGGTGCGAAAGAACGCTGCGACAAGTGAGACCAGTAAAGTCACTATGGATCCAACAGTGACAAGATCTCTCAACTGGGCGAGCATGGTCGTTCTCCGTCAACTGGTCTTTTTGGCTGTCGATGGGAAAGGCAGGGCTTGCCTGGTTCGACCCGCACAGCAACCCCCGAGCCCTGCTGCGGCAAGCGGTCAGGTTCGATCGTGTGGTGTGGTCGTGGAAGCGCCGCATCTGACCAAGGAAGGGAACTTCCGGCTGGGAGAGTATCAGGGCCTGGCTCAACCACGGTGAGGCAGCAGCCACCACGTGGAGTTCATATCCAAAGGGCAAAGGATGTCCGTCCTCGGCATTGCGCGCAGGGACGTCGACAGGACGCAGCACGAGCCGCAACCAGAGGAATGGGCGAACCCTGGGGGCACTTGACGCCAGACCGTGCGTACTCCTGCATCAGCATCCCACCCACGTGCTCGGTAAGCGACGTGGTGGCGGGATGCATGAACGGGAAGGGCGCGATCGGCGCGGATGCACGTTCTCGGAGATGACGAGGAGTCTCGGCGCAGAGAACTCCTGGGCGCGCGACGACGTCGCGTCGACCGTTGGTCTGTACGAGGCGGTGGTGAGTGGGTACGTCACAGGTCAGGAGGATGAAGTCAAACGCAATGGGCAGCGCAAGGCACCGGCGGTGTCCTTCGGCGTGAGGATGCAGACGGCGCACCAGGGCAGGACAGTGACGCGATAGGGGTGTACGCAGCCTGCCGGCAGGCATAGTGTGGTGCCTCGATCGGCGGTGATTCACCGAGGAGCGGCACATGGCGAAGTACTTCTACAGGCGCGGGCAGAAGGTGCCGGTGGACGAGGTGCAGGGGGTCGTCGGCGTGCGCGTCGAATCGGCGGCCCGCGCCGGCGTGGCCCGCGACGCGATCGGCGGCGCGGTCGATCCCGCCCGGGCGGCGCTGTTCGCCCAGCCGGTTCCCGACGAGGAACTGGCCGCGTTGTCGGCGGCGGGCTGGTCGCTCGTGCAGCCGTCGGCCGACCTGACGACCACCGCGCGTGCGGCGCGTTCCGGGCCGCAGCCGGCCATCGATGCGGGGCAGGTGTATCAGCAGCGCGACGGCCACCTGCTGATCGACAACCGCGGCTTGATCGTGCAGTTGCCGGCCGAGCTGTCGGAGGCGGCGGCGCTGCGCCTGCTGAAGCGCCGCAAGCTCGAGGTCGTGCGCAAGCTCGGCTTCGCGCCCAACCAGTTCCAGGTGCGCGTGCCGGTGGGCGTCGATACGCTGTCCGTGGCCAACGAGCTGCAGGAGAGCCGCACCGCGCTGGCGGCCGAACCGGAGTTCATCGAGTTCATCGGTCAGCGCCTGCGCCCCACCGACCCCGGCTACAACCAGCTCTGGCACCTGAACAACACCGGCGGCAGCGGCGGCGTGGCCGGTGCCGACGTCGCTGCCGAGCGTGCCTGGGACTTCACGCTCGGCCGCGGCGTGCGCGTGGCGGTCATCGACAACGGCTTCGACGTGACCCACCCGGACCTGGCCGCGGCCATTGCCGCCGAATCGGGCTTCTTCGACGCCGCGGGAACCTTCCGCCAGACGCTGACCGGCTATCCGGGCAACGACCACGGCACCTTCTGCGCCGGCATGGTCGGCGCGCGCCACAACAACGGCCGCGCCGGCTGCGGCTCGGCGCCGGAATGCGAGCTGCTGCTGCTGGCCGCGCGCGGCGACCAGGTCGGCACGCAGGCCACGCTGGCGCGCGCGCTCGCCTATGCGGCCGACCCGCGGCTGGAGGTGGCCACGGCCAGCGTGGCGGCGGGTGCGGACGTGATCGTCTCCAGCCTCGGCCCGAACGGCGCCAACTGGGCCCTGACCACGGTGCTGGACAACGCGATCGTCTTCGCCTCGCGCCGTGGCCGGCGCGGCCGCGGCACGCCGATCTTCTGGGCCAGCAGCAACGGCAACAACGTCGACATCGCGCTGGACCAGGTGGTCTCGCACCCGATGGTCATCGCCGTGGGCCGCTCGCGCCGCGACGACACCGAGGACAACTCCGCGCGCGGCGCGCAGCTCGACTTTCTGGCGCCCGGCGTCAATGTCGTCAGCACCGGCTCGGGCGGCGGCACGCGCACCGCCACCGGCACCAGCTTCGCCGCCCCGCTGGCCGCGGGGGTGGGCGCGCTGGCGCTTGCCGCCAACCCCGACCTGAGCGCCGACGAGGTGTGCGACGTGATGCGCGCCTGCTGCGACAAGATCGGCGGCGTCACCTACGACGCGCAGGGCCACCATTCCGACTACGGCTACGGCCGCGTCAACGCCTTCCGCACGGTGATGCGCGCGCTGCAGACCGCCGTCGAGCGCGCCAGCCGCCGCGCCGACTTCGACGCCGACGGCCGCGGCGAGATTCCGGTGAGCAGCCCCTGGGGCATCGGCATCCTGAAGGCCGCCAGCGGCAGCATCAGCCACCTGGCGATGGCGGCCAACGGCACGCGCATCGGCGGCTGGCTGCTGAACACCGTGGACAACCGCTTTCCGGCCCGGGGGCGTTTCGCGACCGCCACCCGCACCGACTTGCTGGTCACCAGCCCCTGGGGGATCGGCGTGCTGCGCCGCTATGGCAGCGGCTACCGCGCGCTGATGATGGCGCCCAACGGCACGCGCTTCGGCGGCTGGCTGCTGAACACCGCTGACAACCGCTTCGGCCCGGTGGGCGACTTCGACGGCGACGGGCGCGACGAGATCATGGTGCGCAGCCCCTGGGGCATCGGCCTGCTGAAGCTGGTGGGCAGCACGCTCAGCCCGCTGATGATGGCGCCCAACGGCACGCGCTTCGGCGGCTGGCTGCTGAACACCGCTGACAACCGCTTCGGCCCGGTGGGCGACTTCGACGGCGACGGGCGCGACGAGATCATGGTGCGCAGCCCCTGGGGCATCGGCCTGCTGAAGCTGGTGGGCAGCACGCTCAGCCCGCTGATGATGGCGCCCAACGGCACGCGCTTCGGCGGCTGGCTGCTGAACACCGCCGACAACCGTTTCGGCCCGGTGGGCGACTTCGACGGCGACGGGCGCGACGAGATCATCGTCAGCAGCCCCTGGGGCATCGGCCTGCTGAAGCGCGCCGGCGGCACGCTGGCCGCGCCGATGATGGCACCCAACGGCACGCGCTTCGGCGGCTGGCTGCTCAACACGGGGGACAACTGGTTCGGGCCGGCCGGCGACTTCGACCACGACGGGCGCAGCGAATTCGCCGTCACCAGCCCCTGGGGCCTGGGCCTGCTGAAGCTGTCCGGCGCGACGCTGACCCCGCTGATGATGGCGCCCAACGGCACGCGCTTCGGCGGCTGGCTGCTCAACACGGGGGACAACTGGTTCGGGCCGGCCGGCGACTTCGACCACGACGGGCGCAGCGAATTCGCCGTCACCAGCCCCTGGGGCCTGGGCCTGCTGAAGCTGTCCGGCGCGACGCTGACCCCGCTGATGATGGCGCCCAACGGCACGCGCTTCGGCGGCTGGCTGCTGAACAGCTTCGACAACCGGCTGCAGGCCGCCGCCGACCTCGACGGCGACGGCCGCGACGAACTGCTGATCAGCAGCCCCTGGGGCATCGGCGTGCTGGCCTGGTCGGGCGGTGCGCTCGGCTGCCCGATGCTGAAGCCCAACGGCACGCGCTTCGGCGGCTGGCTACTGAACACCGCCGACAACGAGTTCCGCGTCTACGGCAACCTGACGCAGGCCGGCCGCGCCCAGGTGTTCGTCGAAAGCCCGTGGGGCGTGGGCGTGCTGAACTTCAACGGCAGCAACTTCCAGGTGCCGGTGATGAAGGCCAACGGCAGCCGGCTCGGCAGCTGGCTGCTGAACACGCTGGACAACCGCTTCGGGTAGATGCTCCCTCGGCTTTGCCGGGGGAGCATTGACCGTTTGAGCTGAGGCGCAGGCGCCTTGCCGGTGGAGGTCCGCTCGAGCGAAAGGTTGGGGCGCTCTTCGCGCACCAACCGGCTACTCAACGATGACTTCGGTCGTGACCGGCACTGCTCGACGCAGGGCATCACTGACCGGGGAGTGCTTTTCGGCCCAGCGGACCAACTCATGAACCTGCTCGGCTGACGCATCCGCCGCCGAGACACGGACGCTGACGCTGACGTTCAGGGGCCCGGGCGGTACCGTGCCCGAGACGCCGAGGAGGCCTCGGTCGTCTGATTCGCTTCCGACTGTGACCTCAAGGCGATCGAGCACGATGCCCAGTTGCGCAGCGCGCATGGCGATGAGGGTCGCGTCGCAGTTCGCGAGCGCAGCACGGAGTAGCCACCCAGGCGAGGGCGCGCTTCCGGCGCCGCCGAAGGCGGCGGGCATGTCACTTGCCAGCGATGCTCCATTGGGACCTGCGGCTCGGCAGCGGAGTCCAGACTCAAGTACGGCGGTAGCCGGCTTGTCTTGCGAGCGGGCGTCTTCCGGATGCTCGATGAAGTGTCTGGCGACCCGGCTGAGAGCTTGGCTGATGAGCTCGATGCTCATGGTGTGTACCTCGGCGCGACGCGTCGATGTGGGTTTGACGGGGCCTAACGTTTGAGCTGAGGCGACCACCGCGGGTTGGCGCTTGGGCCGCGAGGCGGATGATGGACCACAACGGCTCGCGGCCCGAGTGCCAAGCCGTGGAGGGTCGCCTCGAGCGAAGGGTTAGGCATCACTTCGGGCGGCGACTCGCGTGTAGAGATTTCGGGTCTTCTCGCTTCGAGATGCAGCGGCCTTGTAGCTAGTGCTTCGGTACCCTGCACTCAAACAGTGGCCTGATTCGTGGCCCTTCGATCAGACACTCTTGAAGCACTGCGCCGTGTTCCTTGTCAATCGCGAGTGTCGAGCCTTCGTAGACTCTCCTCGCCAACTCGTGGTCTTCCGCCTCGATTGCGAAGAGCAGCAATGGCCCAGATTCTGATTGGATGATGAAGACTTGCTCGTGCGAGATAGTCTCTCGGCGGAACGTCTCAAGGACTTCTGCCTCGCGTTCGCCAAGCTCCTTGAGCCAATCGCGGAGGCGGGCTTCCTTCTCTGGCCGAATGTTGGCAATGCCGACTCGGAGCATGCGCGGTCTCCTGTGTGATGCCTAACGTTTGAGCTGAGGCGCCCGTAGCGGGTTGGCGCTTGGGCCGCGAGGCGGATGATGCCAGCGAGCGCCTCGCGGCCCAAGTGCCAAGCCGTGGAGGGTCGCCTCGAGCGAAGGGTTAGGCCGCACTCGCGTGCCAACCCCTCGGACGGACGCTAGCAGGCCAGGGACTCATGGAAGTTCGGCTCGCCTTCGAACGCGGCGCTGAACGATGGCGCCGAAACGAGGAGTGAAGCGCCGTTGGCGAAAGCAAGCTCAAGCTCGACAGGTGCGCTCAACTCCACAGGCAACGAGATTGAGCGCATGTTCTGGCTTTGAACACGTAGGACACCGGAGCGGATGCGGCCGAACG
>QJOU01000175.1 GCA_003265685.1 Piscinibacter caeni | reverse complement strand
TCGGGCTCGACCTGGCGGCGCCGCTGTTGCCGGCCGCGCCGGAGGCGGCCTCGCCCGCCGAGCTGCTGCGCGCGCCCGCCGCCCAGGCGCTGCTGCTGGACCTGTTGCAGGCCCTGCAGCCGGCTCCCCAGGCGGCCGAGGCGGCGCCGCCGGCCGTCGCGCTGAAGGCGCACCTGGCCCGCGTGCTGCAGCGCTGGCACAAGCAGGTGGCCGCGCAGGCGCCGCGCTTCGCCGAACTCGACGACGAGGCGCGCCACCGGCTGCGCAAGCGCGCCAAGCGGCTACGCTACGTGGTCGAGTTCGCGGCCCCGCTGTTCGAGGCGAAGAAGGTGCGCCGCTACCTGCAGCCGCTGCGACTGCTACAGGACCGCCTGGGGGCGTTCAACGACGTCTGCGTCGGCCTGGCGGGCTACCGCGGCGCGGCCGGCAGCGACGCGGCCAGCGCCTTCGCGCTCGGCTGGCTGGCCGCGCGGCGGGAGCAGCGCCTGGCCGAGTGCGCGCCGGCGCTGCAGGCGCTGGCGCGAGCGAAGCGGTTCTGGAAGAAGCCCTGAGTGGGCCTATCGGAGGGAGTGAACATGACAAGAGTCCAAAGCGCCACGATGCGTCTCGGGCGGGCCGCGGTTGCGGCCATGCTGGTGGCGGCGCTTGCCCTGGTGGGCGCATGTGGCGGCGGCGACGATGATGGCGCCGCCGACCGCATCGAGATCGCCGAGCAGCCCGCCTCGGCCGAGGTCGTGGCCGGCACATCGGTCGACTTCAGGGTCTCCGCCACCGGCGTCGACCCGTCCGACCTGAGTTACCAGTGGCAGCGCAGCACGGACGACGGCGCCCGCTGGTCCGACATCGTCGGGGCGACGGCTTCGACCCTGCGCCTGCCCGCGGCCGAGCTGTCCGATGACCGGAGCCTGTATCGGGTCGTGGTGAGCGGCGCGGGCCGGGCCTCGGGCATCAGCGAGCCGGCCACGCTGGGCGTGGCCTCCCAGGTTCGGCCGGCAGGGGTCAGCGTGCAGCCGCAGGACCAGCGCCTGGCCGAAGGCGAGGAGGCCCAGCTTGCCGTGACCGCCACCGGAACGGCGCTGCGCTACCAATGGCAGGTCGATGCCGGCGGGGACGACTGGACCGACCTGCCCGGTGCGACGCAGAGCACGTTGAACCTGGGCCCGGTAGCCCTGGACGACAGCGGCAAGCGCTACCGGGCGCTGCTGGCCAACGACGCGGGCATCGTCGCGACCGAGGCCGCTGCGCTGGAGGTCGGCGCGGCCGAATCGACCGCCGCCGTGGCGGGAGCCCCGGCCATCTCGCGCCAGCCGGCGGCCACGACCGTGGTCGCCCCCCAGGTGGCGATGTTCAGCGTCGTGGCCAGCGGCAGCCCGGCACCCACCTACCAGTGGCAGCTCAGCACCGACGGTGGCGCCACCTACGGCAACATCGCGCTGGCCACCGGCGCCAGCTACACCACGCCTGCCACCAAGACCAGCGACAGCGGCCGGCGCTACCGGGTCCGCGTGTCGAACGCGAACGGCACCGTCACGAGTGCCGCCGCGGTGCTGACGGTCGCCGCCGTGGCCCAGGCACCGGGCATCACCTCGCAGCCGGCGAACAAGACCGTCACGGCGCCGACGGGCGTCAGCTTCAGCGTCAGCGCGACCGGGGCGCCGTCACCGTCGTACCAGTGGCAGGTCAGCACGGACGGCGGAGCGAGCTACACCGCCATCGCCGGAGCGACCCGGTCCAGCTACTCGTTGACCACGACCACCACCGCGGACAGCGGCAAGCGGTTCCGCGTCCGCCTGGCCAACAGCGCCGGCACGGTCTTCAGCCGCGCGGCGGTGCTGACGGTCCAGCCGTCCCCCACGCTCGTCTACACCGCCAACGCGGGCAGCAACCTGATCACCGGCTACGCCGTGCGCCGCTCCACGGGCACGTTCGCGGCCACGCCGGGCAGCCCGTACGCCGGGCCCCAGTCGGCATCGCCCTTGCTGGTGCTCCATCCGAACGGCCGCTTCCTCTATGCCGTGGAGGTCAACGAGCCGCGCACCTGGGTCTACGCCGTCGACCCGGCCACGGGGCGCCTCACGCTCACGGCCGGCAGCCCGTACACGACGCTGCCGATCTCGCTGGAGGCCCCGGTGGCCGATCCGTCGGGCCGCTTCCTGATCTTCAATGCCGGCTTCCAGCTCGCCAGCTACGCGATCAACCCGGCGACCGGGGGTCTCACCGCAACGGGGAGCCTGGTGTTCTCGAAGGGCTCGACCGCGCTGGAGTTCAGCAAGGACAGCAAGTTCATCTTCGTCCAGGACGGCAATGCCCAGCTGCGCGTGCTGCAGACCAACCCGCTGGCGCTGCTGACCGACGCCAGCACGATCGTGCCGATCGTCAGCGGCACGCGCTTCTACGCCCGCGGCAACTACCTGCTGGCCCAGCGCCCTGGCGCCGGGCTGACCTCGTTCACCATCGGCGCCACCGGGGCGCTGACGCCGGTGCAGTCGCTGGCCGGCTTCGGGCCGAACATCGTCGCCCACCGCAACGGGCAGTGCTTCTTCATGAGCGGGCCGGCCAGCGGCAATGCGCCCTCGCAGTCGGTGACGTTCACGCCGGTGGCGCTGAATCCGACCACCGGCGCGCTGACCGCCAAGACCCAGGTGCGCATTCCGGTGCCCTCGACCCTCACCGTCTCCGCCTACCCCCTGCTGGCCAATCCCGGCGGCACCTTCGGCTACCTGTCGCAGATGGACGGCTTCCTCAAGGGCAACATCACACCGGTGTCGCTCAACGGCACGGCCTGCTCGCTGACGGCCCTGGCACCCTTTGCCCCCGGGGCGCTGCAGCAGAACGTGCGCTTCGATGCGTCGGGTTCGCTGCTGGTCAACTTCCTGACGGCCGTGCCGTCGCTGTACCTGTCGAAGATCGATCCGGTCACGCGCGTTCCCGCACAGGTGGCAGGCAGCCCGATCACGACGAGCGGGGCGACGCGGCAGGTAGTGGCGCGCTGATGACTCGGGCCGCAGGGCGGGGGCCCGGTGGCGTTCAGAAGCTGGTGCGCGTCTTGACGAGGAACTGCATCTTGCGCACGTTTGCATCCGCGTCGAGCGGGAAGGCCAGGTCCACGTGCAGCACGTTGCTGAACGCGCTGCGCGTGTTGACGATGCGCAGGCCGAAGCCGGCGTCCTTCAGCCAGCGGGTGTTGGCCTGGCTGACGGCGTCGCCACCCCAGGCCCGGCCGGCGTCGAAGTAGGCCGCGCCGCCGAGGCGGAACAGGCGCCAGACGTAGACGTCGGTGTAGAAGCGCTCCTCGAGCGTGAACAGCGCACGCCGCGTGCCGCTCTGGTAGCGCAGCGGGTAGCCGCGCAGGCCGTTGTCGCCGCCGAGCTGCAGCAGATCCTCCAGCGCCGGGCGGGTGGCCACGTCGAGCGCGCCGCCGGCATAGAACAGCCAGCGCCTGCCCTGCGGCACGTAGTACTGCGCCTGCAGGCCGGCCAGCTGGCGCCGTGCCTGGCCGCCGGAGTATTCGCCCGCGAGCCGGCCGGCGGCGATCAGGGTCTGCTCGCCGCTGGGCCGGAAGCCGCGCGACAGCGCCGCCGAGTACAGCCAGGCGTCCTTGCTCGAGCCCCACTGCCGGTCCGCGCGGCCGAGCTGCACGCTGCCGGCCAGGCCAAGCGCGAAGAACTCGGGCCGGCCGATCAGGTTGCGGTTCAGCTCCTTCTCGAAGTGGTCTTCCAGCAGCTCGTAGCGCACGAAGGGGGTCACCAGGCGGCGTGCGGCCGGCAGCGCGGCCGGGGCCGCAAGGCCCGGCTCGAATGCGTACTCGTCCTCCTGCAGCGCGACCCCCAGGCTCCAGCGGTTCACCCAGCCGTCCACCAGACCGGTCGACCAGCCGCCGAACAGCTCCGCCTGCTTCTCGCGGTGGCGGTACTGGCTGACCACCTCGCCGGCGTCGTAGACCGACTCGATGCGGTCGTCGCGGCTCGCGCTGACCCCGGCGGCCCAGCGTGCGTCGAGGGCGTAGAAGGGCTGCGCGATGCTGGCCGCGTCGCGCTTGCCGTCGCTGTTGGTGGCGTGGCTGAAGGCCAGCGAGGTCCAGCCGCCGAAGGCCCGTTCCTTGGCGATCGTGAACTGGTTGCTCGAGCGGTCCACGCCCTTCGAGTGCCCGACGCCCAGCGTGATGCCGGTGCCCAGCAGGTTGTACTCGCGCAGCTGGATGCCGCCGGTGTTCGCGCCGCCCTGGCGGCTCGCGCTGATGCCGGGGTCGAGCGACCAGGTGTCGCGCGTCAGCACCTCGATGTCGACCACGCCGTCGTGCACCGCCAGCGGCCGGATCTGCACGTCGTGCAGGTAGCGGTTGGAGCGCAGGATGCGCTCGGTCTCGTCGATCAGCCGCACCGAGACCGGGTCGCCCGTCTGGAACAGCAGCTGCCGCTCGATCACGCCCGGTCGTGTCTGCACGTGCAGCCGGTTGGCCCAGCGGAACAGGCGGTAGTCTTCCTCCGGGTCGGCGGTGTCGAAGATGTCCCGTGCACTGACGCGCACCTCGCCGATGCGCGCGCCCGCCGCCTCGAGTTCGGCGAACGAGGGCAGCGGCGCTTCGGGGCTGGCCTGCGCCTGGGCGGCGGCAGCATGCAGTGCCAGCGCGAGCAGGACGGCAAGAAACCTCATCGGTGCGCAGTGTCGCCGCGCCGCTTTAACCGGCCCTTAACGCGCCTCACATCACCGCGCCGGGCTTCAGCGCGCTCATGCGCCGCTCAGCATGGCTCGCAGCAGTCGTCGTGCGCCGGCAGCACCTCGGCGCTGCCGGCATCGTGCTGCGCGAGCACCGACGCCGCCCCATGCTGCGGTACCCACCCGAGCTCGCGCCGGGCGCGCGCGGCGTCGTACACGCGGTCGATCGTCGCCGGCAGCGGCCAGCCGCGGCGCGCGAACTCGGCCACGAGGGCCGGCACGCGGCGGCGCAGCACGGCAGCGGCGTCGCGCTGCAGCTCGGCCATGTCGCCGCGCTCGAACGGCGCGCCGCCGGAGACGACGAAGGTCGCGCAGCGCGGCCCGTCGTCGGCCAGCGCCAGCGCATGGGCCTCGGCCACGTCGCGCGCGTCCACCCCGCGGTGCAGCCGGTAGGCCGCCATCAGCGGCGCCGGCTCGGGGAAGCAGCGCGACATGCGCAGGATGCGCACCACCGGCCCGCCCGTGGCGGCGGCCTGCCGCAGCAGCGCCTCGGCGGCGAGCTTGGAGCGGTGGTAGACCGTGCGCGGCTGCGGCACGCTGGTCTCGTCGATCCAGCCCGCGCCGCCGTACAGCGCCGTGGTGCTCGTGAACACGATGCGCGCCACGCCGTGCCGCGCCGCTGCCTCGATCAGCCGCCGCGTGCCCCGCACGTTGATGCGCTCGAACTCGCTGTCCGGCAGCACGCCCACGTGCGGCGCGTGCAGCGCGGCCACGTGCACCACCGCGTCGGCCCCGGCGCACAGGCGCTCCAGCAGCGCGGCGTCGCACAGGTCGCCGAGCAACTCGACCGTCGGCGCGGCGCGCCGGTCCAGCGCCACCACCTCGTGTTCGCGCGCCAGCCGCGCGTGGATCGCCCGGCCGATCCGCCCTGCGCCGCCGGTCAGCGCGATGCGCATCAGCGCACCCGCAGGCCCGGCGTCGCGCCCGGCCAGGGCTCGAGGATGTAGAGGCCCGGCTGCGCCTTGGCGTCGGCATGGCTCGCGGCCAGCACCATGCCCTCGCTCACGCCGAACTTCATCTTGCGCGGCGCCAGGTTGGCCACCATCACGGTGAGCTTGCCGACCAGCTGTTCGGGCTGGTAGGCCGACTTGATGCCGGAGAACACGTTGCGCGTGCGTCCCTCGCCGACATCGAGCGTCAGGCGCAGCAGCTTGTCGCTGCCCTCGACGTGCTCGCAGGCGACGATCTTCGCGATGCGCAGGTCGACCTTGGCGAAATCGTCGATCGAGATCGTCGCGGCCAGTTCCTCCCCGCCGGGCAGCGGCGCCTCGACCTTGGGCGGCTCGAACAGCTTCTCGAGCAGCGCCGGGTCGACCCGCTGCATCAGGTGCTGGTAGCTGCCGATGGTGTGCGCGCCGAGCGCGCGCGAGGCATCGGCGAAGCTCAGTGGGTTCACGCGCAGGAAGCCCTCGACCTGGGCCGCCAGTGCCGGCAGCACCGGCTTGAGGTAGATGGTCAGCACCCGGAAGGCCTCGATGCAGACGCTGCAGACGTCGTGCAGCACCGCGGCGTTCTCGGGCTTCTTGGCCAGCTCCCAGGGTTTGTGCTGGTCGACGTACTCGTTCACGCGGTCGGCCAGCAGCATGATCTCGCGCAGCGCCTTGCCGTACTCTCGCGTCTCGTAGAGCTGCTCGATCTCGCCGCGGTGCGCGCGCAGGCCGTCGAGCAGCGTGCGGCCCTCGACGCCGATGTCGGCCGACAAGCGGCCGTCGAAGCGCTTGGCCAGGAAGCCAGCGGCGCGGCTGGCGATGTTGACGTACTTGCCGACCAGGTCGGCGTTCACCCGGGCGACGAAGTCCTCCGGGTTGAAGTCGATGTCCTCGACCTTGGCGTTCAGCTTGGCGGCGATGTAGTAGCGCAGCCACTCGGCGTTCAGCCCGAGCTCGAGGTACTTCAGCGGCGAGATGCCGGTGCCGCGGCTCTTGCTCATCTTCTCGCCGCCGTTGACGGTGATGAAGCCGTGCACGAACACCTTGTCCGGCGTCTTGCGGCCGCTGAAGTGCAGCATCGCGGGCCAGAACAGGGTGTGGAAGTAGGTGATGTCCTTGCCGATGAAGTGGATCTGCTCGAGCGCCGGGTCGGCCAGCAGTGCGTCGAAGTCGCGGTTCGTCCTGGCGCAGTAGTTGGCCAGCGAGGCGAGGTAGCCCACCGGGGCGTCGAGCCAGACGTAGAAGTACTTGTCCTCGGTGTCGGGGATGCGGATGCCGAAGTAGGGCGCGTCGCGCGAGATGTCCCAGTCCGACAGGCCGACATGGCCGTGCTCGTCGGTCGCGAACCATTCGCGGATCTTGTTCAGCACCTCGGGCTGCAGCCGGCCGGGGGTCTGCGTCCACTGCTGCAGGAAGTCGAGGCAGCGCTGCGCCGAGAGCTGGAAGAAATGGTGCTCGCTGCTCCTGAGCACCGGCGTCGCGCCGGTCAGCGTCGAGTACGGGTTCTTCAGCTCGGTGGGCGTGTAGACCGCGCCGCACACCTCGCAGCTGTCGCCGTACTGGTCCTTCGCGCCGCATTTCGGGCACTCGCCCTTGATGTAGCGGTCGGGCAGGAACATGCCCTTGACCGGGTCGAAGAACTGCTCCACCGGGCGCACCGCGATCAGGCCGGCCTTGCGCAGGCCGAGGTAGATCTCCTGCGCGAGGCGGTGGTTCTCCGGTCCGTCGGTCGAGTGCCAGTTGTCGAAGCCGATGTGGAAGCCGTCGAGGTACTGCTTGCGGCCGGCGGCGATCTGGGCCACGAACGCCTGCGGCGAGAGCCCGGCCTTCTCGGCGGCGATCATGATCGGCGCGCCGTGCGCGTCGTCGGCGCAGACGAAGTGCACCTCGTGGCCCAGCATGCGCTGGAAGCGCACCCAGATGTCGGCCTGGATGTACTCCATCATGTGCCCGACGTGGAACGGCGCGTTCGCGTAGGGCAGGGCGGTGGTGACGAAGAGCTTGCGGCGGATCATGGGCGGGCGCGGCCTCGCGGTGGACGATGGATTCTAGTTTCGTCGCGCCGGCTAGACTGCGCGGCAACGACCTTCGGGCGGCATGAGAGCCCACAAGAGAAGAAGGAGACGACGATGGGCGCGTTGCGCGCTGCGCTGCTGGGCGGCGCGATGGCGCTGGGCGGCGCGGCGGACGCAGCGGCTGCGGACGTCGCCGACATGGACATCGCCGAGCTGGTGAACGTGCGGGTCTCGCCCTTCGACGTCGCCAGCCACCTCGACCGCGGCTACCGCGCCTCCAACTCGGTGTCGGGCTCGCGCTTCGACGCGCCGATCCGCGACCTGCCGTTCGCGATCCAGGCCTTCACGGACACCTTCATCGCCGACATCAAGCCGGTCACGCTGCACGACATCGCACGCTTCTCGCCCGGCGTCACCTACCGCAGCAACGACTTCAACGAAGGCAGCGCCAACCTGGCGATCCGCGGCTTCGCGGTCAGCTCGGTGCCCGGGGCCGTGCAGGTGCTGCGCGACGGCTTCCACGGGCCGTCGGTGCTCGACTTCAACAACGTCGCGCGGGTCGAGGTGCTGAAGGGGCCGTCTTCCTTCCTGTATGGCCAGGTCGCGCCCGGCGGCATCGTCAACGTGATCACCCGCAGCCCGCAGCCGCGTTTCGCCGGCACGGCCGAGCTGCGCGTGGGTTCGTACGGACAGCATCGCGCGGAGGTCGACCTCACCGGGCCGCTCGGGCCGACGCTGTTCTACCGGCTCAATGCCGCCTACGACCAGGACATCGGCTACTGGCAGCCCTACGACGGCCGCTCGCGCGACTTCGCGCCCGCGCTGCTGTGGCAGCCGAACGAGCGCGTCGGGCTGACGCTGAAGTTCGAGCACTACCGCAAGCTCGAGTCGCCGCAGCTGATGCAGAAGCCGACCTACGGCCGCCAGAGCGGCGTGGTGCCGAGCGCGGAGGATCCGAACCTGCAGGGCGTCGAGGTGCCCGGCCTGCCGGACGACTGGAACAGCATGTCGCTGGTCGACTACCGGCGCAGCGAGGCCGACGGGCTGAGCGCCTGGCTGGACCTGCGTGCCGGCGAGCGCTGGGCCCTGCGCGCCGGCCTGTCGCACCTGAGCTACGGCGTCGATGCGCTGTTCTCCGGCAACCTGGGCATGTCCAGCAACACGACCTTTCTGCAGGGGCGGCGGCTGCGACGGCAGACCTACGACAACGCCGGCGACACGCTCTCGCTCGACGCGGTGGGGCGCTACCGCCTCGGCGCGGCCAGCCTGCGCCTGCTGCTGGGCGCGCAGCTGGTGAAGCGGCGCTTCGACAACCGCGCCGGGCAGGCGCCGAACGACCCGGCGCTGGGCAGCGACCCGATCGCCTCGCCGCTGCCGCTGTGGGACCTGCGCGATCCCTCGACCTGGAACCGCGCGGTGACGATCCCCTACGACACGCTGACCGAGAACCCGGCCGATCGCACGAGCTATTACCGCGACCGCTCGCTGTACGCCGGCAGCACGCTCGGCCTGCTCGACGACCGTGTGCTGCTGCTGGCCGGCTGGCGCCTGACGGACACCGACAGCCGGGTCGACGACCGCGTCACCGGGCGCGCCGAGCGCATCGACGCGCGCCGCGTCACGCCGCAGTACGGCGCCTTGTTCCGGCTCGACCGGCAGTGGAGCCTCTTCGCGTCGTACGCCGAGTCCTTCGTCCCGGGCTCGCAGGTGCTGCTGAGCCCGGACGGCACGCGCGTGCCGGCCGCGCCGTCCGAGGGCCAGGGCTGGGACATCGGGCTGAAGGCCGAGCTGCTCGACGGGCGCGTTTCCGGCACGCTGACCCTGTTCGACCTGCGCAACCGCGGCATCGTCACCGACCTGGCGCAGACCGATGCCAGCGGTGCGGTGACGATCTACAACCTGCAGAGCGGGCAGCAGCGCTCGCGCGGCGTGGAGCTCGACGCCACGCTGGAGCCGGCGCCCGGCTGGCAGCTGTACCTGTCGTACAGCGCGATGAAGGCGCGTTTCGTCGAGGTCAGCGGCAACGATGCCGCGCTGCTGGCGCAGGACCCGGCCACGCTCGACGCCGCCGGCCGGCTCAACTACCGCAACGTGTTCCTGCTGCACGACGCGCCGCTGCAGATGAGCGCGCCGCAGCTGGCCAACCTGTGGGCGCGCCGCGACTTCCCCGGCGGCGCCTACCTGGCCGGCGGCGCCCACCTCGTGCGCGACCAGACCGTGCTGCCCGACGGGCCGCCCTCCTCGCGCCAGAGCTACACCCTGTGGAACGCGCTGGCCGGCTGGTCCTGGTCGATGAACGGGCGGCACGTGCAGGTCGAGCTGGTCGGCCGCAACCTGGGCGGCGCCCGCTACCGGCCGTCGCAGAGCACGCGCGCGCGGCCGCGCGAGGCGCTGTTCGTCGTCAAGGCCAGCTTGTGAGCGTGCAGGCGCGTGTCCGCCATCCCGGCTGCGCGGGCGTCGCAGTGGCGCTGCTGCTGCTCCACCTGGCGGCCGCAGCGCAGTCGGCCGTGCCGGCGGGCGAGCCGCGCAGCCGCGTCGAGGCTGCGTTCCTGCGCAACTTCGCGCGCTATGTGGGCTGGCCGGCGTCGGCGTTCGAGGGCGAGCGCGCGAACTGGACGGTCTGCGTGCTCGGCGAAGACCATTTCGGAGACGCGCTGGAGCGCACCTTCGAGGGCCGTGCCGAGCAGGGGCGCGGCTTCGTCGTGCTGCACGACCCCGCGCCCGAGCGGCTGTCGGCCTGCCACATCGCCTACCTCGGGCACGCCAGCGCCGCGCGGCGCCGTGCGGCGCTGGACACGCTGCGGCGCCTGCCCGTGCTGACCGTCGGGGATGCGCCGGAGTTCCTGCAGGAGGGCGGCATCATCCGGCTGAGCGCCGGCGAGCACATCGAGATGGGCATCAACCTCGACGAGGCCCGCCGCGTCTCGCTGGTGATCCCGGCCAAGATGCTCGAGGTGGCCAGGGACGTGGTCGACAACGGCGTGCAGCGCCGGCGGCGATGAGCGGCGCGCGACCGACCAGCATCCGCACGCGGCTCGTGCTCGCGGTGTTCGGCGCCGCGCTGCTGGCCTTCGCCGCCGCTGCCGCCGGGCTGCTGCTGTTCGAGCGCGTCACGCTGGAGAGCCGCGCGCAGGCGATCGTCGAACCCTATGCGCAGATCATCTCGGTCGGTGCCGAGGCCGCGGTCGCCTTCAGCGACGCGGCACGTGCGCAGGAGATCCTCGACAGCCTGCGGGCCCGCACGCAGATCCTGGCGGCGCAGATCGTGCTGGCCGACGGCCGTGTGCTGGCCCGCCACGGCGACGCGGCGGCCTGGCCGCTGGCGCGCGGGCGCGCGGACGGCCTGCAGTTCGCGCCGGACCGCGACGCCGCCGAGCTGGTGCATGCACTGAACGACGGCGCGCGCCTGCAGCTCGTGCTCGACCTCGCCGGCCTGCGGCGCGAGGCGCGGCGCGTGCTGGTCGCCTTCGCGGCCGGCGTGGCGGTGGTGCTGGGCGTGGTCACGCTCGGCCTGCTGGTCGCGCTGCAGCGTGGCATCGTGCGGCCGATCGCCGCGCTGGCCGGCGCGGTGGACGAGGTGCGTGCCGGCGCCGACTACGCGCGCCGCGTGCCGGCCGAAGGCGGCGACGAGCTCGCGCGGCTGGGCGACGGCATCAACGCGCTGCTGACCGTCGTGCAGCAGCGCGACGAGCAGCTGCAGCGACTGAACGCGCTGCAGCGCACCATCCTCGACAACGTCGGCTCGGCCATCATCTCGGCCACGGCCGACGGCACCGTGACCAGCTTCAACCCGGCCGCCGAGCGCCTGCTCGGCTACGACGCCGCCGACGTGCTGGGGCGCATGACGCCGCTGGCCTGGCACGATCCCGCCGAACTGGCGCGCCGCGCCGCCGAGCTGAGCGCCGAGCTGGGCACCCCGGTCGCCCCCGGCTTCGAGGTGTTCGCCGCGCGGCCCCGGCTCGGCCTGAGCGAGGCGGGTGACTGGACCTTCGTGCGCCGCGACGGCGCCCGCGTGCCGGTGCACCTGACCGTGACCATTCTGCGCGACGAGGGCGGCGGCAGCGTCGGGTTCGTCGGCCTCGCGACCGACCTGACCGAGCGCCGGCGCGCCGAGGAGGCCCTGCGGCGCCACCAGGAGCAGCTCGAGCAGACGGTGCGCGAGCGCACCGCCGAGCTGCAGCTCGCGCGCGACGCGGCGCAGGCGGCGAACCAGGCCAAGAGCGCGTTCCTGGCCAACATGAGCCACGAGATCCGCACGCCGATGAACGCGATCCTCGGCATGTCGGAGCTGGCGCTGCGCTGCGAGCTGCCGGCCCAGCCGCGCGACTACGTGCGCAAGGCGCACGATGCTGCCGAGTCGCTGCTCGGGATCATCAACGACATCCTGGACTTCTCGAAGATCGAGGCCGGGCGGCTCGACCTGGAGTGCATCCCCTTCACGCTCGACGCCGTGCTCGACAAGCTGATCGGTCTGCTCGGCATGCGGGCCGAGCAGGCCGGCCTCGAGCTGCTGCTCGCGCTGCCGCCGCAGCTGCCCGGGCCGCTGCGCGGCGATCCCTCGCGCCTCGGCCAGGTGCTGCTGAACCTGGCCGGCAACGCGGTCAAGTTCACCGAGCGCGGCGAGGTGCTCGTCACGGTGGAGGTGCTGGAGTCGACGGCCGGGTCGGTGCGGCTGGCCTTCGAGGTGAGCGACAGCGGCGTCGGCATGGACGACGAACTGCAGCGCCGGCTGTTCGCGCCGTTTGCGCAGGGCGACGCCTCGACCAGCCGCCGCTACGGCGGCACCGGCCTGGGCCTGGCGATCAGCCGCCACCTCGTGCAGCTGATGGGCGGCGAGCTGCAGGTCGACAGCGCACCGGGACGCGGCAGCCGCTTCCGCTTCGAGCTGCGCTTCGAGCGCGAACCCGGCGCGGCGGTGCCGGCCGCCGCGCGCGACGACCTGCTGGCCGGCCGGCGCCTGCTGCTGGCGGAGGACCACCCGCGCGCCCGCGAGCTGATCGCCGGCATGGCGCGTGGCCTGGGTCTGCAGGTCGAGGCGGTCGCCGACGCCGAGCAGGCGCTGCGCCGGCTCGCCGAGGCCGATGCTTCGGGCGCCTGCTTCGAGCTGCTGCTGCTCGATGCGACGTTGCCCGGCGTCGACGCGCTGGCCTGCCTGCAGCAGCTCGCGCGGCTGCCGCGGCAAGGGCGCGTGCCGGTGCTGATCGCGGCCGCCCCGCTGGCGCGTGCGGCCCTGCCGCCCCGGCTGGCCGAGGTCGGCGCGGCGCAGGCGCTGCTG
>KZ836151.1 GCA_003265685.1 Piscinibacter caeni | reverse complement strand
ACTACGTTTTTCGGGGGCAAGGTCAGAACTCGCCCTGGTCGGGCTTGTTCACCAGCCACACGGTACCGGTAACGATCAGATCGCCCACGCCGCTTGTGCTGCCCAGGGCGTTCAGGTCATTGCTGGCCTTGAGGCTGCCGAACGGCAACAGGATCTGCGGGTCGGCGCGGAAGCCGCCAATGTCCACAAAGCGGACCAGACGCAGGATTCCGACGTCCGACTTGAGGTCTCCGCCGGCGACTTGATTGCCGTCGCTGTACACCTTGTTGCGCTGCGCGTGCTGGTAGTACAGCAAGGCGAGGTTCGTTCCCGCAGGTATGGCGCCGGAGGCGTAGTCGTCGGCGTCCAGATCCAGCGCCCGCGCCGGCTGGCTGTGCATTGCAAGCAGCGGCAACAGCGCTGCCACCGCCAGTGCCCTGAGGTCACCGAAATGGCGAGCCATTGCCCCTTTGAAGCGAACTCGCGAACCGTTTGTCATGCTGTCTCCTGTGGCTAGTGCTTGAGTACGAACTGCGCTTCATGCGCTTCATTGCCTCACATGTGCGTGAGCAATCCGTCGTCGACCCGTGCCACTTCGGACGCGGGGTAGTCAATCAACGAGCGGCCGGGAGCTCGGCGATCCGCGCCGCGATGCGCTCGGCAGCCTCCTGCAGNACGAGCGGCCGGGAGCTCGGCGATCCGCGCCGCGATGCGCTCGGCAGCCTCCTGCAGCGCCTGCTGTTCTGCCGGCCGCAGCGTCAGCGGAACGAGTCCCATGTCACCGAGTGCCCGACAAGCGCCTTGTCGACGCCGTAGTCGACACCCGGCCAGCACCCCGTGGCGCGGGGGTGCCTTGACCAAGGAGCCTGCGGAGTTGCTCAAGCGCCATTTGCGTCTTGATGGCGAAGGCCACCTCATCAGGCACGCCGGCGCTGCGCGTTCGCGACCCACCTTTATGACTCGCCACTCTCACGGGTTGCCGGCTCTTCTCGGAGAGAGCAGACTTGCGCTGCCCGTGGCCGGTTCCGTCAGGCACTCGCGCAGGCGCTGCAGCCGCTGCTCGCCAAATCCCAGGCCGTGGGCGAGGTAATCGTCGATGCCGCCGAACGCGGTGTCGATCGACTCGAACGCGGCCTCGATATAAGCCGGCCTGGCGGCGGTAAACGCCTCGGCCACCGACTCGGTCGTTCCGGACGGCATCAAGTGCCCGATGTCACGTCTGCAGTCGTTCGTCAGCAGGTAGTCCTCGACGATCACCGTTCGAGGTACGCCGAGCGCCATCAGGATGACCGCCGCACCGAAACCCGTGCGATCCTTGCCGCTCACGCAATGGATCAGCGTCGGCCGCCCCGCCGCCTCTTCCACCGCTTCAAGCATGCGCCGATACTCGGCGCGATGGTGCACCGCATAGCGTCGGTAATGCCCGGTTACGGCGCGCTCAATCCCTGCGGCGTCGATGCGCAACTCGCGCAGGGCCTTCAACATTTCAGGTACGCCGTCCGGCCAGAAGCCGATCTCCGTGACCTTGGGGCCGGCACCAACAGGCAGCCGGTTGGGATGCAACTCGCGCTCGTGCGGAAGGCGGAAGTCGACGACGCGGTACAGGTCGAGTGCAGCCACGAGCGCCAAGTCCTCTTCAGTCAGCGCCCCCAACGAGTCGGATCGGAACAGCCGGCCCCAGCGCGTCCGCCGCCCATCGCCGACCGGATAGCCGCCGAGGTCGCGGAAGTTCACAGCGCCTTGCAGCGGAACCCGGCGCTGCGCCAAGTCGCCGGTTGAGCCCGCCTGGGGTGAGGCCGGTGCATCGCAGTGCGTTCGCATGGCGCGCGGCTTCAAAGATCCAGGACCAGCGTCGCGCCCTTCGAGCGCGACACGCAGGTGGTCAGGAACTGCGTGCGTGCCTCGGCGGACAGCAAGTAATCCCGATGCTCGACGTCGCCCGCGAGATAGCGGACCTTGCACGTACCGCACAGGCCGCTCTGGCATGATGTCGGTACTTCGATGCCGTGCTCGCCAAGCACCTGCGCGATCGACTTGTCGTTCGGTACCGTCAGGACCGTTCCCGTGCTGGCGATCTTGATCTGGAACCCGAGCGCCAGCGCATCGCTGCCGATGTCGTGGGGGACTCCCTCGGCGGGAAGCACCGGCGCGCCGACGAAGTACTCGAAGTGCACCGCCTCGGCGGGCCAATTGGTGCAGGCACGTGTGCAGGCCTCCATGAACCCGGGGGGGCCGCAGTAGTAGAGCTGCCAACCCGGCTCGTACCGCCGCAGCAGCGCCGCGATGTCGAGGCCCTTGGCCGGATTGCCGCCGTCGAAGTGCATGATCACGCGCCCCTTGGCGGCCAGCGGCGCGAGTTCCTCCTGGAACGCCGCGTGGGCGCTCGACTTCGCGCAGTAGTGCAGGGTGTAGTCCGCGCCTATCCTTTCCAACCGATGCACCATGGCCTTCAGCGGCGTGATGCCGATGCCGCCGGCCAGCAGGATCTGGTGGGGCGCCCCCTCAATCAGCGGGAAGTTGTTGCGCGGGTGTCCGACCGCGACGAGTCGTTGCGTGTGCACGCGTTCGTGGATCGCGATGGAACCCCCGCGCCCATTGTCGTCGCGCAGCACCGCGATCAGGTATCGCCGACGCTCGGCGGGGTCGTTGCACAACGAATACTGTCGCACGCGTCCGTCGCGGAAGTACAGATCCACGTGGGCCCCGGCGGTGAACTCCTCCAGTTCGCCGCCGTCCTCGCGCACGAATTCGTAGGCGTTGATGCCGATCCCCTGGTAGGTGATCTGCCGGACCCGCAGGTTCAGCGCCGTCTTCGGGTACTTGCCGGTGTGACTCAACTGATACATGTTGCTCTCGGCCCCGGTCTGCGCCGACGGTTCAGCGAAAGCCGGCACCGCTCCGGGGTCGGGACAGAGTTGCGAGGGGCGTCGATCAGAGGCTCGCTTCGATCTCGTCGAGGCGCCGCAGGACATGCGGCCTGCGCTGCACGACCGGCAGTTCGTCGCACTCCTTCATGATCGCGAAAACCTGGTGCGCGGCCTTGCGGATGACGTCACTGTCCGCTTCCCGGCTCGGCCGGCGGCGGATCCGCAGTCGACTGTCCGACGCGTATCGCGGCAGCGTTTGCCCATCGGTCGACCCAGCCTTCACGCGCACCGGGTCGGGCGGCGCCTTGCCGGCCACAGCGTCGCGAAGCAGCGAGCGACACATGTACACACCCACGTCCGACCGGCCGGGATGCTCAAGGCCGTGGACGGCTATCGGCCCCTGGCTGACGATGGCTTCGTAGTCGCCCGGAACCCGCTGCCTCTCTTCATAAGGCCGATGCCGGGTCTGACCGATCAGAAAGTCGATCTTGTCGACCCCGCACTCCTCTTCCCTTCCACGGTGCTCCGGGTCCACCTCGTCGTTGAAGTGGCGCCAGCCGAAGGCGATCGAGTGCTCGTCGTCGACCGGCACCTGCCAACGCGACATCGCCGGGCCGGAGTGTCGCTGCGGCGCCGCCGCCACGATGGCGGCGTTCTGCATCCAGTTCGGCAGGCCCATCTGCGAGATTCGGATCCAGACTTCGTCGTCCGACAGGCGCCGGCCGGCGGTGAAGATCATGCCGTTGTTGTCGTCGGTCGGGTGCCAGTCGATGATTGGCATCTCGCCGAAGCCCCCCTGCAGCGTCGCGCCGTCGGCCAGCTTCGAGTCCACGCCGGCGACCGTCATGTTGTTGTGCAGCAGCGCGGTGTGGTAGTGGTCGATCTGGTTTTCGTAGACCTGAAGCCAGTTGCAGTCGAAGACATTGGAGAACGGAATCAACCGCGTTCCCTTCGGCAACACGTAGCCGTCGAACACCGGGAACTCCGGTCTGCGATCCGCCGGCCCCATGTAGGCGAACACCAGGCCGTCGCGCTCGAAGGCCGGATAGGCGCCCTGGCAGACGGTTTCCTTCAGCTTGGTGTCGGGGGGTTCCGCCGGCGCCTCCAGCAGTTTGCCGTCGACGTCGAAGTGCCAACCGTGGTAGCAGCAGCGGATCCCGCGTTCCTGCACGATGCCGAACTCGAGCGAGGCCCCGCGGTGGGCGCACTTGCGGTGCAGCACGCCGACGTTGCCCTGGCGGTCCCTGAATGCCACCAGATCCTCGTGCAGGATCCGGATCGCCTTGGGCACGTCGGTCAGTTCCTGCGACAGGCATACGGGCTGCCAGTAGCGGCGCATGTACTCGCCCATCGGCGTGCCGGGGCCCGTACGAAGGATTTCCAGGTTCGTGGGGGCGGCATTCTGCAGGTCGCGCAGCCGGTACCCGCTGTAGGCTGTGCCCTGCCCGGCCGCGGCCAAAGGCTCTCTGTTACCCATCTGAAGATCTCCTCGCAATCCGGAGCGCCCCGATTCGAGGCGGCTTGCCATCCGCTGTTTGCCGAGCCAGTCTAGTCAGCGGCAGGCGCGACGTCTTTGGCGCAGTCGGACAAAAACGGCGCCAGGCGTTGGCAGGCAGTGCTAAAGACCACTGAACAACACGACATCGGCCGCAGCATGACGCGGCTGATCGCCGGACCGTCATCGCGGCGAGATGCGGTCGTTGCAGGCTGTCGGCGCGCGCTTTGAGGGCCACGATGGCTCGATCTTGAGGCTGCGGGCACCAACTCCCACAGGCGGCAAACGCCACCTTGCGATGTACAGGTTCGCGAGCGCCGCATGCACCTTCGCGCGGGCCGCGTTCTTGGCCAGGCCGCGGTAGCTGACCTTGCGGTAGCCGAACAGGTTCTTGATGACGTGGAACGGGCACTCGACGCGAGCGCGCGAGCGGGCCTTGATCCGTTCGCAGATCTGCGTCAGCGGCTTCACCGGCCCCTCGGCCATGCCGCGTAGCGTGTCCGGCTTCATGGCGAAGTTCCACTTGATGTCCTTGTGCAGCTTGCCCTTACGCTGCGCGTGCGCAATGTCCGACTCGTTGGCGGCCGTGCAGACCACGCTGTGGGCCAGGGGCCCGAGTCGACATCGACGCCCGTGTGCCTTGCCGCATCAGCAGGCCTCGCTCGGTCAGGTGCGCATTGACTTCGGCGCGGATCGCCGCGCCGAGCTCGTACTCCTCGAGCAGACGGCGAAACTTCAGAAGCGTCGTTGCATCAGGCACGTTATGCCTGGCCAGATAGATGCCGACAAACTCGCGCATGGCTTGGCTGTTGTACAGCGCGTCCTCGAGTGCTTCGTCGGCCAGCGTGTACCACCGCTGCAGGAAGTACATGCGCAGCATCTTGGTCAGCCCGATGGGCGGTCTGCCGACCTTGCCGCTCTTGGGGTTGTGCGGCTCGATCACCGCCTCCAGCCGCGCCCACGGCACGACCGTCTCCATCTCTGCAAGGAACCTCTCCCGTCGCGTCTGGCGCTTCTTGCCCGCGAACTCCGCGCCGGCAAAGCTGGTTTGCTTCATGCGGGCATCTTGGCCCGCTCGGGCATCGTCGGCCATTGAGGTCAGCCCGGACAAATCAGCTTCCCCGACGGCACGCCGTGATCGCAGTGCCGACGTGGACCGGCAGCGCCGATGTGCGCCCCTGCCGCCCGGGAGCCGGTGCCGGCAGACCGGACGAGGCATCGCGTCCCGCTAAGCCCCCGCGCGGCGTGCGCCACGCCCGGTGGCATGTGCGGTCGCGGACAAAGACGCAGGGGCGTTTTGCTCGCTCCGAGCTAGAGACGGCAGCCCGCCGTTCGACCATAGTCCTTCCGTCTACAAGCGCATCAGCAAGGGGAAAAATCAGCCATGAACGCACCGATCATTAAGAAGGTTCTTGTCGACAGCGGCGAGCTGAGGATGAAGGTGGCCGGATTGTTCCAGGCGGTCGGAGTGTCGCCCGAGCATGCGGACCAGATCGCCGAGGTCGTCGTCTTCGCCGATCTGCGCGGCGTCGAGTCGCACGGGGTCCAGTTCACGCCGCGATACGTCCGCGGCATCGCCCGCGGCCACCTGAACCCGAAGCCGGACATCCGCGTCGTCCACCGACGCGGCGCGGTCGCCGTCGTCGATGCCGACAACGGACTGGGCTTCCTGTCGGCGCGCCGCGCGATGAAGGAGGCCATGGCGATCGCCGCCGAACACGGCAGCGGCTCGGTGGCGGTGCGCAACAGCAACCACTTCGGACCGGCGGCCTTCTACCCGATGATGGCGCTGGAGGCGGGAATGATCGGCTACGCCACGACCGACGGCCCCCCCCACACGGTCGTGTGGGGCAGCCGCAGGCCGGTGCTTTCGAACGACCCAGTCGGCTGGGCCTTCCCCACCCTCGAAGGCCTGCCGATCGTCGTGGACACCGCGTTTACCGGCGTGAAGGAGAAGATCAGATTGGCCGCCCAGCGCGGCGGCACGATCCCGGCCGATTGGGCCGTCGGGCCCGACGGCAATCCGACGACCGACCCGAAGGTCGCGCTCGAGGGTTACCTTCTGCCCATCGGCCAGCACAAGGGCTCGGCGCTGATCATCGCCAACGAGGTCGTCTGCGGCGCCTTGGCCGGCGCCCTCTTCAGCTTCGAAGTGTCGCCGAAGCTCGTGATGGGTGCGGACCATCACGATTCATGGAAGTGCGGCCACTTCGTCCAGGCGTTGGATCCGGGCGCCTTCGGCGACCGCGACGCATTCTTGCGCCGCACCAGCGAGTTGGCGTCGGCTCTGCGCAACGCGCCGCGCGCCGAGGGCGTGCAGCGCATCTACATGCCCGGCGAGATCGAGGCCGAACTGTCGGCGCAGCGCTTGCGGGACGGGCTGCCGCTGGCGGTCACCACGCTCGAGGCCCTCGACGCCGTGGCCCGCGAGGTCGGCGCGCCCGTACCGTCGGCGACGCTGGCCACGCGCGAGATGCCGTGATGGCGCACAAACCGGTTCCGGCGGCTTGGGCCTGTGCCAGCTGCGGGTTCAGGATGGGGGAGCCGATCGCGAGGCTGGGGGTCAGCGAGCTCAGTCTGGTCTCGGACCGTCGCTTCCCCGGCCGCTGCGTCCTCACGCTGCGCGAGCACGCCACCGAGCTGTTCGAGGCGTCGGCGGCGGCGCGGCAGGGGTTCGTCGAGGACATGAGTCGCGCGGCACGCGCGATCAAGCTGGCGACGGGCGCCTTCAAAATGAACTATGAGATCCTCGGCAATGCCGATCCGCACGTGCACTGCCATCTGATCCCGCGCCGGCAGGACGAGCCCAACCCGCGCGTACCGGCGTGGCTGCATCCGCAGGCGCAGACCGAACTGGACGAGGCGAGCGCGCAGCAGATAAAGGCGCGCATCCGGGAGTTGCTCGATGCCAAGGACATTTAGGATCAAAGGGAGACACGAGTCGATGACCAGCGTCACCGCCGCTGAGCGCTTCGTCTACTCCTTCGCCGAGGCCACGCATCTCGACGCGGCCGCGCTCGGCGGCAAGGGCGCCGGGCTGGTCCAGATGACGGCCGCGGGCTTTCCCGTGCCGCCGGGTTTCGTCATCTCGACGCAGGCATGCCGGGTCAGCAAGGACGGTGCGGTTCCCGAGGCGCTGTGGCGCGAGATCGTTCAGGCCGTGCATCAGCTCGAGGAGCGGACCGGCTGCGGCTTCGGCAAGGGGCCACGGCCGCTGCTGGTGTCGGTCCGCTCGGGCGCGCCGGTGAGCATGCCGGGCATGATGGACACCGTTCTCAACCTCGGGATGAACGAGGAGACCACGGTCGCGCTGGCGAAGGCGACCGGCGGCCGCTACCGCTTCGCCGCCGAGACCTTCGCCCGGTTCGCGCGCATGTTCGCCGACATCGTGCTTGGCGCCGCTGACGAGAGCGCCGCCGACGGCGCGAGCCTCGACACCGTCGAGGACGAGAGGTCGCTGCGATCAGCGGTCCGACTCGTCGCCGAAGGCGTCGGTGCGTCCGGCACCTTTCCGGCCGACCCGTGGGCGCAGCTCAGACAGGCGGTGGTCGCGGTGTTCGAGTCATGGAACTCGCGCCGTGCGATCCGCTATCGCGACCATCACGGAATCGCGCACGATCTGGGTACGGCGGTGGTCGTGCAGCAGATGGTCTTCGGCAATCTCGGTAGCCCGTCGGGAACGGGCGTGGCCTTCACCCGCGATCCGCGGGACGGTTCGCCGAAGCTGTTCGGCGAGTATCTCGAGAACGGCCAGGGGGAGGACATCGTCGCGGGAACGCACACCCCGGAATCGCTCGATGATGTGGGGCGCCGCTATCCGGAGCTGATTGGGCAGTTCCACTCGTTGGCGCGTTCGCTCGAGAAGACCTACCGGGACGTCCTCGACATCGAGTTCACGGTTCAGGAGGGCGTGCTCTACCTGCTGCAGGTGCGTCCGGGCAAGCGCACCGCCGAGGCGGCGATCAGGATCGCGGGGGATCTGTACAAGGAGGGTCTCGTCGACCGCGAGACCGTGCTGCAGCGCGTGACGGCCGATCATCTGCGCCAGGTGCTCCGCCCCCGGTTCCTCGTGGAGGCCGTCGAGGCGGCGCGCGCCGGCGGTGCGAGGTTGGCACAGGGTACGGGCGCCTCACCGGGGCAGGTCAGCGGACGCATCGTTTTCGACCCGGATCGGGCCGAGCAGGTGGCCTCAGGAGGAGACCCGGTCGTCCTGATGCGGCTGTTCACGAGCCCGCGGGACTTGCACGGGATGCTCGCCGCGCGCGGGATCGTGACGGCCCGAGGAGGCTCGACTAGTCACGCGGCGGTCGTGGCGCGCGCTCTCGACAAGCCGTGCATCGTCGGCTGCGAGTCGCTCGACATCGACGCCGAACGACGCGTGGTTCGCGTGGCCGACCGCGAACTACCGGAAGGTACTCTCGTTTCGCTGGACGGCTCTACTGGAGAGGTGTTCGAGGGGACGTTGTCGACCGGCGCCCTCAGCACCGACTCTGTGAGCCACATCGGCGCCATCCTGGGGCTGGCCGACGACCTCAGCGGCTGCACCGTCTTCAACCGGGTCTCCACGCCGGACATGGCGCGTCAGGCCATCGCTGCCGGCGCCCACGCCATTGGCACCCGCATCGACGAGACACTGGCCGCGACTGCGGGATTCGAAACGCTGGTCGATGCCGTGTCGGCCTACAAGCGCGGAGTGACGTCGGCGGACTCCAACTCCAACGCGCTGGCCGCGCTTGAGGAGGTGATCGCGGAGGCGTTGACCGACGTCATGCGGGCCGTCTATCCGAAGCCGTTCGCGGCGCGGATCGCCAACCTGTCCAGCGGGGTCGCTGGCGAAGCGGTGTCGGATTTCACTGACGTCGCACCCTCGCCGGCCATCTGGCTGCCGCTAGGTTCGCCGCAGTTGCTGCGCGCGCAGATCCGAGGACTGGTGCGCGCGAAGGAGACCACCGGCTACCCGGACAACGTGATCTTAATGGTCGGCGGCATCAACACGGAAGCCGAGGCGATCGCGTTGAGGGCCGCCTGCCGCGAGGCGGGCGGCGCCAAGCTTAGGCTCGGCGTGGCCGCGCGCAGCCCGCACGGGCTGCTGGAGTTGCCCCGCATCGCCCGCCACGTCGACATGGCCTGGATCGACTACCGGTCACTGTGTGCCGCGATCTACCGCTATCCCGACGACCTGATGCTCGCGCAGGACGCATGGAAGTCGTACATCGCCGACGGTTTCATGCCGCTGGACCCTGCCAATGAAGTAGACGAGGCGATCAAACTGTTGATGCCCACCCTGACGCCGGACACACACGCCTGCGAGTTCGGCGTCACCTTTTATGGCTGGGGGGTCAGCGAGAAGGTGGTGCGCTTCTTCACCGAGCGCGGTTTCAGGAACTTCGGCGTCGAGATGAACGGACTCGCGGCCACCCGGCTGCTGCTGGGCCGCCTGGCATCGCAAGAGGGTGCATTCGGCCCGCCCGCCTGAGGCGCTCCGGTTTGGTCGCCGCCACGAGCAATAGACACAAATCCTTAAGGAGTTAATCCATGAAAGAGATCGGCCTAATCGGCCTTGGAAACATCGGCGGCGGAATGTGCCGGCGCCTTCTCGACCGCGGCATCGGCGTCGTCGGATTCGACCTTTCGCCGGCGGCCACGAAAGCCGCCGCGGAACACGGCGCCCGGATCGAGGTCAGCCCCGCGGCGGTCGCGCAGCAGGTTGATGTCGTTGTCACGTCGCTGCCGAATCCCCCCATCGTGCGTGACGTCTACCTGGGCAAACAGGGTCTGGTCGCGCAGGCGCGGCCAGGGAGCACGCTGATCGAGACCAGCACCATCGACCCGAACACCATTCGTGAGGTCGCGCAGGCGGCGACCAAGTCCGGCATCCGGATCCTCGACATCGCACTGTCCGGCGAGCCGCCGCAGGCGGTCCTTGGCGAACTGGTCTTCCAGGTGGGTGGCCCCGACGAGTTGATCGACCAGCATCTCGAGTTGCTGCAGGTGCTGGCGAAGAAGATCAACCGCACGGGCGGCATTGGGACCGCCAAGACGGTCAAGCTCGTGAACAACCTGATGTCGCTGGGCAACGTCGCTGTGGCCGCCGAGGCTTTCGTCCTGGGCGTGAAGTGCGGGATGGAACCGAAGCGGTTGTACGAGATCCTGTCCGTCTCGGGCGGACGCTCGGCGCACTTCATCAGCGGGTTCCAGAAGGTCATCGAAGGCGACTACGGCGCCAGCTTCAAGACCAGCCTGGCGCTGAAGGACATCAACCTCATTCTCGACCTCGCCAACGAGGAGCACTACGCGGCGCGGCTCGCGCCGGTCATCGCATCGCTGTACCGCGACGCCGTTGGGCGAGGGCTGGGGGAAGAGAACTTCACGTCGGTGGTCAAGGGCTACGAAGCCACTGCAGGCATTCGCGTTGCCGAGTCCGGCTAGCGCACTGGACGCACATGGCATGGCTGCCACGCAGTTCGTCGTTGTTCGGCACGTCGAGACGGAATGGAACCGGGACGGTAGGATCCAGGGCCACTTGGACAGCCCGTTGACGTCGGAAGGGATCACCCAGGCGCAGACCCTCGCAAGGCGGCTGAGCGAGATGCGGTTCGACCTGCTCGTAAGCAGCGACTTGGGCCGCGCGAGCGCGACGGCTGCTTACATCGCTACCGAGACGAAGCTGCCCGTCCTGCTTGATGCCAGGCTGCGCGAGCGGAACTACGGAATCTTCCAAGGCCTCACACGCCCTGAGGCGCAGGCCAAGTTTCCCGAAGCCTATCGGCGCTACAGCGACGAAGACGTCAATTTTGCGATTCCCGGCGGGGAAAGCACACAAGCCGCCTTCGAACGCAGCCTGGGATGCTTGGAGGAGCTTGCGGCGCAGCGGGCTGGGCAGCGGATTCTCGTCGTCACGCACGGGGGCGTGCTGGACGGCCTCTATCGACACACGACGGGCTTGCCCCATGTCGGCTCTCGCGTGTTCACAATGGTTAATGGAAGCATCAACGGGTTCTCTTACGAGTGCGGCGTGTGGCGCCTGGATTTCTGGGCCGATGTGGCGCATTTGGACGGCAAACCGTTGGATGACGTTTGACGCACGCAAGCGAAAGGGTAGTCTCGATCGGCAAGATCACTCAGCCATGCAAACCTAAAGAAGCCGCGTTCTGGTAGGCCGTCAGTCATTCGAGGCTGATGGCTATCGATAGCTGCGCGCGTCCTCGATGAGCTTGCCATCGTTCGGAAGGCTGCCGGGCGGCAGCAGCAGGACGTCGCTGCGCAGCTTGGTCACCTCGCGCACGCTACCGGCGATGCGCTCGGCCAGGCCTTCCGGCCGCTCGGACACTTCGACCTGCAAGGTCATGCGGTCGCGGGCCACCTCGCCGTCCATGACTAGGCGCGCCTTGATCACTTCGCGGTGGCGTCGCACGATGTCTGCCACCTGGCCGGGGTGCACGAACATGCCGCGCACCTTGGTGGTCTGGTCGGCTCGCCCCATCCAGCCCCTGATGCGCCGGTTCGTGCGGCCGGTCGGGCAACGGCCCGGCAGCAGTGCCGAGAGGTCGCCGGTGCCGAAGCGGATCAAGGGGTAGTCCGGGTTCAGGGTCGTCACGACGAGCTCGCCGACTTCGCCGTCGAGCACCGGGTCGCCGGTACCGGGGCGCACGATCTCGACGATCACGCCCTCGTCGAGCACCAGGCCCTCGCGCGCGGCGGTCTCGTAGGCGATGCGGCCGATGTCGGCGGTGGCATAACACTGATAGGCGTCGATGCCACGTTCGCCCAGCCACTGCTGCAACGACGCCGGGAACGCTTCGCCGCTGAACAGCGCCTTTTGCAGCGATGCAGCGCGGATTCCCAGATCGAGCGCCTTCTCGAGCAGGATCTTCAGGAAGCTCGGCGTGCCGACATACGCGTTCGGGCGCAGATCGGCCATCGCATGCACTTGCAGCTCCGTATTGCCCACACCACCCGGAAACACGGTGCAGGCCAGCGCATGCGCGCCGCTTTCCATCATCCCGCCCGCGGGGGTGAGGTGATGGCTAAAGCTGTTGTGCACGAGGTCGCCAGCGCGAAAGCCGGCCGCATGCATCGCCCTAGCCACCCGCCAGTAATCGCAGGCACGGCCCTCGGGCTCGTAGATCGGGCCGGGCGACTGGTACACCCGCAGCGCGCCCCGACGCGCACCCCAGCCGATGGCCGAGCAGCCTCCGAACGGGTCGCTCGCTCGCTGCGCCTTCTGTCGCTCCAGCAGTTCATGCTTGCGGACCACAGGCAGCGCGGCCAGCGCGCTGCGGCTCGTCACCGAGGCCGCGTCGATGTCGCGCAGCGATTCGGCAAACGCGCTGGTGGCCACCTTCGCATGCGCCACCTGGCCGGGCAGCGCGGCCATCAGTGCGGTTTCGCGTGCGGCGGGGTCGCGCGTCTCGAGCGCGTCGTGGCACTCACCGCTCATGACATGCAGCCTCGCCTATGCCAGCCATCGCTTGCGCCGCCGGTAGCTCTTGGATTCGCGAAAGCTCTTGCGCTGGCCTGCGCCCATCCCGAGGTAGAACTCCTTCACGTCCTCGTTGCCGGCCAGCTCGGGAGCGGGTCCGTTCATCACCACCCGCCCGTTCTCCAGGATGTAGCCGTGGTCGGCGTATCTCAGCGCCATCTGGATGTTCTGCTCGGCAAGCAGGAAGGTCACACGCTCCTTCGCGTTCAGGTCCTTGACGATCTCGAACACCTCCTCGACGATC
>KZ836150.1 GCA_003265685.1 Piscinibacter caeni | reverse complement strand
TCAGCCGGGCCCCGGTCGCGGCGGCCTCGTCGCCCTGCGCGGCGGCCTGGTCCGCCGCCGCGTCGGCCAGCGCGAGCGCGGCGCGCGGATCGCCCCGGCGCAGCGTCAGCATCGCCAGCGCATGGCGGACCTGGGCGAGCGCGCGCGCCGCGCCGGCATCGGCCTCGCGCAGCGCGAGCGCGGGACGCAGCACGTCGATGCCCTCGACGATGCGTCCGCTCAGCTCGAAGAACGCGCGCAGCGGCCGCACCATCATGAGCAGCAGGTCGGCGCGGGCGCTCGCCACCGCATGCCGCCAGGCGGCGACGGCGTTGCCGAACTCGGTGCCGATCTCGCGTACCAATGGGCGCGGGTCGGCGTGCAGGTGCTGCGCCGCCAGCGCCGCGAGCAGGCCGGCCTGGTGCGCCGCGTGCGCGTCGCGCACCGCCGCCTCGCGGCCGGGGAGCGCGGCCAGCCGCGCCGCCGCGTCGCGCGCGACCACTGGGTGCAGCACGAAGCAGCCGTCGTCGTCGACCCCGAGCAGGCTCTTGTCGGCCAGCGCCGACAGCAGCGGCAGCGGCGCGCCGGCGACGGCCAGCGCGGCGCCGCGCGTGAAGCCGCCGCGGAACACCGCCAGCGCGGCGAGCGCCTCGCGCTCGGGCGGCGCGAGCAAGGCCCAGCTGCCGTCGAGCACCGCGCGCAGGCTGGCGTGCTCCGGGCGCGCGGGCGGCGTGCGCAGCGCGGGGTCGCGCTCCAGCACGTCGATCGACTGGCGCAGCGCCTGCGCGATCTGCGGCGGCGGCANCGAGCAAGGCCCAGCTGCCGTCGAGCACCGCGCGCAGGCTGGCGTGCTCCGGGCGCGCGGGCGGCGTGCGCAGCGCGGGGTCGCGCTCCAGCACGTCGATCGACTGGCGCAGCGCCTGCGCGATCTGCGGCGGCGGCAGCAGGCGCACCCAGCAGGCCGCCAGCTCGATCGCCAGCGGCAGGCCGCCGACCGCCTCGACGATCTCGATCGCCGCGTCGAGGTGACGCGCCAGCACGAACCCGCGTTGCGCGGCGCGGGCGCGCGCGTCGAACAGGCGCACTGCATCGAAGCGCTCGGCGGACTCGAGGTCGCGGCTCGCCTCGTCGGGTACCGCGAGCCCGGCCAGCGGCAGCACCCATTCGCCGGTGATGGGCAGGCGCGTGCGCGAGGTCGCCAGCAGCGTCAGCGCCGGCGCGCCCTCGAGCAGCCGCTCGATCAGCGCGCCCTGCGCGGCGAGCGCCTCGGCATCGTCGAGCACGAGCAGGTTGCGCCGTTCGGGCCAGCGGTGCAGCAGCTGCGCGACCGCATCGCCGCCGTCGTCGAGGGCGACACCGAGCTGCGCCGCGATCCGGGCGACGAGCGCCGCGGCGCTGTCGATGTCGTGCGCGCCGACGCGCCGGATCCCGCCCGGGAACAGCGGCTCGAGCTCGGGCAGCAGGCGCTGCGCGAGCCGCGACTTGCCGCTGCCGCCGGGGCCGAGCAGCGTCAGCGCGCGGCAGGCCGGCAGCGCGAGCAGCGCCTTCGCCTCGACGAGCTCGAGCTTGCGGCCGACGAAGCCGGCATCGGCCGGCGCGGCGGCGGCGGGCGACGGCGGCAGGCGCGCCGCGGGGCGCTGCGCGCCGAAGCGGTCGCGCAGGCTGCGCGCCGGTTCGACGCCGAACTGCTCGGCCAGCCGGGCCGCGTAGGCGCTGTAGTGGCGCCAGGCGTCGGCGTCGTGGCCGAGGGCCTGCAGTGCGTCGATCAGCAGCGCGACGGCTTCCTCGTCGAGCGCGTCGGCGCCCAGCAGCGCACGTGCGCCGTCGATGCGGTCGGCCGGCGGTGCGTCGGGCGCGGCGCGGAGCACGGCGTCACGCCACGCCGCGTCGGCGCGCGCGCGCTCGGCGTGCAGCCAGTCGGTCCAGGCCGCGTTCCGCGGGGCATCGAGACCGTCGAGCAGCGGGCCGCGGCGCAGCGCCGCGAGCGCGGCCAGCGGGGTGCCGCCGGCCGGGCGCCGCAGCGCGAGCAGGTCGGTCTCGACACCCCAGCGCAGCGCGTCGTCGCGCGCCTCGAGCTGCTGCACGCCCGGCACCGCGTGGGCGTCGAACACCACCTTGCGCAGGTTGCGCCGCGCCTCGGCGGCGCCGCGGTCGGGCCAGAACAGCGCCGCGATCGTGTCGCGGCCGACCCACTCGCCGCTGCGCACGCCCAGCAGCGCCAGCAGCTCGAAGCGGCGTTCGGCGGCGAAGTGCAGCGGCGGGTCAGCGACGAGTTGTGCCCTGCCGAACAGCAGCAGCCGCGGCGCGCGACCCTCGGTGGGGCGGGGCAGTCCCGTCATGCCGGCACTGTGCGGGCGGCACCGCCGGCCGCCCATCCCGCGGACGCGGCAGGGGCCGGGGCGCAGGGTCGCTCAGCCGGCCGCCTGGCGGCGGAAGTCGCTCGGCGTGAGCCCCAGGTGGGTGCGGAACACGCGGCTGAAGTGCGCCATGTTCTGGAAGCCGAGGCCGAGCGCGATGTCGGTCAGGCTGCGGTGCTGCTGGGCGCGGTCGGCCAGCATGCGGCGGCAGGCCTCGAGCCGGCGCGCCAGGATGTAGCCGGCCACGCCGTCGGGCTCCTCGGCGAAGGCGTTGTAGAGCTGGCGGCGGCTGCAGTTGAGCGCGCGCGCGATCTGGTCGACCGTCAGCGCGGGGTCGGCCAGGTGCTGCGCCACATGCTGCTTGATGCGCTCGCGCAGCGCCTCGCGCTGCGTCTGAGCGGTGGCCTGACCGGCCAGGTCGAGCAAGCTCAGCTGCACCAGCTGCAGGATCGCCTCGCCGGTACCGCGCGCCGCGCTCTCGTTCATGCTGGGCAGCTCGGCGAAGGCGTTGCGCATGGTCTGCAGCGCCAAGGTGCCGACGCCGCCGCTGCCGCCCAGGCGGCGCGCCATCAACGCGTCCAGCGGCAGGCCGCGCTCGGCGACCACGGCCTTGGGCAGCATCACGATCAGGTGCTCCACCCGCTCGGGGTTGGCCACGGCGTAGCTGTCGGTGGTGTCGTAGATGCTCCACTGGCCCGGCGTGACCCAGGTCTCGCGGCCCTTCTGCTCGACACCGGCGCAGCCCTTCCAGGGCGCGACGATCTTCAGGTAGGGCTGCTCGGTTCGGCGGGCGATCGAGGGCGAGCGCATCACGCGGTGGCGCGTGGCCTCCAGGCGGGTGAGCACCACCTCGCCGGCGCGCAGCGTGCGGGCGCGGCCGTCGAAATCGGCGTCGCCGTAGGTGTCGTTCTTCAGGCCCTGGAACAGGCGCGCCAGCCAGTCGCCGAAGAAACCCGCGCGCTCGGCCGCCGGCACCTGGTCGGTGTCCATGGTCTCGGGCCGAGGGGTGCCGATGCTGGTCACGGTGCGAGATTAGCCGCGCGCCGCCACCCGCGCGCGGCACAGGGCCATCGCACCGGGAAAGTCCCGAGCCGGCGTGCACGAATGGTCAAGCGCCGTGCACACGCGGCAAAGCCGCGCCCGGCCCGGGCCCGAACAATCCCGCCGCATCCACCACGGAGACACGCCCATGACACTGACCCGCCGCACCGTCGTGCAAGCCCTGGCGGCCTCGACCGCCTTCCCGGCCCTGGCCCAGTCCGCCGCGCCCGTGCGCGTGGGTTACGCGATCGCCCGCACCGGCCCCTGGAGCGTGGGCGCGCAGACCAGCCAGGAGCCCAACTTCCTGCTCTGGGCCGAGATGCAGAACGCCGCCGGCGGGCTGGACGTGAAGGGCACCCGGCGCCCGATCGAGCTGGTCAGCAGCGACGACCAGAGCAACGTCGAGACCTGCGTGCGCACCTACGAGAAGCTGATGGGCAGCGACAAGGTCGACCTGATCCTGCCGCCCTGGGGCAGCAATGCCAACTTCGCCGTGGCGCCGCTGGCCAACAGGTACGGCTACCCCTTCCTCGCGCCCACCGCGCTGAGCCGCCGGCTGGTGGAGATGAAGCTGCCCTACTTCTTCCTGCTGCTGCAGCAGCCCAAGCCGATGATGGACGCACTGGTGGACATGTTCAAGGCGAACGGCGCGAAGACGGTGGCCACGATCTACGTCGACGACCTGTTCGGCCTCGAGAACTACGCCGCGCTCAAGGTGGCGCTGGCCGGCAGCGGCATCTCCATCGTCGAGGACAAGAGCTACCCGCTGGGCGTGAAGGACCTGGGCCCGGTGCTGCGCAGCATGAAGGACAAGAACCCCGACGCCTTCATCGGCCTGACCTACCCGCCCGACACCATCCTGGCCAGCCGCCAGGCCAAGGAGATCGGCTTCAACCCGAAGTTCTTCTACGCCAGCGTGGGCACCGCGTTCCAGCTCTACCGCAACGTGATGAAGGAAGGCGCCGAGGGCGTGCTCGGCATGGGCAGCTGGAACCCGAAGACCAGCCCGGGCGCCAAGGCCTACTTCGACGCCCACGTGCAGAAGTTCGGCGCCGCCAAGGAGCCCGACCGCTGGGCCAGCGGCCATGCCTGGGCCGGGCTGGAGATCCTGACCGCGGCCGTCGCCAAGGTCGGCCTGGACCGCAAGGCGATCCGCGACTACGTGGCCGGCAACACGCACAAGACCATCGTCGGCGACATCCGCTTCGCCGGCAGCGAGAACGTCGGCGTGCCCGGCACGGTGAGCCAGTGGCAGAAGGGCGAGTTCGAGGTGGTGTGGCCGAAGAACCGCGCCACCGCGCCGCTCGTCGCCAGCAAGCCAGCCTGGGTCTGAGAAGCTGTGACGCCCGGCGCCTGGCTCGAGCTGATCGCCTCCGGTCTGATCACCGGAGGCGTGTACGCGCTCGTGGCGCTGGGGCTGAACCTGCAGTACGGGCTGATGCGCATCCTGAACATCGCGCACGGCGAGTTCCTGATGGTGAGTGCCTTCCTCACCTACACGGTGCACGTGGCCACCGGGCTGTCGCCGCTGCTGATGCTGCCGCTGGCCTTCGCGCTGATGATGGCCATCGGCATCGGCGTGCACCGGCTCACCTTCCGCAAGCTGGCGCGCACGTCGCCGAACCTCGATGTGTTCGAGGCGCGTGGGCTGATGGTCTCCTTCGGCCTGATGTTCATCGCGCAGAACGCGGCGCAGATGATCTGGGGCGCCGACCTGCGCGGCTACGACTACCTGACCGAGCCGGTGCACGTCGGCGGCGCGCAGTTCGCCGGCAACAAGCTGGTGCTGTTCGGGCTCTCGCTGGCGTTCAGCGCGGCGCTGATCGTGCTGCTGAAGCAGACGCTGCTGGGCAAGGGCGTGCGGGCGCTGATGCAGTCGCCCACCGGGGCACAGCTGGTGGGCATCGACACCCAGCGACTGCACCCGCTGATGTTCGGCGTCGGCCTCGGGCTGTCCGGCGTGGCCGGGGTGCTGCTGTCCACCACGTACACCATCACGCCGTCGATGGGCGAGCCCTACACCGTGACGGCGCTGATCGTCATCACGCTCGGCGGCTTCGGCTCGATGCCCGGGGCGCTGGTGGGCGGCCTCGCGCTCGGGGTGGTCGAGGCGCTGGGCATGCACTTCACCAGCCCCTCGCTGAAGAGCCTGCTGAGCTACGCGATCTTCATCGCGGTGCTGCTGTGGCGGCCCAACGGCCTGTTCAACAAGAGAACCTGAGCCCCGCCCATGCTGCTGAACACCAGGCTCCTCGGCCGCGACCTGCTCGTGCTCGTCGCCCTCGTCGGCTGGGCGCTGGCGCTGCCGCACTACGGCAGCGAGTTCGCGGTCTCGATGCTGCTGACCTGCCTGATGTACGTGGCGCTGTCCTCCAGCTGGAGCCTGTTCTGCGGCAGCACGCGCTACCTGAGCCTGGCCACCGCGGCCTTCTTCGGCATCGGCGCCTACACCAGCGCGCTCACGCTCGAGCAGCTGCCCTGGCTGGTGGTCATCGCGCTCGGCGCGCTGCTCGCCGCCGCGGTGGCGCTGGTGATCGGCGCGGCCGTGCTGCACCTGCGGGGCACCTACTTCGCGGTGCTGACCTTCGGCATGACCGAGCTGATCCGCCACGCGGTGAACTACTTCGAGAAGATGGTCACCGGCACCGTCGGCCGGGTGCTCACCGTCACGCCCGAGCGCGACACGGTGTACCTCACCGTGCTCGCGCTGGCGGCGCTGGCGGTGCTCACCAGCATCCTGGTGCGCCGCAGCCGCTTCGGCCTGGCAATGGCCGGCATCGGCAGCGACGAGCAGCGCGCGCAGACGCTGGGCGTGCCGACCAAGCTCGTCAAGATGGGCGGCTTCGCGCTGACCGCCGCCTTCGCCGGCGCGGTGGGCGCGGCGATGGCCACGCGCTGGACCTACATCGACCCGGCCACCGTCTTCAACCCCTTCATCGGCTTCCAGACCGTGCTGATCGCGCTGATCGGCGGCGCCGCCACGCTGTGGGGGCCGCTGCTGGCGGCGGTGGTGTTCAGCCTGCTGGCCGAGACACTGCGGCTGCAGGTGCCGCAGGCCTACATGATCGGCCTCGGGCTGCTGCTCATCCTGTGCGTGCTCTACCTGCCCGGCGGCCTGGCCAGCCTGCGCTGGGGCACCCTGGTGCAGTGGCGCGACGACACCCGCGCCTGGTGGAAGGCGCTGCGCACGCCGCAGAAGGAGCACGCCGCATGAACGGCCACGCGATGCTCGAGGCGCGCGGCGTCACGGTGCGCTTCGGCGGGCTGACCGCGGTCGACGGCGTGAGCGCCGCCTTCGCCGCCGGCGAGCTGGTGGGCATCATCGGCCCCAACGGCGCCGGCAAGACCACCTTCTTCAACACGCTGTCGGGCGTGCAGCGGCCCAGCAGCGGCGACCTGTACGCCCACGGCCGGCGCCTGACCGGCGCCGGGCCGCACCGCTACGCCGCGCAGGGCATTGCGCGCACCTTCCAGACGCCACGCGTGTTCGCCGAGCTGTCGGTGCTCGAGAACATCGAGTTCGGGCTGGAGTTCGCCGGCCGCGGCCGCCAGGCCAGCTGGCTGCTGAAGGACGCGCCGAGCATCCTGCACCTGATCGGCCTGGCGGCGCAGGCCGAGCTGCCCGCCGCGACGATCACGCCCTCGCAGCAGCGCCTGCTCGAGATCGGCATGGCGCTGGCCACGCGGCCGCGCCTGCTGCTGCTCGACGAGGTGGCGGCCGGGCTGACCGAGTCCGAGGTCGACGCGATGGCCCAGCTGATCCGCCGGCTGCGTGACGAGCTCGACCTCACGGTGATCTGGATCGAGCATGCCGTCACCACGCTGCTGCGCTACGTGGAGCGCGTGATCGTGCTGCACCAGGGCCGCAAGATCGCCGACGGCACGCCGGCCGAGGTGGTGCGCCATGCCGAGGTGATCGAGGCCTACCTGGGCGACGAGATGGCCGAGGCGGCATGAAGAACGACATCGAACACGCGCTCGACACCCGCCTCGCGCACCTGAAGCTCGAGGCGCTGAGCGCCGGCTACGGCCCCTTCCTCGTGCTGCGCGAGCTCACGCTCGAGGCCCGGCCCGGGCTCACCGTGATCCTCGGCCCCAACGGCGCCGGCAAGACCACGCTGCTGAAGGCCATCAACGGCCTGATCCCGCGCGGCGGGCGGATGACGCTCGACGGCGAGCTGCTGCCGCGCGACACGAAGACCAGCGAGCTGGTGCGGCGCGGCATGGCGCTGGTGCCCGAGGGGCGCCAGCTGTTCCCGCAGATGACGGTGCGCGAGAACCTCGAGCTCGGCGGCTGGCTCGTGCCCAAGGCCGAGCGCGAGGCGCGGCTGCAGGCCGTGCTGCGCGACTTCCCCAAGCTGGCCGAGCGCATCGGACAGCTGGCCGGCACGATGAGTGGCGGCGAGCAGCAGATGGTGGCGGTGGCCCGCGCCATGATGAGCGCGCCGCGCCTGCTGATGCTCGACGAGCCCTCGCTCGGCCTGTCGCCGAAGATGGTCGACGAGCTGCTGGCCATCGCCCGGCGCATCGCCGACCAGGGCACCACGGTGCTGATGGTCGAGCAGAACGTGCGCAAGGCGCTCGCCGTGGCCGACCGCGGCATCGTGCTCGAGCGCGGCCGCATCGTCGCCAGCGGGCCAGCCGGCCTGCTCGCCCGCAGCACCGTGGTGCGCGAGGCCTACCTCGGCAAGAACAACCCCCGACCCGCTTCCACCACTTCCCAGGAGAACAAAGTGTCCGACCTGTCCATGCTCATCAACGGCCTGGCCGTGGGCGCCGAGAAGGGCGCCACCTTCGAACGCCGCAACCCGCTGGACGGCAGCGTGGCCACGCGTGCCCCGGCGGCCAGCGCGGCCGACGCCGTGGCCGCGGTGGAGGCCGCCGCCGAAGCCTTCAAGACCTGGCGCGAGACCGGCCCCGGCACCCGCCGCGCGCTGCTGCTGAAGGCGGCCGACGCGCTGGAGGCCAAGACGCCGAAGTTCGTCGAGGCCGTGCCGGCCGAGACCGGCGCCACCGGCATGTGGGCCGGCTTCAACGTGATGCTGGCCGCCGGCATGATCCGCGAGGCCGCGTCGCTGACCACGCAGATCGGCGGCGAGGTGATCCCGTCGGACGTGCCCGGCTCGCTCGCGATGGGCGTGCGCCAGCCGGCCGGCGTGGTGCTCGGCATCGCGCCCTGGAACGCGCCGGTCATTCTCGGCGTGCGGGCGATCGCCACGCCGCTGGCCTGCGGCAACACGGTGATCCTCAAGGGCAGCGAGAATTGCCCGCGCACGCACCAGCTGATCGTCGAGGCCTTCCAGGACGCGGGCTTCCCGCCCGGCGTCGTCAACTACATCACCAACGCGCCGGCCGACGCGGCCACGGTGGTGGAGGCGATGGTGGCGCACCCGGCGGTGCGGCGCGTCAACTTCACCGGCAGCACGCGCGTGGGCAAGCTGATCGCGATGACCTGCGCGAAGTACCTCAAGCCCGTGGTGCTGGAGCTCGGCGGCAAGGCGCCGATGGTGGTGCTCGACGACGCCGACCTCGAGGCCGCCGTCAACGGCGCGGCCTTCGGCGCCTTCGCCAACAGCGGCCAGATCTGCATGAGCACCGAGCGCATCGTCGTCGACCGCAAGATCGCCGACGACTTCGTCTCGATGTTCGCGAAGAAGGCCCGCGGCCTGCCGCTGGGCGACCCGCGCAAGCCCGAGCCGGTGGTGCTGGGCAGCGTGATCGGCATGGGCACGGTGGAGCACTGCAACGCGCTGATCGACGACGCGCTGGCCAAGGGCGCCAGGCTGGTGTGCGGCGGCAAGGCCGAGAACACGCTGATGCCCGCGACCATCCTCGACCACGTGACGCCCAAGATGCGCATCTACCACGAGGAGACCTTCGGCCCGGTGAAGTGCGTCGTGCGCGTCAACGGCGTGGACGAGGCCATCGCCTGCGCGAACGACAACGAGTACGGCCTGTCGGCCGCGGTGTTCGGCCGCGACACCGCGCGGGCGATCACCGTGGCGCAGCGCATCGACAGCGGCATCTGCCACGTCAACGGCCCGACGGTGCACGACGAGGCGCAGATGCCCTTCGGCGGCGTCAAGGGCAGCGGCATGGGCCGCTTCGGCGGCAAGGCCGGCATCGCCGAGTTCACCGAGCTGCGCTGGATCACGGTGCAGACGGGCGAGCGCCACTACCCGTTCTGAACGCGCCCGCGGTCCGGGCCGCGGCCGGCGCGGCGGCTTGCGCTACAGTGCCCCGGCCATGACCCGCGTGCATGACCTGAGCGCCCTCGAGCTCGCCGACGGCTACCGCCGCGGCACGCTCGCCCCGGTGGAGGTGCTGCGCGAGCTGCTGCGCCACATCGGCCGCTGGGAGCCGCACCTGCACGCGCTCTACGCCTTCGACCCCGAAGGCGCGCTGGCGCAGGCCGAGGCCGCGCAGGGCCGCTGGCGGCGCGGCGCGCCGCTCTCGCCGCTGGACGGCGTGCCGGTCACGATCAAGGAGAACATCGCCACGCGCGGCGTGCCGGTGCCGCTGGGCACCGCGGCCACCGAGCTGGTGCCCGCCGCCGCCGACGCGCCGCCCGCCGCGCGGCTGCGCGAGGCCGGCGCGGTGATCGTGGCCAAGACCACGATGCCGGACTACGGCATGCTGTCCTCCGGCTTGTCGAGCTTCCACCCGCTGACGCGCAACCCGTGGAACCTGGCGAAGAACCCGGGCGGCAGCAGCGCCGGCGCCGGCGCGGCCGCCGCGGCGGGTTATGCACCGCTGCACATCGGCACCGACATCGGCGGCTCGGTGCGCCTGCCCGGCGCCTGGTGCGGCATCGCCGCGCTCAAGCCGAGCGCCGGCCGGGTGCCGATCTACCCGCCCTACGCCGGGCGCGTGGCCGGGCCGATGACGCGCAGCGTCGCCGACGCCGCGCTGATGATGACCGTGCTGAGCCGGCCGGACGACCGCGACACCACCCGCCTGCCCTTCCAGGCGATCGACTGGCTGGCGCTGGAGCGCGACGTCGCCGGCCTGCGCCTGGGCCTGCAGCTCGACGCCGGCTGGGGCCTGCCGGTGGCGCCGCCGGTGCGCGCGGCCGTCGAGGCCGCGGCGCGCGCCTTCGAGGCGGCCGGCGCGACCGTCGAGCCGGTGGCGCCGTTCATGACCCGCGCGATGATCGACGGCATGGACCGGTTCTGGCGCTGCCGCGCCTGGCTCGACATCCAGGCCCTGCCCGAGGCGCGCCAGGCCAAGGTGCTGCCCTACATCCTGGAGTGGGCGCGCGGCGGCGCGGCGCTCAGCGGCGAGCAGGTGTTCCGCGGCTTCAGCCAGATGGCGGCGATGCGCGAGGCCGCCTGCGCGGCCTGCGCGCCGTTCGACTTCGTGCTCACGCCCACCGCGCCGGTGCTGGCCTTCGCGGCCGAGCTGGCCGGGCCGACCGGCGACCCGGCGCAGCCCTTCGAGCACATCGCCTTCACGCTGCCGTTCAACATGAGCGAGCAGCCGGCGCTCTCGGTCAACGCCGGCTTCAGCGACGACGGCCTGCCGATCGGCCTGCAGATCGTCGGCGCGCGGCACGACGACCTCGGCGTGCTCCAGATGGGCCGCGCCTGGGAGCGGCTGCGGCCCGCGCCGCGGCCCTGGCCGGAGCCGCCGGGCGCCTGAGCCATGAACGACACGCGCGGCAATCCCGTCGGGACCACATCGCCAGCCGCGCTGTCGCACGCCGAGATCGCCCTGTGGCGCCTGGTGTCGTTCTACGACGTGCCGCTGGCCGACCTCGACGCCGCCGCCGCCGAAGACCCGGCCTGGTGCTGGCCGCACCTGATGCGCGCCGGCTTCCTGCTCTCGCTGACCGAGCCTGCGCTGCTGCCCGACGCACGCGCCGCGCTCGAGCAGGCCGAGCTGCGCGCGGCCGGCGCCACGCCGCGCGAGCGGGCCCACCATGCCGCGCTGAGCCGCTGCGCGGCGGGCGACTGGCTGGGCGCCTGCACGGCCTGGGAGCAGGTGCTGCTCGACCACCCGCGCGACCTGGCCGCGCTGCAATGGGCGCACTTCTTCGACCTGCACCGCGGCGACGCGCGCAACCTGCGCGCCCGCGTCGCGCGCGTGCTGCCCGAGTGGCCGCACGACGACGCGCTGCGACCCTACGTGCTGGGCCTGCTCGCCTTCGGCCTGGAGGAATGCGGGCACTACGCGCAGGCCGAGGCGGTGGGCCGCGAGGTCTGCGCCGGCGCGGCCAAGGTGCCGGCCGCCACGCATGCGGTGGCGCATGTGCTCGAGATGCAGGGCCGGCACGAGGAGGGCCGGCAGTGGCTGGCGCAGATGCGCCCGGTCTGGGCCGAGGACAACGGCTTCGCGGTGCACCACGCCTGGCACCTGGCGCTGTTCCACCTCGAGGCGATGGACCTGCCCGCTGCGCTGGCGCTCTACGACACCGAGGTCGGCGGCGCCAACCCGGTGCTGACGCTGCAGCGGCTGGACGGCGCGTCGCTGCTGTGGCGGCTGCAGCTGCTCGGCGCGGACGTCGGCGCGCGCTGGTCCGACATCGCGCTGGGCTGGGACCTGGGCGTGCGCGACGTCGGCCACAGCGCCTTCAACGACCTGCACGCCTTCGTCGTGCTGCTCGGGCTGCGCGACCGGGTGCGCGCGCAGGCGCTGCTGGCGGCGGCGCAGCGCCGCGCCGAGCGTGGCGCGGAGGCGCCGCTGCAGGCTGCGCGCGAGGTCGGCGTGCCGCTGATGCGCGGCCTGCTGGCCTTCCACGACGGCGAGCTGGCCGAGGCGATTCGCCTGCTGCTGCCGCTGCGCGAGCGTGCCGCGCCGCTGGGCGGCAGCCAGGCGCAGCGCGAGCTGATCGACTGGACGCTGCTGGCCGCCTGCACTGCCCCGGGCGGCGAACGCCGGCTCGGCCGCGCGCTGCTCAACGAACGCCGCGTGGCACGCGGCAACACGCCGCTGGCGGCGCACTGGCGCGCCCGGCTGACACGCTGACGCCGTGAGACGGGAGGCCCCGATGACGATCCACTTCATCCCCAACGACCCGCGCGCCGGCCGCGCCGCCCCGGCGCTGCGCCGCAAGACCCCACGCCGCGAGCCGCCGGACGGCCGCGCCGGCTTCTCGTACCGCAAGCCGCCGCCCGAGGGCGTGGCCGAGCCGGGCACGCCGCAGTTCCTGTTCTGGCAGGTGCGCGAGGCGGCGCTGGCCGCGGTGCGGGCGTGGGAAGCCTGCACCGGCCAGCCGCACCTGCAGTGGCAGGGCCGGCGCCAGCGCCTGCCGCTGCTGCCGGACACCGGCGAGGACCTGAACGCGTTCTACGACCGCGCCACGGTCTCGTTCTTCCACCAGGAGGTGGCGCCGGGCCGGGTGGTCTACGCCGGCGCCAGCACCGACGTGGTGGCGCACGAGGTCGGCCACGGGCTGCTCGATTCGGTGCGCGCCGACCTGTGGGACGTCACCTTCCTCGAGGCCGGTGCGTTCCACGAGGCCTTCGGCGACTGCCTGGGCATCCTCACCGCGCTGGAGGACAAGGGCACCCGCGAGGCGCTGCTCGCGCAGGCGCCGACGCTGCGCAAGCGCAACTTCGTCGAGAGCTTCGCCGAGGAGCTGGCCTGGGGCATCGGCACCGCCATCCCGGGCCACAACGCGGCCGAGCCGCGCCATGCGTTCAACCGCTACCGCTTCCAGGTGCCCAGCAGCCTGCCGTCGGACGGCGGTCCGGGCGTGCTGATCAACGAGGTGCACAGCTTCGCGATGGTGTTCACCGGCTGTTTCTGGGACCTGATCGCAGGCCTGTACGCGGCGGCGCCGACGCCGGGCCCGCAGGCGCTGCGCACGGCGGCGCGGCGCGCCGGCCGGCTGCTGATCACCGGGGCGCGCAACGCGGTGGTGACGCCGCGCTTCTTCCTCTCGGTCGGCCGCGCGATGCTGCAGGCCGATGCGACGCTGCACCGCGGTCGCGATGCCGAGGCGATCCGTGCCGCGTTCGCGCGCCACGGCATCGCGCTCGGCGCGGCCGCGCTGGCGC
>QJOU01000170.1 GCA_003265685.1 Piscinibacter caeni | reverse complement strand
GTCGACCGCCGGGGGCTGCGCCGCGCCGCCCTCGCGCGGCACGTTGTGCTCCAGGCGCTGCAGCCGGTCGGCGCCCAGGGCCTTGAGCGTCTGCACCCAGCGCGGCCCCTCGCGGCGCAGGCGCAGCGCGATGCCGGCGCGCGCCAGGTCGCGCTCGGCGCTGTCGACGTAGACCGCCTGCAGGCGCACGGTGCGCGCCGCCGGCGTGCCCACGGCGGCAGCAACACCGCGCAGGCGCGCGGCGGGCACCTGCAGCTTGAGTTCGGTTTCGGTCATGGCGCGATGGGTGAGCGGCTTGCGATATGCTTTCCCGCAACGATTCTGACGGACATGGGACTGCTCGACGACCTCAAACGCCAGGCCGAGGCCCTGCAGGCCCGCCAGAACACCGACACGGCCGCGCTCGAGCGCAACACGCAGCTGGCCGACGCGGCCTGCAAGACCGCCTTCACCTACCTCGACACGCTGGTGCGCCAGCTGATCGTGCTCAAGCCGGTGTCGAAGTCCCGCTACGAGCTCGACCGCAAGACCCGCCTCGAGGGCCTGCCGATGACGCAGCTGAAGGTCGACGCGCGGCGCAAGATGCTGCGTGGCCAGGAGGTGTTCGACCATGTCGTGGTGCACGGCCGGCTCGCCAACGGCCAGCGCCTGAACCTGGTGAAGGACTTCCTGCCCGACATCGAGAAGCTCGAGCCGCGCCTGCGCGCCAGCGGCGCCCCGGTCAACGCGCAGCCGGTGCGCCACCCGGAGAGCAACAAGCTGGTCGAGATGCGCTACGAGGTGCCGGTCGACTTCCTGATCTCGGCCCGCTTCACACCGGACCACGACCGCGCCAGCATCGGGATCCGGGTGCAGAACTTCGACGGCTTCGAGACCGTCGACCTGGAACTGCCGGCCACCGAGATCGGCACCACGCGCCTGGACGAGCTGGCGCGCTGGCTGCTCGGCGAGCCGCACCGCTTCCTCGACGGCGCGCTGGCACTGCGGCGCACCGCCGCGTAAGCCCCGGGAAGGCGGCCCCGGTAAAATCCGCGGTCCGCTTCCGCCTCCAACGCCATGCCGCTCTTCTGGAAACCGTACAAGTCCGAGGTCACGCAGTTCCTCGACGAGCTCAAGCGCCAGCGCCCCACGCTCGAGAACGAGCAGCGCGCCGGCCGCGCCCTGCTGTGGGACAAGCAGATCGACCGCAGCGCGCAGGCCGAGTACCGCGAGGCGCGCGTGCCGCAGCAGCCCTACGTCTACCAGAACAAGCCGACGCTGGGGCGCTGATCGTGCCGAGCGAGGCCGCCGTGCCCGAGATCCCGGCGCCGACGCCCGACGCGCAGGCGCTGCCGCCCGCTTCGGTGGACGCGGTGGCCGTGGCGCGGCTGTACGGCGAGCCGCTGTTCACGCTGCCGCAGGACCTCTACATCCCGCCCGACGCGCTGGAGGTCTTCCTCGAGGCCTTCGAGGGCCCGCTGGACCTGCTGCTCTACCTGATCCGCAAGCAGAACTTCAACATCCTCGACATCCCGCTGGCCGACGTGACGCGCCAGTACCTCGCCTACATCGAGCAGATCCGCAAGACCAACCTCGAGCTGGCCAGCGAGTACCTGCTGATGGCGGCGATGCTCATCGAGATCAAGTCGCGCATGCTGCTGCCGCCCAAGAAGACGGCCGACGGCCAGGAGGCGGAGGATCCGCGCGCCGAGCTGGTGCGCCGGCTGATCGAGTACGAGCAGATCAAGCTGGCCGCCGCGCGGCTGGATGCGCTGCCGCTGCTGGGCCGCGACTTCCTGCGCGCGCAGGTGGCCATCGAGCAGTCGCTCGCGCCTCGTTTCCCCGAGGTCGAGCCCGACGACCTGCGCGCCGCCTGGGCCGACGTGCTGCGCCGCGCCCGGCTGAACCAGCACCACACCATCACGCGCGAGCAGCTCTCGGTGCGCGAGCACATGAGCATCGTGCTGCGCCGCCTGCAGGGCCGGCGCTTCGCGCTGTTCGAGGACCTGTTCGACACCACGCGCGGGCCGCAGGTGCTCGTGGTCACCTTCATCGCGATGCTGGAGCTGGCACGCGAGCGGCTGCTCGAGGTGACGCAGGCCGAGGCCTTCGCGCCGATCTACGTGCGGCTGGCGTACGAGCCGAGCTGAGCCCCCTACCTTGCGGGAACGGGGCGACACGCCCGCGTGCTAACTTGGCCCGCTGAAAACTGCTAGCCGCAGGAGGTGCCGATGGGCCTGCTCGCACTGCTCAACCTGCCGCCGCTGCAACGGACGGCGGGCGCGCAGACGGCGCTCCGCGAGCCGCAGGGAAACAGCGGCGGGTCAGCCCCCACCGATGCCCGGCTGCAGGCGCGCACCGAGACCCTCGCGCTGCTGACGCAGCTGAGCAGCCTGGCCCACGGCGGCATCGCCGATGCCGCGCTCGCTGCCAAGGTCGCGAAGGACGCGGCCGCGCTGCAGGCCTCGTTCGACAAGGCCGACAAGCTGGCGGCCGATGCCGCGGCCGTCAATGCCTACGCGGCCATCCGCACGGCGGCCGCCAAGCCGCTCGCACGCGCGCAGCTCTACCGGCAGCTCGCCGACTGGCAGGAGACGACCTGGAAACCGCTCGCGGCCGGCGTGGCGACGGCGCTGGCCGGCATCGGCCCCGCGGCGCCGAAGAAGGCCGTGCAGGCCGAGTTCGACAAGCTCGATGCCGTGCGCAAGGCCAAGCTCGCCGCCGCCGACCTGGCCGGCCTGCAGGCGCTCGAGACGCGCACCACGCGCCTGGCTGCGCTGGCGGCGCGCATCGCGCAGCGCTCGCCCGAGATCGATGCCGAGCTGGCGCGGCTCGACGGCGTGATCAAGGCGCTCGCCGCCGACGCCGCCGGCACGCTGCCGGCGCGCCAGGCCGAGCTGGCGCAGCGCAAGGCGAACGCCTGGCCCGACGGCGCGACGCTCGACGCGATCGAGGCCTCGCTGGCGGCCTTCGACGCGCTGCCGCAAGCGCATGCCGGCGCGGTGGCGGCAGCGAAGGCGTCGCAGGACGCCCGCATCGCTTTCGAGGCCGCCGCGGCGCGCGCCAAGGCGCTGGTCGACGATGCCGTGCGTATCGCCGGCCGCCCGAACGTGCTGCCGGCCGCGCTCGCCGGCCGCTTCGCCAGCGCGCGCAAGGCGGTCGACGATGCGGTGGCCGCGCTCGACTGGCCGGCAGCCCTGGCGGCGCATCCGACGCTGGTCGCCGCGGCGTCGCAGGTCGGGCAGGCGTCTGCCGCGAAGAACGCCTTCGACGCGGCACTCGCCAAGATCCAGGTCGACGTGCTGAAGGCACGCGCCGCGGTCAATGCCGCGGTGCCGCTGCCCGGCACGCTGGCCAAGGACTTCCAGGACGCCGACAACGACGTCAGCCACGCCCAGGGCCTGCGCGACTGGGCGCAGGCGCAGCGCCTGCTGCCCAACCTCACGGCCCGCACGCGCGCGCTGCTCGACATGCAGCACGACGGCCGCAAGTTCTACGAGGCGCTCAACCCATACCTCGCGGTGCGCGAGCGCGCGAACCTGGCACTCGCCGCGGGCGGCGGCAAGGTGCAGCGCGACAACGCCCGGCTGAGCATGCTCGGCACGGACTTCTGGCAGGCCGACAAGGCGATGAACGCGCTGGCCGCGGCCAAGGAATGGGGCGACGCGAAGAAGGCGATCCCGGCGATGAGCGCGGCGGCCTTCGAGCTGGTCAACGCGCAGGCCGTCTTCGACCGCGAGCGCGTGCCCTTCGACACCGCGATGGCCGGGCTCACCAACCGCTGGGCGGCCGACGGCATCGCCGCAGCGCCGAACCCCGCCTACGCCGCGCCGGCCGCGGCCTACGTCAAGCTGCGCACCCAGCTCGACGATGCCGTCAACGCCGGCGACTTCGCGCGAGCCACGCCGCTCGTGGCGCGGCTGCAGGCGGCGATCGACGCGCTGCTCGCCGCGAAGCAGGCCGACGACAACGCCAAGGCCACGTTCGACACCGCGTTTGCGGCCCTGGCCGGCTACGCCGAGGCGAAGGCGCTGCACGGCAACGCCGCGCTGGCGCTGGCCGAGAAGGTGCATGCCTTCAACCTCGCCGACCAGGCCATGGCCGCGGCGCGCGACAAGGGCGACTGGGCCGCCGCCAACGCCGCCGTGCCGGCCGTGGCCGCCGCGATCACCGCGCTGAAGGCGGCCCAGGCGACGTTCAACGGCGCCTTCGGTGCCGCCGACGAGGCGGCGCTGCGCGCCCAGATCGACGCGCTCAAGCCGCGCACCGACCGCGCCAGCGACACGCCGGTGCCGAAGTTCGTCGAGCAGGAGCAGCAGGCGGTGCGCGGCAAGCTCGCCGACATCGAGGCACGTTTTGCCGAACGCGACTTCGCCACCGCGCAGGCCGAGATCGGCACGCTCGAGCAGCACCTGCGCGGCATGGAGCATGCGAAGGGCCTCTACGAGGCGCACAGGAAGAAGTTCGATGCCGCCAGGGCCGGGCCGATCGCCGCCGCGCTGGCCAAGCCGGTCGCGCCGCCCAAGCTCGACGCCGACCGGCGCCGCGGCCTGGCCGCAACCGAGGCCGCGATCGTCGCGCTGGCCGACGCAGGCAAGCTGGCGCAGGCCGACGCGGCGATCCCGAAGTGGCAGGTCGAGGCGCAGGGCTGGGGCGAATCCAAGCAGGCCTTCGACGCGCTGGCGGGCGGCAACCCGGACGTCGCCACGCTCGAGAAGCTCGCCAAGCAGCCCGGCGGCGAGGCGGTGCTCGACAAGCTGATCGCCAACCTCGACCCGAACACCACGCCGAGCAAGGTGCTCGTCACCGCCATCAAGGCGCGCTACGGCTTCGACCTGAAGCGCTTCACCGACAAGAACAAGAACGACCGCGACCTCGACGACCTGCACGGCAAGAACCCGAACGCTCCCGACCCCGACGTGCAGAAGCTCTACGCGCTGATGGCCAAGATCCCGAGCAAGCGCATCAAGGGCAAGATCGATCAGATGGTCGTCTACAACAAGGACGAGAGCCGCGGCGTCTACTACCCGGACAAGAAGATCTACCTGTGCACCGACCGCCCGGGCAAGACCGGCGGCACCTGGGACGACCCCGACGAGGAACGTTTCGGCGTCGAGGGCAAGGTGCTGCCGCCGGGCGAGAAGGTGGCGCCGGGCTGCGAGCCGAAGGACCCGCACGTGCCGGTGCCCGAGTTCGACTTCGTGCTGATGCACGAGGTCGGCCACGCCGAGGACGACGGCCAGAAGTTCATGGACAGCCGCACCGGTGCCGACGGCGTGCCGGGCGACAAGGCCTTCGGCGGCTGGGCGACCGAGAGCCCGAAGACGATCTCGCGCGTCGCCGCGGCGCACTTCGGCTACGACCAGGACTACCTCTGCGACACGCTCGAGGACAAGGGCAACCAGCCGCCCAAGCGCAAGCCGAAGGCACGCGAGGGCATCGGCGAGGACGAATGGGAGCGCCGCCGAGTCGCCGCGCTGACCTGGTGCCGCATGATCCGCGCCAAGGCGAGCCCCTGGTCCAGCGGCGCGGTCGTCAAGCAGATCGCGATCGGTACACGCGTCTACCAGGAGGCCTACAACGACGGCCGCTGGGTCAGCTACGAACTCGCGGCGCGGGCGCAGGGCATCACCGCCTACCAGTTCCGCGCGCCGGGCGAGTGGTTCGCCGAGCTGTACGCCTCGCACTTCGCGAACAAGCTCAAGCGCGAACACCCGGCGATGAAATGGCTGGCCGGCTTCAAGGCGCCGGAATAGGAGATCCGCGATGTCGGTGTTCCGCACGGTCGAACTGCCCTGCCCCGCCTGCGGCGCGGCGGTGGGCTTCGAGCTGGTCGCCAGCGTGAACGCCGACCGGGCGCCGGCGTTGCGCGCCGCGATCGTCGACGAGAGCTTCCAGCGCGAGGCCTGCCCGGCCTGCGGCACGAGCTTCCGCGTCGACCCGCGTTTCTCGCTGATCGACCACGGCCGGCGCCAGTGGATCGCCGCGCTGCCGCTGGCCGAGCGGCGCGCCTGGGAAGCCGCCGAGGCCGGCGCGAACGCCGTCTTCGAGCGCGCCTACGGGGCCGGCGCGTCGGCCACCATCCGCGCCATCGGCGCCACGCTGCGCCGGCGCGTCACCTTCGGCTGGGCGGCGCTGCGCGAGAAGCTGCTGTGCGATGACCTGGGCCTGGACGACACCACGCTCGAGCTGACCAAGATCGGCCTGCTCGGGCGCGTCTCGAGCGCGCCGATCGCGCACGACACCGAGCTGCGCCTGCAGGGCCTGGCCGACGAGCGCCTGCTGTTCGCCTGGATCCGCGCCGCCGGCGAGACGCCGATCGAGTGGCTGCAGGTGGAGCGCAGCGCCTACGACGAGGTCGCCGCTGATGCCGACGGCGAATGGGCCGAACTGCGCACGGAGCTCTCCGGCGGGCCGTTCGTCGACACCGGGCGGCTGACGATCGCGAGCGCCGCTCCGTAGAGCATTCTGCGCGCCTGCGGGCCGGGCCCTACCATGGCGGCTCCCCACCACCGGACGGTTTCCCCATGCGCAACACTGCCCACCGCTTCCTCGCCCTGGCCGCCGCGTGCGCGCCGCTGCTGGCCGCTGCCCAGGCCGGATCGACACTCGACAAGGTCAAAGCCAGCGGCACCATCACCGTGGCCTATCGCGAGTCGTCGATCCCGTTTTCCTACCTCGACGACAAGGCCCAGCCCACCGGCTTCGGCTGGGAGATCTGCGGCCGCATCGTCGAGGAGGTGAAGAAGGCCACCGGCCGGGCCGACCTGACGGTCGCCACGCAGGCCGTCACTTCGGCCAACCGCATTCCGCTGCTGATGAACGGCACGATCGACATCGAGTGCGGCTCGACCACCAACAACAGCGAACGCGCCAAGCAGGTGGCCTTCGCGACCAACTACTTCTACACCGGCACGCGCTTCCTGGTGAAGGCCGGCACGAACGTCAAGTCGCTGGCGGACCTGAAGGGCAAGACGGTGGTCTCCACCACCGGTACCACGAACTTCAAGATCATCCGCAACCTCAACGAGGAGCAGAAGCTCGGCATCGACCTGCTCGGTGCGAAAGACCACGCCGAGTCGGCGCTGATGGTGCAAAGCAGCCGCGCGCTGGCCTTCGCGATGGACGACATCCTGCTCTACGGCCTGAAGGCGAGCTCGGCCAACCCGGCCGAGCTGGCGGTGGTGGGCGATCCGATCCAGGTCGAGCCCTACGCGATCATGCTGCGCAAGGACGACCCGGCGTTCAAGAAGCTGGTCGACGACACGCTGGCCACCCTGATGAAGAGCGGCGAGTTCGAGAAGCTCTACAGGAAGTGGTTCGAGTCGCCCATCCCGCCCAAGGGCATCAACCTGCAGGCGCCGATGAGCCAGGAGCTGAAGGACAACCTCAAGGCGCTGTCGGACAAGCCGGCCACCTGAGCGGCGGCCCGCGGACGCCGCGGACAATCGTGGGCATGAAGTACCTGCACACGATGGTCCGCGTGACCGACCCCGAGGCCTCGCTGCGTTTCTACCGCGACGCGCTCGGCCTCGAGCTGATCCGCCAGATGGACAACCCGGGCGGCCGCTTCAGCCTGTACTTCCTGGCCGCCCCGGGCCAGCCCGAGGCCCAGGTCGAGCTGACGCACAACTGGGACCCCGAGGCCTACACCGGCGGCCGCAACTTCGGCCACCTGGCCTACGCGGTGGACGACATCTACGCCACCTGCGCGCGCCTGCAGGCACACGGCGTGACGATCAACCGCCCGCCGCGCGACGGCCACATGGCCTTCGTGCGCTCGCCCGACGGCATCTCGATCGAGCTGCTGCAGGCCGGCCGGCCGCTGCCGCCGGCCGAACCCTGGGCCTCGATGCCGAACACGGGGTCGTGGTGAGCGCAACCACCTGGCCGGCGCACCGCGCCGTGGCGCACCTGCCCGGCTCGCTGCCGATGGGCGGCGTGGTGCCCGACACGCCGATCCACGCGTTCGAGACGCCGGCCGAGGCACTCGCGCTGCAGCCCGACCGCGGACTGGTGCCGACGCGCCACGACATCGCGCTCGGCGGGCTGCTCGCCTTCGAGATCCGCGACCTGCTGGCCGCGGACGAGGCGGACGCGATTGTGGAGGCCAGCGAACGCTTCGGCTACCGCGAGGAGGCACCGGGCATCGCCACGCCGCCGGGCATGCGCATGAACAAGTCGGTGCACTGGATGGCCGACCGGTCGCTGACCGGGCCGCTGTTCGAGCGCATGGCGCACCTGCTGCCGGCGCGCATCGACGGGCTGCGCCTGCACCCGCGGCTGTCCGAGCGCATCAACATGTACCGCTACGACGACGGCGACGTGTTCAACCGCCATGTCGACGGCGACTGGCCCGGCTTCGGCCTCGCGCCCGACCGCGGCTCGATGCTGCAGTGGCCGGACCTGCGCTCCTGCCTGACGATGCTGCTGTACCTGAACGGCCCGGACGACGGCGTGCAGGGCGGCCAGACGCGGCTTTACCGCCCCGACGGCAGCGCACACGACGTGACGCCGGCCAAGGGTAGCGCCCTGTTCTTCCGCCACGGCATGGGGCCGGGTTCGGTGCTGCACGTCGGCTGCCCGGTGCGCGGCGACGTGCCGAAGTACGTCGCCCGCATCAACGTGCTGTACGAGGCGGGCTGAGAAGGTGTGAGAGAACCCAGCATGCCCGCGTTGCCTCCGGGATCGCGCCCAATCGAGGCGCAAAGCACAGACGTGTCGGGTGACACGTCGAGCATTTGCAACGACGAGTGGGCGCGATCCCGGAGGCAACTCGATGGGCCGGGGTCTCCAAGGGCCCTGTGCCGCGTTGCGTCACTGGCCCAGACGGCCAGTCTGGGCGGCGTGCCGCGCCTTGCCCAGGGCCCTTGGCCACCCCGGCGCGGGCATGCTGGGTTCTCTCACACCTTCTGAGCGCCCGCCTCCCGGTTCGTCAGGCCGGCTCGGGCTCCGCCTTCGGGTCGGCGCCGAACCGGTTCGGGCCGCTGGTGCCCTCCAGGCACATGAACACCAGCAGCACGATGAACCCGACCAGCGGCACGAAGCCGATCAGGATCCACCAGCCGCTGCGCTCGGTGTCGTGCAGCCGCCGGATCGAGACCGCCAGGCTCGGCACCAGCAGGCCGAGCGAGAGGATCAGGCCCAGGATCCCGGGGCTGCCGACCAGGCTCTCGACGATCGCCAGCCCGATCGCGATCAGGATGTAGAACAGCACGAACATCCAGTATTCCTTGCGGCGCGCACGCCCGTTGAAAACGGCGTACTTCTTCACCACGGCCATGAACCAGTTCATTCGTTCTCCCTCCTCGAGTCAGCATCCCCGGCCGGACTGCCTCGCACGACGCCCCCGGGTTCAGGCGCCGGCCTTCACGCCCAGCTTGAACGCGATCATCGCGCGCAGCCTGTTGGGCACCACCGGCTTGATCAGCAGGTGGAAGTTCTTCTCCTGGGCCTCCTTGTCGAGCGTGCTCATCGTGCTGCCGGTCACCACGATGGCCGGCAGCGCCGCCCCGAAGCGGCCGCGCAGCGCGACGATCGCGTCGATGCCGCTGCGGCCGGCCTCGAGCCGGTAGTCGGCGATCAGCAGGTCCGGGCGAACCTCGCCGGGGTCGCTGCGCTCGGCCCAGGCGGCGGCCTCGGCCACGCTGTCGAACGAAGCAACTTCCGCGCCCCAGCCCTGCAGCAGCACCTCGATGCCGCTGCGCACCGCCGGTTCGTCCTCGACCACCACGATCAGCCGGCCGTGCAGCGTCAGCCCCACCGGCCCCTTGCCCGGCACGGCCGCCGGCGCGGCGCGCGGCTTCTCGCCGCGCGGCAGCAGCAGCGAGAACACGCTGCCCTTGCCGGCGATGGAGCGCAGCGTCAGCGGCGCGCCCATCAGGTCGGCCAGGCGCTTGACGATCGCCAGCCCCAGGCCCAGCCCCTTGCGCTGGTGCGGCGCGACCGCCGGCGTGTTGGGCACCTGGTAGAACTCCTCGAAGATCTTGGCCTGCTCCTCGGGCTTGATGCCCAGGCCGGTGTCCCACACCTGCAGCAGCACCCGGTCGCCGCGCGGCCGCGCCGCCACCAGCACGCTGCCGTCGTTGGTGTAGCGGATCGCGTTGCTGACCAGGTTGCGCAGGATGCGCTCCACCAGCAGCGGGTCGGCATGCACCACGCGCTGGCCACCGCGCAGGCGCAGCGCCAGCCCCTTCTCGAAGGCGGTCGGCTCGAAGTGCAGGCGCAGCTTGCGCAGGATGTCGCCGATCTCCACCGGCTGCGGGTTCACCTGCACGCCGCCGGCATCGATGCGGGTGATGTCCAGCAGCTCGGAGAACAGGCCCTCGAGCGCATCGACCGAGGCGTTGATGCTGTTCACCAGGTGGGCCACCTCGGGCTCGTGGGTGCGCTGGCGCAGCGCCTCGGCGAACAGGCCCATCGCGTGCAGCGGCTGGCGCAGGTCGTGGCTGGCGGCGGTGAAGAACTGCGTCTTGGCGCGGTTGGCCACTTCGGCCTCGCGGCGCGCCTCCTCGGCGGCCTGCTTCTCCACGCGCAGCTGCACCAGCAGGTCGTCGGCGCGCAGCTTCAGCTCGATCACCCGGGCCAGCGCCTGGCGGTAGTTGCGCGCCAGCAGCGTGGTCAGCGTGATGATGATCAGCAGCATGCCGGCGAGCTGGTAGCTGTAGGCGTCGCCGCCCGTCGCGATGCGCACGATCAGCGGCGCGAAGCACAGCAGCACGTAGGCGAAGAACAGGCGCGGCTGGTTCGACAGCACCGGCACCACCGCGATGCAGAAGGTGTAGATGACGACGATCAGCCCGGTCTGCTGGATGCCCTGGCCGTGCTGGTAGAAGATCCAGCCCGACAGGCCCCAGGTGGCGCCCGACACCGCCGTCAGCACCTTCCAGTACAGGTGCCAGCGCGCCCAGTCCATGCCCTCGGCGCCGTGCCGCACGGCGCGCCGGAAGGCCTGGGCGATGACGATGCGCACCACCCACAGGCCGACGAACAGCAGCATCCACGGCAGCAGCACGGCCCAGGGCGTGCTGGCCCAGAACAGCGTGACCAGCATGCCGAAGCCGGCCGCCAGCCCGGCCAGCGTGGCCGGCGTGTAGGCGTAGACGGCGAGCACCTCCTCGCCGAGCACCGAGTGGCGCGAGGGCGAGTCCGCGCCGGCCGCCGGCGCGCCCGCGTCGCTCACCGCGACGGATTGCGCCATGCGTTCAGGCCGCCCTTGTGCGACATCTGGCTGACCGCCAGCACCGCCTGCGTGCGCGAGCTGACGTTGAGCGCCCGCAGCACGGCGGCCACGTGGTCCTTGACGGTCTCCACCGAGAGGTTCAGGTCGCGTGCGATCAGCTTGTTCGGCTTGCCCTGCAGCAGCAGCGCGAGCACGTCGGTCTGGCGCGGCGTGAGCCCGAGCGATTCGAGCGGCGGCGGGCCGGCCGGCGGGTCGGCGTTCTCGCGCACCACGCGCAGCACGCTGGGCACGGTGTCGCTCTCGAGCGGCGGCGGGTCGAACGAGCGCATCGCCATCGGCGGCACGTAGATGCCGCCGGACATCACCATGCGCAGCGCCTCGAACAGCTCGGCGTTGCTGGCGCGCTTGGGCACGAAGCCCATCGCGCCCAGGTCGACGGCGCGGATCACGTCGCTGCTGCGGTCCGAGGCCGAGACCACCACCACCGGCAGCGCCGGGTACTGGGCGCGGAACTCCACCAGCACGTCGAAGCCGTCGGCGTCGCCCAGCGCGAGGTCGAGCAGCACGAGGTCGAAGTCGGCGTCCTGGCGCAGGATGGCACGCGCCTCGCCGGCGCTGTTCGCGCCGACCACGGTGACGTCGTCGCCCAGGCCCTGGATCACGCTCTGCAGCGCCGACAGGATCAGCGGGTGGTCGTCGATCAGCAGCACCTTCATGGGGACCTCCGGGCGGCGCATCGCGCCGGATTCGATCGTACTAGACGTACCAGCGCGACACCGCCTCGGCCACGCAGGCCGGCTTGGGCGCGCCCTCGGCGAAGAGGGTCGCCTCGACGGTGAGCTGCGCGCCGCCGTCGACCGGCTCGAAGGCGAGCAGCCGGAAGCGGCCGCGCAGACGGCTGCCGGCCGGCACCGGCGCCGGGAAGCGCACCCGGTTTAGCCCGTAGTTGACACCCAGTCGCACGCCGTCGATGCGGAAGGTCGATTCCAGCAGCACCGGCAGCAGCGACAGGGTCAGGAAGCCGTGCGCCACCGTCGCGCCGAACGGCCCGCCGGCGGCGCGCGCCGGGTCGACATGGATCCACTGCCGGTCCTCGGTGGCGGCGGCGAAGGCGTCGATGCGCGCCTGGTCCACCAACACCGGCGCGCTCTCGCCCAGTGCCTGGCCCACCATGCCGGCCAGCTGCTCGAGGCGGTAGGCTGTCACTCGTCCACCCAGCGCAGCAGCGGCTGCCACTGCTCCAGGTCGCGCTCGAAGCGTCCCGGCGCCACGTCCCACAGCGTCAGGCCGTGCGCGGCCAGGTGCACGTAGCCCTGGGTGTCGCGCAGGAAGGTCAGCAGCGGCACCTTCAGGCCCTCGAGGAAGTGGCGCAGCTGGTCGGTGGCGATGGTGCCCTCGCGCGTGCGCATGCCCACCAGCGCGAGCTGCACCTTGTCGCCGCGCCGGTGCGCGAGCAGGGTGCGGATGAAGTCGTGCGTCGCGTGGATGTCGAAGATGCTCGGCGAGAGCGGCACGATCAGCTTGTCGGCCAGCTTCATCACCTCGTCCAGGCGCCGGCCGTGCAGGCCGGCCGGGGTGTCCAGCACGACATGGGTGGTGCCCTTGGGCGGGCGCACCACCTCGCCGTCCAGCGCGTCCCAGGTGGCGATGCGCGGCAGGTTCGGCGGGCGCAGGGCGAGCCAGGTGCGCGCGGACTGCTGGCGGTCCACGTCGCCCAGCATCACGGCGTGCCCGCGCGAGGCGAAGTAGCCGGCCAGGTTGGTCGACAAGGTGCTCTTGCCGACGCCCCCCTTCGGATTGGCCACGACGATCACCGGCATCCGCACCTCCGACCGAGCTGTTTGTTTGCGGGTATGGTAACGGCCCGCCCCGACGCCGCCCTCCGGGCCCACCCGCCGCCCCATGACCGCCCCTGCCCCCGCCCCTGCCGACGTGCTGGTGCTGCTGGCCCATCCGCAGCTCGAGCATTCGCGCGCCAACCGCGCGATGGCCGAGGCCGCGCGCGCGGCAGGCCCCCGCGTCGCGGTGCGCGACCTGTACGCGCTCTACCCCGACTACGCGATCGACGTCGAGGCCGAGCAGGCCGCGCTCGCGCCGGCCCGGCTGGTCGTCTGGCAGCACCCGCTGCAGTGGTACCACATGCCGCCGCTGCTCAAGCTCTGGGTCGACGAGGTGCTCGCCTTCGGCTGGGCCTACGGCCCCGGCGGCACGGCGCTGCGTGGC
>QJOU01000169.1 GCA_003265685.1 Piscinibacter caeni | reverse complement strand
CCGGCCGAGATCCCGCTGGCCCTGCGCGGCGGCAGCACACCGAGCGCCGCGGTGCTGCTGCCGGCCGTGGCCGCGGCCTGGGCACTCGGCCTGGCCGCGCCGCTGCTGGCCGCCGGCATCGACACCTTCGACGCCCAGAACCCTGCCGACCCCCGCTGAACACCATGGAAGTCAACCGCATCCGCGTGCTGCGCGGACCCAACCTGTGGAGCCGTCACACGGCGATCGAGGCCGTGGTGCGCTGCGCGCCCGAGGAACGTGCGATCCGCGCCGGCGCACCGCTCGAGCTGCGCCTGCGCGAGCTGCTGCACGAGGTGGCGCCGGTGCGCCCGGTCGGCGATGAGGAGGTCGTGCCGCTCGCGCGCTGGCTCGAGCGCCTGACGCTGGCGCTGCAGGCGCGCGCCGGCTGCCGCGTCAGCTTCGCGCGCACCTCGGCCGCGCCCGAGGAGGGCGTGTTCCAGATCGTCGTCGAGTACACCGAGGAGAAGGTCGGCCGGCGCGCGCTCGAGCTGGCCGAGCAGCTGCTCGCCGCGGTGGCGGACGGCCGGCACTTCGACACCGAGGCCGCGGTCGCCGAGCTGCGCGCGATCGACGAGGACGTGCGCCTCGGACCGTCCACCGGCTCGATCGTCAACGCCGCGCTGGCACGCGGCATCCCGTACCGCCGGCTCACCGAGGGCAGCCTGGTGCAGTTCGGCTGGGGGGCCAGGCAGCGCCGCATCTGGGCCGCCGAGGTGGATTCCACCGGCGCGGTGGCCGAGTCGATCGCGCAGGACAAGGACCTGACCAAGCGCCTGCTGGCCGCCGCCGGCGTGCCGGTGCCGCGCGGCCGCCCGGTGGCCGACGTAGAGGACGGCTGGGCCGTCGCCAACGAACTTGGCATGCCGGTGGTGGTCAAGCCGCAGGACGGCAACCAGGGCAAGGGCGTGACGGTCAACATCGTCGACCGCGAGCATTTCGACGCGGCCTTCCGCGCTGCCGCGGAGATCGGCGACGTGATGGTCGAGCAGTTCCTGCCCGGGCACGACTTCCGCCTGCTGGTGGTGGGCGAGAGGCTGGTTGCCGCGGCGCGGCGCGACCCGCCCTACGTGATCGGCGACGGCGTGCACACGGTGCGCGAGCTGGTCGACCTCGTCAACGCCGACCCGCGCCGCGGCGACGGTCACGCCACGCCGCTGACGCGCATCCGCCTGGACGACATCGCGCTCGCGCGGCTGAAGCTGCAGGGCCTGGCGGCCGACGTGGTGCCGGCCAACGGCCAGCGCGTCGTGCTGCGCAACAACGCCAACCTCAGCACCGGCGGCACCGCCACCGACGTGACCGACGACGTGCACCCGGAGGTGGCCGCGCGCGCAGTGGCGGCGGCGCGCATGGTCGGCCTGGAGATCTGCGGCGTCGACGTGGTGTGCGAGAGCGTCGGCGTGCCGTTGGAGCAGCAGCGCGGCGGCGTGGTCGAGGTCAATGCCGCGCCGGGGCTGCGCATGCACCTGGCGCCGAGCTTCGGCAAGCCGCGCCCGGTGGGCGAGGCGATCATCGAGCGGCTCTACCCGGCCGGGCAGGACGGCCGCATCCCGGTGGTGGCGGTCACCGGCACGAACGGCAAGACCACGGTGACGCGGCTGATCGCGCACCTGTTCGCCGCCGCCGGGCTGAAGGTCGGCATGACCAACACCGACGGCGTGTGGGTCGACGGCCACCAGATCGACAGCGGCGACTGCTCCGGCCCGAAGAGCGCGCGCAACGTGCTGCTGCACCCCGACACCGAGGCCGCGGTGCTCGAGACGGCGCGCGGCGGCATGCTGCGCGAGGGCCTGGGCTTCGACCGCTGCCAGGTGGCGGTGGTCACCAACGTCGGCGCGGGCGACCACCTCGGCCTGAACTACATCACCACGGTCGAGGACCTGGCGGTGCTCAAGCGCGTGATCGTGCAGAACGTGGCGCCCACCGGCTTCGCGGTGCTGAACGCGGCCGACCCGATCACGCTCGCGATGGCCTCGCACTGCCCCGGTTCCGTGATCCTGTTCGCCGTCGACGGCCACCTGCCGGCGCTGGTGGCGCACCGGGCGCAGGGCCGGCGCTCGGTGTTCGTCGAGGGCGACGACATCGTCGCCGTCGAGGGCAGCGCGCGCGCCCGCGTGCCGCTGCGCGAGGTGCCGCTGACCCGCGGCGGCACGATCTCCTTCCAGGTCGAGAACGCGCTCGCCGCGGTGGCTGCCGCCTGGGGCTGCGGCCTGTCGTTCGACGCGGTGCGCAGCGGCCTGGCGAGCTTCGTCAACGACGCGCACAACGCGCCGGGCCGCTTCAACGTGATGGACTACCGCGGCGCGACGGTGATCGCCGACTACGGCCACAACCCGGACGCGATGCACGCGCTGGTGGCCGCCGTCAATGCGATGCCGGGCAAGCGCCGCTCGGTGGTGATCAGCGCCGCCGGCGACCGGCGCGACGAGGACATCGTCGCGCAGACCCAGATCCTCGGCGCGGCCTTCGACAGCGTGATCCTCTACCAGGACGCCGCCCAGCGCGGCCGCGCCGACGGCGAGGTGATCGCGCTGCTGCGCGAGGGCCTGAAGGGCGCACCGCGCACCCGCGAGGTGGTGGAACTGCGCGGCGAGTTCGTCGCGATCGACCGCGCGCTCGCCGCGCTGCAGCCGGGCGACCTGTGCCTGGTACTGGTCGACCAGGTGGACGAGGCGCTCGCCCACCTGGCTGCGCGCATCGGCGAGGGCGGGGGCGCTGCGACAATCGGTGCATGACCGATTGGATGCCCGTCGTGCTCGCCGTGCTGGCGGGCCTGAACCTGCTGCTCGTGGTCTGGCTGCTGCTGCGCAGCGGTGCGGCGCAGCAGCCCCTGCGCGAGCTGCGCCAGGAGCTGCAGGACAGCGCGCGCGGCACGCGCCAGGAGCTGGCGCAGACGCTCTCGCTGTTCCAGCAGACCCTGCTGACCCAGCAAGGTGACGTGGCGCGCACGCAGAACGAGCAGATCGACTCGTTCCGCACCCAGCTGGCGACGATGCAGCAGCAGGTGGCGCAGTCGCTGCAGGGCGCGACGCAGTCGCTGGCTCAACAGTCCCAGGCCTCGCGCGACGCGCAGGACGCGGCGCTGAAACGATTTGCCGATGCCTTCGGCGAGCAGATCCAGGCCATGCGCGCCACGGTCGAGCAGCGCCTCGCGGCGATCCAGGCCGACAACGAGAAGAAGCTCGAGCAGATGCGTGCCACGGTCGACGAGAAGCTGCACGCCACGCTCGAGCAGCGCCTGGGCGAGAGCTTCAAGCAGGTGGCCGACCGGCTCGACCAGGTGCACAAGGGCCTGGGCGAGATGCAGGGGCTGGCGCGCGACGTCGGGTCACTGTCGCGCACGCTGACCAACGTGAAGACGCGCGGCACCTTCGGCGAGATCCAGCTCGCCGCGCTGCTGGACGAGGTGTTCACGCCCGAGCAGGTGGGCCGCAACGTCGAGACCGTGCCGGGCAGCAACGCGCGAGTCGACTTCGCGATCCGGCTGCCGGGCCGGCGCGACGACGGCGCGCCGCTGTGGCTGCCGATCGACGCCAAGTTCCCGCGCGAGGACTACGAGCGCCTGCTCGAGGCGCAGGAGCGTGCCGACCCGGTGGCGGCGGAAGACGCTGCAAAGAAGATGGAGACGCAGCTGCGCCTGGAGGCGAAGAAGATCCGCGAGAAGTACATCGCGCCGCCGCACACCGCCGACTTCGGCATCCTGTTCGTGCCCACCGAGGGGCTGTATGCCGAGGCCCTGCGCCGCCCGGGCCTGGCCGAGGCGCTGCAGCGCGAGCACAAGATCATGCTGGCCGGGCCGACCACGCTGCTGGCCACGCTGAACAGCCTGCAGATGGGCTTCCGCACGCTGGCGCTGGAGAAGCGCAGCGCCGAGGTGTGGGAGGTGCTGGGCGCGGTGAAGACCGAGTTCGCCAAGTTCGGCAGCGTGCTGGCCAAGGTGCGCGACCAGACGCAGTCGGTCATCAAGACGCTCGATCAGGCCGACGTGCGCACGCGCCAGATGACACGTGCGCTCAAGGGCGTGGAGTCACTCTCCGAGGATCGCGCACGTGTGCTGCTGCCCGGCGCGGAGGACGACGAACAGGTCGCCGATGCCTGAGCCCGACGCGCGGCCGGAGGGCGCGCTGCCGCCCGTGCCGGTGCCGCTGCTCGTCGCGCTGATCGCCGGCCAGATCGGCCTGCATGCCTGCATGACCGGGGTGCGCATGGCCGCGCCGCTGCAGGCCTTGCGCCAGGGCCTGCCGGCCTGGGCGGTGGGCCTGCTGATGGGGCTGTTCGCACTCGCGCCGATCGCGCTGGCGCTGCAGGCCGGGCGTCTGGTGGACCGGCGCGGCTACCACCGGCCGATGCACGCGGCCATCGTGCTGGCCTGGCTGGGCGCGCTGTGCGCGGCGCTGGCCACCTTCCTGCCGCCGGCCTGGAGCGGCACCGCGCTGCTGGCGATGGCGCTGGCGGCCACGCTGGTCGGCGCCGGCGCCAACATCGGCCTGATCGCCACCCAGCGCACCGCGAGCCGCCATGCGCGTGACCCGGCCGCGATGCGGCGCGTGTTCAGCTGGCTCGGCCTGGCGCCGGCGCTGGCCAACGTGGTCGGCCCGGTGCTGGCCGGCGCGCTGATCGACCTGGGCGGCTTCCGCCTCGCCTATGCGGCGATGTGCCTGCTGCCGCTGGCCGCCTGGGCCTGCACACGGCACGTGCCGCACGAAGCGCCGCCGCCGCGCCCGCCCGGGCCGCGCCCGAGCGCCTGGGGCCTGCTGCGCACGCCCGGCCTGCGCCGCCTGCTGCTGGTGAACTGGCTGCTCTCGTCGAGCTGGGACGTGCACGCCTTCCTGGTACCGGTGCTGGGCCACGAGCGCGGCTTCAGTGCCTCGGCGATCGGGCTGGTGCTCGGGCTGTTCGCGGCCGCGGTCGCCGCGGTGCGCCTCGTGATCCCGCTGGTGGCGCACCACCTGCGCGAAGGCCCGATGCTGGCCGGCGCGATGCTCGCCACCGCGGCGATCTTCGCGTTCTATCCGCTGGTGCACGCGGCCTGGCTGATGGCGCTGTTCGCCACGCTGCTGGGCTTCGCGCTGGGCACCGTGCAACCGATGATCATGACGACGCTGCACCAGATCACGCCGCACGAGCGCCACGGCGAGGCGATCGCGCTGCGCTCGATGACGATCAACTTCGCCAGCGCGTTGATGCCGCTGCTGTTCGGCGCGCTGGGGGCGACGCTCGGCGCCTCGACGCTGTTCTGGCTGATGGGCGCGGCGGTCGGCGCCGGCAGCCTGCCGGCGCGCCGCGTGGGCGTCAGAACCTGATCGGCGATTCCGGCGCCGGCGGCGGGGCGGGCGGCGGGGGCGGCGGCGCGACCGGCTTGCGCTCGGTCAGCGGCGTCGGCGCCGGGTACTGGTAGCCCTGCGGCAGGCGCGATTCGCGCGGGTAGCCGGCCGAGTCGAGGTAGCTGTTCCATACCTCCGCGGCCAGACCGCGCAGCACCTGTGCGCCGACCATCAGCGTGGGCGCCTCGCGGCCGCCGGTCAGGCGCTGCAGCGCCTCGGTGTCCTCGCCGCTGGTGACCAGCTTCTCGTTGAACGGCACGCCGCGCTGGCGCAGCAGCGCACGCGCCGCGTCGCAGGGCTCACAGGCGCCGCCGGCGCTGTAGAGCGTCACCGGGTAGCGGCCGGCGGCCTGGCGCAGCTCGAGCGGCAGGGTGTTGTCGTTCGCGGCAGTGTCGCCGCGGGCACCGAGCGTGCTGACCTTGCCGTCGCGCGGCGAGGGCGCCCGGTCGGTGTAGGTGACCTTGCCGTCCGGGCCGATCACCTTGTACTGCGACAGCGCCGGCAGGGCCGCCAGCGCGGCGAGCGCGAACACGAGCAGCGCGGGGCTCCGGCGCGGGAAGGGTGCGGTCATCTCGGCGCTCCTGGGTTGCCGCACGATGCTAAATCAGGCCAGGCCCTGGTGGCGCAACAAGGCGTCGATGCGCGGCTCGCGGCCGCGGAAGGCCTTGAAGCTCTCCAGCGCCGGGCGCGAGCCGCCGGCCTCGAGCACGCACTCGCGGTAGCGCGCGCCGGTGGCCGGGTCGAGCGGGTCGCCGTCGCCGGCCGCCTCCTCGAAGGCACTCCAGGCGTCGGCCGACAGCACCTCGGCCCACTTGTAGCTGTAATAGCCGGCCGCGTAGCCGCCGGCGAAGATGTGCGAGAAGCTGTGCAGGAAGCGGTTGAAGGGCGGCGGCTGCAGCACGGCGACCTCGCGCCGCACCTCGGCCAGCACGGCATCGACCTGCGCCTCGCTGCCCGGTTCGGCATGCAGCCGCATGTCGATCAGCGCGAACTCCACCTGGCGCAGCGTCTGCAGCCCGCTGTGGAAGTTCTTCGCCGCCAGCATGCGCTCGAACAGCTCGCGCGGCAGCGGCGCGCCGCTGTCCACGTGCGCCGTCAGGCGCTGCAGCACGCTCGCCTCCCAGCAGAAGTTCTCCATGAACTGGCTCGGCAGCTCGACCGCGTCCCACTCGACGCCGGCGATGCCGGAGACGCCCAGCTCGTCGACGCGCGTCAGCAGGTGGTGCAGGCCGTGGCCGAACTCGTGGAACAGCGTGGTCACGTCGTCGTGCGTCAGCAGCGCCGGGCGCGCCTTGCCGTCCACCGCGACCGGCGGCGCGAAGTTGCACACCAGCGTGGCCACCGGCGTCTGCAGCGTGCCGTCGGGGCGGCGCCAGCGCGGGCGCAGCCCGTCCATCCAGGCGCCCGGGCGCTTGCCGGGACGGGCGTAGGGGTCGAGGTAGAACTGGCCGACCAGCTCGGCGGCCGCATCCCCGCCGCTTCCCGATGCCCGGCGGCGCTCGATGCGGAAGAAGCGCACGTCCGGGTGCCAGACCGGCGCACTGTCGGGCCGGATCGTGACGCCGAACAGCGTCTCGATGATGTGGAACAGGCCCTCGAGCACGCGCGGCTCGGTGAAGTACTGCTTCACCTCCTGGTCGCTGAAGGCGTAGCGCCGCTCCTTCAGGCGCTCGCTGGCGAACATCATGTCCCAGGCCTGCAGCTCGGGCAGGCCGAGCTCGTCGCGCGCGAAGGCGCGCAGCTCGGCCAGGTCGCGCTCGGCGCCGGGGCGGGCGCGGTGTGCCAGGTCGCGCAGGAACTCGGCCACCTGCTGCGGCGACTCGGCCATCTTCGGCACCAGCGACACCTCGGCGAAGCTGGCCTTGCCCAGCAGCAGCGCCTCCTCCTGGCGCAGCGCGAGCAGGCGCTGCATCACCGGGCCGTTGTCCAGCGTGCCGGGGCCGAGCTCGCTGGCGCGCGTCACGTAGGCGGTGTAGAGCTTCTCGCGCAGCGCGCGGTTCGTGCCGTACTGCATCACCGGCAGGTAGCTCGGCAGGTGCAGCGTCAGCTTGCAGCCCTCGCGGCCCTCGGCCTGCGCGGCGGCGCGCGCGGCCGCCACGGCGTCTTCCGGCACGCCGGCCAGTTCGGAGGCGTCGACGTAGAGCGCGAAGCCGTCGGTCGCGTCCAGCACATGCTCCGAGAAGCTGCGGCCCAGCTCGGCCTGCAGCTCCTGCAACTGGGCGAAGCGCACCTTGGCCGCGCCCTCGAGCTCGGCGCCGGAAAGCACGAAGTCGCGCAGCGCATTGGCCAGCGCCCGGCGCCGCGCCGGGTTGAGCTGCGCCGCCGCGGGTGCCGCCATCACCGCCTTGTACTTGGCGTAGAGCTTCTCGTCGGCGCCCAGCCGCGTGTGGAACTCGGTGACCCTGGGCAGCGCCTCGGTGTAGGCGGCGCGCAACTCGGGCGTGTTGGCCACCGCGTTGAGGTGGCGCACCGCGCCCCAGGCACGGTCGAGTCGCTCGGTGGCCACGTCGAGCACCCGCGCCAGCGCGTCGTAGTCGGCCGGCGTCGCGTCGCTGGTGGCCAGCGCCAGCGCGGCGTCGGCCTCGCGCAGCAGCGTGTCGATCGCCGGCGCGACATGGTCGGGCCGGATGCGGTCGTAGGCCGTCAGGCCGGCGGTCTCGAGCAGCGGGTTGTCGTTCATGCGTGGTCGTTCCGTGCGGCCGCCTGCGCGGCCTCGAGCGTGTTGACGAGCAGCATCGCGCGGGTCATCGGGCCGACGCCGCCGGGCACCGGGGTGATCCAGCCAGCCACCTGCGACACGCCGGCGAAATCGACGTCGCCGCACAGCTTGCCCTCGTCGTTGCGGTTCATGCCGACGTCGATGATGACGGCACCCGGCTTGACCATGTCGGCGGTGAGCACGTTGCGCTTGCCCACCGCGGCCACGACGATGTCCGCCCGGCGGGTGTGTTCGGCCAGGTCGGGCGTGGCGCTGTGGCAGATCGTCACCGTGGCGTTGGCCTGCAGCAGCAGCATCGCCATCGGCTTGCCGACGATGTTGCTGCGGCCGATCACCACGGCATGTTTGCCGCGCGGGTCGCAGCCGATAGCCTCGAGCATCTTCATGCAGCCGTAGGGCGTGCAGGCCTTGAAGCCGGGCCGGCCGATCATCAGCGCGCCGGCGCTGGCGACGTGGAAGCCGTCTACGTCCTTCGCCGGCGAGATGGTCTCGATGACCTTGTTGGCGTCGATGTGCTTCGGCAGCGGCAGCTGCACCAGGATGCCGTGGATCGTCGGATCGGCGTTCAGCGCGCGGATGCGCTCGAGCAGCGCGGCCTCGCCGAACGTGGCCGGGTGGCGCTCGAGCACCGAGCGCATGCCCACGCCCTCGCAGTCGGCCACCTTGTGCTTCACGTACACCTGCGAGGCCGGGTCCTCGCCGACCAGGATCACCGCCAGCCCGGGCTGGCGCCCCTGCGCGGCGAGCGTCGCCACCTGCTGCGCGACCTCGCCGCGGACCTTCTTCGCCAGTGCGTTGCCGTCGATCAACCGGGCCGTCATGGGTGTCCTCGAAAACGACGAAGGCCGCTTCGCAGCGGCCTCGTGGTGGATGAAGCGGATCAGGCCTTCGCCTGGGCGCCGAGCGCGATCTTCAGCAGATCGGCCACGGTGTTGGCGTTGAGCTTCTCCATGATGTTGGCGCGGTGCGCCTCCACCGTCTTGATGCTGATGCCGAGGTCGTCGGCGATCTGCTTGTTCAGCCGGCCGGCGACGATGCGCTCGAGCACCTGCGCCTCGCGGGTGGTCAGGCGCGACAGCAGGGCGTCGCGGCTGGCCGCCTCCTGGTGCTGGCTGAAGGCGGCGCGCGCCTGGTCGAGCATGCGCTCGACGAGGCCGAGCAGCTCTTCTTCCTTGAAGGGCTTCTCGATGAAGTCCATCGCGCCCTTCTTCATCGTCGAGACGGCCATCGGCACGTCGCCGTGGCCGGTGATGAACACCACCGGCAGCGGCGAGCGGCGCTCGACCAGGCGGTCCTGCAGCTCGAGGCCGCTCATGCCGTCCATGCGGATGTCGGCGATCAGGCAGGCCACCTCGCGCGGGTCGAAGCGCGAGAGGAAGGACTCGGCCGAGTCGAAGCACTTGACGCGGTAGTCCTTGCCCTCGAGCAGCCACTGCAGCGAATCACGCACGGCCTCGTCGTCGTCGACGACGTAGACGGTGCCCTTCTTCGGGATCAGGCTCATGAGGCGATGCTGGATTGGGGGGTCGCAGGCTTGGTCGGGTGTTCGGGCTCGCTGCGCGAGGTGTCGACCGGCAGCGTGAAGGAGAAACGGCAGCCCGAAACGGAGCTTCCATTGTAGAGGTTCTGCGCCTTGATCCGGCCGCGGTGGCTCTCGATGATCGAGCGGCACAAGGACAGGCCGATGCCCAGGCCGTCGGTCTTGGTCGAGAAGAATGCCTCGTACATGCGCGACAGCACGTCCTCCTTGAGGCCCGGGCCCATGTCGGTGACCGTGAACTCGATCACGCCCCTTTCCTCGGGGGTGTGGCGCGGCACCACGCGCAGCTCGATGTTGCGGCGTGCCGGCGGCAGCTGCGCGTTGTCGATCGCCTCGGCAGCGTTCTTCACCAGGTTGAGCACCACCTGTTCGATCAGGATCGGGTCGACCATCAGCATCGGCAGGCGCTGCGCGACGTAAACCTGGATCGCCACGTTGCGACGGCGCAGCTCGATGCCGGCCAGGTCGACCGCGTCCTCGACGATCTGGCGTGCCTGTGCCGGCTGGCGCACCGGCTCGCTGCGCTTCACGAAGGCGCGGATGCGGTGGATGATCTGCCCGGCGCGCTGCGCCTGGCGCGAGGTCTTCTCGAGCGCGGCGATCAGGTCGTCCTTGGCGATCGCGTCGTTCTTGACGCGCGACACCATGCCGTTGCAGTAGTTGGCGATCGCGGTCAGGGGCTGGTTCAGCTCGTGCGCCACCGACGAGGCCATCTCGCCCATCGTCACCAGCCGGCTCGTCACCTGCGCCTTCTCGGCCTGGCTGGCGGCCAGGCTCTCGGCGTTGCGGCGCGCGGTGATGTCCGTGGCGATCAGCATCTGCGCCAGGCGGCCGTCGGTCCACTGCAGGTAGCGCGTGCGCACGTCGAACCACTTGCGCAGCGGCTCGATGAACACCTCGCGCGAGTCGGAGCCGGCCTCGGTGAGCTCGGTGGTCGGCAGGCCGCCGAGCGACTCGATGCTGTCGCCGAACTCGCTGTTGCGGAACGGGCCCGGGTCGCCGCCGGCGAGCAGCGCATGGCCCTGCGCGTCGGCGCCGAACCAGAGCCGGTAGGAGCGGTTGGCGAACAGCAGCTCGGCCTGCTGCACCGACAGCACCGACACCGCCGCGTCCAGCCCCTCGAGCACGGTCGTGAAACGCTCGTGCGACGCGCTGAGCTGGTCGCGGATGCGCTTGGCCTCGGTGATGTTGGTCATCGAGGTCATCCAGCCGGTCTGCTGGCCCTTCGGGTCGATCAGCGGCGAGACGTACATGCGCGAGTCGAACACCGAGCCGTCCTTGCGCATCACGCGCACCTCGATGCCGCCGGCCGGGCTGCGGCCCTGCAGCTCCTGCTGCAGCAGGCGGTTGTTCTCCTCGAAGCGGTCGGGCGGCCAGTAGGGGAAGGGCGGGCGGCGGCCGATCAGCTCGGCCTCCAGGAAGCCGGTCATCGCGCAGAAGGCCGGGTTCACATAGGTGATGCGGCCTTCGAGGTCCATCGCCCGCATGCCGGTCAGCATGGAGTTCTCCATCGCCCGGCGGAAGTTGGTCTCGAGGATCAGCGCGTTCTGCATCTGCAGGCGCCGGCGCATGTGGCGCCAGGTGCCCAGCAGCATCCAGACGGTCAGCACCGACAGCGCGACCACCATCCAGAACAGCGTGTTGCCGATCAGGCCCACCGAGGTGCGGTAGCCGTGGCCGCGCAGCACCAGGCCGTTGCCGGCCGGCGCGACCGGCACCTCGTGCACGAACTGCGGCTTGCGCGACGGGCTGCCCGGCAGGTTGGAAACGGTGCTGGCGAGGATGTGGTCGCTGGCGTCCAGCAGCGTGATGGCGTGGCGGTTCGACACCTCGGCCGGCACGAAGTAGCGCACCAAGCCCTCGACCGAGTACTCGGCCACCAGCGCGCCGGCGAAGTTGCTGCGGTCCAGCAGCGGCACGTGGACCTGGAAGACCGCGTTGCCGAAGCGGTCGTTGAACGGCCGCGAGTAGACCGGCTGGCGCAGCTCGCGCGCGGTATCGAAGGCCGCATCGGGCTCGGGCGGCCGCGGCCCGCCGCCGCCGTCCGGCGCGGCCCCCAGCTCGGCCTGGAAGGTGGTGGCCGAGTAGCTTGCGCGCCGCGTGCGGTGGGCGTCGACCCAGACCATGCCGGTCACCTCGGGCCGCTCGCGCGTGAAGCTCGAGGCCTGCTCGAGGAAGTCCTCCTGGTCGATGGTGCGCGTGACGATCTCGCGCGCGATGCGCACCAGCTGTTCCTGGTTCTCGATCAGGCGCAGGCGGATCTGCTGCTGGGCCACCTCGGCGTCGCGCTTCACCGAGGCCTGCTCGCGTTCGATTTCCTCGTTGCGGAGATACCAGAAGGTCGAGATGATCGCCGCGAGAAAAAGCAGCACCGAGACGAGCGGGCCGAGGGTCGCCCAGCGGTCCTGCCGGGCCGGGGACTGGCGGCGCCACCAGCGGCCGAACAGTCGCTGCACCCAGCTGCGCGCCGGACGCGACGGCGGGGTGGGCAGGGGAGAGGGCTGCATGACGTGATTATCGACGTGGGCGTCCGGCTGGATCCGGCGGTCCCTTCGAGGGGCACGCGGGTGAGGTGGTTTGATTTCATATGGTGGTACGTAGTAGCACTATTTGAAATTTGACGCGGGCTATGCCACACTCGCGCCCGTCCCGAACAACCCGACCCGAGGAGACAAGATGTCCGCACTGCCCGATTCGTTCGGCGGCGCCGCTGCCAACGATGCCGACGCCCAGGAGACCCGCGAATGGCTCGACGCCCTGTCGGCCGTCATCGGCACCGAGGGCGCCGAGCGCGCCCACTTCCTGCTCGAGGCCCTGATCGACCATGCCCGGCAAGCCGGCATGGACATGCCGTTCTCGGCCAACACCGCCTACGTCAACACGATCCCGACCGACCAGGAGGAGCGCTCCCCCGGCAACATCGAGATCGAGGAGCGCCTGCGCACCTATATGCGCTGGAACGCGATGGCGATGGTGGTCAAGGCCAATCGCCTGCACCCGGCCGACGGCGGTGACCTGGGCGGCCACATCTCCTCGTTCGCGTCGCTCGCGACGATGTTCGGCACCGGCTTCAACCACTTCTGGCATGCCGAGAGCCCGGGCCACGGCGGCGACCTGCTCTACATCCAGGGTCACAGCGCGCCGGGCGTCTACGCGCGCGCCTACATGGAAGGGCGCCTCACCGAGGAGCAACTGCTGAACTTCCGCCAGGAGGTCGACGGCAAGGGCATCTCGAGCTACCCGCACCCGAAGCTGATGCCGGAGTTCTGGCAGTTCCCGACCGTCTCGATGGGCCTGGGCCCGCTGATGGCGATCTACCAGGCGCGTTTCCTGAAGTACCTGCACGCGCGCGGCATCGCCGACACCGCCAACCGCAAGGTCTGGGTGTTCTGCGGCGACGGCGAGATGGACGAACCCGAGTCGCTCGGCGCCATCGGCCTGGCGGCGCGCGAGAAGCTCGACAACCTGGTCTTCGTCATCAACTGCAACCTGCAGCGCCTCGATGGCCCGGTGCGCGGCAACGGCAAGATCATCCAGGAGCTCGAGAGCGAGTTCCGCGGCTCGGGCTGGAACGTGATCAAGCTGCTGTGGGGCAGCTACTGGGATCCGCTGCTCGCGCGCGACAAGGAAGGCATCCTGCGCAAGGTGATGATGGATGTCGTCGATGGCGACTACCAGGCGATGAAGGCCAACGACGGCGCCTTCGTGCGCAAGAACTTCTTCGGCCGCCACCCGAAGCTGCTCGAGATGGTCTCGAAGATGAGCGACGAGGACATCTGGCGCCTGCAGCGCGGCGGCCACGATCCGCAGAAGGTCTACGCCGCGTTCCACCGCGCCAACAGCCACAAGGGCCAGCCGACCGTGCTGCTGATCAAGACGG
>QJOU01000168.1 GCA_003265685.1 Piscinibacter caeni | reverse complement strand
GGTCGAGGCGATGACCCTGGCCGACCGCATCCTGCTGCTGAACGCCGGCGAGGCGGTGCAGCGCGAGGGCAGCGTGGCGCAGTGCGGCGCGCCGCTCGAGCTCTACCACCGGCCGCGCAACCTGTTCGTGGCCGGCTTCATCGGCAGCCCGAAGATGAACTTCCTGCCCGCCACCTTGCTCGAGGCGCGGCCCGGCGTCGCGCGGCTGAAGCTGCGCAGCGGCGAGACGGTCGAGGCCGCGGTGGACGCCCAGGCGCTTGCGCCGGGCGCGGCCGTGACCGTGGGCATCCGCCCGGAAGACGCCGAGGTCGGCGCCGCCACCCAGGTCCTGGTGCGCGAGGTGCAGTGGCAGGAGCGCCTCGGCGAGGCCACCTACCTCTACCTGCGCGGCGAGTCGGCCACCGAGCCGGTGGTGGTGAAGGCACCCGGCCACCTGCATGCGGCGGCGGGGCAACGCGTCGCGGTGAGCCTGCCGGCGTCGTGCGTGCACGTGTTCGATGCGCAAGGCCTCGCGCTGCCGCGCTGCGTGCAGGACAGCGATCTCCCCGTTCCCCAGGCCGCCTGAGCACCAACCATGCAACTCGGCGTCTGCTGGTATCCCGAACAATGGCCCGCCGACTGGTGGGCCGAGGACGCGCGCCGCATGCGCGAGCTGGGCATCGCCTGGGTGCGCATCGGCGAATTCGCCTGGAGCGAGATCGAGCCCGAACCGGGCCGGCTCGAATGGGGCTGGCTCGACCGCGCGATCGACACGCTGCACGCCGAGGTCCTGAAGGTGGTGCTGGGCACGCCGACCGCCACGCCGCCCAAGTGGCTGGTCGATGCGCACCCCGAGATCCTCGCTGTCGACGAACACGGCCGCGCGCGTGGCTTCGGCTCGCGGCGGCACTACTGCTTCGCGAGCCCGGTCTACCGCGAGCTCTCCGCGCGCATCGTCACCCTGATGGCGGAGCGCTACGGCACGCACCCGGCCGTCGCGGCCTGGCAGACCGACAACGAGTACGGCTGCCACGACACGGTGCTGAGTTACTCGGATGCTGCGAAGCAGGGCTTCCGCCGCTGGCTCGCGCAGCGCTACGGCACGGTCGAGGCGCTGAATACGGCCTGGGGCACGGTGTTCTGGAGCCAGCGTTACCGCCGCTTCGACGAGGTCGATCCGCCCGTCGGCACGGTCACCGAAGCCAACCCGGCGCACCGGCTCGACTACCGGCGCTACTGCAGCGACGAGGTGGTGGCCTACAACCGGATGCAGGTCGCCATCCTGCGTGCAAAGGCGCCGGGCCGGCCGATCGCCCACAACTACATGGGCTTCTTCACCGAGTTCGACCACCACGCGGTGGCGCGCGACCTCGACATCGCCAGCTGGGACAGCTACCCGCTCGGCTTCACGCAGGACCGCGCGGGCCTCTCCGACGACGAGAAGCGCCGCTGGCTGCGCACCGGCCACCCGGACATCCCAGCCTTCCACCACGACCTGTACCGCGGCATGAATGGCGGGCGCTGGTGGGTGATGGAGCAGCAGCCCGGCCCGGTCAACTGGGCGCCGTGGAACCCCGCGCCGGCAGACGGCATGGTGCGGCTGTGGACCTGGCAGGCCTTCGCGCACGGCGCCGAGGTGGTGAGCTACTTCCGCTGGCGCCAGGCGCCGTTCGCGCAGGAGCAGATGCATGCCGGGCTGAACCGGCCCGACCGTGCGCTCGACCAGGGCGGCATCGAGGCCGCGCAGGTGGCGCAGGAACTGCAGCAGCTCGGCGCGAAGACGCCGCTGCAGGGCCTGCGCGTGCAGGCGCCGGTCGCGCTGCTGTTCGACTACGCGTCGCACTGGATCGGCCAGATCCAGCCTCAAGGTGCGGACTACAGCGTGGTGCACGAATGTTTCCGCGCCTACAGCGCGTTGCGCGGCCTGGGGCTGGACGTGGACGTGCTGCCGACCGATGCCGATCTCGGCGGCTACGCATTGATCGTGCTGCCCGCGCTGCTGCACGTGAGCGATGCGCTGGCGGCGCGGCTCGCGGCGAGCAGCGCGCAGATCGTCGTCGGCCCGCGCGGCGGCTCGAAGACGCAGCACCTGTCGATTCCCGACACCTTGCCGCCCGGCCCGCTCGCCGCGCTGCTCGGCCTGAAGGTCACGCGCGTCGAGTCGCTGCCGCCGGGCATCGTCGAGCCCGCGGCGGGCTTGGCGCAGCCGCTTGCGCTGATGCGCTGGCGCGAACGCGTGGAGACCCACGGCGCCACCGTCGATGCCTGCCACGCGAACGGCGAGCCGGCGCTGCTGCGCCACGGCCGCGCGCGCTACCTCGCCGGCTGCCCCGACGTGGCCGGCTGGCGGGCGGTGGCCGAACGCGCGGCGGCCGATGCCGGCCTGCCGACGCAGCGCCTGCCCGAGGCGCTGCGCATCAGCCGGATCGGCACGCTCGTGATCGCCTGCAACCTGGCCGACGAGCCGCAGACCTGGCAGCCCGAAGGCGCGGCCAGCGCGTTGCTCGGCGGGCCGACGATTTCCCCCCACGGCGTCGCGGTCTGGCAGGCCGCGCCGGCCGGATGACCCTCGTTCCCTGACGCGTCGACCCCGACGCCGCGCACACCACCCCAAGAAGGAGACACCATGCGCCGCAGTTCCCCTGTCCTGACCCGCTTCACCCTGGCCGCTGCCCTCACCCTGGCGGCCACGGGCGCCTTCGCCGGCGAACTCGTCATCAACACCGACGCGTCCGACCCGGCCCCGAAGGCCGCCTTCGAGGCGGTGGTCAAGGGCTTCGAGGCCGCCAACCCGGACGTCAAGGTCAAGGTCAACACCTTCGACCACGAAGGCTTCAAGACCTCGATCCGCAACTTCCTCTCCGCGAACCCGCCCGACGTCGTCACCTGGTACGCCGGCAACCGCATGGCCCCGTTCGTCAACGCCGGGCTGTTCGAGGACGTGAGCGACGTGTGGCAGAAGGAAGGCCTGGACGAGAAGCTCAAGTCCGCTGCCGCGTCGATGACGATCAACGGCAAGAAGTGGGGCGTGCCCTACACCTACTACCAGTGGGGCATCTACTACCGCAAGGACCTCTTCGCCAAGCTCGGCATCGCCGAGCCGAAGACCTGGAAGGAGCTGCTGGACGCCTGCGCCAAGCTGAAGGCCGCGAAGATCACGCCGTTCGCGATCGGCAGCAAGCAGACCTGGCCGACCGGCGGCTGGTTCGACTACCTGAACCTGCGCGTCAACGGCTACGAGTTCCACATGGACCTCACCGCCGGCAAGGTGCCCTACACCGACAAGCGCGTGGCCGCGGTGTTCGACCGCTGGGACGAGCTGGTCAAGCCGGGCTACTTCCTCGCCAACCACCCGAGCTACATGTGGCAGGAGGCGCTGCCCGCGTTCGTCAAGGGCGAGGCGGCGATGTACCTGATGGGCAACTTCATCGTCGCGCCGCTGAAGGAGGCGGGGCTGAAGGAGGACCAGCTCGGCTTCATGGCCTTCCCGACCATCACGCCGAACCTGCCGCGCGCCGAGGACGCACCGACCGACACGGTGCACATCCCGAGCAAGGCGAAGAACAAGGCGGACGCGAAGCGCTTCCTGGCCTACATGGCCAAGCCCGACGTGCAGGCCAAGATGAACGAGACGCTCGGCCAGCTGCCGGTCAACAAGGACGCGACGCAGCCGAACGACCCGTACCTGAAGGCCGGCTTCGGGCTGCTGTCGACCGCCCATGCCCTGGCGCAGTTCTACGACCGTGACGCGGCGGCCGAGATGGCGAAGGCGGGCATGGACGGCTTCCAGCGCTACATGCTCAAGCCAGAGACGCGCAACGACATGCTCAAGCGCCTCGAGGACGTGCGCCAGCGCGCCTACAAGTAAGCCGTTCTTCCGATCCACCCCGTGCGCAGGGCGGCCACTGCGGCCGTCCTGCGCGGGAGGAGAGCCCGATGTCCGTCCCCGCCCCGCGCCTGGCCGCGATGCCGCCGGCCGCCGCCCCGAGCGGCAGCTGGTGGGCGCGCCACCAGCGCCAGCTCGCGCCCTGGCTGTTCCTCGCGCCGGCGCTGCTGGTGTTCCTGGTCTACGTGATCGCGCCGATCTTCCAGTCGATCGCGATCAGCTTCACCGAGTGGGACGGGCTGGGCCCGCAGAAGTGGATCGGCCTGGCCAACTACGCCGAGCTGGCGCACGACCCGGACTTCCGCACCGCGCTGGTCAACAACCTGATCTGGCTGGTCGGCTTCCTGCTCGCGATTCCGCTCGGCCTCGCGCTCGCGCTGTTCCTGAACCAGGCGGTGTTCGGCATCCGCCTCGTGAAGTCGCTGTTCTTCTTTCCGTTCGTGATCTCGCAGGTCGTGATCGGCCTGGTGTTCAGCTGGTTCTACGACCCGACCAACGGGCTGCTCTTCCACGTGCTGCATGCCCTCGGCATCCCGCCGGTGGCCGTGCTCTCTGACGAGCGGCTCGTCACCTACGGCATCGTCGCCGCAGGCCTGTACCCGCAGATCGCGTACTGCATGATCCTGTATCTCACCGGGCTGAACAACGTGCGGCCCGACCTGATCGAGGCCGCGCGGCTCGAGGGCGCCAAGGGCTGGAGCATGCTGTGGCACGTGGTGCTGCCGCAGCTGCGGCCGGCGACCTTCATCGCGGTGGTGGTCACCGTGGTCGGCTCGCTGCGCAGCTTCGACATGGTGTCCATCATGACCCAGGGCGGTCCCTACGGCTCCTCGCGCGTGCTGGCCTACTACATGTACGAGCAGGCGCTGTCGGAGTACGGCTACCGCATGGGCTACGGCACGGCCGTCGCGACGGTGCTGTTTCTGATCATGCTGGTCTACATCGGCTTCGTGCTGGCGCGCATCTGGCGCCAGGAAAAGGAGTCCTGACATGTTCCCGACTCCCATCGACCGCGTCTCCGCACCCGTGCGCGGTCTCTACAAGGCCGCCCTGCCGATCTCTCTGCTGCTCTGGCTCGCGCCCATCGTCGCGGTGGCGCTCACCTCCATCCGCGGGCAAGCCGACCTGAACGCCGGCAACTACTGGGGCCTGCCGACGCAGTGGCAGATCGCCGAGAACTACTCGGCCGTGTTCACGAACACGCCGATCCTGCACTACATCGGCAACAGCTTCCTGGTGACGATTCCCACCGTCATCGGCGCGGTCGCGCTCAGCTGCTTCGCGGGCTTCGCGCTCGGCATCTACCGCTTCAAGCTGAACCTGTGGGTGTTCTTCCTGTTCGTCGGCGGCAACTTCGTGCCCTTTCAGATCCTGATGGTGCCGGTGCGCGACCTGAGCCTGAAGTTCGGCCTCTACGACACGGTGACGGGGCTGGTGCTGTTCCACGTCGCGTTCCAGACCGGCTTCTGCACCTTCTTCATGCGCAATTTCATCCGCGACCTGCCGAGCGAGCTGATCGACGCGGCGCGCGTGGAAGGCGCGAGCGAGATCCAGATCTTCTGGAAGGTGGTGCTGCCGCTGGTGCGCCCGGCCATCGCCGCGCTCGCGGTGCTGATCTTCACCTTCATCTGGAACGACTACTTCTGGGCCACGGTGCTGATCCAGGGCGACCACGCGATGCCGGTCACCGGCGGGCTGAAGACGCTCAACGGCCAGTGGGTGGCGCAGTGGCAGCTCGTCTCCGCGGGCTCGATCGTCGCGGCACTGCCGCCGGTGATCATCTTCTTCCTGATGCAGAAGCACTTCATCGCCGGCCTGACGATGGGGGCGACGAAAGGCTGAGCGCGTGGCGCGTGAACTGATTTCCCTGCAAGGTCGGCACTGCGCCATCGCACTCGAACCGGTCGAGAGCGGCGTGCCGCTGTGGCGGCATTTCGGCGCGGCCGGTGTGCCGGCGGCGAGCTGGCCGCTGGCGGCCTCGCGCATCCAGCCGCCCAACGCGCTGGACGGCGAGTTCGCGCTCGGTGTCTGCAACCCGCATGGCCTGGGCTGGTTCCAGCACCCGAGCCTGCTGGGCTCGCGCGGGGAGGGCGACTGGGCGCAGCAGTTCGTCGTCGAGCGCGTCGAGCAGGGGCCGCATGCGCTGACGATCACCCTGCGCGACGACGTGGCCGCGCTGGGCCTCGTGCTGCGCTACGCGATCGATCCGGGCACCGACGTGCTGACGACCTCGGCCGAGCTGGAGAACCGCGGCACGAGCGACTTCCGCGTCGACTGGCTGGCCGCGGCCTGCGTGCCGCTGCCGCCCGAGGCCGACCGCGTGCTCGGGCTGGCCGGCCGCTGGTCGCTCGAATACCAGCAGCACCGCGAGACGCTCGGCATCGCCGCCTGGCGCCGCGATTGCCGGCGCGGCCGCAATGCGCACGACACCTTTCCCGGCGTGATGGTCGGCACCACGCTGGCCGACGACGACGCGCCCACCTGGGGCGCGCAGCTCGCCTGGAGCGGCAACCACACGATGCTGATCGAGCCGCTCACCGATGGCCGCCGCCAGCTGCAGCTGGGCGAGTGGTTCGCGCCCGGCGAGATGGTGCTGAAGCCCGGCCAGCGCTACCGCACGCCCGACGCGCTGCTGAGCTTCAGCCCCGCAGGCCTGAACGGCCTCTCGGCCAACTTCCACCGTCACCTGCGCACGAACGTGCTGCGCTGGCCCGGCGGCACGATGGCGCCGCGCCCGGTGCACCTGAACACCTGGGAGGCGGTCTACTTCGACCACCAGCTCGACGGCCTGAAGGCGCTGGCCGACGCGGCCGCCGAGGTGGGCATCGAACGTTTCGTGCTCGACGACGGCTGGTTCCACCGCCGTGACGACGACACCACCTCGCTCGGCGACTGGTGGCCCGACGAGCGCAAATACCCGCAGGGCCTCGGCCCGCTGGTGCAGCACGTGCGCGGCCTGGGCCTGCAGTTCGGCCTGTGGGTCGAGCCGGAGATGGTCAACCCGGACAGCGAGCTCTACCGAGCGCATCCCGACTGGGCCTTGCAGCTGGCCGGCCGGCCGATGATCACGGGCCGAAATCAGCTGGTGCTGGACCTCGGCAACCCCGCGGTCACCGAGCACCTGTTCATGCGGCTCGACGGCCTGCTGCGCGAGCACGAGATCGCCTAATTCAAGTGGGACATGAACCGCGACCTCGCCACCGCGGCCGGGCCAGCCGGGCGTGCCGGCTACCACCGCCACACCGAAGCGCTGTACGCGCTGCTGGCGCGGCTGCGGGCGGCGCACCCGCAGGTGGAGATCGAGAGCTGCTCCTCGGGCGGCGCGCGGGCCGATGCCGGCATCCTGCGCCACACGCACCGCGTGTGGACCAGCGACTGCAACGATGCGCTGACGCGCATCGGCATCCAGGGCGGCTTCCTGCGCTTCCTGCCGCCGGAGATCATGGGCGCGCACATCGGGCCGCGCAGCTCGCACACCACCGGTCGCACGCACGAACTGGCCTTCCGCGCCGCGGTGGCGCTGTTCGGGCATTTCGGTGTCGAGGCCGACCTGCGCCAGCTTTCGCCCGACGAACGCCGCGAACTGGCGCGCTGGGTCGCGCACCACAAGCAGTGGCGTGACCTGGTGCACCACGGCGTGCTGCGCATGGGCACGCTGGGTGCGCTGAGCTGGCTGCAATCGCGTGCGGAAGACGGCAGCGCCGCGCTGGTGGCGCTGTACCGCCGCCACGAGGAGCTGCCGCGCCATTCGCCCGCGCTGCCGGTGCCGGGGCTGGACCCGGCGCGCCGCTACCGCGCGCAGGCGCTGCACCTGCCGGCGCTGCACCATGCGCGCCATGCCGCGCCGGTGCTGGAGGCGCTGCGCGAGGGCACGCTCGAACTGAGCGGCGCCGAGCTCGCCACCATCGGCCTGCCGATGCCGCCATTGCCGCCCGAGTCAGCCGTCGTCGTGGCCCTGAAAGCAATCGCATGATCGCGATCGACTGGGGCACGTCGAGCTTCCGCGCCTACCGTCTGACCGACGACGGCACGGTGCGCGAGCAGCGCAGCGCCGCGGCCGGGCTGCTGGCCTGCGGCGGGCGCTTCGAGGCGGTGCTCGCGCAGCAGCTCGAGGGCTGGGACGACGCGGAGGTTGCGCTGGCCGGCATGATCGGCAGCCGCAGCGGCTGGCACGAGGTGCCCTACGTCGCCGCGCCGGCCGGTACGGCCGAGATCGCCGCCGGCATGCATGCCTTCGAGGCAGCGTCGCTGCCGGGCCGCCGCCTGCTGATCGCCCCGGGCCTGAGCCACCGGCCGGCCGAGGGCGCGCCCGAGGTGATGCGCGGCGAGGAGACGCAGATCGTCGCGCTGCTCGACCGCCTGCCCGGCGACGGGCCGCACTGGATCTGCCTGCCCGGCACGCACAGCAAGTGGGTGCGTGTGCGCTCCGGCCGCATCACCGGCTGGCAGACCGCGATGACGGGCGAGCTGTACGCGCTGCTGCGCCAGCACAGCCTGCTCGCGGCGCTGATGCCGGCCGACGCGGCCGCCGATGCCGACGACCCCGAGGCCTTCGCGCGCGGCCTCGCTGCAAGCGCGCAGGCGGGCGGCCTGACGCATCACCTGTTCGGCGTTCGCACCCGCGGCCTGTTCGGCACGCTGACGCCGGAACAGGCGCCCTCGTTCCTGTCCGGCCTGCTGATCGGCCACGAGCTGCTCGGCCTCGTGCCGGCCGCTGCCACCCGCGTGCACCTGGTCGGCAGCGCCGCGCTTCTGCAGCGCTACGAACGGGCACTCGCGGCAAGCGGCATCGCCACGCAGCGCCACGACGAGGCGCTCAGCGCCCGCGGCCTGCATGTGCTCGTGCGTGCGCGCCGTGCCTGAATCCACCACCCCGAGGATCGCCATGAACCGCTTCGCCACCTATCCGAGCCTGCAGGGCCGCACCGTGTTCATCAGCGGCGGCACCACCGGCATCGGCACCGCCTTCGTCGAGCATTTCCACGCGCAGGGCGCGAAGGTCGGCTTCGTCGGCCGCAACCGCGCCGCGGCCGACGAGCTGCTCGGCCGCCTCGCGCCCGGCGCGGGCCCCAAGCCGCTCTTCATGCCCTGCGACGTGACCGACATCGCCGCGCTGCGCGACGCGATCGCGCAGACGCGCGCGGCCTTCGGGCCGGTCGGCGTGCTGGTGAACAACGCCGCCAACGACCAGCGCCACGCGGTGGAGGAGGTGACGCCCGAGTTCTGGGACCAGTGCATGAACGTCAACCTGCGCCACCAGTTCTTCGCCGCGCAGGCGGTGCTGGACGACATGGTCGGCCTGGGCGGCGGCTCGATCATCAACCTCGGATCGATCAGCTGGATGATCAAGGGCGCCGGCTACCCGGCCTACGCCACCTGCAAGGCGGCGATCCACGGCCTGACGCGCTCGCTGGCCAAGGACCTGGGCAAGCGCAACATCCGCGTCAACGCGCTGGTGCCGGGCTGGGTGATGACGGACAAGCAGCTGAAGATGTGGGTCACGCCCGAGTCCGAGCGCGACATCGACGCCAACCAGTGCCTGCCGGGGCGCCTGCAGTCGGAGGACATCGCGACGATGGCGCTGTTCCTGGCCGCCGACGACTCGAAGATGTGTACCGCGCAGAGCTTCGTCGTCGACGCCGGCTGGTCCTGATCAGCCGCCCGGCGGCCGCAGCATCTCGATGTGCGGGATGCCGTCCTCGAGGTAGGGCTCGCCGACCGGCGCATAGCCGTGGCGCCCGTAGTAGCGCTGCAGGTGCGCCTGCGCGCTGATGCGGTTGGCCCGCCCCGGCCAGTGTCGCGCCAGGCCCGCCACCGCCTCGGTCATCAGCGCGTGGCCGAGCCCGCTGCCGCGCTGCGACGCGACGGTGACGACACGGCCGATCGAGGGCTCGTCGTACTTGTGCCCCGGGTCCACCACGCGCAGGTAGGCCAGCAGCGTGCCGGCCGCATCGCGGCCGAGCAGGTGCCAGCTGTGCTGGTCCAGCCCGTCGGCGTCGAGGTAGGGGCCCTGCTCGAGGATGAACACCTGCTGGCGCAGCGCCAGCACCTCGTACAGGCCCTGCAGGTCGAACTCGGCGAAGCGCAGCCAGCGCCACGCCAGCGGCGGCGTGGCCGTCATGCGGAGGGTTCGTCTTGGCTCATGTCGCCAGTCTAGATCGGTGTGCCGGGCCCAGAATCGAGGCCTCACACTCCCGCACGACATGAACCGCCCCCTGCTGCTGCTGTGCGTCTGCCAGGCGCTGTTCATGACCAACAACGTCACGTTCATCGCGATCAACGGCCTGGTCGGGCTGCGCCTCGCACCGCAGGGCTGGATGGCCACGCTGCCGGTGATGGGCTATGTGGTCGGCAGCGCGCTGGCGGCCGCGCCGGTGGCGCGGCTCCAGTCGCGCTGGGGCCGCCGGCGTGCGTTCCAGGCCGGCCTGGTGGTGGCGGCACTGTCGGCCGCGGGCGGGGCGGTCGCGGTCAGCCTCGGCAGCTTCTGGGGCGTGCTGGCGGCCACGGTGGTGGCCGGCTTCTACAACGCCAACGCGCAGCTCTACCGCTTTGCCGGGCCGGAGCTGGTGGCGCCCGAGAAGAAGGCGCAGGCCATCTCGCTGGTGATGGCCGGCGGGGTGGCCGGCGCGTTCATCGGCCCGAACCTGGCGCACCTGACGCGCGACTGGCTGGGCGCCCCCTTTGCCGGCGCCTACGTGGCGCTGGTGGGCATCGCGCTGCTGGGCCTGGCGGTGATGTCACTGGTGCGCTTCCCGCCGCATCAGGCGCCGGCACCGGGCAGCGACACCGGCCGCCCGCTGGCCGAGCTGGCGCGCCAGCCGGACTTCGTCATCGCGGTGGCCTGCGCGGCGCTCGCCTACGGCGTGATGAACCTGCTGATGGCGGCCACCCCGCTGGCGATGGAGCGCTGCGGGCTGCCGTTTCGCGACGCGGCGCTGGTGATCGAGTGGCACGTGCTGGGCATGTTCGTGCCGGCCTTCTTCACCGGCCACCTGATCCAGCGCTTCGGCACGCTGCCGGTGATGGCGGTGGGCCTGGCGCTGAACCTCGCCTGCGTGGCGGTGGCGCTGTCGGGCGTCGAACTCGAGCGCTTCCTCGCCGCGCTGCTGCTGCTGGGCATCGGCTGGAACTTCCTGTTCACCGGCGCGACCACGCTGCTGACCACCACCTACCGCCCGCAGGAGCGCATGCGCGCCCAGGGCGCGATGGACTTCTGCGTGTTCACCGTCACGGCGCTGACCTCGTTCGCGTCGGGCGCGCTGGTGACGACGCAGGGCTGGTCGCTGCTCAACCTGGGTTCGCTGCTGCCGCTGCTGCTGATGGCCCTGGCGCTCGGCTGGCTCGGCCTGCGCCCGCGCGCGCCGCAACAGGCCGGTTGAGCACCCGGCGTGGACCCTCGAGGAGAGAACCGATGCCACCCCAGGCACTGGACGGACTGAAGGTCGTCGAGATGGGCCAGCTGATCGCCGGCCCCTTCGCCGGCAAGACGCTGGGCGACTTCGGCGCCGAGGTGATCAAGATCGAGGCGCCGGGCACCGGCGACCCGCTGCGCAACTGGCGGCTGGTCAAGGACGGCACCTCGGTGTGGTGGCAGGTGCAGAGCCGCAACAAGCGCTCGATCGCGCTGGACCTGCGCGCGGCCGAGGGGCAGGCGATCGCGAAGAAGCTGATCGCGCGGGCCGACGTGCTGGTCGAGAACTTCCGCCCCGGCACGCTGGAAGGCTGGGGCATGTCCTACGAGGAACTGTCCCAGGACAACCCGGGCCTGATCATGCTGCGCATCAGCGGCTACGGACAGACCGGCCCGTACCGCGACCTGCCGGGCTTCGGCGCCATCGGCGAGGCGATGGGCGGGTTGCGCCACCTGACCGGCGAACCCGGCCGCGTGCCGGTGCGCTGCGGCGTCTCGATCGGCGACACGCTGGCCGCGCTGCACGGCACGATCGGCGTGCTGACCGCGCTCTACCACCGCAAGGTGAACGGCGGGCGCGGACAGGTGATCGACGTGGCGCTGCACGAGGCGGTGTTCAACGTGATGGAGAGCCTGGTGCCCGAGTACAGCGCGTTCGGCGCGGTGCGCGAGCCGGCCGGCTCGGCGCTGCCGGGCATCGCGCCGAGCAACGCCTACCGCTGCGGCGACGGCGCGGTGGTGCTGGTGGCCGGCAACGGCGACAGCATCTTCAAGCGCCTGATGGGCGCGATCGGCCGCGCCGACCTGGGCAGCGACCCGGCACTGGCCGACAACGCCGGCCGCGTGAAGCGCGTGGCCGAGATCGACGCGGCGATCGAGGCCTGGACGCTGCAGCGCCCGTCGGGAGAGGTGCTCGCGCTGCTGGGCGAGGCCCGCGTGCCGGCCGGGCGCGTCTACACCGCCAAGGACATCGTCGAGGACCTTCACTACCGCGCGCGCGACATGATCCTCACGCAGACCACGCGCGACGGCGACGAGCTCGAGGTGCCGGGCATCGTGCCCAAGCTGCTCGGCACGCCCGGCCGCGTGCGCTCGTCGGCGCCCAGGCTCGGCGACGACACCGACGCGGTGCTCCGCGAGCTCGGCTTCTCGGGCGAGGACATCGCCGCGCTGCGTGGCCGCAAGGTGGTGTCCTGAGCGCCGCCTTGACCTTCCCACGGTGGCAGGGTCTAGATTCATGCCGCAGCCCCTGCATGAGGAGGTCTCCATGAAGCGCCCGATGAACATCGGCGAGGCCGCGGAAGCGGCCGGCGTCTCGACGAAGATGATCCGCCACTACGAGCAGATCGGCCTCGTACCTGCCGCGGCTCGCACCGACTCGGGTTACCGCCAGTACACCGAGCGCGACATCTCGGTGCTGCGCTTCATCCGCCAGTCGCGCCGGCTGGGTTTCTCGATCGAGCAGATCGCCAGACTGCTGGGCCTGTGGAGCGATGCGCACCGCGCCAGCCGCAGCGTCAAGGCCGTGGCGCAACGGCACGTGGCCGACCTCGAGCAGAAGATGTGCGAGATGGCGGAGATGAAGCAGGCGCTCGAGCGGCTTGTCGCCTCGTGCCACGGCGACGACCAGCCGCATTGCGCGATCCTGGCCGGACTCGCGGCGCAGAGCCCGGCGGCACCGGAACCGGGGTCGATCGAATCCGGCCCGCTGCGCAAGTCCGCGGCGGCGCGCAAGACGGCAAGCCCGAAGCCGCGCTCGTCGTCGGCCCCGGCGCTGGCGGCGAACCTTGCCGACCTGATGGCCTGGACCCGCCAGGTGCACCAGCACCACGGCGGGCACTGATACGACGTCGCGTTCAATCGCATAGATCGTGCGGCTCTTGTCGGCCCGGGGCTGCCGGTCTCGAGGGCCGGTTTGCGTCGGGCTGAGCGGGTCGCGGCAGGCGGCACCTGCCAGTCGCTCATACGGGGGCGGTCGGTGCTGCGCACCGACTGCGCTGCGATGCTCGGCACCGGGGTCGCGGCGCCGAACTCGCTGCGCTCACATGCGTTCGCTGCGCTCGGCCAGCGGCGCCGAGTCAGATCACGATGCGCGCTGCGCGCGCCGACCCCGGCGCCTGCGCTTCTCGCCGCCCCCGAAATCGCACCCGGCAGGTGCCGCCCGCCGCGACGGGCACCGATCGTGGTTCTCGGCCAAGCTCAGTGGCTCCGGCCGAGCCGTGCCCGGGC
>KZ836149.1 GCA_003265685.1 Piscinibacter caeni | reverse complement strand
GCCTGGCGCCGCCTGCCCAGCGGCCACGCGCTGCTGCGCCTGCAGGCCGACCCGGCGCCCGCGACAGCGCCTGCGCTGCCGGCCGCCGCGGCCACCGGCCCGTGGTGGGACGGCCCGTTCCCCGCCATGCTGCAGGACGAGGCCTTCCGCCTGGTCGACGTCAACGCGGCCTTCGTCGAGTTCAGCGGCCGGCCGCGCGAGGCCCTGATCGGGCGCGACCCGATCGAGCTGCAGCCCGAGGAGGACCGCGCCACCGCGCTGGCCGCGCGCGAGGTGGCGCGTGCCCAGGGTGGCGTGCCGCCGCTGTACGAGCGCCGCATCGTCGACGCCGCCGGGCGCGAGCGCTGGTTCCGCGGCACGCGCCAGCGCATCGNAGCGCTGGTTCCGCGGCACGCGCCAGCGCATCGCCGACCCGCAGGGCCGCACGCTGTGGCTCACGCTGATGCAGGACTCCACCGCCGAGCACGTGGCGCGCGAACGCGCCGACCGCTCGGCGCGCGAGCTCGATGACTGGTTCGACCTGAGTCCGCTGGGCATGGTGCTGTACGACGAGCGCGGCCTGCTGGTGCGCTGCAACCCGGCCTTCGAGGCGCTGGTGGGCAGCGCGCCGGTCACGCTGCCGGAGGCGCCCGCGCCGCTGCAGGATCTGCTCGGCTGGCAGGGCGAGGCGGCGCTGCCGGCACTGCAGCCGGCAGCCGCCCCGCTGGAGACGCGGGTCTGGCTCGACGGCCCCGCGGGCGGGCCGCGCCGGCTGCGCGCCATCGTGCGCTGCTACAAGGCGCCGGGCGGCAAGCGGCGCTACATGGCGGTGGTGGAGGACCGCAGCGTCGAGGAGGAGCGCGACCTGGCGCAGATGCAGATCGGCGCGATGATGGACACCGCCGGCGTCGGCCTGGCCACCTTCCAGGAGTCCTCCGGCTGGGTGCGCCGGCCCCCGGCCGCCGGCGCGGCGCCGTCCGGCTCCTCGGCGCTGCAGGCGATCGGGCGCGACGTGGTGGTGCCCGAGTCGCTGCCCGAGTTCGAGCGCCTGCAGCAGGCGCTGAAGAACGCCGAACGCGCCGAGGTGCGTTACGCGATCCGCCACCCGGAGCTGGGGCAGCGCTGGCTGCTGACGCGGGTCGAGCCGGCCACGCTGTCCTCGGGCAAGCGCACCACCTCCGTCGTGACGCTCGACTTCACCGAGCAGGCGCAGGCCCAGCTGCGCGCCGAGGAGCTGCTGCGCGAGATGAGCAACATCCTCGAGAGCACGGTGACCGGCATCGCGCAGCTGCGCGGCGGGCTGCTGGTGCGCTGCAACCGGCGCTTCGAGGCCATGCTCGGCCTGGCGCCGGGCAGCGCGGTCGGGCGCGGCCTGGCCGAGCTGGTGGGCGACGCGACAGCCACGCAGCGCTCGCTGCTCGAGACGCTGCGCACGCTCGCCCCCGGCGCGCTGCACGAGACCGAGTTCGAGCTCGCCGCCCCCGGCGCTGCGCCGCACTGGTATGCGCTGTCGGTGCGCCGCACCGACGACGGCGGCGACGCGCACGAACTGATCGCGGTGCTGTCGGACATCACCCGGCTGAAGCTGCAGCAGGCCGAGCTGGAGCAGGTGGCGCGCGAGCGCGAGCTGATGTTCAGCCTGTCCGAGGTCGGCATCGCCTACGTGCGCGAAGGGCGCATCCAGCGTGCCAACGAGGCGCTGGCGCAGCTGACCGCCTGGCCGGTGGGCGAGCTGGCCGGGCTGACGCTCTCGACGCTGTACGCCGACCCGGCCGAGTTCGCGCGCCGCTGGTCGCAGCAGGAGCAGACGCTGCGCGAGGCCGGCCGCTGGAGCGGCGAGCTGCAGCTGCGCCGGCGCGACGGCTCGCTGCTGTGGGTGCAGGCCGGCCTGCGCCTGGCCGCCGACGCCGACCCGGCGCGCGGCTTCATCGCCTCGTACGTGAACGTCGACGCACGCCACCGCGCCGAGCGCGCCGTGGCGCTGCAGGCCGAGCGCACCCGCGCGATCCTCGATTCGGTGCTGGTGGGCATCGTGATCGTCGGCCGGCAGGGCATCGAGTGGATGAACCGCTCCGCGCGGCGCATGTTCGGCGGCGACCTGGCCGACTTCCAGAACCAGCCGATCTCCACCGTCGCGACCCCCGAGCCGACCCACCCGTTCCGCCGCACCCATTACCTGGAGGAGCTGCCCGAGGGCCAGGCCGAGACCTTCGAGTGCCGCGTCAAGGCACGCGACGGGCGCGAGTTCTGGGTGGTGGGCAACGCGGTGGTGACCGGGCGCGAGTCCACCGGCCGGCAGCTCACCTACGCGCTGCTGGACATCGAGCGGCGCCGCCAGGCGGAGGCACGGGTCGGCGAGGCGCAGGCCTCGCTGCAGCGCATCATCGAGGCCGCGCCGATGGCCATCACGCTGCGCGACGCGCGCACGCTGAAGATCCTGCAGATCAACCGGGTCGCGGCGCGCAGCCTGCACCGCTCGCCCGAAGAGCTGATCGGCCGCACGCCGGAGCAGGTGTTCCTGCCGCGCGTGGCCTCGCAGCGCCGCGCCGACATGGAGCAGGCGCTGGCCGCGCGCGAGCTGCTGCAGCGCGAGTACCGGGTCGAGGAGGGCGGCACGACGGTGGTGTGGGACGCGCGCTACCTGCCGCTGGCCGCCGTGCCCGGCCAGCCGCCCGACCAGCTGCTGCTGGTGGCCACCGACGTGACCGAGCAGCGCGCCGCGCAGGAGGCGCGCTTCGAGGCCGCCATCGCGCAGCGCGAGATGCTGGTCAAGGAAGTGCACCACCGCATCAAGAACAACCTGCAGGGCGTGGCCGGCCTGCTGCAGCAGATCGGCCAGCGCAAGCCCGAGGTGGCCGGCGTGATGTCCGAGGTGATCGGCCAGGTGCAGGCGATCGCGCAGGTCTACGGCCTGCAGGTCGGCGTGACCGGGCCGCTGCGCATCAAGAGCGTGGTCGAGGCGATCACCGGCTCGGTGCAGCGCACCTTCGGGCGCACGATCGCCTTCGCCGTGCAGGGGCCGCTGCCGCACGCCTGGGCGCTGCCGGAGGCGGAGTCGATCCCGATCGCGCTGACCGTCAACGAGCTGCTGACCAACGCCGTCAAGCATAGCCAGGACAGCGTCTGCTGCACGCTCGGCTGCGACGAACAGGGCGTGCAGCTGGTCATCGCCAACCGGGCGCGCCTGCCCGAGGGCTTCAGCCTGGCGCGCTACCCGGGCGGCGTGTCGGGCCTCGGCCTGGTGCGGGCGCTGCTGCCGCGGCGCAGCGCGACGCTCTCGATCGAGCAGGAAGGCGACGCCGTGCGTGCGTGCGTCACGCTCCGGCCGCCCTGCATCACCCGGTTGCCGCCCGCATGAGTGCGGGCGCGGCGATTGCCCGACAATGCCGCATGCGGAACAGGGCGTGAGCGATCCGTTGGGCGACAAGGGCACGATCCTCGTGGTGGACGACGACCGGCTGGTGCTGGCCACGCTGGCGCACGGCCTGTCGCAGGCCGGCTACCGCGTGATCGACGCCGACAACGGCGACGACGCGATCCTGCTGGCGCGCGAGCACAAGCCCGACCTGGCGCTGCTGGACATCCGCATGGAAGGCAAGAGCGGCTTCGACGTCGCCGCCTACCTGCGCGAGTACTGCCAGATCCCGTTCATGTTCCTGTCCGCCTTCTCGGACGACGCCACCGTGGCGCAGGTCAAGGCGCTCGGCGCGGTGGCCTACCTGGTCAAGCCGCTGGACATCCGCCAGATCGTGCCGGCCGTCGAGGCCGCACTCGGGCAGGCGGGGCGGCGCGCGCCGGCGCCGCCACCGCCCGCGGCGGCCGCCGACGCAGCGCTGGCACCGGGCGTGGCGATGGCGGTGGGCGTGCTGATGCACCGCTACTCGCTCGCCCGCGGCCAGGCCCTGGAACGACTCCAGCGCCTGGCGCGCAACGAGAACCGGCCGCTGGCCGAGCAGGCCGAGCGGGTGCTGCAGGCGGTCGAACTGCTCTCCGACGCCGGCAGCTGAGCGCTATCCGGGCAGCGTGAAGTGGAAGGCCGCGCCGCGGTCGACCTCGGCTTCCGCCCACACCTCGCCGCCATGCCGGCGCACGATGCGGCGCACCGTCGCCAGGCCGATGCCGGTGCCCTGGAAATCGCTCGCGCTGTGCAGGCGCTGGAATACGCCGAACAGCCGATCGGCGAAGCGCATGTCGAAGCCGGCGCCGTTGTCGCGCACCGTGTAGGTGTCGGCGCGCTGCGGGTGGCGCTGCAGCCACACTTCCGGGGCGCGGCACTTGCCGGTGTACTTCCACGCATTGCCGAGTAGGTTCTCGAGCACGATGCGCAGCAGCGTCGGGTCGCCGCTGACCTGCAGGCCGGGCTCGACGTGCAGCGTCACCTCGCGCCCGGGCGCCTGGCGGCGCAGGTCCTCGGCCACGTAGCCGGCCAGCTGCGACAGGTTGACCGGCTGGCGCACCAGCGGCTGCGAGGTCAGGCGCGACAGCGCCAGCAGCGCGTCGATCATGCTGTTCATGCGCGCGGCGGCGCCCAGCACGCGGTCGAGATGGTCGTTGCCGATGCGGTCGAGCACGCGACCGTAGTCTTCCTTCAGGATCTTGGTGAAGCCCTCGACGACGCGGATCGGCGCCCGCAGATCGTGCGAGACGGTGTAGCTGAACGAGGCCTGCTCGGCGTCGGCGGCGTCGCCGTTGCCGGGCTCGGCCGGCGCCGCGACGAACTCCGGCAGCTCGCGCAACAGGCCGTCGTGGCCGGCGAAGCGGCCCCGTTCGTCGCTGCGCGGCGCGGCGCGCAGCAGCGCGCGCCGCGGCGGTGTGCCGGGTGCCGGTGAGAACGTCACCGCCAGGTCGTGCAGTGCCTCGCCGGCCTCGAGCCGCGCGCGCAGGGCGGCGGGGTCCTCGAGGCGCAGCCGCTCCCACAGCGCGCCGCCGGACTCGCCCGGGGTCTGAGGGTGACCGTGCGGTGCCTGCAGCCGGGTCAGGCGGCCCTCGGCGTCGCTCTGCCAGTGCCACTGGTCGAGCAGCGACTCGAGCCGGCGCAGCGCCTCGCGCGCCTCGCGCAGTTCGGCGGCCAGACGCGCCTCGCGGCGCCACGCCCACCAGGCCAGCAGGGCACCCGCCAGCAGCGAGGGCGCCGCGATCACCCACCACGGCCAGGTCGCAAACTCCGAGGCGGCATCCGGCATGCGACCGATTGTAAGGACCGACTTCGTGACGGCTGCCCGAGCCACGCGTTCAAGTTCGCCCCGGGCGGGCCGATGTCACGGCCACGTTGCCGCGGCCCCTCGTCCTCCGCGCCGGCGGTTCCACCGACCATGCTGCTCCGACTCTCCCGCACCCTGTTCTGGGTGGCCGCCGTTTCCGCCGCCGCGGCGCTGGTGGGGCCCGAGCATGCCGCGACCGCGCTGACGACCGTCGCCGGCCTGGCGCTGATCGGCTCGTTCGGCTGCTGGCGCATGGCCGCCGCGCAGCGCCGTGCCGAGAGCGCCGATGACGACCCGATCGCCGCCGGCACGCTCGACCAGGCCGGCCTGCTCGAGGCGGCCGCGCTGGCCGAGCGCGCCGTCGCCCGTGCCGGCTCGCTCGATGCCGCGCTGCTGGCTGCGCTCGAGGTGCTGCGCGCCGAACTGGGCTGCCGCGTCGCGGTGGCGCACCGCGTGCTGGCGCTGCAGCCGCCGCTGGCTCGGCTGGTGACCCTGATCGACGCCGGCCCGGGCGGGCGCGGCGTCGAACACCGGGTGCGCCTGGAACACGAGCCGCTGGGCACCGCCCTGCGCGACGGCCGGGCCGCCGTTCGCGACGGCGGGCCGTTCGCGTTGCCGGTCGTGCTCGACGGCATGCCGGTGGCGGTGCTGCAGCTGGCCGAGCCGGCCCTGGGGGCCGACGGCGACGCGCTGGCGGCGCTGTTCGAGCAGGTCGGGCGGCAGCTCGCCGCGGTGGCCGGGCGCGAGCGCGCGCCCTGTGCGGAGTTGCCGCCATCGCTGCCCCCGGACGCGCCACTGCAGGCGAGCGCGCCGAGCGCGGGCGTGACATCCTCCCTTGAGCCGAGTAGGGTCCCGGCGGGTCCGGGGGACGGCAGAAGGTCCGATGTCGGGGACAATACCCGCGATCCGGAAGCCGACGACAAGATGCTGCGATCCCTGATCCCGCCCGCTGCGCCCCATCCGTCCGCCGACGTGCCGGGCGCCGGGCTGCCGGCCGGCACGAGCCGGGTGCTGGACGCCGCCGCGCTGGACAAGCTGCGCGAGCTCGACCCGCGCGGCGACAACCGGCTGATCCAGCGTGTCATGCAGGCCTTCGAGACTTCCGTCGCGCGGCTGCTGCCGCAGCTGCGCGAGGCCGAGCGCAGCGGCGACTCGGGCGGCATCCGCCACGTCGTGCACACGCTCAAGGCCTCCTCGGCCAGCATCGGGGCGCTGCTGCTGTCGCAGCAGTGCGCCGAGATCGAGAACCGCCTGCGGGTCGGCGAGTCCGACGGGATGGCGCCGCGCCTGGCCTCGGTGTACGCCGAGATCGACCAGGTACTCAAGGCCGTGCGGGCCTGGACGGGCACGCCGTGATGAACGCCGGCGCCTCGCTCGACGACGACGACCTGCCGCGCCAGCCCAAGGTGCTGCTGGTCGACGACGACGAGGTCAACCTGCTGCTGACCTCGATCGCGCTGCGCGAGCGCGGCTTCGCCATCACCGAGGCCACCGGCGGCCAGCAGGCGATGCGGCTGCTGGCCGACTGGCTGCCCGACGTCGTCGTGCTGGACGCGCTGATGCCCGAACTGGACGGCTTCGACACCTGCCGCCAGCTGCGCGCGATGCCGGGCTTCGAGTCGCTGCCGGTGCTGATGCTGACCGGCCTGGACGACGACGCCTCGATCACCCGCGCCTACGAGGCCGGCGCGACCGACTTCTTCGTCAAGTCCACCCAGTGGAGCCTGCTGGCCGGCCGGCTGCGCTACCTGCTGCGCTCCTCGCGCACGCGCCAGGAGCTCGAGCGCAACAAGGCCCGGCTCGCCCGCGCGCAGGACCTGGCGCGCATGGGCAGCTTCGACTGGAAGCGCGGTACCGGCGGGCCGGTGTTCTCGGTCGAGGGCCTGCGCGTGTTCGGACTCGGCCCGGAAGACCGGCTGAGCTTCCGTACCGTGCTGCGCATGCTGCCGCAGGACGACCGCGACGGCCTGCTGACCGTGCTGCGCGAGGTGCTCAAGCACAGCTCGGTGCTGGCCACCGACGTGCCGGTCACGCTGATGGACGGCCGCCAGCGCATCGTGCACGTCGAGGCCGAGCCCGAGTTCAACGAACACGGCAACCTGGTCGGCTACACCGGCATCGTGCAGGACGTGACCGACCGCCGCATGGCGGAGGACCGCATCCGCCACCTGGCCAACTTCGACTCGCTCACCGGCCTGCCGAACCGCCGCCAGCTGATGTGGCGCACCGAGCGCGCGCTCGAGCACGCGCGGCGCCTGGGCCACCAGGTGGCGCTGCTGCTGATCGACCTGGACCGCTTCAAGGTCATCAACGACACGCTCGGCCACGGCGCCGGCGACGAGCTGCTGATGGAGGTGTCGCGCCGGCTGCGCAGCTGTGTGCGCCACTCCGACCAGGTGATGGAAAGCGCGCTCGAGGCGATGGGCTCGCGCTCGCACCGCACGCTCGAGGCCGTCGGCCGGCTCGGCGGCGACGAGTTCGTCGCGCTGCTGCCCGAGGTCGGCGACGAGCGGGATGCCGAGCGCGTGGCGCGCCGCATCCTCGACCTGATGCGCGAGCCGATCTTCGTCGGCGGCCAGGAGTGCTTCGTCACCGCCAGCGTCGGCATCGCGCTGTTCCCGCGCGACGGCGCGACGATGGCCGACCTGATGCGCAACGCCGACGTGGCGATGTACTCGGTCAAGTCCAGCGGCCGCAATGCCGCCTCGCTGTACACGCCGGGCCTGGCCGGCAAGGGGCGCGAGAAGCTCGAGCTCGAGAGCGCGCTGCACAAGGCGATCGAGCGCGACGAGCTGGTGCTGCACTACCAGCCCAAGATCGACGTGCTGGGCGGCCGCATGGTCGGCGCCGAGGCGCTGATGCGCTGGCAGCGCGGCGGCGTGCTGGTGCCGCCGGGCGACTTCATCCCGCTGGCCGAGGAGACCGGCCTGATCACGCCGCTGTCCGAATGGGCCATCCGCGAGGCCGCCCGCCAGGCGCGCCTGTGGCAGGACAGCTTCGGCTTCGCCGACTCGATCGCCGTCAACCTGCCGAACCGGCTGTTCGAGCGCACCGACCTGGTCGAGCACATCCACGACGCGGTCACCACCTACGGCGTGGCGCACCACTCGATCCAGCTCGAGATCACCGAGACGGGCCTGATGAAGGACCTGCAGAACGTGATCCCGTCGCTGCACCGGCTCAACGAGATCGGCGTCGAGATCTCGATCGACGACTTCGGCACCGGCTATTCCTCGCTCGCCTACCTGACCACGCTGCCGATCTCCGAGCTGAAGATCGACCGCAGCTTCGTGCGCGACCTGGGCATGACGCCGCAGAGCTCGGCGGTGGTCACCGCGATCATCGCGCTGGCGCGCTCGCTGTCGCTGCGCGTGATCGCCGAGGGCGTGGAGAACCTGCGCCAGATGGAGGTGCTGCACCGGCTCGGCTGCAGCGTGATGCAGGGCTTCCTGTTCAGCAAGCCCAAGCCGGCCGACGAGATCGAGGCCTGGCTGCAGCAGACCGTGCTGCCGCGCAAGGCGCCGTGGATCGGCAAGGTGGGCGGCCCGGACTTCGGCGAGACGCTGCGCCCGTTCGACGGGCGCGACTCGCGCCTCAAGCCGGCGGGCTGACCCGATGGGCACCGACTCGGCCACCCGCGCGGCGCCCGCCGAGCTGGCCAAGGCCGCGCTGCGCCGCCTGGTGCTCGACAAGCAGGAGCCGACACCCGAGAACTACGCCCGCGCCTATGCGCTCGAGGCCGGCGAGGCCGCGCCCGCCGCGGACGGGCCGGCGCTGGCCGCGCTGATCGGCCGCCTGACGCGCGGCCTGGAGCGCGGCGGCCGGCACTGGACCGCGGCGCGCAAGAAGGACAGCCTGCAGCGGGTGCTCGACGGCAGCCGCAGCGACGCAAAGCGGCTGCAGCAGCGCCTGTCCCAGCTGGTGGCCAGCTGGGATGACGACCGGCCCGACGAAGCCCCGCAGACCGCGCCGGCCCCGCTGGACGAGGCCCCGGCTGCCGCGCCGGCGCCCGCCGCCCCGGCGCTCGAGACGATCGCGCTGGCGACGCGGCCGCAGCACTGGGACCGCGTGGTCGGCAGCTTCGGTGACACCACCCGGGCCGCGCTGCCGCCGCAGGACCCGTCCGCGCAGCGCCTCGGCGAGGCGCTCGCCGGACTGCAGCGCCGCCTGGTCGACGAGGGCGCGACCGCCCCGCTGGCCGACCAGCTCGACGGCCTGTGCCGCGACGCCGCGCGTGTGCTGCAGCACCGTCACCACCTGGTGGACCAGCTGGGCCATCTGTGCCAGGAGCTGACCGCCAGCCTGACCGACCTCGCCGAGGACGACAGCTGGGCGCGCGGCCAGTGCGACGCGATGCGCGCCAAGCTCGAGGAGGGCCTGAGCGCGCGCGGCGTGCGCTCGGTCAGCGAGCTGCTGCGCGACACGCGCGAACGCCAGGGCCAGCTGCGCGCCGAGCGCGAGAAGGCGCGCAACGCGCTCAAGTCGCTGATCAACCGCATGCTCTCCGAGCTCGGCGAGCTGGGCTCGCAGACCGGGCGCTTCCACGAGAGCGTGGGCCGCTATGCCGACGTGATCGAGAAGGCCGATTCGCTCGAGAGCCTGGCCGGCGTGGTGCGCGAGATGGTCGAGGAAAGCCGCACCGTGCAGGCCCTCGTGCAGCAGACCCAGGCGCGCCTGCAGGAGGAGCATGCCAAGGCGAGCGAGCTGACCGCACGCGTCGGCGAGCTGGAGAGCGAGCTGAAGCGCCTGTCCAGCGAGGTCTCGACTGACCAGCTCACCCAGGTGGCCAACCGGCGCGGCCTGCTGCAGGCCTTCGAGGCCGAGCGCGCGCGGGTCGAGCGCAGCGGCGACCCGCTGGCCGTCGGCCTGCTGGACATCGACAATTTCAAGCGCCTGAACGACCAGCTCGGCCATGCCGCCGGCGACGAGGCGCTGCGCTCGCTGGCCGCCGCGGTGAGCCAGGCCCTGCGGCCGAGTGATCTGGTGGCGCGTTTCGGCGGCGAGGAGTTCGTCGTGCTGCTGCCCGGCACCACGGTCGAGGAGGGCCAGCAGATCCTGGCGCGGCTGCAGCGCAGCCTGTCCGGCAGCCTGTTCATGCACGACCAGAAGCCGGTGTTCGTCACCTTCTCGGCCGGGGTCACCGGCTACCGGCCCGGCGAGCCGCTCGAGGCGGCGCTGGAGCGCGCCGACCAGGGGCTCTACGAGGCCAAGCGGACGGGCAAGAACCGCACCTGCGTGGCCTGAGCCGCCAGGCTCACTTGCCCCAGGAATCCTTCAGCGTGGCGATGCGGTTGAACACCGGCGCCGCGGCGCGGTGGTCCACCCGGTCGGTCACGAAGTAGCCGTGGCGCTCGAACTGCACGCGTGAATCCGGCGCCAGCGCGGCCAGCGAGGGTTCGACGAAGCCTCGCACCACGCGCTTGCTGGCCGGGTTCAGGCTGGCCTTGAAGTCCTTGCCGCCGGCGTCGGGCTGTTCCTCGGTGAAGAGGCGGTCGTACAGGCGCAGCTCGGCCGGCACGGCGTCGGACGCGCCGACCCAGGTGATGGTGCCCTTGACCTTGACGCGGTCCGCGCCCGGCGTGCCGCTGCGGGTGTCCGGCACGATGGCGGCCAGCACCGCCGTCACCTCGCCGGCGGCGTTCTTCTCGCAGCCGGTGCACTCGACGACGAGGCCGTATTTCAGCCGCACCTTGTTGCCGGGGAAGAGGCGGAAGAAGCCCTTGGGCGGCTGCTCGGCGAAATCGTCGCGGTCGATCCACAGAACCGGCCCGAGCGCGAAGCGGCGCTCGCCGAGCTCGGGGCGCTGCGGGTGCGCCGGCGCATGGCAGGGCTCGCTGGCGGCGCTGCCGAACACCTCGGCCCAATTGGTCAGCCGCAGCTCGAGCGGCTCGAGCACGGCCATCGCACGCGGCGCCTTGCCTTCCAGGTCGTCGCGCAGCGCGAGGTCCAGGCTGGCGTAGTCGGTCCAGCCGCCGGCCTTGCTGGTGCCGGCGCGTTCGCACATCAGGCGGATCGCCTCGGGCGTGTAGCCGCGCCGGCGCAGGCCGACGATGGTGGGCATGCGCGGGTCGTCCCAGCCGTCGACGATCTTCTCGTCGACCAGCTGCTTGAGCTTGCGCTTGCTGGTGATGACGTAGGTGACGTTCAGCCGCGCGAACTCGTACTGGTGCGGCCGCGGCGGGGCCAGCAGGCCGAGCCGGCACAGCGTGTCGAGCAGCCAGTCGTAGAACGGTCGCTGGTCCTCGAACTCCAGCGTGCAGATGCTGTGGGTGATCTGCTCGAGCGCATCCTCGATCGGGTGCGCATAGGTGTACATGGGGTAGATGCACCAGCGATTGCCGGTGTTGTGGTGCTCGGCGTGCTTGATGCGGTAGATGGCCGGGTCGCGCAGGTTGATGTTGGGCGAGGCCATGTCGATCTTCGCGCGCAGCACCATCGACCCGTCGGGGTGCCTGCCGTCGCGCATCTCGCGCAAGCGCGCCAGGTTCTCGGCCGGCGTGCGGCCGCGGAACGGGCTGTCGGTGCCGGGCGTGTTGAAGTCGCCGCGGTTGGCGCGCATCTGCTCGGGCGTCTGCTCGTCCACGTAGGCGAGCCCGGCCTCGACCAGCGCCTCGGCGGCGCGGTACATGAAGTCGAAGTAGTTGCTGGCGTAGTAGAGGTGCTCGACGCCGCCCACACGCCAGTCGAAACCCAGCCACTGCACCGCGTCGACGATCGAGTCGACGTACTCCTGCTCTTCCTTCTCGGGGTTGGTGTCGTCGAAGCGCAGGTGGCAGATGCCGCCGTACTCGGCCGCCAGCCCGAAGTTCAGCGTGATGCTCTTGGCATGGCCGATGTGCAGGTAGCCGTTCGGCTCGGGCGGGAAGCGGGTGCGGATGCGCGCCGCATCCGGCGGCGCGGCCGCGTGGTGCGCGGCATCGCCCGGCGTGCCGGCAAAGCGGCGCTGCGCGTAGCTGCCCTGGTCGAGGTCGCGCTCGATGATCTGGCGCAGGAAGTTGCTCGGCTTGGGCGGTTCGGCGGCAGCGGGCGAGGTCATGGATTCATTCTATCGGCGGGGTCCGGCACGTCGCGCCGGCGCCACGGGCGCCAGAAATATCTCTTTACCAGGGCCGGCTTGGCCGACGTCAACGACGCTCCCCGGTCGCGGCGTTGTGGAGGCAGGCCGGCCCGCATGGCCGCCTCTCAAGGAGAAACTGCAATGAGCAAGTCCCTGATCGCCGCCGTCGCCGCCACTGCTTCACTGCTGGCCACGGGCGCGGCGCACGCCGGCAACGTCTACTGGTCGATCGGCATCAGCGCCCCGCCCATCGGCACCGTGATCTCCAATGCACCGCCGGTCTATGCGCCGCCGCCGGTCGTGTATGCCCCGCCGCCCGTGGTCTATGCGCCGGCCCCGGTGGTCTACGTGCCGCCCCCGCCGCCGCGGGTGGTGTACCGGCCGGCCCCGGTCGTCTACGGCCCGCCGGTGGTGTACCGGCCGGTGCCGGTGGGCTACCACGGCGCCTGGGGCGACCGGGACCGCGACGGCATCCCGAACGCCTACGACCGCTACGACAACCGCTGGGGCCACCGCGACGGCTACCGCGACGGCTACCGCGACCGCGGTGACTGGGACCGCGGCGAGCGCAAGTTCCGGCACTGAACGGCGGCCATCGGTTCGAGGGGGCGCTCTAGGCCGGTCCCCCCAACGAGCGATGCGTCGGGCGGTTGCATTTCCTAGATTTGCGGCACCGGCGCGACAGTGCGCCGGATCCGAAAGGAACGCCGCATGAAGCTCTACGAATCCTACGTCGCCGAGGCCAAGGCCCGGCGCCGTCGCCGCATGGCGATCGGCATCGTCGGTGCCGTCATGCTGGCCACGGTCGCGCTGGCCGCCCTGATGGTGCTGAGCCCGCCCAGCATCGCGCAGGCGTCGCTGAGCGCCGGGCAGGCCGGCTGAGGAGCGCCGCGATGGACACACCGCAGACCTCCGACACCGGCTTCGCGATCCCGGCCGCAGCCGTCCCGGTGCCGGCCACGCCGGCCAGCCTGAAGATCGTCGTCAACGGCCGCACCGTCGTGCAGCGCCACTTCCTGCAGCAGACCATGGACGCCATGGTCCGCCGCGCCCTGGCCGACGAACCCGTGCCCGGCGCGAACTGAGCGCCCGGGCCAAGCCCGAGCGGCCTCAGGGCTTCTCGGCGCCCTCCAGCCGCGCGCGGATCGCCTCGATGCGCGCGCGGTTGACGCCGAAGTCGCTGCGCCCCAGGCGCGAGGCCGATCGCACCTGGATCACGTTGCTGCGCGGATCGAACCAAAACTCCGCGTCGTCGACGAACTTCATCATCCTCGACGTGTACTGCACGTACAGGTAGCCGCTGTCGGCCTTCACCACCTTCGCGCCTTCCATGGCCTCGACGATGCGGCGCAGCCGCTCGATGGTCTCCGGACCGCTGCCGCGCACCGGCAGCGGGGCGATCTGCGCATAGGCCCGCTGCGGATGGTCGGGGTAGAGCCCGGCCTGGCTGCTGACGCTGTTGGGTGACATCGACGGCGGCTTCAAGCGCCCGTCGCGCACGCCGAGGTCGCCGGGCGTGCGGCCCCGCAGCAGCCCGAACTGCGAAGCGAGCGCGACCACCACGGCCAGCAGCACGAGCACGAACAGGAGCGTCTTCATCGTTGGGACGGCGGGGGGTTCCGGCGTCGCCATTGTGAGCGAGCCGAAGATGGTGCGCCCGATCGATCCTGGTTCGTGTGTCTCTCAGGCTCTATAGTCGCCAGCCCCAGGGACCGCCCGCGCCGACCGCCATGACGCCACCCGTTCCACTGTGGGCCGCGCTGGGCGCGGCCCTGCTCGCCGCGGCCTGCTCGACGCCGATGCCGGCGCCGACGCCGGCCCGCAGCATGCCGGCCGCCCCGGCGGCGGTGGTCGCCG
>QJOU01000165.1 GCA_003265685.1 Piscinibacter caeni | reverse complement strand
GAGCGCGGTCGGCGCGGGGCCCGAGGCCGCGGGCTGGGCCGCCAGCGCGGCGACCAGGCGTTCGCGCTCCTGCGCGTCGCGGCCGGCCAGCCCGGCCAGCTCCCGGCGCAGCGCCAGGCTGCCCCAGGCGGCCCAGGCGCACAGCAGCACCAGCGCGAGGGCGACGACACCGAGCGCCTGGGCCATCGCACGCGCCGAGAAGTGGCGCTGCGGGGCCAGGAAGATCGGGCTGTAGAGGTTGATCTGTTGCGGCATGGTCGGGTCCTCAGGCGCTCACCGGCTCCTCGCGCAGCAGGGCGCCCAGCAGCGGCAGCAGGGCGGCGTGCAGCGCGGGGTCGGCGCCGTCCAGGCCGTCGAACAGCCGGGCCGGCTCGAGCGGTGCCACCACTACGCCCAGCACCGCGCGCAGCTGGGCCGCCAGCGTCGCGCTGCGCTCGCCGGCGAACACGTCGATGCCGGCCAGCGGCAGGTCGGGCCAGCTGCGCTCCCACAGGTCGAGCGAGCGCTGCAGCTCGATCACCAGGTGCGGCACCTCGGCCTGCGCCGGGGCGCTGTCGGGTTCGGCGCCGTAGTCGACGATGTCCATGGCGTCGAAGTCCATCGCGGCGGCTGCGGCCGGGGCCGCGGCGATCGGCCCGGCGCGTGCCGGCTCGGGCGCTTCGGTGTCCTCGATGCGGCGGGCGTGGAACAGTTCGCCGCCGGCGCTGACGGTCAGCAGCGCGGTGCCGTCCTGCAGCACCAGCGCGGCGGTGGCGCGGTCCGCCTGGCCGCGGCGCCGGGCGGCGGCGGTCTGCAGGTTGCGCTGCGCGGTCTCGCGGATGTCGATCACGCGCAGCGCCAGCCCGGCGGCCTGCGCCCATTCGCTGGTGGACTGCACCAGCGCGGTCGGCGCCGCGGCGACGAACAGCTGGTGCGCGGCGCGCTCGCGGCCGTCGCCGACGCGCAGCACGTCCAGCGTAAGCTGGTCCAGCCGCGTCTCGACCATGTCCTTGATGCGCCAGCGGGCCGCGGCCTTGAGCTCTTCCGGCGGCACCGCCGGGGCCTCGATCTGCAGCAGCTGCGCGCCGGCCAGCGGCAGCAGCGCCGTGGTGTCGCAAGGCGGCAGGCCGAGCCCGCGCACGCGCTTGGCGAACGCGGCCGGCGTGTCCGCGCCGCGCAGCACCCGGCCGCAGCCGCGCACCCGCGTGCCCTCGGCATGCACCCAGGTGAGCGCATCCTCGTCCAGCGCGATGGCGAGGCGGTCGTTGCGAGGGGCGCGGCGCCAGGGCAGGTGCATCAGTAGTTCTCGCGTTGGTGGATCACGGCGTCGGCGCCGCGGTACAGGCCGAAGCTGGCGCGCGCCGAGGGGTCCTTGTCCCAGCTGCTGCCGCACCAGGCGCCGCGCAGGTAGGCGAGGTTGGCGCCGGCGGTCGCGGCGTCGCCGCTCGGAGGGCTCCAGGGCTGCAGGCAGGAGGCATCGGTGGCGCTGCCGCCGAGGCTGAGCGCCACGTCCACGCTGCCGCTGCGGCCGCCGCCGGGCGCGGCGAGCACGAGCCGCCCGCTGCCGGCCGCGAGCACCACGGTGCTGCCGCTGACCGCGGTGTCGGCCGCGGTCAGCGTGCGCCGCAGGTTGCCGAAGTTCACCGCCGTGGCCGGCAGCGTGGTGCAGCTGTCCAGCGTGTTGGTGTCGAAGGCCGAGCCGCTCCAGTGCTGCGCCAGCAGCGGCAGCGCCAGCGCGCGGTCGGCCGCGCCGATGGCGCTGATCAGGCGCAGCCGGCCGAAGCGCAGCGCCACGGTGGCGACGCTCGCGCGGTCGTTGCCGGCGCTCGTGTCGGTGTCGAGGTCGAGGCTCGCCAGCGCGACGCCGTCGCTGTCCACCGGCGCGATGCCGAAGGCCGCGCTGAACGGGCCGTCCGGGCTGGTGCTGCGCAGCGCCGCGGCGCTCAGCGTGATGCCGCTGGCCACGCCGTTGCTCCAGCTGCCGGTGGCGCTGCCGAGGGACAGCCGCGGGCTCGCGCCGCTGCTGCTGAAGCGCGTGCCGCTCGCGATGCCGGCGAGGTTGAAGTTGGCCGGGGTCGTGAGCCCCAGCCTGGCGAAGGCGCCGGTGTAGTTCTGCGTCGTCGCGCCGGCCGCGTTCTGCGCGGTCAGCGTGAAGCCGAGCCGGAAGGTCTCGTCGAGGTAGGTGAAGGCTGAGGCCGGCGAGCAGGAACGGGTCGAGCGGTGCGTCACGCTGCCGGCCGACAGCGCGAAGCGCGCCGGCACGAAGCGGCCGACGCGGGTCGACTGCGCGCCCGCGGCGTTGAACACCGTGGCGTCCAGCGCCAGGCCGCTGCCGAGGAAGTTGCTCACCACGCCGGTGGTGGCGAACGCGAAGCTGCCGACCTCGCTGTACTGCAGGCTGCCCGCGCTGGCGCTGCCGCCCGAGAAGCCGCTCACGCTGCCGCCCGAGAGCGTGCCCAGCACCCCGCCCGCGGGTGTCTGGCTGCCGGCCAGCGGCGCCAGCGTGACGGTGCTCGAGAACGACGGCGCCAGCCCGCCGGCGATGGTGTTGGCGAGCGTCGCGCCGCTGTCGGGCAGGCCGTCGTCGTTGGCGTCGGTGCCGTCGCCGGTCATCGCCGCCGTCCACCGATAGGCGCCGACGGCGGCGGAGAAACTGCTGCCGGCGCTGGTGAACACGCTGTCCGTCGCCGCCGAGCCGCCCGGGTTGCCGGTGCTGCCGGCCGTCAGGTTGCGCACGACGAGCGCGAACGGCCGCACCGTCAGCGTGCTGCTGCTGCCGCTCACCGTGCCGGCCGCGTAGCTGCCGGAGTCGTCCCGCACGTTGAGCGCGTAGCGGCCGATGTCGCTGCTGCCGAGGTTGAAGCCGGCCACGCCGCTCGTGAACGCGAGCGTCAGGTTGTTCGTCCCGGGCTGGGCCGAGGGGATGGTCAGCGCGGGCGAGACCACCGTCGGCGCGGTCCACGTGCCGCCGCTGTCGGTGCGCCACAACTTGAGCGCGCGGCTGCCGCTGAAGTCGGTGGCGGTGCCGCAGGCGCCGGTGCTGCTGTCCGTCTTCACCAGCGTCACCGTGATGTCGTGCGGCCGTCCCGCCACCACCACGTTGCTGCCGGCGATTTTGTTCGAGGCGTCCTCGCCGAGCACGAAGGCGTTGTCGCGGAACTGGATCGCGCTCGAGGTGTTGCTGGTCGCACCGCTGCCGCTGGTGGCGGCGGTGAGGGTCACGTCCTGTGCCAGCGTGTGGGCCAGCAGCAGCTTCGCGCTGCCGCTGTCGGCGGCGGCGAAGGTGTAGGTCGCCGCACCGTCGCCGGCGGTGCCGTTGGCCAGCGTGCCCTGCGGCGCCGGGCCGCTGCCGGCCGACCAGTCGCCCCGGCCGCTGCTGGTGCTCAGCGTGACGGTGCCGGTGTAGCTGGTCAGCAGGCTGCTGCAGGCCGCGTTGGCGCAGGCCTTCAGCGTGACGGCGGCGGTGCTGCAGGTCAGCGCGCTGCTGCCGGCCGGCACGGCCTCGACATGATCCAGCGTCGCCGCGGCGCTGCACTTGGGCGGCATCGCGTAGGTGCTGTTGTTGGTCACGCAGCTGGTGTTGCAGCCGCCACCGCAGCACACGCTGTTGACGCTCGCCTGGTAGCCCAGCGTGATGGCGGCCGAACTGGTGGAGCGCACACAGGCCGACAGGACGGCCGACTGGCCGATGCCGATCGTGCCGCTGCTGCTCTGCACCGCGCCGGTGACCCGCGCGCCGTAGCCGATGGCGAGGTTGCCGGTGCTGCCGGTGATCGTGCCGCCGACCACCGCCTCCTGGCCGATCGTGATCGCGCCGCTGGTGCTGATGTTGCCGCTCACCTGCGCCTGGAAGGGCACCGTGATCGCGCCGCTGGTGCTGGTGATGTTGCCGCCGACGCTGCCGTTCTGCGCCACGCTGATCGCGCCGCTGGTGCTGCTCACCGAGCCCGCCACCGTGCTCTGGTAGCCCAGCGCGATGGTGCCGGTGCTGGTGGCGAGGTTGCCGCCGAAGGTGACGGCGCCGTTCGGGTCGCTCACGCTGCCGGCCGTGATGTTGGCCCGGATCACCGTCTGGTAGCCCAGCGTCAGCGTGCCGGTGACGATCAGCGTCAGGTCGCTGGCCGAACCGGCGGCGTTGATCTGGGCGGTGTTGGTGTCGAGCGAGCCGTTGACGGTGACGGTGGCCGGGCGGGGGGCGTTGATCGTCACCGTGTCGCCGTAGGCGAGCGCCCCGCCGGTGCAGGTGTAGTTCGGTCCGCTGCCCGAGCAGCCCGGCGGCAGGCTGCCCGGGAAGCTGTAGTTGGCCGCCGGCGCGGCGCCGGCGCCGGCGAGCAGCAGCAGGGCGAGCAGGCGCCTCATCGCACCACCGTCCGAACGAGCTGCCGCTCGACGTAGGTCGGCTGCGGCGTGCCGCTGCCCGGGCAGGCGCCGCCGCTGGGCGCGTTGCAGGCATTGGCGACGAGCTGGAAGAAGGCCAGCGCGGTGGCGCCGTCGGCCAGCGTGCCGCTGGCGGGCGTGCGGGTGCAGCTGACCGTGACGGTGAAGCTCGTCAGCCCGGCCGGCACGAAGCTGGTGGTGCCGAAGCAGGCCGGCGCGGCCGCCGGCGGCGCGGGATTGCGCAGCACCTGGAACGCGCCCCACTCGAGCCCCGCGCGCGCCGCCTGGAAGGCCCGCGCCGCCTCGATCTCCGAGGCCGAACCGAGCTGCTGGCGCAGGCTCACCTGCGCGAGCGTCGCGCCGAGCGCGGCCAGCACCACCAGCACGAACAGCGCCGAGATCAGCGTGAAGCCGCGTGTGTTCATGGCAGGTTGTCGACGTGCACCGCGTGGTGCAGCGCGACGGTTTCGGTGCCGGCCGAGGTCGTGGTGCGCAGACTCAGCTGCATCTGCACGATCCCGGCGCGCGTGGTGACGACCGCGGCGTCGTAGCTGAAGCGGCAGGCGCTCACGCCGGTGGCCAGCACCGCGCTCGTGCTGCCGACGGGCGGGTCGGGCTGGCTGGCCTGGAAGCCGTAGCCGCTGTAGCGCGTCAGCGTGCCGGCGCCCAGGTCGCAGCGGTAGCTGACCGGCGCCTCGACCGCCACCACGCGGTGCGGCGGTGCGAGCGCGGCCACCGGCAGCCCGGCGCTCGAGCTGATCGTGATGGACGAGAACGAGCCTGCGCCGTTGGTGCTGGCGCGCCGGTTCGAGCTGGCCTGCTCGGCGGCGCTGCCGTTGGCGGCGTAGGCGTCGGAGCCGGTGATGCCCGGGCCGAGGTTGTAGAACACCAGGTCCTGCCCGGCCGTGAGCGCGAGCGGCGGGCCGACCAGGTCGAAGCCGGTCGCCACGCTGCCGGCCACCAGCCGGTTCGCTCCCTCGGCCATGTAGCGCGCGCCGGCGCTGGTCGGGATCAGCTCCAGCGCCAGCCCGCTGGCGCTGACCCGCGCGCTGTTGGGCAGCGCGCTGCGCAGGTCGCGGCCGATGCGGCGCAGCGCGAGATCGGCCTGGTCCACCAGCTGCGCCCGCGCGGTGGTGGCGAGGTAGGCCTGCACCGGCGGCACGATGAACTGCGCCACGACGGCGAACAGCGCGCCGGTGACCACGATCACCAGCACCGCCTCGATCAGCGTGAAGCCGCGCGCGCGCCGCGCGGCGGCGCCCGGCCGCCCGTAGCCGCCGCACGGCCCCCGCGGGGGGCAGCGAACGCAGTGAGCGTGGGGGCTGCACTCAGAGGGCCGAGTTGGGTGCATGGCGGGTGCGGTAGCCGTCCAGACTGACCGACGTGCTGCCCGGGCCCGTGACGGTGACGGTGATGCGCAGCGCATCGCCGCTGCCGGCGGTGATGCTGCCCAGTGCCGCGGCGGCGACGCTGACGCTCGCGCTGTAGCCTGCCAGGCCGGTCACGGCGGCGCCGGTCAGGTCGACGATGCCGTTCATCGCGTAGCCGTGGTAGTCGTCGACGTGGTCGAACTGCGGCGTCGCGAAGCGGCCTTCGCCGGCCTCGGGGCCGATCGCGTCGGGCAGGCTGGCGCAGCCGGCGGCGCTGGCGGCGCTCTCGAGGTTGGCGTCGTCCGCGTCGCAGAAGGTGACGGGCAGCAGCTCGATCTCCTCGAGCAGCGATTCGGCGATCGCCAGCGCCTGGCGGCGCAGCAGCGGGTCGGCGCTGGCGGCGGTCGACTGGGTGAAGACGCGCAGCGTGCCGGCCAGCGCAGCCCCCACCACGACGATGAAGAGGATCAGCTCGACGAGCGACAGCCCGCGCGCAGGCGCGGCGCGCGCGGCGGTCGGCAGGGGGGCGGGCAGGCGCATCGGGCGGGCGAGGTGGTCCTGTCCCCGATGCTAAGAAGTGATCGCTCGCGGCGATCTATCAAGGAAGGCGGCGAAACAGGCCTGTTTGTGGCTCGAGCCGGAAGGCTTGTGAACTGCTGCCGGAGGCCACCGTCACGGCCAGCGCGGCGCCGGTGGAGGTGGTGGCCGCGCCGCTGTTGGCGGCGTTGAAGGTGGCGCTGCGCGGGCCGCTCTCGGCGATGCAGGGGCTGGCCGTGGCCGGGCAGGGCAGCGCGAGGATCGACCCGCCGGCCGTGTAGGCGAAGTCCACGCCGCTGCCGTTGATCGTGGCCGTCACCGGCCGGCGCTGGGCCAGCGCGAGGCGCTGCATCGCCAGCATCTGGGCCTGCAGCTCGTCGCCGTAGGCGCGCAGCCGCCAGGCCGTCAGGTCGAGCGCGCGCGGCAGCACGACGAGTGCCAGCACACCGACGATCGTGATGACCATCACCAGCTCCACCAGCGTGAAGCCGGCGGTGCGGTGACGACCCCGCATTACAGGATGCCGATGACGGTGAAGGTCGCGGTCTTGCTGCCCGGGCCGGTCAGCGTGCAGCTGGCGGTGGCGTCGGCGGCCACTGCGCCGGCGGTGATGGTGTAGCTGGCCGAGGGCAGCGCGCCGCCCTGCAGCAGCGCGGCGGCGCCGGTGCAGTTGGTGACGGCCGAGCCGTTGCTGCTGTTGGCCTTGCGGGCCGCGTAGTTGATCGCCGCGGCCGAGGACAGCGAACCGGCGACGCCGTTGGTGGCCGCCTGGTTGGCGTCGCCGCTGAGGTCGACGAACTTCGGAATCGCGACGGCCGCGAGCACCCCGATGATCACGATGACCATCACGAGCTCGATCAGCGTGAAGCCGGACTGACGGTGTTGCATGGGAAACCCCTGTGGTGTGACTGCACTGGGGTTTCGGTGCGCCCACAAGTTTCTTGAGGGCGCGCCGGGCGCCTACTTCTTCTCGCCCGTGGAACGCAGCACGATCTCGCTGGCGCCGAACCAGACCTCGTAGTGGTGCGGCCGCACCTTGGCGTCGGCGTACTGCTTGCTCAGGTCCTGCAGCGTGAGCTGGGGCGAGGCCAGCAGGCCGTTGAGCAGCACCAGCACCTTGCGCGCCTCGCCGCGGCACTCGTCGGCGGCGAAGCAGCGCAGCACGCCGGTGTTGGTCTGGTACTCGACCAGCTGCACGCCCGGCGCCACCAGCGCGGTGCCGTCCAGCCGCTGGGCGCCGATGCGCGCGCGCAGCGCGGCGGCGGCCTCGCGCTGGTCCTCGCGGCTGATGTGCAGGTAGATGCGCGGCGCCAGGTCGCCCGCCTTCAGCTCGGCGGCGGCCTGATCGATCAGCCCGGTGGCCAGGTCGACCTGGGCACGCAGCCGCGCGTCGCTGCCGGACTGGCGCGCCGCGCGCAGCGCGTCCAGCGACTCCTGCAGCTTGGCCACCGTCTCCTGCGACTGGCGCAGCTGGCGCGCCGCGTCCTCGTTGGCGGCGCGCAGCTGGGTCAGGTTCTGGGCGAACTCGGCCTGCTGCGCGGCCTGGGTCACCTCGCTGAGCCGGCGGTCGGCCAGCGACTTGAGGCCGAAGCCGCCGCCGGTCAGCACGGCGACGGCCACCAGCAGCGCGCTGCCGATCCGGATCCACAGGCCGCGGCGCCGCGCCGCGACGCTGGCGCGCATCAGCGCCTGCACGCGCTGCCAGCCGCCGCCGTGGCGCTCGGCCCAGGCCGGGTTTCGCTCGAGCAGCCAGCGCTGCCGCTCGCGCGTGGTGCTGGAGGACAGCACCGCGTCGTCGTCCGCCTCGAAGCTCTCGGCCTGCACGAGCAGGGCGCGCCAGATCATGCCGTCGCGCACCTCCTTGACCAGCCAGCCGGTGCCCGGCTCGGACAGGCGCTTCCAGCAGCGCACCAGCGCCTCGTGGCCGATGTCGATCCACTCCTCGCCCGCCAGCGCGCCGCTGCGGTGGCGCGCGGTCAGGAAGGACACGCCGTCGGCGCGGAACACGTCGACCACCCGCGCCAGCCGCTCGGGCGGCGCGCCGCACACCTCGGCCAGCGCGGCCAGCGGCTGCGGCCGGCGCAGCACCTGGCCTTCGGGGCTGACGGTGGTGAGCGCGCGGAACAGCCGCTCGATCAGCGCCTCGCCCACCTCCGGCAGCGCGGCCGCCTCGCGTGCCACCTCGTCGGCATGGCGCGAGAGCAGGCCGGCGAGGCCGTCGGCCGGGTAGTCTGCCAGGCCGAGCTGCCAGCCCTCGCGCACGCCGCCGAGCGTGTGCAGGCGCATCAGCGCGTGCTGCACCAGCGGCAGGCCGTCGGTGCCGGCGGCATCGGTGGCCAGGCGCTCGGCCAGCGCCGCGTCGACATGGCCGCCGTACAGCGCGGCCGGCTCGCGGATGGCACGCAGCAGGTCGGCCGGCGCCATCGGCGGCAGCAGGTACTGGCGCTGGTTGACGGCCTCGGCCAGGCCGGGGAAGCGCGCGCAGGCGCCCAGGAACTCGGAGCGCATCGTCAGCGCCAGGTACAGCCCGCGCGGCGGCGCCTCGGCCATGCGCACGATGAAGTCGGTCAGCAGGCGGCACTCCGAGGCGCTGCCGTGGCGCGCGAACTCGAACAGCTCCTCGAACTGGTCGATCAGGATGCACAGGTGGTCGTCGGCGTCGCGCAGCAGCGCCTCGGCCAGCGCCTGCGGCGCCGCGCGGCCCTGGTTGAGCAGGCGGCGCAGCGCCAGCATGTGTGCGCTGTCGTCGCCGCGGCCGTCGAGCGCGGCCAGCTCGCGCGCCAGGTTGCCCAGCGGGCCGCCGCGCGGCAGGGCGATGCAGGTGCGCCAGCGTGTCTCGCAACGCGCCTGCTCGTGGCGCAGGCGCGGCAGCACGCCGGCGCGGATCAGCGAACTCTTGCCGGCGCCCGAATCGCCGTGCACGACGATGCACTGCGTGCGCACCAGCCCGGCGACCACCGCGTCGACCATGCGCTCGCGGCCGAAGAAGATCGGCCACTCGACCTCGTCGAAGGGCCGCAGGCCCGGGTAGGGCCGCGGCGGCATCTCGACGCGGAAAGGCTCGGCGACCTCGTCGTCGCGGGCGGACACCGGCGCTGCCTGCGTCATGCCCGCGCCGCCTGCTGGGCCTTCTCGCCCAGCCATTGCTGCACCACCGTCGTCACCGGGCCCTGCGTCGCGTCGAGCCAGTCGGCCTGCACGATGCGCGCGGTCTGGCGCCGCACCGGCGTGGCCACCGGCGGGCCGACCATGTCCAGCAGCGCGCAGGGCAGCAGCCGGTCGCGCCGCGAGCGTGCCGACTGGCGGTCGTGCTTGCCGACGACGATCAGGTCGGCATCGACCGCGCGGCCGTCGTTCGAGCCCACCAGCACCAGTGCGTCGCACTCGGTCAGGGTCTCGACGCGCTGCTGGCGGATCGCCTCCTGCCGGGCCGGGTCGCGCTCGAGCGGGTCGGGTTCGCCCGGCAGCACCGCGTAGCCGCTGGCCAGCAGCTCGCCGGCGGCGCGCTCCCAGCATGGCGCCTGGTCGGCGCGGCCGTGCAGGTAGAGCGTCTGGCCGCCGGCGCCGGCGAGCTTGTCGGCATCGGCCCGCGCGCCGCGGCGCCGGTCCAGCTCGGCCTTCACGTCGTCCAGGCGCTGGGCCAGGTCGGCGGCCAGGCCGAGCAGGGCCTCGCGCACCTTGGGGTCGAACTCACCCTGCCACTGCGTCCAGCCCAGCGGCCGCGCGGCGCGGCCCTCGCCGGCGTGGAAGGGGTAGCCCACCAGCGGCTGGCCGGCGCGATCGACCAGCGGCGCCGGCCAGGGCCCGCCGCCCGGCCACTGCGGCGGCACCGGCCAGGCGCGCACGATGGCCACCCGGCCCTCCGGCTCCAGGCCGCGCGCGGCCTGGCCGGCGAGCCACCAGGCGCGCTCCTTGCCGCACCACTCGCTGGCCTGGTAGTCGGGCGTCATCAGCACCAGCAGCAGCGCGGCGGCGCCGGCCTTCAGGTCGAGCTGGTCGGTCAGCGGTGCCATGCGGTCGAGCCGCTCGTCGACGAACCAGGCCAGCGTGTCGCGGAAGCTGCGGTCGGCGCGCAGCTCCTCGACCAGCTCGCGCACGAAGGCGAGCGACCAGCCGCGCAGCGTCGGGTCGCCCTCCTTGTCGCTGCCGTGGCTGTAGCTGAAGAACAGGTCGAGGTCGAACGGCTCGCCGACGTAGGACACGCAGGTCTCCTCGGATGGGGCGAGCGCAGTGTAGGCAGGCGGGCGGGGCGCCACAACGCAGGTGTTGGGGAGAGGGGATCCCGCGCCGGGGGCGGCGGGCCCATGCTGCGCGCTCCTGCCGCCGGCCGGCCCGCCTGCGCCGAATCACCCCATGGCCCACGACGACCCCGCGCCGGACATGCGCCGGCTGGCCTGCCTGGACTGGCTGCGCTTCCTCGTCGTGCCCACGCTCGCGCCGTTTCACGCGGCCTTGTCGTACACCGGCTACGGCGTCGTGTACGTGTACGACACGCCGGTGGGCGACGCGGTGCTCGCGGGCCACGGCCTGCAGGGGCACTTCGGGCCCGACGCGCTGCGCCTGTTCACGGTGTTCATGGACAACGCGTTCATGCACCTGCTGTTCCTCGTGGCAGGCATGGGCACGGCGCAGTCGCTGCGCACCCGCAGCGCCGCTTCCTTCATCGCTGAACGGGCACGCCGGCTGATGCTGCCCTTCGGGCTGGTGCTGCTGCTCGTGATCCCGGTGCAGGGCTGATTGCGCGCGCTCGCCTTCGGCACCTTGGGCGGCGATTTCCTCGCCTTCTATCCGCACTTCTTCGACGGCATCAGCGCCGGGCCGGGCAGCCCCGGCCACTTCGACTGGGGCCACCTCCGGTTCCTGCTCTACCGGCTGCACTTCGCGCCGCTCACGGCGGCGACTACCTCCTGCTCGACTCCGGCCTCGGCGTGTGGACGCGCTGGACGCTCTCGGTGCTGGCCAGCCGGGCCACGGTGGCGCTGTGCACCGTCGTGTTCCGCCGCGTGCCGCCGTTGCGCGCGCTGTTCGGCATCCGGGCGCCCGGGCAAGTGTGAGCCGTGCTTGTCGATGCGGCCGGGCCGCCGGCGGGCCTCGATGCAGGCGTCGCTTCCCTCAGGGCGACTGGGCGAGCCGGGCGCAGTTGCGGCCCGCCCGCTTGGCGGCGTACAAGGCGGCGTCGGCCCGCGCCACCAGGGACTCGACCGGTTGGTCGGCCGCGGCCATGCCGGCCGCCACGCCGATACTGACCGTGACATGCGGTGCGACCGTGGAATCCGGATGCACCCATCCCCGCGCCGCGACGGCTGCCAGGCCGGTGCGCGCGACGGCGAGGGCCTCGTCCGGATTCACGCCCGGCAGCAGCACGGCGAACTCCTCGCCGCCCCAGCGGGCCACCAGGTCGCCGGCGCGGCTGGCACAGTCACGCAGCACGGCCGCCACCGCGGCGAGGCAGGTGTCGCCCGCCGGGTGGCCGAGGGCGTCGTTGTAGCGCTTGAAGTGATCGACGTCGACGATCAGCAAGGCCAGCCAGTCGCCGCGCTGGGCACAGCGTTGCCACTCCTCGCGCAGGCGGCGTTCGAACAGGCGCCGGTTGGCGATGCCGGTCAGCGCGTCGGTCTCGGACCAGTGCGCCAGCTGCTCGTTGGCGGCGCGCAGTGCGCGTGCGGCGACCACCCGCTCGGTGACGTCGGTGATCAGTGCCACGTACTGCGCCGGCCCCGGTAGGCTCAGGCGCGAGAGCGCGAGGTTCACCGTCAGCATGCCGCCGTTGCGGTGGCGCGCCGGCAGGTCGACGGGCGGCAAGCCACCCTCGGTCGCGTCGGCGGCCGCGCCGATGTCGACGTCGGGCACCAGCTCGGCCAGCGGGCGCCCCTCCAGATCGTCCGGGTCCCAGCCAAACACGCGACCGGTGGCCGGATTCGCGGAGCGGATCAGCCCCTGCTCGTCGACGGTCAGGATGGCCGCCTGGGCCGTGCCGATCAGGGCGTGCAGCTGGGCCCGGCTCTCCGACAGCCGCTGGTTGAGCTGGCGCAGCTGCTGCTCGCGCTGCACCAGCTCGGTCACGTCGGTGCGGACACCGGCGACACCGCCCTGGCGGGTGCGGCGCTCGTCGATGCGCAGCCAGCGATTGCCCGGCAGCTCCTGGAGCAGCGGCTGGTCCGGATGCCGGTGGCGGTACAGGCGTTCGCGCAGCCACGCTTCCTGGTCCTCCTCGGCGGCCGGATACTGGCCGCGAGCCAGGCCGTAGCGCAGGATGGTCTCGAACGAGGTGCCGGGCCGCATGGCCGGCGCCGACATGGCGTAGAGATCGCGGTAGTGGGCGTTGCAGGCCACCAGGCGGTCTTCCGCGTCGTACAGCGCAAAGCCTTCGGGCAAGGCGTCGATGGCGTCCTGCAGCTGCTCGCGCGCGCGCTGGGCTTCGGCCCGTGCCACTTCCAGCGCGCGCTCCTTCTCGATCAGCTCAGTGACGTCGATGCTGAAGGCGAGCAGACTCCCGTCGTCCAGGCGCTGCTCGGTGATGCGGCGCCAGCGCTTGTCGGGCATGCTGCGCAGCAGCGGCCCCTGCGGATGCCGGTGCTCGTGCAGGCGCGCCGCCACGAATTCCTCCGCCTGGCCCTGCGCGCCCGGGATCAGGCCCCGCGCGACGGCGGCCCTCAGCAGCGCCTCGAAACTCACACCCGGCTCGAGCAGGTCGGCCAGCGCGGCGTACAGCGTGCGGAACTGGCGGTTGCACAGCACCATGCAGTCGCCTGCATCCCACAGCACGATCCCGGCGTCCATGGCGTCGATGGCGGATTGGTACAAGGGCATGGCAGCGTCGACGGTCCGATGGGCGGTGCAGGTGAGTCGTGTGCGTCCAGTCTCGCATCGCCGCCCTGCAGGGCGTTGCGCAGAAACCCTGTTGCGGAGAGCGCGCATGGCCGCCGACGGCCCGGCGGCCGCACGCGCGCCGACCGACCGTGCGCTCAGCCCCGCCCCGAGGCCGCCTGCCCCAGGTTCCACAGCGGCAGGAACACGCCCAGCGCCAGCATCAGCACCAGCGTGCCGATGATGCCGAGCAGCACCGGCTCGATCGCCGCCGACAGGCCCTTGATCGCGTAGTCGGTCTCGCGCTCGTACATCGAGGCGATCTCCACCAGCAGCGTGTCGAGCTCGCCGGTCTCCTCGCCCACCGCGATCATCTGCAGCACCACCGGCGTGAACACGCCGGTCGCCGCAGCGCAGCGCGACAGGCTCTCGCCGCGCTCGATGCCGTCGCGCATCTGCTCGATGCGTCTGCCGATGAAGGCGTTGTCCACCGTCTGTGCCACCACCGTCATGGCTTGCGTGATCGGCACGCCGCTGCCCGAGGCGAGTGCGAAGCTGCGCGCGAAGCGCGCCAGCGTCGCCTTCAGCACGATGGGGCCGGCGATCGGCAGGCGCAGCTTCCAGCGGTCCCAGCGGTAGCGGCCCTCGGGCGTGGCCAGCCAGGCGCGCAGCGCCCACACGGCGCCGACGGCCGCGGCGGCCAGCAGCGGCCACCAGGCCACCATCCAGCCCGAGAAGCCGAGCAGCACGCGCGTCATCAGCGGCAGCTCGGCCTTGAAGCCGGCGAACACCTGCGCGAAGGTGGGCAGCACGAACAGGTTGATGACCACCAGCGCGATGCCGATCGCGCCCACCACCATGGTCGGGTAGCGCAGCGCCTGCTTGACGCGGGCACGCACGTCGAGCTCGAACTCCAGGTGCTCGGCCAGGCGCTGGAACACCTCGGTGAGCCGGCCGGTCATCTCGCCGACGCGGATCATCGCGACGTAGAAGCTGTCGAAGATGCGCGGGTGGCGCGCCATCTGCACGGCCAGCTCGCGGCCCTGGTCGAGGCCCGCGCGCAGGTCGGTCAGCAGCGCGATCAGCGTGGCCTTGGCGGTGGAGGCCTGCAGCCCGGCGAGCGCACGCAGGATCGGCACGCCGGCGCGCTGCAGGGTGTACATCTGGCGCGAGAAGAGCAGCAGGTCCTCGAGCGTGACCGGCGGGCTGCGCAGGGCGGTCCACCAGTCCTGCTTCGGGGCCGAGAGGCTCGTGCCGCGTGCGTCGATCGCCACCGGCGTGACACCGCTGCCCAGCAGCTGGTCGGCCACGCTGGCCTCGTTCTCGGCGTCGATCACCCCGGCGATCAGTTCGCCGCTGCCGTTGCGGCCGCGCCAGGCGTAGGAATTCATCGGGTCAGGTCGCCAGCCTC
>KZ836148.1 GCA_003265685.1 Piscinibacter caeni | reverse complement strand
GGCGACGACGGCGGCCGGGGTGGTGGCCGCCGGGGCGCGCGGCGGCAGCGCCGGGGTGCTGCCCCCGGCCAGACCAGGGGCGGGCGCGGCAGGCGGTTTCGGTGCTTCGGCGCTGCGCGCGACCACCGGCTCGGCCGGGGCCGCGGGCGGCGCCGCCGCCTCGGGCGCGGCCACCTCGGGGCGCTTGCGCCGCAACAGCAACACGACGAGCACCGCACAGGCCAGCGCCAGCGCCCCCACCAGCATCCACACGCCGTCACCCATGATGCAGGCCTCCTTGCCGGCATCGTGCCACGTTCCGGCCCGCCTGTCGGCCCTCGTCGACGCTCGCCCTCCCGTACCTGCGGCATTGACGTGCCGCCGGGCCAGGCCGCCGAGCCGGCGGCAGATCAGCCGCGCATCGCCTCGCGCCCGCGCAGCCGCATGCGGTTGGGCAGCGGCACGGAGCGGCGCAGCACTTCCTCGCCGAGCCAGACGGCCGCGCGGCGTGCGCGCTCGGCCACCGCCTCCAGCGGGATCTGCTGGTAGTCGTCGTTGAACACCTCGAAGCTGTAGTCGCCGCGGTAGCCGAGCTTGTCCAGGCGCAGCACCAGGTCGGCCAGCGCGTCGCTGTGCACGCCCTCGCCGGGAAAGACGCGGAAGTGCCGCGCCGTGGCGATGCGCTCCTCGAACGAACGCACCTCGGTCCACATGAAGTCGGCCAGCTGCACGAGGAAAAGCTTCGAGGGATCGATGATGTCCAGGTCGTCCAGCGGCGTCTGGCTCGCCACCGCGTGGAACGAGTCGAGGCCCAGCCCGAGGTTGGGCGCATCGGCGCGGCACACCACCTCCCAGGCCGTCGTGAACTCGTTGATCGAGCGGCCCCAGGACAGGCCCTCGAAGGCCACCTTCACGTTCAGCGGCACCGCCAGCATCGCGAGCTTGCGCAGGTCGCGCGCCATGGTGTCGAGGTCGGCGCTGGCGTGCGTGGAGGTCGACGAGCAGACCAGCATCACGTGGCAGTCGAGCGCGGCGCACATCTCGAGCATGTGCTTGGCGATGTCGACCTTGTAGTCGTGCAGCCGGCCCGACAGGCCCTCGAAGTCGCGCAGCACCTGGAAGCCGGTGACACGCAGGCCGCTGGCCTTGACCTCGTCGACGGCGGCACGCCAGCCGCGCTCGTGGCCGACCAGGTCGCGCGCCGACAGCATCACCTGCGAGAAACCGGCNCGCGCCGACAGCATCACCTGCGAGAAACCGGCCTCGCGGATCGCGCGCAGCTTGGCCGCCAGCGGCCCCGCGAGCGTGATGGTGTCCATGCCGAAGTCGTCGAAGTTCCCCTGGAGCTGACTCATCGCCGCCTCCTCAGGCTTCGTGGTGCACGAGCTCGAACATCACCGTGCCCAGGTGCGTCTGCGTCAGCGCGCCGCGCTCGCTGGTGTGCACCCCGCTGGACTCGACGAAGCCCATGCCGCGCGCGCGCAGCGCCTGCACCGCCGCGGGCACGTCCGGCGCGCCGAGGCCCACGCGCTGCAGCGACTCCTCGCCCTCGACATCCAGGATGCCCGGCTCGGGCTCGATCAGCTGCAGGAAGAAGCTGCCGCAGGGGCTCTTCAGCACCTTGCCCTTGGGCAGGATGCCGAAGCGCTCGTCGTCGCTCAGCTCGGCGAAGCCGAACAGCTCGGCATAGAACTCGCACCAGTCGGCCATGCGGTCGGTGCCGATGTACTGCACCACGCCGAACCAGTGCAGCCCGGCGAGTGCCGGCGGGGCCGCGTCGACCGTCGGGATGCGGGTGAAGTCGACGTCGTAGATCGAGAACTCGCGGTAGCGGTCGACGAAGTAGATGCGGCTCGCGCCCACGCCGTGGATGGCCGGGATGTTCAGTTCCATCACCTCCACGTGCGTCGGCACGGCCCAGGCGCCGCGCTCGAGCGCGCGGCGGTAGGCGGCCGCGGCGTCGCGCACGCGCAGCGCGATCGCCGCGATCACCGGCGTCTCGGTCGGCTGCACCGCGCGCGGGTGGTGGCTGACATGCGCGTTGATGACGATGTTCATGCCGCCCTGCCGGTACAGCAGCACCTCGCGCGAGCGGTGCCGCGCGACCGGGCGGAAGCCCATCATCTCGAGCACCTGGCCGAGCGCCTGCGGCCGGCTGGTGGCGAACTCGATGAACTCGATGCCGTCCAGGCCAAGCGGGTTGGCGACGTCGGTCAGCGGCTCGCGGTCGGGCGTGTTGGTCACGGCGTGCTCCTGCTCAGTACGCCAGGGTGGCCACCTCGCGCAGCACCTCGGCGGTGGTGCTGGGCAGGCCGAAGAACTCGAGGTAGGCCGGGATCTGCTCGAACAGCATGTCGGTGCCGACCTGGAAGCGGCAACCGCGTGCCTGCGCGGCGGCGAGGAAGGCGGTCATCTCCTGCTTCATCACCACCTCGCCGACGAAGGTCGAGGGCGCGAGGCGGCTCATGTCGATGGGCAGCGGGTCGCCCGCGTTCATGCCCAGCGGCGTGGCGTTGACGACGACATCCCAGCCGGCCGGGTCGTTGCTGCCGGTGCGGACCTCGAGCTGCGGGTAGTGCGTGCGCAGCCGCCCGCCGAGTGCCTGCGCCGACTCCGCGCGTGCATCGAACAGGCCCATGGTGCCCACCCCTGCCGCGGCCAGCGAGGCGGCGATCGCCGAGCCCACGCCCCCGGCCCCGACCACCAGCACCTTCGCGCCGGCGAGCTGCACGCCCTTGCGCACCAGGCCGCGCACGAAGCCCTCGCCGTCGAACATGTCGCCCACCAGGCGGCCGGCGGCATCGCGCTTCACGGCGTTGCAGCTGCCGGCGATCTTCACCGCCGGCGAGACCTCGTCGAGCAGTTCCACCACCGCCACCTTGTGCGGCATCGTGATCAGCGCACCGGCCACGTTCTCGAGCGTGAACAGCGCCTTCGCGAAGGTGGCGAAGTGCTCCGGCCTGCAGCCCATCGGCACGACGACGCAGTCGACCCCCGCGCGCTCGAAGTACGGGTTGTAGATCATCGGCGCCTTGAAGCTGTGCGTGGGCCAGCCGATGTGCGCGATGAACGAGGTCTTGCCGGTGATCTGCATGGGGTTCTCTCTTCAGCCCGGTCGCACTGCGGAGACCGCGGCGCGCAGCGCGAGCAGGTAGCTGTCGACGCCGAAGCCGGCGATCTGGCCGCGGGCGATCGGCGCGATCACCGAGTGGTGGCGGAACTCCTCGCGGGCGTGGATGTTGGACATGTGCACCTCGACGATCGGGCACTTGAGGATCGCCAGCGCGTCACGGAGGCCGTAGCTGTAGTGCGTCCAGGCGCCGGCGTTGATCAGCACCGCGGCGGTACTGTCGGTGTGCGCGGCGTGGATGCGCTCGGCCATCTGGCCTTCGTGGTTGGTCTGGAAGCACTCGACCTGCACGCCCAGCTCGGCGCCGAGCGCCTGCAGCTTCGCGTCGATCTCGGCCAGGGTCGCGGTGCCGTAGGTGGCCGGGTCGCGCTTGCCGAACATGTTCAGGTTGATGCCGTTGAGGACCAGGACTTTCAAGGTGTTCTCCCGAGGTTCACACGGTCGCCGGCGCCGCATGCGCGCCGCCGAGGAAGAGCCGCTCGAGGTGCGGGTCGGACAGCAGCTCGTCGGCCGGCTTGTGCAGCACCAGGCGGCCGGACTCGAGCGCGATCGCCTCGTCGGCCATCTTCAGCGCGCTCTTGACGTTCTGCTCGACCATCAGCACGGTCACGCCCTGTTCGTCGGCCAGGCGGCGCAAGAGCCGGAACACGTCCTGCACGACCAGCGGCGAGAGGCCGATCGAGGGCTCGTCGATCAGCAGCACCTTGGGCCGCAGCAGCAGCGCGCGGCCCACCTCGAGCTGCTTCTGTTCGCCGCCCGAGAGCGAGGCCGCCGCCGAGTGCAGCCGCTCCTTGACGCGCGGGAACAGCTCCAGCACTTCGGGAATGCGCTCGTGCGTCGTCTTCATGCCCAAGGTGATGCCGCCGAGCTCGAGGTTCTCGTAGGCCGTCAGCGCGCCGAACAGGTTGCGGCCCTGCGGCACGAAGGCGATGCCGTGCTGGACGAGCAGTTCCTTCGCGCTGGCGCCGGTGATCTCCTGGCCGTCCAGCTTGATGCGGCCCTGCCGCACCTTGAGCAGGCCGAACAGCGTCTTCAGCACGGTCGACTTGCCGGCGCCGTTCGGGCCCAGCAGCAGGGTGATCTTGCCGCGCTTCGCCTGGAAGCTGAGGTTGTTGAGGATCATGAACTCGCCATAACCCGCGAGCACGTCCTCGAACTCGATGCACGTATCGGTCATCGCTCAGTTCCCCAGGTAGGCATCGAGCACCTGCTTGTTGGCGCGGATCTCGGCCGGCGTGCCGATCGCCATCACCGTGCCCTCGACCATCACCATGATGCGGTGGCACAGGTCCATCACGAAGTCCATGTTGTGCTCGATGACGATGAACGAGCCCTTGCGACCGCGGTTCAGTTCCTTCAGCAGGCTGCTGATGCCGCCCACCAGGCTGGGGTTGACGCCGGCGCAGGGTTCGTCGAGCAGCACCAGGTCGGGCTCGCTCATGAAAGCCATCGCGATGTCTACCAGCTTCTGCTGGCCGTAGCTCAGCTCGCCGGCCTTCTTGTCGGCCACGTGGCGGATGCGGAACTGGTCGATCAGCGCGTCGGCCTTGGCGCCGAGCCCGGAATCCGGCGGCGCGAACATGCGGCTCCACATCGAGCCCTCGTGCTCCTGCGCGGCGACGAGCAGGTTGTCGCGCACGCTCATCTTGCCGAACACCTGCAGGGTCTGGAAGGTGCGGCCGACGCCGAGCCGGTTCAGCTCCATCGGCGACTTGCCGGTTATGTCGGTGCCGTTGAGCTCGATGCGGCCGGATTCGGGTGTGATCTGGCCCAGCACCGAGTTGAACATCGTCGTCTTGCCCGAGCCGTTGGGCCCGATGACGCCGAAGATCTCGCCCGGCATCACCTCGAACGACACACCGTCCACCGCGCGGATCGCGCCGTAGCTCTTCTTCAGGTCGGTGACCTTCAGCAAGGCCGCGCTCACGAGGCCGCCCCCACCTTGGCCGCCGCGGCGGCACGCGCCGCCGAGGCCTCGCGCGCCAGGCGCCTGGCGCGCAGCCGGTCGGGGATCGACAGCAGCCCGTCGGGCAGCCGCAGCATCAGCAGGATCACCGCCACGCCGAAGATCGCCAGGTACCAGGCCTGCGCGAAGCGCAGCCACTCGGGCAGCAGCACGCCCACCGCCGAGCCCAGCACCGGGCCGAAGAAGTAACCCGGCCCGCCGACCACCACCATCAGGTACATCATGATCGAGGCGCCCACCGTGAACGGCGCCGGCTCGATGAACTGCACCAGCGGCGCAAACAACGCGCCGGCCACGCCGGCGTACACCGCGCCGATGGCGAACGAGAGCAGCGTGTAGGCCTGCACGTTCACGCCCAGGCTCTCGGCGCGGATCGGGTTGTCGCGCAGCGCCGTGAAGGCCTTGCCCCAGGGGGAGCGCAGCAGGCCCCACTGCAGTGCACCGACGACCACCGTGGTGCCGAGCACGAAGTAGTAGTAGGCGAGGTTGCCGTCGAGGCTGAGGCCCAGCAGCTGGGGCCGCGCGATGTTGTTGATGCCGAAGGTGCCGCCGGTCAGCCATTCCTCGTTGCGCAGCACCAGCCACACCGCGGTGTTGAAGCCGAGGGTCGCGAACGCGAGGTAGATGGTCTGCACGCGCAGCGCCGGGAAGCCGAGCGCGAGGCCGACGACGAAGCAGCCGAGCATCGCCACCGGCAGGCCGATCCAGAAGCTGATGCCGGCCTTCAGCAGGATGGCCACCGTGTAGGCGCCGATGCCGAAGAAGGCCGCGTGGCCCAGGCTCTTCTGGCCGGCGTAGCCGACCGTCAGGTTCAGGCCCATGGTGGCGATCACGAACACCAGCCAGTAGCTGAACAGGTAGATGCCGTAGCTCTTGAGGAACGGCGGCACGGCGAGCAGCACGGCGGCGAGCAGCAGGCCGACGGCGAGGGAAATCTTGTTCATCGTGCCCGCCTCAGACTTTGCGTTCGACCTTCTTGCCCAGGAGGCCCTGCGGCTTGAAGAGGATCACGAGCATGAACACGACCAGCGCCACCGCGTCCTTGTAGGCCGGCGAGATGTAGGCCGCGGCCAGGTTCTCGCTGACGCCGACGATCAGCCCGCCCAGCAGCGCGCCGCGCGAGTTGTTGAAGCCGCCGATGATGGCCGCGAAGAAGGCCTTGGTGCCCAGCGGCTCGCCCATGTCGAACTTGGCCAGGTAGGTGGGCGTGACCAGCAGCGCCGCCGCGCAGGCCAGCACCGCGTTGATCGCGAAGGTGTAGAAGATCATGCGCGGCACGTCGATGCCGAGCACCGTGGCGCTGTCGGTGTTCTGCGCCACTGCCTGCATCGCGCGGCCGGTGACCGTCTTCTGCAGGAAGGCCTGGGTGCCGAACACCAGCAGCAGCGCGAACACCAGCGTGCCGACGTCGGCCAGCGTCACGGTGACGCCGGCGACGTTGAAGAGCTTGTCGGCGAACAGGCTCGGGAACGGGTGCGCCTCGGCGCTGTAGCCGGCGCGCACCCCGTTGCGCAGCGCGATCGCCAGGCCGATGGTGGCCACGACGATGGGCATCATGCCGAACTTCAGCAGCGGGTCGGCGATGCCGCGCTTGAAGGCCCAGCCGAGCACGACCACCGCCACCGCGCAGGTAAGCACGAAGCTCAGCAGCAGCGGCGCCCCGAAGCTCGCGAACGCGAGCATCATGAACGCCGGCAGCATCACGAACTCGCCCTGCGCGAAGTTGATCGTGCCCGAGGCTTGCCACAGCAAGGTGAAGCCGAGTGCGGCCAGGCCGTAGATCGCCCCGGTGGCCATCCCGGAGACGAACAGCTGCAGGAAGTCGGTCACGACCGGTCCGTCACTTCTTGCCCAGCGCGGGCAGCACTTCCTTGACCACCTGGCGGCCGTCCTTCACCTCGACGATGTAGCTCTCGCGGTCGAGGTCGCCGTTGGCGTCGACGCTCACGTCCATCAGCACGCCGGGGTTCTTCGCGGCCGAGATGCTCAGCCCGTGCAGCGCCTGCGCCACGGCCTTGCGGTCGAGCTTGCCGACCTTCTCGATGCCGGCCTTCAGGATGTAGACGCCGGTGTAGCCCTTGATGCCGTTGTGGTCCGAGATGTACTTGTAGGCCTCGTAGAACTTGGCCTTGAACTTGAGCATGTTCGGGTTCGGCGCGTCGACCGTCAGGCCGACGTGCGCGATCGCGCCGTTGGCCGCGTCGCCGGCCAGCTCGATGACCTTCTGGCCCGTGAGCGTGGTCTCGCCGACGATCGGCTTGTTGACGCCCTGCTTCTTCAGCTCGCGCAGCGCACGCGCCGACTCCTCCTCGTTGGTGTAGACGAAGATCACGTCGGCATTGCTCTGCTTGGCCTTGAGCACCGGCGCCGACCAGTCGACCTGGCCGGATTCGGTGGAGATGTCGGCCGCCACCGTCAGGCCGAACTGCTGCGCGGCCTTGGCGAACGAGTCGCGCCCGCCCTTGCCGAAGTCGTTGTTGACGTAGAGCACCGCCACCGACTTGGCCTTCAGGTTGCTGGCGATGTAGCGCGCCACCTTGGGCATCGCGGTGGTCTGCGTGAAGCTGGTGCGGAAGATGTACGGGTTGCCCTGCTGGGTGATCGAGGCCGCCTCGCCGCCGGTGAAGTTCGGGATCTCGGCACGCCGCGTCTCGGCCATGCTGACCATGATCGAGCCGGAGAAGGTCGGCCCGATCACCGCGAACACATCGTCGTCCACCGCCTTCTGCGCCAGGCCCTTGGCCACGCCGGGGTTGCTCTGCGTGTCGGACACCGTCGCCTCGATCTTCTTGCCGAGGATGCCGCCTGCGTCGTTGATCTCCTTGATGGCCAGCAGCGCGCCGTTCTTCGCGTTGGTGCCGGCCGTGGCGCCGGCGCCGGACAGCTCCTGCAGCACCGCGATCTTGATCTGGGCCTGGGCGGTGCCGGCGGCGACGAGGCTGGCGGCGATCGCGAGGGCGCGAAGGGTCGGCATGGGCATGGTGTCTCCTGTGGTCGTGAACGTGGGCGCCCGGGGGGAGCGCGGTCGGAACGATAGACAGCTGCGGGTAGCCCCTCAAGGCGGGCTGACCCGACTTGCGCGATCATCGCGCACGGCGAGCGATTGTCGCTCGCATTGCGGGTTTCTCCGGACATGGCTGCGAGCGCCTTCGCGATCGACCGCAAAGACCTGATCGAAGGGCTGGGCAAGGGCCTGCGCGTGATCGAGGCCTTCGACGAGGAGCACCCGCGCCTGACCCCGGCCGAGGCGGCCCAGCGCGCCGGCATCACGCGCACCGCGGCGCGGCGCTACTTGCTCAGCCTGTGCCACTTCGGCTACGCGGCCACCGACGGCAAGCTGTTCTGGCTGATGCCGCGCGTGCTGCGCCTCGGGCAGAGCTACCTCGAGGCGGCGCGCCTGCCGCGCCTTGCGCAGCCCTTCATCCAGCGCGCCGCGTACGCCAGCGGCGAGACGGTCAACCTGAGCGTGCTGGACGGGCACGAGATCGTCTACGTCGCGCGCAGCGGCAGCCCGCGCCTCGTGACGATCGGCTTCCAGCCCGGCGCGCGCGTGCCGGCGCACGTGGTCACGCCCGGGCTGGCGATCCTCTCCACCTTCGACGACGCGGCGCTCGACGAGTGGATCGCCGCGCACGAGTTCGCCAGCTTCACGGCCCAGGGCATCACCACCGGCGCGCGCTTCCGCAAGTCGGTGCAGGCGGCACGCGCGCTCGGCTACGGCATCGCCGAGCAGCAGCTCGATTCGGGCCTGCGCGGCTTCGCGCTGCCGTTGAAGAACCGCAAGGGCCAGTGCGTCGGCGCGATCGGCACAACGCTGCCGCTGACCGAGAGCACCGAGTCGATGGTGGCGCGCCTGCTGCCGCCGCTGCAGGAGGCGGTGCAGGCGCTCAGGCAGGTGCTGTGAGGCGCCCGGGCAGCAATGCGACGATCGCCTCGGCCATGCGTGCCGCGGCGCCGCGGTGCGCGGCCGCGAAGCCACGGCTGCGCTCGGCGGCCTGCTGCAGCGCCGCCGGATCGGCCAGCAGGCGCAAGGCCGCGGACAGGCCGTTCTCGAGGTCGGGCACCCGCTGTGCCGCACCCGCCGCGGCGGCGAGCTCGGCCGCCTCGGCGAAGTTGAAGGTGTGCGGCCCCATGACCACCGGGCAGCCGCAGGCCGCCGCCTCGATCAGGTTCTGCCCGCCCAGCGGCGCGAAGCTGCCGCCCAGCAGCGCCACCTGGCCGAGGCCGTAGTACAGCGGCATCTCGCGCATCGAGTCGCCCAGCCAGGCGTCGGCGGCGAGCGCCTCGGGCGGCGGCGTGTCGGCCCAGCTGCTGCGGCGCGCCGTGCGCAGCCCGGCCGACTGCAGCAGCGCAGCCACCTCGTCGAAGCGCTGCGGGTGGCGCGGCACGACCACCAGCAGCGGCCCCGGCCCGGCGCCCGGCGCGGCACGGCTCCACGCGGCCAGCAGCGGCGCCTCCTCGCCCTCGCGCGAGACGGCGAACAGCAGCACCGGGCGGCCGAGCGCCGCGCGCCAGGCGCGGCCGCGCTCGACGAGCGCCGGATCCGGCGCGAGGTCGAACTTCAGGTTGCCGCACACCTGCACGTTGGGCGCGCCGGCCGCGCGCAGGCGGCGCGCGTCATCCTCGGTCTGGGCCAGCACCAGCGCCAGCGAGGCCGCGGCCGGCTGCATCAGCGCGGCCAGGCGCTCGCCCTTGCGTGCGCTGCGCTCGGAGAGCCGCGCGTTGGCCAGCACCATGGTCACGCCGGCGGCCTGCGCCTCGCGCAGCAGGTTGGGCCAGACCTCGGTCTCCATCAGCACGCCCAGCGCCGGGCGGAACTGGGCCAGGAAGCGCCGCGCGCCGCCGGGGGTGTCGAAGGGCAGCCAGGCCTGGCGGTCGCCCTCGCGCAGCAGCGCCGCGCCGGCCTCGCGGCCGGTGGCGGTGCCATGCGTCAGCAGCAGGCGCAGGCCCGGCTGGCGCGCGCGCAGCGCCTCCACCAGCGCCGCGGCGGCGCGTGTCTCGCCGAGGGACACCGCGTGCAGCCACAGCCAGCCGGCGCTGGGCCGCTCGGCGTAATGCGCCAGGCGCTCGGCCAGCGCGTGCCGGTACGGCGGCTCGGCGCGCCCGCGCCACCACAGGCGCGCCAGGTAGGCCGGCGTGGCCAGGCGCAACAGCGTCGAATAGGCCGCGCGGGCCAGGCGCACGCCCGGGCGGATCATGAATGGGCCGCGCGCACGACGTTGTTCCACGCCGTCCACACCGCCTCGAGCGTGGGCACCGGCCGGCCTTCCAGGGCCACCTGGTGCAGGTGGCCATGCTCGGGCCGCGGCCCGGTGCGCCAGGCGGTCGGGTGGTTGTAGAGCTGCACATGCGGCAGGTCCAGCGCCACCGCGATGTGGCTGAGCCCGCTGTCCACGCCGATCACGCCCTGCGTCAGCGCCAGCCGGTCCAGCACCGCGTCGAGCGACAGGCTGGGCCAGACCTCGACGTGGAAGGCCTTCTCGTACTGCAACCCGGCGGCGATCAGCTCGGCGCGGGTCTGCTCCTCGTCGTTGCCCTGCGGCAGGCCGATGCGCCAGTCGGCGCCGATCAGGCGCTTGCCCAGCGCGACCCAGTGCTCCACCGGCCAGAGCTTGTCGCCGCGCGAGCTGCCGTGCACCAGCGCGACGGTGGGCTGGGCGCTGCGGAACACCCGCTTGCTCGGCTTGAGCCCGTACACCGGCGGGCCCTCGGGCGCGCGGCCGATCACCGCGGCCACCAGCGCCCGCGAGCGGTCCATCGCGTGGATGCGCGGCTCGACGCGGATCGCCTGGTCGACCAGCCAGCGCGCCGGCGCCTCGTAGCTCGAGCCCTCGGTGGCGTTGGCCAGGCCGAAGCGCATGCCGCGCGCCAGCCGCGCGACCAGGGCCGACTTGGTCAGGCCCTGCAGGTCGATGACGGCGTCGTACTCCTCCTGCTGCAGGCGCGCGCGGAAGGCCTGCCACTCGGCGCGGGTCGTGCCGCTCCACCAGGTGCGGCGCCAGCGCCGCATCGCGCACTCGATCACCGTGCGCACGCCCTCGACGCGCCGCACCAGCGGCGCGAAGCCCGGCTCGACGACCCAGTCGATCGCCGCGTCGGGAAAGGCCGCGCGGATGTCGTGCACCGCCGGCATGGCGTGCACGACGTCGCCGAGCGACGAGAGCTTGACGATCAGGACACGCACGGGGCGGCGTCGATCAATGTGCCGCCGCGGCGAACTGCGCGTCGGGCTTGACGGCGCGCAGCGCGGCCATCAGGTCGGCCTCGATGCGCGCCAGCGCCTCGGGCGTGTGGCCCTCGAAGCGCAGCACCAACACCGGCGTGGTGTTGGAGCTGCGGATCAGGCCGAAGCCGTCGGCGTACTCGACGCGCAGGCCGTCGGTGGTGACGATTTCCAGCGCGCCGGGGAACGCCGCGTTCGCGAGCAGCTGCTCGACCACGCGCTTCGGCTCGCCCTCGGCGCAGGGCACGTTCAGCTCGGGCGTGCTGTGGCTGGTGGGCAGCGCGTCGAGCACCGCGCTCGGGTCGGCGCTGCGCGACAGGATCTCCAGCATGCGCGCCGCGGTGTAGGTGGCGTCGTCGAAGCCGTACCAGCGCTCGCCGAAGAAGATGTGGCCGCTCATCTCGCCAGCGATCGGCGCGCCGGTCTCCTTCATCTTGGCCTTCACCAGCGAGTGGCCGGTCTTCCACATCAGCGGCACACCGCCCGCGGCGCGGATCGCCGGCGCGAGGCGCTGGGTGCACTTGACGTCGAAGATCACCGTGCCGCCGGGGTGGCGCGAGAGCACGTCGGTGGCCAGCAGCATCAGCTGGCGGTCGGGGTAGACGATGTGGCCGTCGACGGTGACCACGCCGAGCCGGTCGCCGTCGCCGTCGAAGGCCAGGCCGAGCTCGGCGCCGGTCTCCTTGACGGTGCGGATCAGGTCGGCGAGGTTCTCCGGGCGGCTCGGGTCCGGGTGGTGGTTCGGGAAGTCGCCGTCCACCTCGGAGTACAGCTCCACCACCTCGCAGCCCAGCGCCCGCAGCACGCCCGGCGCCGAGGCACCGGGGATGCCGTTGCCCGAATCGACCACGATCTTCATCGGCCGCGCCAGGGCGCAGTCGCCCGCGATGCGTGCCGTGTACTCGGGCACGATGTCCATCGCGGCGCTGCGGCCGCGCCGCTTCACGTAGTGCTCGGCCTCGATGCGCTGGCGCAGCGCCTGGATCGCGTCGCCGTAGATCGCGCGGCCGGCCAGCACCATCTTGAAGCCGTTGTAGTCCTTCGGGTTGTGGCTGCCGGTGACCTGGATGCCGCTCGAGCAGCCATGCTGGCCGCGCGTGGCGGCCACGTAGTAGAGCATCGGCGTCGTGACCGCGCCGAGGTCGACCACGTCGAGCCCGGTCGAAGCCAGGCCGCGGATCAGCGCCGCCGCGAGGCCCGGGCCGGAGAGCCGGCCGTCGCGCCCCACCGCCACCGCCTTCTCGCCGGCGGCGACGGCCTCGCTGCCGAAGGCGCGGCCGAGGTGCTCGGCGAAGGCCTCGTCGATGGTCTTGCCGACGATGCCGCGGATGTCGTAGGCCTTGAAGATGCTGGGGTCGACGCGCATGGGCGAAGGGGGACGTGAAAATCGCGGCATTGTAGGGACGCAACCATGGACTCCACCGTCACCGTGATCGCCGTGGGCGCCGTCGTCGCCGGTTTCGTGCAGGGCCTGTCGGGCTTTGCGTTCGGGCTGGTGGCGATGTCGATCTGGGCCTGGAGCGTCGAGCCCCGGCTGGCCGCCACGCTCGCCGTGTTCGGCGCGCTGACCGGACAGGTGATCGCCGCCGTCACGGTGCGGCGCGGCTTCGACTGGGGCCGGCTGACGCCCTTCCTGGCCGGCGGGCTGGTCGGCGTGCCGATCGGTCTGTGGCTGCTGCCGCGGCTGGACGTGCCGCTGTTCAAGGCCTTCCTCGGCACCTTGCTGGTGGTGTGGTGCCCGGCCATGCTGGCGGCGGCGCGGCTGCCGCGCGTGACGGCCGGCGGGCGCGTGGGCGACGTGCTGGCCGGCACCGCCGGCGGCGTGATGGGCGGCGTGGGCGGCTTCGCCGGCGCGGTGCCCACGCTGTGGTGCCTGCTGCGCGGCTTCGAGCGCGACGCGGCACGCGCCGTGGTGCAGAACTTCAACCTGGCGATGCTGTCGGTGGCCTTCATCGGCTACCTCGCCAGCGGCTTCGTCACGCTGGCGATGGCGCCACTGCTGGGGCTGGTGGCGGTGGCGGTGCTGGTGCCGGTGCTGCTCGGCGCGCGCGTCTACATCGGGCTGAGCGAGCAGGCGTTCCGGCGCATCGTGCTGGTGCTGCTGACGCTCTCGGGCATCGCGCTGCTGGTGTCGTCGCTGCCGGTGCTGCTCGGCCGGTAGTCAGGCGAAACGGCCCTGCAGGTACCAGCCGCTGCCCTCGGCCGTGGGCCGGCGGGCACGGTAGAGCCACAGCAAGGCGCCCTCGCCGTCCTGCGCGATGAAGTAGTCGCGCTCGGCGAGATCGTGGTCCCACCAGCCGGCCTCGACGCGCTCGGGTCCGCTGAGCAGCTGCAGCGCCCGGCCGTCCAGCAGCGGCAGCAGGCCTCGCTCGGGCAGCGGCTCGGGCGGTGCGAGCAGCCAGACCGGGCGCAGCGGCAGCCCGGCCGGGATGGCCGGCGCGCGGCGCGCGGCGCCGAGCCGGGCCGGATCGGCCGGGCGCACGAGGCTCGCCTTCTCGGGCCGCGGGTCGTGCACCGCCTGCAGCTGCTGCACCTGCTCGACGCCGAGCCGCGCCTGCAGGCGCTCGATCAGCCGCAGCAGGCCCTCGCGCTCGCTCGCCGCGCTCGGGAACAGCTCGCCGTTGGGCGGCGCCTGCGGCACCAGCTCGCCGGCGACGAGGCCCAGCTCGAGCGTCGGCGCAGCGAGTTGCAGCCGGCCGAGGCGTTCGCGCAGCAGCGCCTGCAGGTGGGCCGGGTCGCGCGAGGGCTCGGCCAGCGCGACTTCGAGCAGGGTCTGCTGCGGGATCGCGCGCTCGCGGCGCCAGCGCGGCTCGTGCTGCATCACGAGCGTGAAGCCGCGCACGAAGGCATGCTGCGCCGCCAGCCAGGCGGCCAGGCGCGCGAGCAGCAGCGCGGCGGCGTGCAGCAGCTGCTCGGCGTTGTCGGCGCGGGTGAACAGCTCGAGGCGGCTCTCGAAGCCCGGCGGCAGGGTGATCGGCACGCGCGGGTCGGGCCGCTCGCCGCAGGCGCGGTCCAGCGCCTCCAGCAGGGGCTGGCCGAAACGCCGCGCCAGCCCGGCGCGTGGCTGGCGGCGCAGCTCGGCCAGCGTCGCCAGGCCCATGGCCTGGAAGGCCTCGTGGTGGGCCGGGTCGGGCGTGAGCAGTTGCACCGGCAGCGCGTCGAGCGCGCGCTGCAGCGCCGCGCGGTCGGCGCAGTGCTGC
>QJOU01000162.1 GCA_003265685.1 Piscinibacter caeni | reverse complement strand
GGCCTGCGCCTGCGGCCCGAGCGCACCCGCGCGCTGGCGCGCGAGTCCGCGCTGACCATGGGCGGGCGGCGCTGCGAGACACGCCGCCGCGAACGCCAGCAGCTCGAGCAGGCCATGCGCACGCTGGCCGCGCGCGGCGCCGTGATGCGCGCGCCGCCGCAGCGCGGCACGGTGGGCGACTACGTCGGCCTGTGCGTACTGATCGACTTCCCCGACGCGCCGGCGACGATTGCGCGCGAGGAGGTCGAGCGCTTCTGCAACCAGCCCGGCTACGCCGGCTTCGGCAACCGCGGCTCGGTGCACGACTACTTCCTCGACAATTCGCTGGGCCGCTGCCGCTACACCAACCTCGTCACGCCGTATTACCGCGCGGCGCGCAACAAGGGCTACTACACCGACGAGACGATCGAGCAGCCGATCCGCGCCCGCGAGCTGATCAACGAGGCGCTGGCGCACTTCAAGGCGCAGGGCTTCGACTTCTCGCCGCTCACCGCCGACGCCGAGAACTACGTCTACGCGATGAACGTCTACTACGCCGGCGGGGTGATGAACAACTGGTCCAAGGGACTGTGGCCGCACGCCTTCCACATGGGCACGCCGGTGCCGCTGGCCACCGGCCGGCGCGCGATGGACTACCAGGTCAGCGCGATGGGCAGCGCGCTCACGCTCGGCACCTTCTGCCACGAGAACGGCCACATGCTGTGCGACTACCCCGACCTGTACGACTACGGCGGCGAGTCCGGCGGCGTCGGGGCCTACTGCCTGATGTGCGCCGGGGCCAACATCGACCCGCGCAACCCGCCGCAGATCGGCGCCTACCTGAAGCGGCTGTCGGGCTGGGCCGGGCGTGTCGACGCGCTCGAGCACGGCCGCAGCTACGCGTTGCGCGCCGGCGCCAACGAGTTCGCGATGCTGTCGCGCGACGGGCGCGAGTACTTCCTGGTCGAGCCGCGCCAGCGCAGCGGGCGCGACGCCGCGCTGCCCGGCGAGGGCCTGGCGATCTGGCACATCGACGAGGGCGGCAGCAACAACAACGAGCAGATGAGCCCGACGCGCCACTACGAGTGTTCGCTCGAGCAGGCCGACGGGCTGTTCCAGCTCGAGCGCGGCGCCTCGAGCTACGGCGACGCGGGCGACCTGTACGCCGGCCCCGCCGCCCGCTTCGCCGACGCCACCACGCCCTCGAGCCGCTGGTGGGACGGCAGCGCGTCGCAGCTCGCCATCGACTCGATCTCGGCGACCGGTGCGGAGATGCAGTTCCGCTGCCTGCTCGGCGACGTGGCGCCGCCGCCGGCGCCGCTGTTCCTGGAGGCCACGCCGAACCGGGCGATCCCGGACAACCGGCCGGCCGGCATCGGCTCGGTGCTGACGGTCGATCGCAGCCTCGTGATCGGCGCGGTCGAGGTCGACCTGGAGATCACCCACACCTGGCCGGCCGACCTGGTGATCAGCCTGCAGCCGCCGGCGGGCGCGGCCATCGTGCTGCACGACCGCGCCGCGGGCAACGTCGCCGGCGGCCTCAGGCTGACGCTGGACGCCACCCGCCTGGGCGCGCTGGCCGCGCTGCGCGGTGCCGAGGCCCGCGGCCGCTGGCGGCTGCGTGTGCAGGACGTCGCGCCGGCCGACCGCGGCCGGCTGGTGCGCTGGGCCCTGCGCATCGTGCCGCAGGCCGCCGTGGACGCCGGCCCGCAGCGGCTGGAGGAGAGCCCCGGCACGCCGATCCCGGACGACACCCCGGCCGGCATCACCCGCACGCTGCAGGCGGCCGGCACCGGCACGCTGGGCGGCGTGTCCGTGGAGATCGACATCAACCATTCCTACATCGGCGACCTGCGCGTCGCACTGGTGTCGCCTGCCGGCACCGAGGTGCTGCTGCACGACCGCGCGGGCGGCAATGCCGACAACCTGGTGGCCACCTACACCGCCGCCGGCGTGCCGGCGCTGGCCGCGCTGGCTGGCCAGGCGCTGGGCGGCGCCTGGACGCTGCGCGTGGCCGACCTGGCCGGGCAGGACGCCGGCAAGCTGGTGCGCTGGGCGCTGACGCTGCAGCCGGCCTGAGCGCGCGGCAGGGCGGCGACAATGCGCCTCGCCCCTCGCGGGGCGCCTTGTCTGCCCCCGATGCCCTGGTTCCTGATCCTGCCGTTCCTGCTCATTGCCGCCACCCCGGCCGCCGCGGCCGGCGCGCAACTCGTATGCACCGTCACCTACGGCGGCCAGACGCAGACGCTGCGGGCCGCGCCGGTCGCCTCGCCCTACGGCGTGGAGGCCACGGCGATCGGCTCGTACTTCCTGATCCGGCCGGTGTTCGAGCGGCCGCCCGGCGCCGCCGCGTCGTTGAAGATCTACACCTATGCCGACCGCGACGGCGGCCCGGTGCCGCTGCACGTGGCCGAGTTCGCCTGGCCGGTGCGGCACCAGGGGCGGCACGGCTTCACCGGGCTGCAGCGGGTCTACGAGCCGGTGCGCGACGGCGAGCTCGAATACTGGTGCGCGCTGCGCCCGGGCGGGGCGGCGCGGTGAGGCTGCGGGTTCTGCTGGCCGCCACGCTGCTGGCGCTGACGCTGCCGGCCGGCGCCGCGGAGCGCGTGCGGCTGATCTTCGTCGGCGACATCATGCTCGACGACGGCCCGGGCCGCAGCATCGCCGCCGGCGCCGACCCGCTGGCGCCGGTGCAGGCATGGCTCGAAGACGCCGACGCGCGCATCGGCAACCTCGAATGCCCGGTCGCGCGCGGCGGCACGGCGCTCGAGAACAAGATCTACACCTTCCGCGCCGACCCGGCCGCGCTGCGGGTGCTGGCCGGCCGCTTCGAGGCGCTCTCGGTGGCCAACAACCATTCCGGCGACTACGGCCAGGCGGCGTTCCTCGAGACGCTGGCGCACCTGCGCGACGCCGGCCTCCAGCCCTTCGGCGGCGGGGCCGACCTGGCACAGGCGCACGAACCGCTGTGGATCGAGCGCCGCGGCGTGCGCATCGCCGTGCTCGCCTACAACGAGTTCAAGCCGCGCCGCTTCGAGGCCGGCGCCACCTGGCCGGGCATTGCCTGGAGCGAGGACAGCCACGTCGTCGCCGACATCCGCGCCGCGCGAGCGGCTGGCGCGCACGTGGTCATCCCGTTCATGCACTGGGGCTGGGAGCGCGAGACGCAGCCGAGCGACCGCCAGCGCGCACTGGCGCGGCTGATGATCGACGCCGGCGCCGACGCGGTGGTCGGCGCGCACCCGCACGTGACCCAGGGCGCCGACACCTGGCGCGGCCGGCCGATCGTCTGGAGCCTGGGCAACTTCGTGTTCGACAGCTTCACGACGCCGGAGACCACCACTGGCTGGCTGCTGCGCCTCGAGGTCGACCGGCGTGGCGTGGTGCAGGTGCAGACCCACGCCGTGCGCCAGGACGAGGCCGGCACGCCGCACCCGGCGCCGCAGCTGCCCACGCCGTGCTGGCGGCGCGGGGAGATGGCGTTCTCGGCCTGTCAGCGCGCCGGGCGCTGAGGTCCGCACCCGCCCGGCCACCACCTCGGCGCCGGCCGCCTGTGCGAGGAGCGTTGCGAACACTCAATGCGTCGCGCGGGCCCGCGAGCTCCACTGGTGCACGTGGCGGACTTTTCGAAGGAGCAAGCAACATGCGTGCGGAATGGAGAACTTGCGCTTGGGCCTGTGGGTTGAGCCTCGGTCTGGCGCTCCAGGGCTGCGGCGGTGGCGGCACCGCGAGCGAGGTCAACAGCACGTCCGTGCATGCGCTGGCGACAGCGACAGCGTTCGAAGGCAAGTCCGTCGCGACCCGGCCCGCCTGGGGCAACCCCGCCCCGGTGTGCGTGCTGCCCTGGGGCCCCGATCTGAACGCCGTGCTGGGCACCCGGCTCGAGATCATCACCGGCGAGGGCGGCTGCGATGCCCAGATCGCCGCGCATCGGCGCTGGGGCCAGTTGCTGGTGTTCTTCTTCAACGATCCGGGCGGTTCGGCGGCCGTGCCGCTGCGCTACCCGCCCGGCTACGTGCCGCGCGGCGCCGACCCGGTGCAGGACTTTCTGCGCCGGCTGACCGCCGTCTCGTACGAGTTGCAGCCGTCGGGCCAGACCATCACGTACACCGCACACCACCTGCGGCACCACCTCTATCGGTCCACCATCGGCGCCGTGTTCGGCGGTTCCGGGCAGTTCCCGGAGGAGTGGGACGGGCTGCGCACGATCACCGTGCTGCCACCGCTGCCGCCGCTGCGGCCCGGCGACTACACCACCAGCGTGTCGGTGAACTTCGACGGCGGCTGGTGCGATGGCACGAGCGACGATCCCCTGGCGTGCCTCCCGGCGGGGGCGTTCTCGGTCTACTCGCGCGACTTCATCGCCGTCGCATCCGCGCCGCCAAAGTAGGCGGAGCCGCGCATCGCGGCTGCGCTCACCCGTGCCGGAACGCCACCGTCTTCAGCGTCGAGAACCCGTACAGCGCCTCGAAGCCCTTCTCGCGCCCGTGGCCGGACTGGCCCACGCCGCCGAAGGGCAGCTCGATGCCGCCGCCGGCGCCGTAGTTGTTGACGAACACCTGGCCGCAGCGCAGGCCGTGCACCATGTGCCACTGGCGGTCGCCGTCGCGCGTCCACACGCCGGCCACCAGGCCGAAGGGCGTGCCGTTGGCGATGCGCAGCGCCTCGGCCTCGCCCTCGAACGGGATCAGCACCTGCAGCGGGCCGAACACCTCCTGCTGCGCCAGCGCGTGCGCCGGCCCGGCGCCCTCCACCAGCGTCGGCGGCACGTACCAGCCGCCGGCCGGCGCGTCGTCGACGATGCGGCCCTGCGCGACGATGCGCAGCCCCGCCCCGCGCGCCATCTCGAGGTAGCGCGACACGATGGCGTGCTGGCGCGCCGAGATCAACGGGCCGAGGTCGAGGTCGGCCAGCGCCGGGCCGACCCGCAGCGCGGCGTAGCGCTCGGCGAGGCGCTCGCGCACCACGTCGTAGACCTGCTGCTCGACCAGCAGGCGCGAGGCCGCCGAGCAGGTCTGCCCGGCGTTCTGGATGCCGCCGTTGACGAGGTAGGGCAGCGCCGCGTCCAGGTCGGCATCGGCGAACACGATCTGCGGGCTCTTGCCGCCCAGCTCGAGCGTGACGGGAATCGTGTTGCGCGCCGCCGCGGCCTGCACCAGCCGGCCGGTCGCTACCGAGCCGGTGAAGGAGAGGTGCTGCACGCCCGGGTGCGCGGCGAGCGCGGCGCCGGCCTCCTCGCCCAGGCCGGTGACGAGGTTCAGCGCGCCGTCGGGCAGGCCGGCCTGCTGTGCCAGGCGGGCGAAGGCCAGCGCCGTCAGGCAGGCCTCCTCGGCCGGCTTGAGCACGCAGGCATTGCCCATCGCCAGCGCCGCGCCGACGCTGCGGCCGATGATCTGCATCGGGTAGTTCCAGGGCACGATGTGGCCAGTCACGCCGTGCGGCTCGCGCAGCGTCAAGGCGCTGTAGCCGGCGAGGTACGGGATGGTCTGGCCGTGCAGCTTGTCGGCCGCGCCGCCGTAGAACTCGAGGTAGCGCGCCAGCGCCAGCGCGTCGGCGCGGCCCTGGCGCAGCGGCTTGCCGACGTCCAGCGCCTCGAGCCGGGCCAGCAGGTCGGCCTGCTCCAGCACGAGCCGGCCGAGCGCGGCGAGCAGCCGGCCGCGCTCGGCGGCGGTCAGGCGGCCCCAGTCGCCCTCGCGCGCAGCCTGCGCGGCGGCCACGGCGGCATCGACATCGGCCGGCGTGCCGCGCGCGATGCGGGCCAGCTCGGTGCCATCCGACGGGTTGGCCAGCGGCAGCGTGGCGCCGCCCGCGGCCGCGCGCCAGCGGCCGGCGACGAACAGCTCGGTGGTGTCGAAGGGCAGGGGCAGGGGCTGGGCCATGGTGGTCCTCCGCGACGTTGGGCCATCATAGAAGTGCTGATCAACGGCCGGACACCACCATCGCCCGCTTCCTGCTCCACCGCCTGGGCCTCTTCGCCGCCACGCTGCTGCTGGCCTCGGCGGTGGTGTTCGCGCTGCTCGACCTGCTGCCCGGCAACGCCGCGCAGGTGATGCTGGGCGAGAGCGCCACCCCCGAGGCGGTGCGGGCGCTCGAGCAGAAGATGGGCCTGGACCGGCCCGCGCCCGAACGATTTGCGCGCTGGGCGCTCGGCCTCGTGACCGGCGATCTCGGCACCAGCGCCTCGTACGACGCGCCGATCGGCGCACTGATCGCCGAGCGCCTGGTGGTGACGCTGCCGCTGGCGCTGCTGGCCATGCTGCTGACCACGCTGGTCGCGCTGGCCGCCGGTGTCTACGCCGCGGCGCACCACGGCCGGCCCGGCGACCTCGTCGTGATGGCGCTGAGCCAGCTCGGCCTGGCGCTGCCGAACTTCTGGTTCGGCATCCTGCTGGTGCTGCTGTTCTCGGTCACGCTCGGCTGGTTCCCGGCCGGCGGCTTTCCCGGCTGGACCGAGGACGAGGGCGGCGGCCTGTGGGACGGCCTGCAGGCGCTGCTGCTGCCGGCGCTCGCGCTGGCCGCGGTGCAGGCGGCCATCCTGGCGCGCTTCACGCGCTCGGCGGTGCTGGAGGTGCTGCGCGAGGACTTCGTGCGCACCGCACGCGCCAAGGGCCTCGGCCCTCGCGCGGTGCTGCTGCGCCACGTGCTGCGCAACGCGCTGGTGCCCATCGTCACGGTGATGGGCCTGCAGTTCGCCAACCTGGTGACCGGCACGGTGGTGATCGAGAACGTGTTCGCGCTGCCCGGCCTGGGCCGGCTGGTGTTCCAGGCGATCGGCAACCGCGACCTGCCGCTGGTGCAGGCGCTGGTGATGCTGCTGGTGGCCGCGGTGATCGGCATCAACCTGGTGGTGGACCTGCTGTACGGCGTGATCGACCCGCGCCTGCGCAGGGCGGCGCCATGACCTTCTGGCGCAGGGCCGCGAAACACGGCAGCTTCGTCGCGGGGGCGGTGCTGGTGGCGCTGCTGCTCGGCCTGGCGCTGCTGTCCTACGTGTGGACGCCGCACCCGGCGGCCGAGATCGACGTGGCCGCCAAGCTGCGCCCGCCCTCGGCCACGCACTGGCTCGGCACCGACAGCCTGGGGCGCGACATCGCCTCGCTGCTGATCGTGGGCGCGCGCGCCTCGATCGCGGCCGGGCTGATCGCGGTGGGCATCGGCATGGCCGCCGGCGTCGCGCTCGGCCTGCTGGCGGCGGCGCGGCGCGGCTGGGTCGAGGAGGCGGTGATGCGGCTGGCCGACTTCGGCCTCGCCTTCCCGGCGCTGCTGACGGCCATCATGCTGAGCGCGATCCACGGCCCCGGCCTCGCGACCGCAGTGATCGCGATCGGCCTGTACAACATCCCCGAGTTCGCGCGGCTCACGCGCGCCGCGGCCAACGCGGTGTGGGCGCGCGAGTACGTGCTGGCGGCGCAGGCGCTGGGCAAGGGTGCCTGGCGCATCAGCGCCCAGCACGTGCTGCCCAACATCGCCGCGCTGCTGATCGTGCAGGCCACGCTGCGCTTCGCGATCGCCATCCTGGCCGAGGCGGCGCTGTCCTACCTCGGCCTGGGCACGCAGCCGCCCATGCCGAGCTGGGGTCGCATGCTCAACGAGGGCCAGAGCATGATGTTCCAGGCGCCGCTGCTGGCCGTCTGGCCGGGCCTGGCGATCGTGCTGAGCGTGCTCGGACTGAACCTGCTGGGCGACGGGCTGCGCGACCTGCTCGACCCGAAGCTGGCACGGCGGCGCTGAGAAGGTGTGAGAGAACCCAGGCTGCCTGCGTTGCGCCCGAGAACGCGCCCAATCGAGGCGCAAAGCACAGACGTGTCGGGTGACACGTCGAGCATTTGCAACGACGAGTGGGCGCGTTCCCGGGGGCAACCCGGAGGGCCGGGGTACCCAAGGGCCCTGGGCCGCGTTGCGCCACTGGCCCAGACGGCCAGTCTGGGCGGCGCGCCGCGCCTCGCCCAGGGCCCTTGGCCACCCCGGCGCGGGCAGCCTGGGTTCTCTCACACCTTCTGAGGCCTGCTGTCGATCCGCGGCGTCCCGGATCGTCGTACCCTGCAGGCCCGGTCCGGGCCGCCAACACAGGAGTGTCCGATGAGCACCTCTCCCATCCCCGCCGGTCATGCCGGAATCCTGCCCCACCTCGTCTGCGCCGGCGCGGCCGACGCGATCGGCTTCTACCAGCGCGCCTTCGGCGCCGTGGAGATGATGCGCCTGCCCGCGCCGGACGGCCGCCTGATGCACGCCGCGGTGCAGATCGACGGCACGGTGGTGATGCTGGTCGACGAGATGCCCGAGTACGGTGCGCTCGGGCCGAAGCAGCTCAAGGGCAGCCCGGTCACGCTGCACCGCTTCGTGCCCGACGTGGACGCCGCCATGGCCCGCGCCGTGGCGGCCGGCGCGACCGTGGTGATGCCGGCGGCCGACCAGTTCTGGGGCGACCGCTATGGCATCGTCGAGGATCCGTTCGGCCACCGCTGGTCGCTCGCCACCCACGTGCGCGACCTGACGCCCGAGCAGATCCTGCAGGCGGCGGCCGCTGCGGCGCCCTGCTGAGTAGCATCGCGGCGATGGAGACCGTCGCCGCCCGCAACATCGAGATCAAGGCCCGCATCGACAGCATCGACGCGCTGCTGCCGCGCGCCCGCGCGCTGGCCGGCGGCGCCGAACCGGTGCTGATCGAACAGGACGACAGCTTCTTCGCCTGCCCGCACGGCCGGCTGAAGCTGCGCGACTTCGGCGACGGCCGCGGCGAGCTGATCCAGTACGAACGCGCCGACACGAGCGGCCCGAAGACCTCGACCTACGTGCGCTCGCCCACCGCCGCGCCGGCCACGCTGCGCGAGGCGCTCTCGCGCGCGCTCGGCCCGGCCGGCCGGGTGCGCAAGCGCCGCTGGCTGCTGCTCGCCGGCCGCACCCGCCTGCACCTCGACCGCGTCGAGGGCCTGGGCGACTTCCTCGAGCTCGAGGTGGTGCTGGCCGAGGGCGAGGACGAGGCGGCCGGGCACGCCGAGGCGCGGGCGCTGCTGGGCGCGCTCGGCATCGGCCCCGAGGCGCTGCTGAGCGTCGCCTACGTCGACCTGCTGGCGCGCGCCTGAGCCTCGACCTGCTCGCGCAGGCGGTCTTCCTGCGCGCGCAGCTCGGGCGTGAACTCGGCGCCGAAGTCCTCGGCCTCGAAGACCGGGCGGATCTCGATCTCCGAGTCGCCTTCCATCGGGTTCGGGCAGCGCCGGACCCACTCGACTGCCTCGTCCATCGACTTCACGTTCCAGAGCCAGAAGCCGGCCACCAGCTCCTTGGTCTCGGCGAACGGGCCGTCGATCACCGTGCGCTGCGCCCCGCTGAAGCGCACCCGCTTGCCGCGCACGCTCGGGTGCAGGCCCTCGCCGGCCAGCATCAGGCCGGCCTTGACCAGTTCCTCGTTGAATGCCCCCATCGCCGCCAGCAGTTCCGTGCCGGGCATGCGGCCGGCCTCGGAATCGGCCGTGGCCTTCACCATCACCATCACACGCATCGTGTCTGCTCCTCGAGTCCGGCCCCGGCGCCGACACGGCGCCGGTGGGCCACTCTGACACGACGACGAAGCGGCGGGGCAGGAATCGACCGCTCAGCGCGCCAGCTCGGCGGGGATGCCCTCGGCCAGGAAGTCGAACACGCGCCGCACCAGTGGGTTGCCGCGGATCTCGCGGTGCACCGCCAGCCAGCATGGCAGCGGCGGCACCTTGAGCGCGGGCAGCAGCGGCACCACGCCGGGCAGGCGGCGCTGCACGTAGTCGGCCAGGAAGCCGATGCCGCCGCCCGCGGCCACCAGCTGCGCGTAGGCGATCTGCGCATCGGTGCGCAGTGCGAACTGCTCGCGCGCCAGCGGCAGGCCCTGCGCCGCGAAGCCGCGCCGGATGCCCTCGTCGCGGTCGAAGCCGACGAGGCGGTGCTGCAGCAGGTCGGCCGCGCGCTGCGGCGTGCCGTGGCGCGTCAGGTAGTCGCGGTGGGCGGCGGCGGCGATGGGGATGTCCGCCAGCTTGCGCGCCACCAGCGAGGCCTGCGCCGGCCGCACCATGCGCACCGCGATGTCGGCCTCGCGGCGCAGCAGGTTGCTCAGCTCGTTGGAGGCGACCAGCTCGACCGCGACGCCCGGCTCGGCGCGCTGCAACGCGGCCAGCACCGGCGGCAGCAGCCAGGTGGCGGCCACCTCGCTGGTGGTGATGCGCACGGTGCCGCTGCGCACGCTGCGGGCGCGGCGCAGCGCCCCGGCCAGCGCCTGCGCGCCTTCGTCCATGTGGCGCGCCGCGTCGGCGATCGCCAGCGCCGCGGTGGTGGGCGTCACGCCGCGGCCGGTGCGCTCGAACAGCGGCGCCCCCAGCTGGGCCTCGAGCTCGGCCACGTGGCGGCTCAGGGTCGGCTGCCGCATGCCGCTGCGGCGCGCCGCGCCGGTCAGGCTGCCGGCATCGAGCACGGCGAGGAAGCTGCGCACCAGGGTCCAGTCGAAGGCGGTCGGGTCGTCCATGCGGAATCGTATGGCTGATTTACCGAAGCATCCATTGTGGAATGACCCACCGGCGCCGACACTGCCCGGCATGGACCCCTCGACACCCCTCTCCCCCGCTGCCCGCCGCGTGCTCGTGCTCGGCGCCACCGGCCGGCTCGGCTCGGCCGCGGTCCACGCCTTCCATGCCGAGGGCTGGTCGGTGCTGGCGCAAGCCCGCACCGTGCCGGCCGGCGGCTGGCCGCCGGGCGTGCAGGCACTGGCCGCGCCGCCGGCCGCCTCGGACGCGCTGCTGCGTGCCGCGGCCGGCTGCAGCGTCGTCGTCTACGGCGTCAATCCGCTCTACACGCACTGGGACGAGGAGGCGCTGCCGCTGCTCGAGGCCGGCCTGGGCGTGGCGCGCGCGCTGGGTGCCCGCTTCATGCTGCCGGGCAACGTGTACGGCTACGGCGAGGCCATGCCGGCGCTGCTGCGCGCCGACACGCCGATGCGCCCGAGCACCCGCAAGGGCGGGCAGCGCGTCGCGATGGAGGCGGCGATCGCGCGCCACGCCGAGTCGAGCGGGCTGCCGGCGAGCATCCTGCGCGCGGGCGACTTCTTCGGCCACGGCACCGGCAGCTGGATCGACCTGCTGATCGCGCGCTCGATCGCTGCCCGCAAGCTGGTCTACCCCGGTCCGCGCGACCGGCCGCACGCGTGGGCCTACCTGCCCGACCTGGGGCGCGCCTTCGTCGCGGTGGCCGAGCACGGCGCGTCCGGCTGCCGCGAATGGCTGTTCGGCGGCCACGCACCGACCGGCGACGAGCTGCTCGACGCCATCGAGCAGGCCGCCGCGCGGCACGGCCTCGCCGGACCCTGGCAGCGCCGCGGCCTGCCGTGGCCGCTGGTGCGCCTGGCCGGGCTGGTGCACCCGATGTCGCGCGAGATCGCACGCATGTCCTACCTGTGGCGCGTGCCGCACGCGCTGGACGGTCGCGCGCTCGACGCGCTGCCGGGCGTGGCGCACACGCCGCTGCCGCAGGCGCTCGAGCCCAGCCTGATCGCACTCGGATTGATCCGGCGCTGAGCGCGCGCCGCCCGGCCGGGACTACGATGCGGCGATGGTCCATCCCGACAACGCCGGTGACGGCCATGCGGCCGAGCGCGAGCGCATGGTCGTGCGGCAGATCGAGGCGCGCGGCATCTCCGATGCGCTCGTGCTGGCCGCGCTGCGCGCCGTGCCGCGCGAGGCCTTCGTGCCTGCCGGCGAGCGCGCCTTCGCCTACGAGGACCACCCGCTGCCGATCGGCGCCGGGCAGACCATCTCGCAGCCCTACATCGTCGCGCTGACCACCGCCGGACTGGGCCTGCGCGGCGGCGAGCGCGTGCTCGAGATCGGCACCGGCTGCGGCTACGCGGCCGCGGTGCTCGGGCAGATCGCGGCCGAGGTGCACAGCGTCGAGCGCATCGACGCGCTGGCCGAGCAGGCGCGCGACAACCTGGCGCGGCTCGGCATCGCCAACGTGCACGTGCATTGCGCGGACGGCAGCCTGGGCTGGCCGGCGGCCGCGCCCTACGACGCGATCGCGGTGACGGCCGCCGGCCCGGAGATCCCCGCCGCGCTGAAGGCGCAGCTCGCGCCCGGCGGCCGCATCGTGATGCCGGTGGGCGACCGCCACGGCCACCAGGTGCTGCTGTGCTGGTCGCTCGGCGCCGACGGCCGCGAGCAGGTCGAGTCGCTGTGCGACGTGCGCTTCGTGCCGCTGCTCGGCGCACAGGGCTTCGGCGCCTGAGCAGGCTGTGAGAGCCCGAGGTAGGGGCGCCGCGCCCGCCGGCCGCGGCGTACGCTCGCGCCCATGGCCAGCGACGCCCCGCGTGTCTTCGTCTCGTACGCCCGCCGCGACGGCGAGGCCTTCGCGCGCGGGCTGCGCGAGCGGCTCGCGGCCGAGCGCATCGTGCTGTGGCGCGACCGCGAGGGCCTGGAGGGCGGGCGCGACTGGTGGCTGCAGATCACCGAGGCGCTGGACCGCGTCGTCTTCCTGGTGCTGGTGATGACGCCGGCCGCGCTGGCTTCCGAGCTGGTGCGGCGCGAGTGGCGCTACGCGCGCCAGCGCGGCGTGGCGGTCTACCCGGTGATGGCCGCGCCGGGGCTCGACTTCGCGGCCATGCCGCGCTGGATGCGCAGCGCGCACTTCTACGACCTGGACCAGGAATGGCCCAAGTTCCTGGCCGACCTGCAGGGCACGCCGCGGCCGCGCCGCGTGCCCTTCATGGTGGAAGACCTGCCGGCCGACCACGTGCCGCGCCGCGCGCTGATCGAGCGCCTGGTGCCGCTGCTGGTGGACCGCGCGCGCGGCGAGCCGGTGGCGCGCGTCACCGCGCTGCGCGGCGCCGGCGGCTACGGCAAGACCGCGCTGGCGCGCGCCGCCTGCCAGCACGAGGAGGTGCAGGCCGCCTTCGACGACGGCATCCTGTGGGTCACGCTGGGCGAGGCCCCGGGCGAGCTGACCGGCCGCGTCGAGGACCTGATCCAGGTGCTGTCCGGCCAGCGCCCCGGCTTCGCCGGCCTGGAGGCGGCCGCGGCGGCGCTGGCCGACCTGCTGGCCGAGCGCGAGCTGCTGATCGTGATCGACGACCTGTGGGACGCAGCCCATGCCGCGCCCTTCCTGCGCGGCGGGCCGCGCTGCGCGCGCCTGGTCACCACGCGCAACGTCGACACCCTGCCGACCGGCACGCAGCGCATCGACGTGGCGCAGATGCAGCGCGACGAGGCCGCCGCGCTGCTCGCCCACGGCCTGCCGCCGGGGCAGGAGGCGGCGCTTGCCGCGCTGGCCGGCCGGCTCGGCGAATGGCCGCTGCTGCTCAAGCTGGTCAACGGCGCGCTGCGCGAGCGGCTGCAGCAGGGCCAGGCGCTGGCCGCGGCGCTGGCCTGGGTCGGCACCGCGCTCGACAAGCGCGGGCTGACCTTCTTCGACGCGCGCGACGCCGCGCACCGCGACCGCGCCGTGGCGCAGACGCTCGGCCTGAGCCTGGCGCAGCTCGACGCCGGCGAACGCGCGCGCCTCGACGACCTGGCCGTCTTTCCCGAGGACCAGGTGATCCCGCTGGCCACGCTGGCACGCTACTGGCACCGCACCGGCGCGCTCGACGAGTTCGACGCCGAGGCGCTGGCCGAGCGGCTGCACCGGCTCTCGCTGCTGCTGGACTTCGACCCCGCGCGGCGCCACATCCGGCTGCACGACGTGATCCGCCGCTTCCTGCTCGAGCGTCTCGGTGACCAGATGGCGATCCGGCACGGCGCGCTGCTCGAGGCGCTGCGTCCGTCGACCGGCGACTGGGCCGACCTGCCGCCCGACGAGCCCTACCTGTGGGACACGCTGGCGACGCACCTGGTGGCCGCCGGGCGCGCCGACGAGCTGCGTCGCACGGTGCAGGACCTGCACTACCTCGCCGCCAAGACCCGCGCCCGCCACGCCTTCGCCACCGAGGCCGACCTGCAGGCCGCCGAGCAGGCCTTGCCCGCCGACGCCGCGCTGCGCGCCTGGCGCGTCGCCTTCGTGCAGTGCCAGCACCTCTTGGCGCGCTGCGACAGCCACGCCGCGCTGCACGCCACCTTGTACGGCCACCTGCCGGTGCCGGGCGACGCGCCGGCACCGCAGCTGGCCCCGGCCCGGCCGCTGCCGGACCTGCCGCCGACCGCGCTGATCCGCAGCCTCGCGCTGCCGCGCGGCGCCCTGCTCGCCTGCGCCATCAGCCCGGACGGCACACGCGTGGCCGGCGCCGGCGACGACGGCCGCATCCGCCTGTGGGACGCCGCCAGCGGGCGCGAGCTCGCGGTGCTGGTGGGCCATACCGGCTGGGTGCGCCGGCTGGTCTTCCTGCCCGACGGGCGGCGCCTCGCCTCGGCCGGCCTGGACCGCCGGCTGCGGCTGTGGGACGTGGCGGCCGGCAGCGAGCTGGCCGCGTTCACCGGCCACACCGACGGGCTGACCGACTGCGCCGCCTCGGCCGACGGCCGCGTGCTCGCCAGCGCTTCGCTGGACGGCTCGCTGCGGCTGTGGAGCGTGGACGACGGCGCCTGCCTCGCGGTGCTGGCGCGTGCCTGGGACGAGGAGCGCGGCGGCTGGTACGTCAGCCGCGCCGGCGACGGGCACTGGGCCGCGGTGAACGGCTGCGCGCTGAGCGCCGACGGGCGCTGGCTGGCCTCGGCCTCGTCGGACCAGAGCGTGGTGCTGTGGTCGCTCGCCGAACGCGGCGTGCGGCAGGTGCTCGAAGGCCATGCCGCGGCGGTCAACGGCTGCGCCTTCTCGCCCGACGGCGCGCTGCTCGCCAGCGCCGGCGCCGACGGCACGCTGCGCCTGTGGCGCACCGCCGACGGCCAGGCGCTGCAGCTGCTGCAGGAGCGCGGCAGCGCGTGGAGCCGCTGCGCCTTCACGCCCGACGGCCGCAGCCTGATCGGCGCCGCGGCGGACGGCCGGCTGCTGCGCTGGGCGGTCGACGGCGGCGTGGTGACGCACGGCTACGTCGGCCACACCGGCGCGGTGAACGACCTGGCGGTGGCGGCCGACGGCAGCCGGCTCGCCTCCGCCGCCGACGACGGCAGCCTGCGCCTGTGGCGGCTCGACGGCCCGCCGGAGGCGACGCCCGCGGCACCGCGCCGC
>QJOU01000161.1 GCA_003265685.1 Piscinibacter caeni | reverse complement strand
CGCCGCGAGCGCCTGGGCAAGCGGCACCGGTCCGGCCGCGGCGGCCAGGCCGGTGCGGCCGCCCACCGCGGCGCCGTCGCGCGGCGCCAGCGTGACGTCCAGCCGCACGGGCTTGCCCGCCAGCTCGGACAGGACGGATTCGATGCGCCCGGCGTACTGGTTGCGGATCCAGTCCAGCTTGAACCGATTGGGAACCCGCACGGTCACGACCGCGCCTGCCTCCCCCTGCTCCGTGACCTCGGCAGGCGGTAGCGGGCGGATCCAGGTGTTGAACTGTTGCTCGGGCAACTCGGCGGCGAGACGCTCGCAGCCGCGCTGCCACAGGTCGGCGCTCATGCTGTGGAAAAGTTCTTCTCGGAGCGCGCGGATTGTAGCCTCGACGAGCCGGCGCGGAAGCGGTTATCCACAGCGGTGCGGGCGTGGTGATCTGCCGCAAATGCTGAGGTGAATCCGCCTAAGTCGTTGACCCGGAATGAAATTCTTGCTGTAATCGCCGGTTCGCCGGGGCATTCCCCGGCGGGTCGGGACGACCGACTTCCGGAGCGCTCCGAGCGCCTTGGAGCCCCTTAGAGCCAATCGAAGACCAGCCATGAAACGCACCTACCAAGCCTCCAAGGTCCGCCGGGCCCGCACTCACGGGTTCCTCGTGCGCATGAAGACCCGTGGCGGCCGCGCCGTCATCAACGCCCGCCGCGCCAAGGGCCGCAAGCGCCTCTCGGTCTGAGGCGCCGACGGCCCGACGGTTTCGGCCTGCGACCGGTCCCGAGCTCCGCGTGATCGGCCGGATCGTGCGCTCCGTGGACTTCGAGCGAGTCCTGCGTTGTGCCCCGCGCAGCCGCAGCGCGCATTTCGCGCTGCACCACTTGGCCGCTTCACCGACGCTGCGACCGAAAGCGCTTCCAACGCGCGCTGCGGATCACTTGTCAACAGGGCATGTCCCCGTTGCATTACCGACTGTGGATGACTGTCCGGCCGTCGGGGCGCCCACCCAGCGCTGGCTGGGCATCGTGCTGCCCAAGCGGCATGCCCGGCGCGCCGTGACGCGCAGTCTGCTCAAGCGGCAGATCCGCCAGACCCTGGCGGCTCGCGAAGCCGGCTTGCCCGGTGGCCTGTGGGTGGTCCGCCTGCGCGCGCCGTTCGACCGCGAGCGCTTTCCGAGCGCCGCGTCGCAGGCCCTGCGCGAGCAGGCCGGTGCCGAGCTGGCGCGCCTGCTGGACGTTGCCGAACGCGCCGGCACCTGAACCGGAGACGCCACGATGCCGGCTGCCCTGCGGGCCCTGCGTGATCTGCCTCGGCGCAGCCTGATGCTGCTGGTGCGCGGCTACCGGCTGTTCCTCAGCCCGTGGCTGGGCAGCGCCTGCCGTTTCGAGCCGACCTGCTCGGCCTATGCGCTCGCCGCGCTGGAACGGCACGGTGCGGCGGCCGGCAGCTACCTGGCCGCGGCGCGCGTGCTGCGCTGCCATCCCTGGTGCGACGGCGGGTTCGACCCGGTGCCCGAGCGGGCGCCCGGGCTGTTCCGCCGCTTCGCCACCCCTGCCTCCCTTTCCGACCAGAGTCCCCCATGACCGATATGCGCCGCACCCTGCTGTGGGTGGTGTTCTCGATGTCGCTCGTCCTGATCTGGGACGCATGGAATCGGCACAACGGCCAGCCCTCGTTGTTCGGCCCGTCGCCGGCCCGTCCGGCCGCCAGCGCGCCGCCGGCGGCCGCCACCGGCAGCGCCGGGTTGCCCGCGCCGGCCGCCAGCGCCACCGGCGCACCGGGCAGCGCGGCCGCCCTGCCCGCCTCCGCGCCGGCCCCGGCGGTGGCCGCGCAGCCGGTCACCGTGACCACCGACGTGGTGAAGGCGACGCTCGACCCGACCGGCGGCACGCTGGTGCACCTGGAGCTGCTCGGCTACCACGACCAGAACGACCGGGCCAGGAACGTCACGCTGTTCGACCGCTCGGGCCAGCGCCTGTACTTGGCCGAGACCGGGCTGATCCCGCCGGCCGGCGGTGCCGGCCTGCCCAACCACCACACGGCGATGAACCTGGTGCCGGGCGAGACGACGCTGAAGGACGGCAGCAACCTGCTCGAAGTGAAGTTCGAGTCGCCCGAGGTCGGCGGCGTGCAGTTGCTCAAGACCTACACCTTCCGGCGCGGCGACTACGTGGTCGGCGTGAAGCACGAGGTCGTCAACCGCTCCGGCGCGCCGGTCAACCCGCGGCTGTACCTGCAACTGGTGCGCGACGGCAACCCGCCGCCCGGCGAGTCGAGTTTCTATTTCACCTTCACCGGGCCGGCCGTCTACACCGACGCGAGCAAGTTCCAGAAGGTCGACTTCAAGTCGATCGAGAAGCGCGAGCCGAACGAGAAGCCCGGCCATGCGACTGCCGGCGACAACGGCTGGGTGGCGATGGTGCAGCACTATTTCGCCTCGGCGTGGCTGGTGGACGGCGCCAGCGGCGCCAAGCTGCAGCGCGAGTTCTTCACCGGCAAGGTGGCGGCCAACACCTACTCCGTGGGCATGCTGCTGCCGGTCGGCGAGGTGGCGCCGGGCTCGAGCAAGGCTTTCGAGTCGCAGCTGTTCGCCGGCCCGCAGGAGGAGAACAAGCTGGCCGCACTGGCCCCCGGTCTCGAGCTGGTGAAGGACTACGGCTGGTTCACCATCCTGGCCAAGCCGCTGTTCTGGCTGCTGACCCAGCTGCACAAGCTGATCGGCAACTGGGGCTGGGCGATCGTCGCGCTGGTGGTGCTGCTGAAGGTGGCGTTCTACTGGCTCAACGCCAGCGCCTACCGCTCGATGGCCAAGATGAAGGCCATCAACCCGAAGGTGATGGAGATGCGCGAGCGGCTGAAGGACAAGCCGCAGCAGATGCAGCAGGAGATGATGCGCATCTACCGCGAGGAGAAGGTGAATCCGCTGGGCGGCTGCCTGCCGATCTTCGTGCAGATGCCGTTCTTCATCGCGCTGTACTGGGTGCTGCTGTCCAGCGTCGAGATGCGCAACGCGCCGTGGATCGGCTGGATCAAGGACCTGTCGGCGATCGACCCCTACTACATCCTGCCCCTGCTGATGACCGGCACCAGCCTGCTGCAGACCTGGCTGAACCCGACTCCGCCGGACCCGGTGCAGGCCAAGATGATGTGGATCATGCCGCTGATGTTCTCGGTGATGTTCTTCTTCTTCCCGGCCGGCCTGGTGCTGTACTGGCTGACGAACAACATCCTGTCGATCGCGCAGCAGTACCTCATCAACAAGCAGCTGGGCGTGCTCGGCAAGTAGGGGCTGGGGTCCCCCCGCCTGGGGGCTGTTGCCGTGCCGGAGCCGGCGCGACGATGAGCGCGACGGTTCCATGCGGGGCATGACCCGGTACGACACGGCGGCATAGCCCCCGCTTCGTGCGCCGGCCGGCTCGGGCGATGCAACGGACCGGTCCACACGGGCCGGACGCCATTTCCCCCCGCGCCAACAGCCCGGCGGGGCGCACTCCAGGCGGGTGCGCCCCGCCCGCGGCGACAATCCTCGGCCATGCTGCCGCGCCATCACGATCCGATCGTCGCCGTCGCCACGGCGCCGGGCCGCGGCGCGGTGGGCATCGTGCGGGTCTCCGGGCGCGGGCTGGAGCGGCTGATCGAGGCCATCTGCGGCCGCGCGCTGGCGCCGCGCGTGGCCCGCTACGGCCCGTTCCGCGACGCCGCCGGCCAGCCCATCGACCAGGGCCTGGCGATCCACTTTCCCGCGCCGCACTCCTACACCGGCGAGGACGTTCTCGAGCTGCAGGCGCATGGCGGGCCGGTGCTGCTGCAGCTGCTGGTGGCGCGCTGCCTGGAGGTCATGCCGGGCCTGCGCCTGGCCGGGCCGGGCGAGTTCACCGAGCGGGCCTTCCTCAACGGCAAGCTCGACCTGGCGCAGGCCGAGGCGGTGGCCGACCTGATCGACGCCAGCACCGAGGCCGCGGCGCGCTCCGCCGGTCGATCCTTGTCCGGTGCCTTCTCGCACGAGGTCGGCGCGCTGCGGGACCGGCTGGTCGAGCTGCGCATGCTGGTCGAGGCGACGCTCGACTTTCCCGAGGAGGAGATCGACTTCCTCGAACAGGCCGACGCGGCGGGACGCCTCGCGCGCGCCATCGAGACGCTGGACGGCGTGCTCGAGCGTGCGCGCAGCGGCGCGCTGCTGCGCGAGGGCATGACGGTGGTGATCGCGGGCCAGCCGAACGTCGGCAAGAGCTCGCTGCTGAACGCGCTGGCCGGCGCCGAGCTGGCGATCGTCACGCCGATTCCCGGCACCACGCGCGACAAGGTGCAGCAGACCATCCAGATCCACGGCGTGCCGGTGCACGTGATCGACACCGCCGGCATCCGCGCGCCGGAGGAGGCGCACGACGAGGTGGAGCGGATCGGCATCGACCGGACCTGGTCTGCGATCGAGGCCGCCGACGCAGTGCTGCTGCTGCGCGACCTGACGCGCGTCGCCGACCCGGCCCATGCGGCCGCCGACGCCGCGATCCGCGCGCGCCTGCCGACCGCGCTGGCGAGCCGCGGCCGGCTGCTGACGCTCTTCAACAAGGCCGACCTCGCCGGCCTGCCGGCGGGCGAGGAGGGCCTCGCCCTGTCCGCCCGCACCGGCGCCGGGATCGAGGCGCTGCGCGAGCGCCTGCTCGAGATGGCCGGGTGGCACGCGCCGCCCGAAGGCCTGTTCATCGCCCGCACACGCCACGTGCAGGCGCTGCGCCGCACGCGCGAGCACCTCGGCCACGCCGCCGAACTGGCCGCGCGGCGCGATGCCGCGCTCGACCTGCTGGCCGAGGAGCTGCGCCTGGCGCATGACGCGCTGGGCGAGATCACCGGACAGTTCAGCAGCGAGGACCTGCTGGGCGAGATCTTCGGCCGCTTCTGTATCGGGAAGTAAAGTCCTGAGTGGCACCGACCGGCGGTCGGCGTTCGCCGATGATCGGTTGAGTGGGCCTCCTGCGGCGCCGATAATCGTCGCGGGGCGTTGCTGCCTCTTCTCACCCCCCAACAAGGATCACGATGGACATCACCCGGCTGGTTCAGGCCATGCAGACGCTCAACGCGGAAGACGCCTTCCGTCCGCGCCTGAACCTGGACCAGTGGCGTGTGATCGCCCCCTACCTGACGCGGCACGAGATCCGCGCCGGCGACCTGCTGGTCAAGCAGGGCGACGCCGACCGCACGATGTACATGCTGGCGCAGGGTTCGCTGCAGGTGTTCGTCTCGGGTGGCGCGCCGGGCGCGAACCGTATCGCCATCCTGCGGGCCGGTTCGGTGGTGGGCGAGCCGGGCCTGTTCACCGACGGGCCGCGCATGGCCAACGTCGAGGCCATGACGGTGTGCGAGGTGTGGGCCCTGCGCGGTCCGCGGTTCGAGGAGCTGTGTCAGCGCACGCCGGCGCTCGCGCTCGAGCTGCTGCGCGCCGCCGGCAACGTGATGGCCGTGCGCATGCGCGCCAATCTGTCGAAGCAGACGCCCTTCACCTGAGCAAGGCTCAGTGGCCCTCGAAGCTGACGAGGGTGAACAGCTTCAAGCCCGCGGCACGCAGCTTGTCCGACCCCTGCAGCTCCGGCAGGTCGACGATCGCGGCGCCCTCGATCACCTGCGCGCCGAGCCGCTCGAGCAGGCGCATGCCGGCCATCATCGTGCCGCCGGTGGCGATCAGGTCGTCGATCAGCACCACCCGGTCGCCCGGCCGCACCGCGTCGGTGTGCATCTCCACCGTCGCCGAGCCGTACTCCAGCTCGTAGGTCTCCTCCACCGTCGTGAAGGGCAGCTTGCCCTTCTTGCGGATCGGCACGAAGCCGACGTTCAGCTCGTAGGCCAGCACCGAGCCGATGATGAAGCCGCGTGCATCGAGCCCGGCGATCGCGCTCGGCCGCACGTCGAAGTAGCGGTGCACGAACTGGTCGATCAGCACGCGGAACACCCGCGGGTTGGCCAGCAGCGGCGTGATGTCGCGGAACATCACGCCCGGCGCCGGCCAGTCGGGCACGGTGCGGATGTGGCGCTTGATGTACTCGTTCGGGCGTTCCAGCTCGTCGTGCATGGTCCTCAACTCCTGCCCAGCAGCTTGGCCTCGGCGAGCGCGAGCGGCTCGGGCAGGCCGGAAAGCACCAGCGTGTCGCCGGCGCCGAGCACCAGGTCGTCGGCCGGCTGGCCGACCGCGCCGGTGGCGCGCCGCACCGACAGCACCGACACGCCCACCGCGTGCAGCGCCTGCGCCGCCAGCGTCTGGCCGATGCTGGCGGCGGCCGGCGGCAGCGTGACGCTGTGCAGCCGCTCGGTCTGCAGCTCGTCGACGGTGTCGTCGTCGGCGCCGTGGAAGTAGCCGCGCAGCAGGTTGTAGCGTGCGTCGCGCTGTTCCTGCACCACGCGCAGCACGCGCCGCATCGGCACGCCCACGAGCGCCAGCGCGTGGCTGGCCAGCATCAGCGAGCCCTCCACGGCCTCGGGCACCACCTCGGTCGCGCCGGCGGCGCGCAGGCGCTCCATCTCGCTGTCGTCGAGCGTGCGCACGAGCACCGGCACCTTGGGCGCGTGGTCCTGCACCAGGCGCAGGATCTTCAGCGCCGAGGGGATGTCGTGGTAGCTCACCACCACCGCGCTGGCGCGCGCCAGGCCGGCGGCCATCAGGCTCTGCAGGCGCGCCGCGTCGCCGAACACCACGCTCTGGCCGGCCGCGGCGGCCTGGCGCACGCGGTCCGGGTCCAGGTCGAGCGCCATGTAGGGGATGCGCTCCAGCTCGAGGATGCGCGCCAGGTTCTGCCCGCTGCGCCCGTAGCCGCAGATGATCACGTGCGCGGCGGCGTTGATCGAGCGCTTGGCGATGGTGGTCATCGCCACCGACTGCATCAGCCAGTCGCTCGCCGACAGGCGCATCACGATGCGGTTGCTGTACATGATCAGCAGCGGCGTGGCGAGCATCGAGAGCACCATGCTGGCCAGCACCGGGCTGAGCCATTGCGGGTCGATCAGCGCGTTGGCCGCGCCCAGCGTCAGCAGCACGAAGCCGAACTCGCCGGCCTGGGCCAGGTACAGGCCGGTGCGCAGCGCCACGCCCGGCGCCGCGCCGAAGGCACGCGCCAGCGCCGCCACCAGCACGAACTTCGCCAGCACCGGTCCGAGCGTCAGCAGTAGCACCAGGCCCCACTGGTCGATCACCGGGCGCCAGTCGAGCTTCATGCCGATGGTGATGAAGAACAGCCCCAGCAGCACGTCGTGGAAGGGCCGGATGTCGGTCTCGACCTGGTGCTTGTACTCGGTCTCCGCCACCAGCATGCCGGCGACGAAGGCGCCGAGCGCGAGCGACAGGCCGGCGTGTTCGGTCAGCCAGGCCAGGCCGAGCGTGATCAGCAGCAGGTTGAGGACGAACAGCTCCTCGCTCTTGCGCCGCGCCACCAGCGTGAGCCACCAGCGCATCGCCTTCTGCCCGCCCACCAGCAGCACGGTCAGCACGGCCGCCGCCTTGAGCCCGGCCCAGGCCATGTCGGTGGCGAGGTCGGCGGCGCTGGACTTGAGCGCCGGGATCAGCACCAGCAGTGGCACCACCGCCAGGTCCTGGAACAGCAGCACGCCCATCACGCGCCGGCCGTGCTCGCTCTCGAGTTCGAGCCGCTCGGCCATCAGCTTGCCGACGATCGCGGTGCTGGACATCGCCATCGCGCCGCCGAGCACCAGCGCGCCCGGCCAGGCCAGCTGCCAGGGCGTCGAGGTGTAGGAGTAGATCCAGGTCAGCAGCACATGGCCGGCCAGCGTGCCGAGGATCGTCACCACCACCTGGGCCATGCCGAGGCCGAAGACCAGCTTGCGCATGCTCTTCAGCTTGGGCAGGTTGAACTCCAGCCCGATCACGAACATCAGGAACACCACGCCGAACTCGGCCAGGTACTGCACGCCGGCGGAGTCCTTGGCCAGCGCGGTGGCGTTGGGCCCGATGATCACGCCGACCACCAGGTAGCCCAGCATCGGCGGTAGCCGCACCAGGCGGCAGGCCACCACGCCGGCCACCGCGGCCACGAGGTAGAGCAGAACGAGTTCGAGCGTCGAGGCCATCCGTGCCGGCGGTCGCAGGAGCCGTGCCGGCCCCGGGAAGACGCACCGATGCTACTGGACGGCCGCGCCCGCGCGCCTCAATCGAGGCTGATGTTCTTGCGCTGGACCAGCGCCTCGTAGACGCGCGACTTGGCCTCGGCCTGGCGCACGATCTCCTCGGGCGACCAGGCGAGCGGCTCGAAAGCGAAGGTGTCGAAGCGGGCGCGGATGTCGGGCTCGGCGACGGCCTTGGCGACGTCGGCGTTGATGCGCGCGCGCACCGGGGCCGGCAGGCCCTTGGGGGCCACCAGCACCACGAAGGAATTGACCTCGAAGCCGGCCGGCCCGCCGGCCTCGGCGACGGTCGGCACGTCGGGCAGCTGCGGGATGCGCCTGGCCGCCGCCACCGCGAGGTAGCGCAGCTTGCCGGCCTTGTAGGCGCCCTGGCTGGACGGGATGCTGCCGAAGCTCCAGCTCACGTCACCGGTGCCGACCGAGGTGAACAGCTGCGACACCTCGCGGAACGGCACGTGCTGCATCTCGATGCCGGTGGCCATCTCGAGCTGTTCGGCGCCCAGGTGGCCCGGGCTGCCGACGCCCCAGGAGCCGAAGCTGACACGTCCCGGCGCGGCCTTGGCGGCGGCGCTCAGGTCGGCCATGGTCTTCCACTTCGAGTCGGCCGCGACGGCCACCATGAAGGGCGTGCGGAACAGCGCCGCGGCCGGCTCGAAGGTGTCGAGCGTGCGAAAGCCGCGCGACTTGTACAGGTGCGGCAGCGCGGCGAGGTGCTCGCTGTCGAGCTGCAGCAGCGTGTAGCCGTCGGCCGGTGCGCGCTTGACGGTGTCGATCGCGATGAAGCCGCCGCCGCCCGGCTTGTTGTCCACCAGCACGCGCTGGTTCCAGGCCCGGCCGAGCTTCTCGGCCACCAGGCGCAGCACCGCGTCCGGCCCGCTGCCGGCCGCAAACGCGGTGACGATGGTCACCGGCCGGGCCGGGTAGTCGCCCTGCGCCCCGGCCGGGGCGGCGAAGGTGGCAGCGAGCAGGGTCAGCAGGTGGCGGCGGCGCATGGGAGTCTCCTCGTGACGATTGATCTGGATGAAAGATGCGATGACTGATGAACAGTAGACTGACGATCAGTGTAGTTCTGATACATGTCAAGTGCCCGAGGGGAAACCCTTGGCGCGGGGGCCCGGCCGCGGGCGCGCCGCGGCCGCACGGGCCCCTGGGCTAGACTGCGCCGGCCATGCCGCCTGCCGCCCCAGCGCTGAACTTCCCGCCCGAGCTGCTGCTCGCTGCGCAGGGGGTGCGCGTGGCGATCTTCGACGTCGACGGCGTGCTGACCGACGGCCGCATCTACATCGGCGAGCAGGGCGAATCGGTCAAGGCGTTCTCGACGCTCGATGGCCACGGCCTGAAGCTGCTGGCCCGTGCAGGCATCGTGCCGGTGGTGATCACCGGGCGCGATTCGCCGGCGGTGCGGCGGCGCGTGGCCGACCTGGGCATTGCGCACGCGGTGTTCGGCGCGGGCGACAAGCTGGCGGCCGCCGAGCCGCTGCTGGCCACGCTCGGCGTGGACTGGTCGGCGGTGGCCGCGATGGGCGACGACTGGCCCGACCTGCCGCTGCTCCAGCGTGCCGCCTTCGCCTGCGCACCCGCCAACGCGCATGCCGAGGTGCGTGCCGTGGCGCACCACGTGACCGGTGCGAGCGGCGGCCACGGCGCGGCGCGCGAGTGCTGCGACCTGCTGCTGATCGCCGCCGGGCGCTATGCGGCGCTGCTGCAGGATCACCTCGTCACGCTGGACGGAAGCGGCCCGTGAGCGGATCACGGGGCGAACCGCTCGGCGACCTGGCCGTGCTCGCGCCGGCGCCGGCGCCCGACCGCCGCCGTGCCCGCCTGCCCTGGCACCTGCGGCTGCTCGAGACCGTCACCGCCTACCTGCCGGTGCTGCTGATGGCGCTGCTCGCGCTGGGCACCTGGTGGCTGGTCAAGAACACGCCGCTGCCCGAGGCGCAGCAGCCCGAGGCGCCGCCACGCCACGAGCCCGACTACACAATGCAGCAGTTCCAGGTGCAGCGCTTCGGCGCCGACGGCCGGCTGAGCGTGCAGATCGAGGGCGACGAGCTGCGCCACTTCCCCGACACCGACACGGTGGAGGTCAGCCGCCCGCGCATCCGCGCGATCGGCGTCGACGGCCGCGTCACGCGCGCCTCGGCGCAGCGGGCGCTGTCCAACGGCGACGGCAGCGAGGTGCAGCTGTTCGGCAATGCCGAGGTGCTGCGCGAGGGTGCGGCCGGCGAGCCGCCGATCGAGTTCCGCAGCGAGTTCCTGCACGCCTTCCTGCTGACCGAGAAGGTGCGCTCGCACCTGCCGGTGGTGGTGCGCCGCGGCGCCACCGAGCTACGCTCGGTCGGCATGGAGTACGACAACCTGGCCCGCGTGATCGAGCTGAAGGGCCGCGTGCGCGCCACCTTCGAGCCGCGCGCCCGCTGACGCCATGGCCGCGCCGCTCGTCTACATCACCGGCGCGTCCAGCGGTATCGGCCACGCGCTGGCGCAGCGCTATCGCGCGGCGGGCTGGCGCCTGGCACTGGTGGCGCGGCGCGCCGCCGAGCTCGAGGCCTGGGTGCGTGGCCAGGGCTGGGCGGCGGCGGACTGCGCGGTCTACGGCGCCGACGTGCGCGACGTGCCCGCCATCACCGCCGCCGGCCATGCCTGCATCGCCGCGCAGGGGCTGCCGGACGTCGTGATCGCCAATGCCGGCATCAGCGTCGGCATGGACACCGCGGTCTACGCGGACCTGGAGGTGATGCGTGCCAGCCTCGAGACCAACCTGCTCGGCATGGCGGCCACCTTCCACCCCTTCGTCGCGCCGATGCGCGAGCGCCACGCCGGCACGCTGGTGGGCATCGCCAGCGTGGCCGGCATCCGCGGCCTGCCCGGCCACGGCGCCTACTGCTCCAGCAAGGCCGCGGTGATCAGCTACTGCGAAAGCCTGCGCGGCGACCTGCGCTCCGACGGCGTGAAGGTGGTGACCCTCGTGCCGGGTTATGTCGACACGCCGCTGACGCGCCGCAACCGCTACCGCATGCAGTTCCTGCTGTCGCCCGAGGCCTTTGCCGAACGTGCCTTGCGCGCCATCGCGGCGGGCACCAGCTACCGCGTGATCCCCTGGCAGATGGGTCTGGTGGCCAAGCTGCTGCGCCTGCTGCCCAACCCGCTGTTCGACCGCCTGCTCGCCGGCCGGCCGCGCAAGCGCCGCCAGGGCGAATGAGCCCCGGCCGGCTCGCCGCGCTGCTGCTCGGCGCGCAGTGCGCGCTGGCGGCGGCGCAGCCGGTGGCCTGGCGTGCGCCGGCCACGCTGGCGCCGTTGCGCATCGACGGCGCGCTCGACGAGGACGCCTGGGCCCAGGCGCCGGTGCACCAGCGCTTCGGCCAGTTCCTGCCGGTCGAGCGGCCCGACGCGCCGGCCGGCTACCGCACCACGCTGCAGATCGTCGCCGAGGAACATGCGCTGGTGTTCGGCCTGCGCGCCTGGGACCCGCGCCCCGAGGAGATCCGTGCGCCGCTGATGCGGCGCGACCAGGTCAAGCGCGATCAGGACTTCGTGATGGTGCTGGTCGACGCCGTGGGCAGCCGCCGCGCGGCGCAGTTCTGGCGCGTCAACGCCTCGGGTACGCTGGCCGACGGCGTGTTCCGCGCCGAGGAGGATGCCGAGGACTTCTCGCCCGACTTCGAGGTCGAGGCCGCCGCGCGGCGCCTCCCCGACGGCTACAGCGTCGAGCTGCGCGTGCCGCTGCTCGCGCTGCGCTACCCGTACGAGGGCGGACGGACGTGGCGCGTGATGGCCGGGCGCAGCATCCCGCGCGACACCAGCGTGCTGCTGCTCTCCGCGCCGCTGACCAGGGACGCGCTGAGCTTCATCGCCGAGCTCGAGGAGATCGGCGGCCTGGAGGAGACCGTCGCCGCCGCCCGCGACCACGCGCTGCTGTCCGTGCGCCCCGAGCTGACCTGGCGCGCCACCCGCGAGCGCGACGGCTCGGCCCGCACGCGCGACCGGGAGGCGGCGCTCGGCGCGGAGATCAAGTGGCGGCCGCGCGCCGACTGGGTGTTCGACGCCACGCTGAACCCGGACTTCTCGCAGGTCGAGCTCGACGTGCCGCAGCTCGCCGCGAGCCGCCGTTTCGCGCTGGTGGTGCCGGAGAAGCGGCCGTTCTTCCTCGAGAGCACCGACGTGCTGGACCTCTCGCCGGCGGCCTACTACTCGCGCTCGATCACCGACCCCGGCTGGGGCCTGCGCGCCACCTGGCGTGGCGCGCGTGCCGACGCCACCGCGCTGACGCTGCGCGACGACGGTGGCGGCACCCAGCTCGAGCCCGGCGCCTTCGCGACCGGTACGCGGGCCCAGCAGCGGCGCGCCCAGGCCAGCCTGCTGCGCGGGCGCTGGCACGGCGAGTCGGCGACCACCGGCTGGCTGGTGTCCACGCGCGACGAGGACGGCGGCGAGCGCAACCACGTGCTGGGCGCCGACTGGCTGTGGCGCCCGGCCGAGGACCGCCAGCTGCGCCTGCGCGCGCTGGGCTCGCGCACCGCCGAGCCCGGGCGGGCCACGCGCGACGGGCACCACCTGCAGGCCGTCTGGGCGCTGCGCTCACCGCAGTGGAACTGGAACGCCGAGGCGCTGGACATCAGCCCCGGCTTCCGGCACCGCAACGGCTTCGTCGAACGGGCCGGCGTGCGCGTGCTGCAGAACGAGCTGATCCGCCGCTGGGGCGAGGTCGAGGTACCGGGCCCGCTGCCCTTCACCGCCTACGAGTTCGAGAACTACCTGTGGTGGCAGCAGCAGGTGACGCTGCCCGATCCGGTGAACGGCATCCCGGGCGGGCTGACGGTCGGGCGCTACTGGCACCCGGGCTTGTGGTGGACCGCGGCGCGCAACACCGAGGCCTTCGTGCACCTGCGCCTGGAGGCCGAGCGCGCCAACCCCGCCGGACCGCTGCACCCGCTGCGCGGGCTCGCGTTCAGCGTCATGTCCAACCCCGCGCCCTGGCTGACCAAGCTGCAGCTCGACATGACGCTCGGCCGCCTGCTCGATGCCGAGGCCGACCGCGCGGCGCCCGGCCGCACCGTGTTGCTGGAAGCCCAGTGGCGCGCCGGCCTGCCCAACGGCTGGGGGCTCGAATCGGAGCACCGCTACGAGCAGACGTCCGTCGAGCGGCCGGACGGCGCGCGCGCCTACACCGACCGCGCACTGCGCTGGCTCGGCGTGCTGCACCTCGATGCGCGCGATTCACTGCGCGCGGTGTGGCAGGGCACGCGCTACCGGCGCAGCGCCGAGCTGCCGCTCGGGCTGGACGGGGCCGACGCGCGCACGCTCACCACCTCGCTGGTGTTCCAGCGCCGCTTCGGCGTGGGCCGCAGCCTGAGTGCGGGGCTGACGCGCGAGGTCGAGCGGCCCGAACCGGGCCAGCCCGCGACGCGCCGCAGCGAGCTGTTCGCGAAATGGTCGTTCGTGGTCGACCGATGAAAGCGACCGATGAAAGCAAAAGGGCGGTGGCTCGCGCCAACCGCCCTTGCTGTGCCTGAGCCGCGGGTTCAGTAGCCGCCGCGCCCGCCGCCGCCGCCGCCACCACCACCGTAGCCGCCACGGCCACCGCCGCCGCCACCGTAGCCGCCGCGCCCGCCACCGCCGCCGCCATAACCGCCGCGGCCACCGCCGCCGCCTTCGCCGCCACCGCCGTAACCGCCACGACCGCCGCCGCCGCTTTCGCCGCCGCCATAGCCGCTGCCGCCACCGCCGCCGTAACCACCACCGCCGCCGCCGCTGCCGCCACCGCCGTAGCCGCCACCCGAGCGGCCGCCGCCGTAGGCGCCGCGGAAGCCGCCCGGACGCTCTTCGCGCGGGCGCGCCACGTTGACGACCAAGGCCCGCCCGGACAGCGGCTGGCCGTTCATCCCGTTGATGGCCGACTGCGCTTCCGCTTCCGAGGCCATCTCGACGAAGCCGAAGCCCTTCGAGCGGCCGGTTTCACGGTCCATCATCACCTTGGCCGAGGTGACGGTGCCGAATTGCGAGAACGCCTGTTGCAAGTCCTCGTCGCGGACCGCGTAGGCAAGATTACCGACGTACAGTTTGCTGCTCATGGGTGAGCCCCTTCTTTCCAGTTCCTGCCATGTGGAGCTTCAACCCATCGTGAACCATTCAAGCGAAGGCGCGGCATCCAAACACACGGAAGCCGCAATATAAGTGAATTGCGCCAGCGTGCGCAGCGGCCCCGCCAGCGTTTGTTGTTTTGAGGCAGACCGCGTTTACCCTCGCTCCGCCCCGCGGCGGCGCAGCGCGCACCGGCACGAGGCGAGTCGGCCCGGCATGCCCGGCTAGGATGCGCGCATGGACCTCTTCAAGCCGCTGGTCGCGCTGCTGGCGATCGTCAATCCGATCGGCTGCATCCCGTTCTTCATCCACTTCACGCAGGGCTTCAGCCGCGAGCAGCGCCAGCGCACGATCCGCGTGGCCGCCTTCAGCGCCTTCTGCGTGATCGCGGTGTCGGCGCTGGCGGGCCTGAAGATCATCGAGTTCTTCGGCATCTCGCTGGCCTCGTTCCAGGTCGGCGGCGGCATGCTGCTGCTGATCTCCTCGCTGCAGATGCTCAACGCCCAGCCGGCCGAGGGCCGCAAGGAGGACGTGAGCGAGGGCAACCACAAGGTCGATGCCGGCGACAGCATCGCGATCGTGCCGCTGACCATCCCGCTGCTGACCGGCCCGGCGACCATCTCGACCATGGTCATCTACGCCGACAAGACGCGCCACTGGTGGCAGCTCGGCGTGCTGGTCGGCTACGGCGTGGTGATCGGGCTGTCGGTGTGGGTCGCGTTCAACCTCTCCGGGCGCATCGCGAAGGTGCTCGGCCAGACCGGGATCAACGTGATGACGCGCCTGATGGGGCTGATCCTCGCGGCGCTGGCGGTCGAGGTGATGAGCGACGGGCTGGTCAAGCTGTTCCCGGTGCTGTCGAGCACGCTGCGCTGAGCCCATGACCATCGGCCCCGGGCGCATCGCGCTGGTCGGCCTGCTCGGGCTGGCCTCGGCGATGGGCATCGGCCGCTTCGCCTTCACGCCGATGCTGCCGCTGATGCAGGCGGCCGGGCAGCTCTCGCTGCCGCAGGCGAGCACGCTGGCGGGCGCCAACTACCTCGGCTACCTCGCCGGTGCGCTGGCCTGCACCGCGTGGACCCCGGCACCGCTGCGCGCCGCCCGCGTGGGCCTCGCGGCGGTGGCGCTGCTGACGCTGGGCATGGCGCTGACGACGCTGTTCCCGCTCTGGCTGGCGCTGCGCTTCGGCGCCGGGGTGGCGAGCGCCTACGTGCTGGTGGGCGTGTCCGCCTGGGCCGTGCCGGCGCTGGCCGCGGCCGGGCAGGCGCAGCGCGCGGGCCTGGTGTTCGCCGGGGTCGGCGGCGGCATCGCGCTGGCC
>KZ836147.1 GCA_003265685.1 Piscinibacter caeni | reverse complement strand
CGGGCGGACCCGGCGGACCGGGCGGCCCGGGGACGGAGGGTGGCGTGCCGCCGGGCACGCCGCCGGGCGCCGAGCCGCCGCTGCCCGGAGCCTCGCAGCCCGGCCTCGAGCTGCCGCCCGACGCCAAGGAGCCGAAGACCGAGCCGCCCGTGCCGCCGCCGGACCAGAAGCCGCCGCCCGAGGACAAGCCGCCCAAGACCGAGCCGCCTCCGCCGCCCGAGCCGAAGGACGACCCGGCCAAGCCGCCCAAGGATCCGAAGGACCCGAAGGGCAAGACCGACCCGCCGCTGCCGCCCGACCCGAAGTCGATGAAGATGCCCGACGACCCGAACGCGCAGAAGAAGATGGACTTCCTCGAGGGCCAGTGGAAGGCCGGCGNACGCGCAGAAGAAGATGGACTTCCTCGAGGGCCAGTGGAAGGCCGGCGAGGGGCTGGTCGACAAGCGCACGCAGCAGCCGCTGGACCTGGGCTTCCGCTTCGGCAAGGACGGGCAGGGCGAGGTCTCGGTGCGCCGGCCCGACGGCGTGGTCTGCCAGGGCGCTGTGACCGGGCGCATGGCCGGCGGCAAGCTCGGCATCCAGGGCAACCAGTCGATCCCGTGCAACGACGGCAGCTCCTACGGCGCCCCCAAGATCGAGTGCCAGAAGGAGCAGAGCGGCCAGACCCAGTGTTACGGTGTCAACGCCGACGGCAGCCGCTACTACATGGGCATGAAGCGCCAGTGACCTGCCAGCCCTGACCCGCCCGCCCTGAACCGCACACGGACGCCCACCATGGCATTCAACGAGTTGATGAAATTCCACGAGGTCGTGCCGCTCATCCCGGGCACCGGGGTGCAGTTCCTCGACTTCGGCTTCTCGATCGGCAAGGGCACCGAGGTGCCGCGCGAATGGGGCTGGTTCGACCCGCGCACGACGCTGAACAACGAGAACACGCCGCCGTGCGTGCGCCGCGGCGACGAGGAGCCGCGCGGCGTGGAGTCCTACTCGACCGACCTGAAGTCGCTCGAGCAGATGTTCAACCGGGTCTGGATGCCGCTGCCGCTGCTGCGCCGCGAGGCGCAGGGTTACCACCGCGGGCCGACCAACTGGGCGCGCGCCTACCTGTCCAAGCTCGACGAGCCCGATCCGGACGGCAACACCTACCGCCTGGTGATCGCCTGCGACACCACGCTGCTCGAGTTCATCGAGAGCGAGGCCTACCTCGCGCCCTCGCCCGGCGACGCGCGCAACGGCCACAAGTTCGCCTTGCCCGGCCCGCAGGACGCGGTGGACTGGTACTACGCCGAGAGCTGGGTCAAGGACTGGTGCTACGAGACCTTCAAGGAGATGCTCGAGCGCGAGGAGCGCCGGCGTCGCCAGTACAGCGCCCGCGCGCTGTCGGACGAGGAGGTGCACGACCAGATGCAGGGCAGCAACGAGCACGTGGCGCGCTACAAGGCCTTCGTCGACCTGCTGCACAGCCTGGACATCGTGCCCGCCTTCCAGCTGGTGGACCGCATCACCGAGCCGCGCACGCCGCCGATCGACGTCGACCTGGTGCTCGACCTCGGCAACTCGCGCAGCTGCGGCCTGCTGATCGAGACCGACCCGGAGGCGCTGGGCGTCGACATCACCAAGTCGATCAAGCTGCAGCTGCGCGACCTGAGCCGCGCCGAGCATGTCTACGACGACCCGTTCCCGAGCCGCTTCGAGTTCGCGCGCGCGCAGTTCGGGCGCGACCACCTGTCGATCCGCAGCGGCCGCTCCGAGGCCTTCGGCTGGCCGACCGTGGTGCGGGTCGGCGTGGAGGCGGCGCGGCTGGCCGCGCGGCGCTCGGGCACCGAGGGCTCGTCGGGCCTGTCGAGCCCGAAGCGCTACCTGTGGGACGAGGACGCGCGGCGCGACTCCTGGCGCTTCAACGCCGCCACCACCGAGGCCGGTCAGTCGGACTACGCCACCGGGGTGGCCTTCACGACGCTGGTCAACGACCTCGGCGAGCCGCTGCACCGCATCAAGCCGGAGACCCTCGAGCACAAGCCCGACAAGGGCTTCCCGGCGATCCGCGCGCTGTACTCGCGGCGCAACCTGACCGCCTTCGCGCTGGCCGAGATCTTCGTGCAGGCGATCTCGATGATGAACTCGCCGATGCACCGGCTGCGCCGCCCGGCCAACGCCAACCTGCCGCGCCGCCTGCGCCGCATCATCATGACCATGCCGACGGCGATGCCGCTGGCCGAGCGCCACATCCTGAAGGAGCAGGCCGAGGCGGCGCGCGACATGGCCTACCTCTCGCTCGGCCTGGCGCAGCTGCAGTACCGCGACGACGGCAGCGCCTACATGGCCTACACCACCGAGGGCCGCATCCGCGCCGAGCGCGAGGACCTCGGCCCCGAGGTCATCCTGCAGTGGGACGAGGCCACCGCCACGCAGGCGGTCTACCTCTACACGCAGGTGGCGCTGAACTACTCGGGCGACGCGCGGGCCTTCTTCCGCAGCGTGCGCCACCCCGACAACCAGCTCGACCCGGCCGCCGGCGACGGCTTCCGGCTGGCCACCATCGACCTCGGCGGCGGCACCACCGACCTGGTGGTGACCTCGGTGGCGGTGGACGGCAAGCCGGGCGCCAACGTCACGCTGACGCCGCTGCAGGAGTTCCGCGAGGGCTTCAACCTGGCCGGCGACGACGCGCTGCTGCGCGTGGTGCGCGAGCACGTGGTCGACCCGATCCTCAAGAAGCTGCGCGCCCTGGGCATGGGCGAGCGCGCCGACTACGCGCTCAACCAGCTGATCGGCGGCGACCGCGGCGACATGAAGGCGGTCGAGCTGGTGCGGCGCCAGCAGTTCGCGGCGCAGATCGCCGCGCCGATCGCGCTCGGCCTGCTGGCCGAGTACGAGGGCTACGACGCGCTGCAGCCGGCGCCGGTGACGGTGCGCCGCTTCGCCGACTTCTTCACCCTCGACACGCTGCCCACGCCCGAGCTGCTCGCCTACTTCAACACCGAGCTGGGCAAGTTCGGCGCGAAGGACTTCAGGCTGCAGGACATGGAATTCGAGATCTCGCTGCCCGACATCGACCGCACCATCCGCAGCGTGTTCCTCGAGATGCTGCAGGCGCTGGGCGAGATCGTGCACCGCTACCGCTGCGACATGCTGATCCTCTCGGGCCGCACCTCGCGCCTGCCGGCGGTGCGCGCGATCCTCGAGGAGAGCGCGGCGCTGCCCTCGCACCGCGTGCTGCCGCTGCACCTGTTCCGGGTCGGCCAGTGGTACCCGTTCCGCGACTTCCGCGCCACGGTGGGCGACCCCAAGACCACCGCCGCGGTGGGCGCGATGATCTGCCTGCTGGGCAACGGCGGGCTGCAGAACTTCAACTTCCGCTCCGACCAGCTGCGTCCGCGCTCGACCGCACGCTACTTCGGCAAGCTCGACCAGACCAACCGGTTGCTGAAGGACGACGAGTTCTTCGACGACCTCGACCTGGACAACCTCAACTACGAGCTGCCGGAGGACCGCGCCTTCGAGTTCCGCGGGCCGATGCCGCTGGGCTTCCGCCAGCTGCCGGTGGACTGGTGGCCGGGCTCGCGCCTCTACCACATCGACTACGCCTCGCCCGACGACGCGCGCGCGCTGAACCCGCAGACGCCGCTGCGCATCACGCTGCGGCGCGCCGGGAACCGGGTGCAGGACAAGGTCACCCAGGAGGTGTACCTGGACAACCCGAACCTCGAGATCAAGACCGTGAGGGACCGCGAGGACCGTACCGTGCCCAAGGACAAGCTGCGCCTGCGCCTGCAGACCATCAGCCACCAGCAGGGCTACTGGCTGGACACCGGCATCCTCCTGGGAAGCTGAGAGGGACGACACGATGATCGATCCGATCCAACAGGCGCTGCACGACGGCGCCAAGTCGCTCGAATCCGCCAGCCGCAAGGCGCGCGGCTGGGTCACGCGGCTCGCCGGCAGCGCCACCTCGGTGGCCAACGAGGAGCATTCGCTGGTGGAGGCCACGCGGCGCGCCGAGAACCTGGCGCGCAAGCTCGCCTCCTCCTCCGGCCGGCGCAACAGTGCGGGTGTGTTCGGGCCGAGCCAGGCCGGCAAGTCCTACCTCGTCTCGGTGCTCGGCAAGAGCAAGGACCAGCCGCTGATCGTCGACTTCCCCGGCCGGCTGACCAACTTCATCCAGGAGATCAACCCCGAGGGCGGCAAGGAGGCCACCGGCCTGGTGACCCGCTTCACCATCGTCAAGGGCACGACCGACACCGCCTTCCCGGTCGAGCTGCGCCTGCTGACCGAGACCGACCTGGTGAAGATCCTGGGCAACAGCTTCCTGTCCGACTTCGACCAGCACAACCGCAAGCTCGGCCTGCCCAGCGAGGAGGACATCCGCAGCGTGCTGGTGCGCCTGGAGGCTGCCGCCGGGCAGGTGCAGCCGCACCTGGACGAGATCCTGATGTTCGACATCGGCGAGTACTTCAAGGCGAACTACTCCACCTCGATCGGCCCGCTGTCGCGCGCCGGCTACTGGGACGCGCTGACGCGCTTCGGCCACCGCCTCGGCACGCCGCAGCGCACCGAGCTCTATGCGCTGCTGTGGGGGGGCGCGAAGGGCAAGGACATCACCGACTTGTTCGTGCTGATGCAGGCCGCGCTCGACAAGCTCGGCCACGCCGCCAACGCGCGCGCCACGATCGAGTGCCTGATCCCGCGCGCGCGCAGCATCATCGACGTCGACATCCTGAAGGACCACCTCGGCACGCCGGAGGACCAGAAGGACCTGCTCAAGGTGCTGCCGGTCGACGCCAAGGGTGCGGACGGCCGGCCGGTGGAGATCCCGCGCGCCACGCTGTGCGCGCTGGTGGCCGAGCTGCGTATCGTCATCGCGCACCAGCCCTGGGCCTTCTTCGAGCACACCGACCTGCTCGACTTCCCCGGCGCGCGCTCGCGCGAGCAGATGCTCGACCTGCCGCCCGAGCCCGACAAGCGCAGCGAATGCGTGCGCAACATGGTGCGGCGCGGCAAGGTCTCGTACCTTTTCCAGCGCTACACCGAGGAGCGCGAGCTGACCTGCATGCTGCTGTGCATGCCGCCCTCCAACGCCGAGGTGAAGGACCTCAGCTCGCTGGTGCGCCACTGGGTCGCGCAGACGCACGGCGATTCGGCCGTCGCGCGCTCGAAGCTCGCCTGCGCGCTGTTCTTCGTGCTGACCAAGTTCGACATCGAGCTGATGCCCAAGCCGGGCGACACGCCCGAGGCGCTGCGCAACCGCATCGAGACCCGGCTCGAGGCTTCGATGTACCAGCTCTACAAGCAGGAGGACTGGTTGCAGGACTGGAACGGCCAGCCCTTCAACAACACCTTCTTCCTGCGCAACCCGGAGTTCCCGCTGGACGGCGTGTTCGAGTACGCCGGCGAGGGCCAGGAGCGGCGCGAGACCGGCATCGCCGCGATGGCGCGCGAGCGGCTGACCGCCAACCGCGCCGGCCTGCTGGAGGGCGAGAAGGCGAAGAAGCATTTCCGCGACCCCGGCCTCGCGTGGGACTCGGCGATGAGCTTCAACGACGGCGGCGTCAGCTTCCTGGTCGACAACCTCGAGCGCGTGCTCTCGCCGACGCTCAAGACGCGCCAGCTGGCCGGCCGGCTGGTCGACATGGCGGTGCTGCTGGACGGCCGGCTGCGCCGCTTCTACCAGGCCGGCGACGACGCCTCGCGCAAGGAGAAGGAAGCCGAGCTGATGAACCTGCGGCGCCGGCTCTACAAGGTCTGCAACGACCGCGCGTTCCGCAACTTCGCGCAGCTGCTGGCGTGCATGAAGCTGGTCGAGGCGGACGTGCGCGGCGCGTTCCTCAACGTGGCCTCGCTGAAGATCGAGGAGGTGGCCCCGGCCGCGGCGGCCGAGGCCGGCGCCGAGCCCGACCCGTGGGACGATCCCTGGGCCGACACCTCCACCGAGGCGAGCGCGCAGGCCGTCGCGGCCCCGCCGCCGCCGCGCCGCCAGCGCGACCGCTCCGACCATTTCGCCACCCACGTGCTGAACCTGTGGACCGAGCGCGTGCGCGGCCTGGCGAGCGACGCCCAGGCGCTGACGGCGATGGGGCTGGACGCGCCGCTGGTCATCGCGCTGGCCGACGAACTGGTGATCGGCGCGCACCGCAACCTGCTGATCGAACGCATCGCCGAGCGCATCCGCACCCAGGTGGCGGCGGCCAACGTGCGCTGGGACGAGGTGGCCGACCGCGCCGCCGGCATCGCCGCGATGATCATCAACGACTACGTGTCGCACCTCGGCTTCGGCGAGCTGCCGGCGCTCGAGCGCCCGGCGGTGCCCGAGCCGCCCAAGCCGCGCCTGCGCGGCGTGTTCCCGGCGCCGCCGCTGCCGCCGCGCGGCTCGATCCCGGCGCTCGGGCCGACGCGTGCGCCGCTGGAGCGCGACTACTTCCTCGACTGGGGCGTGGCGCTGCGGCAGCTCGGGCTGGACAACATCAGCTTCGCCGGCGGCCGCGAGATCGAGGAGGAGGACAACCGCGCGCTGGGCGACATCCTGGTCGAGATGGCGCCGGCCACGCAGGTCAAGGCGTAGCACGCCGGAGCCGCCGTTAACATCCGCTCGCAGACTCACCGCCGCGCACCATGCCGACCCGCCTGATCCAGATCGACCAGCATCCGCCCGGCACCGCCGCCTTCCAGGTCAGCGGGCCCGGCGTGGCGCCGCTGACGCGGCCCGAGGACCTGGAGATCTCGATCATCCAGCCCGGGCCGACCGAGCGCTACCTCGACCCGCGCAACCCGGACGAGCCCTGGAGCACCTCGGTCTACCGTTTCCACCCGCTCGCTCCGCGGCGCCAGGGCAATGCGCTGTGGCTGGAGATCGACTACGGCGTGAGTTACCACCTGCGCGCCAACCAGCCCTACAAGCTGCGCCTGCGCCAGGCCGAGGGCGTGGAGCTGGACGAGGTGTTCACCGTGCCGACCACGCTGCGCCGGCCGACCAGCAAGCCGACCCGCTGGGTACCGCCGGCCGGCCCGCGCGGCCCGCTGGTGGCACCGCCGACAGGCACCGCCGACCCGCTGCCGCCGGTGGTCGAGGCGGCTGCGGCGCCGGTGGTGGAGGCGCTGCCGCCGGCCGAGCCCGTGTTCGAGGCACCGGTGGATCCCCCGCCGGTCGCACCACCCATCGAGCCGCCACCGGCACCGGCGCCCTCGGGCAAGAAGTGGCTGATCCCGGTCGTCGTTCTGCTGGCGCTGGTGGGCGGCGTGGCGGGCTACTTCCTGATGCCCGGTGCGCCGGGGCAGGCGATGACGATGGACGCCTGCCGCCGCCTGGTCGCGAGCAATCCCGAGCCGGCGGCGGCCAAGGGCGAAGCCGACAAGCTCGCCAAGAAGGGTGCGCTGCTCGACTGCCAGTTCCTGCTCTACCGCTATGCCGCCGAGAAGGGCGACAACGGCTCGGCGCGGGTGCTGGGCACCTTCTACGACCCGGACACCTGGTCCAAGGACAAGAGCCCGCTGCCGGCGCCCAACCCGATGGAGGCGGCGCGCTGGCACAAGCAGGCCGCCGAGGCGGGCGACGCCGAATCGGAGTACCGCTACGGCATGCTGCTCAAGCTCGGCCGCACCGATGCGGCCGACGGGCCCGAGCAGGGCCTGGCGTGGCTGCGCAAGGCGGCCGAGCAGGGCCACGCGCTGGCCAAGGAAGAACTCGCGCGCTGACTTCAGGGAGAACGACGAGATGCCGATCCGACGCCGCGAGCTGTTCGCGCTGGCCGGGCTGGGGGGTTCGCTGAGCGCACCGCCGCTGTGGGCGCAGGCCAAGGCGCCGCTGCTGATGGACGGCAAGAAGACGCTGTTCCAGAAGGTGCTCACGCGCCCCGGCGCGCTGCTCGCCGCGAAGGCGGGTGACGCCGCGGGCAAGCCGCTCGAGCCGTTCTCGGTGTTCTTCGTCTACGAACGCGCGGAAGCCGCCGGCAAGCCCTGGCTGCTGGTGGGCGCGGGCAGCGACGGCCGCACGCAGGGCTGGCTGGCCGCCGATGCGACGGTGCCGTGGAAGCACATGATCACGCTCAGCTTCGCGGTGCCGACCAACCGCGAGCGCGTGCTGTTCTTCCGCGCGCGCCAGGGCCTGACCGACTTCATCAACGCCGACAACGCCGCCGCCGAGACCAGCAAGCTGCTCAAGGAGATCGGCGCCAAGGGCAACCTCGGGCCGACGCACCCGGTGATCGCCGCCGAGCCCGACAAGTTCGTCGACCTGCAGAAGCAGTTCTACCTGCTGCCGGTGCTCGAGGCCGCCTCCACCGTGCTGAAGACCGGCCACCGTGCGCGCGTGGTCAAGGTGGCCTCGGTGACACGCGATGCGCCGGTGGCGCAGCCGGCGCAGGCGGTCGACAACAGCACCGGCATCGACAACTTCAATGCCGCGGTGGTGTTCGTGATCGACGCCACCTCCTCGATGCAGCCCTACATCGACCGCACCCGCGCCGCGATGGAAGAGGTGCTCAAGCAGGCCGAGGCGGCCAAGGTCGGCAACCGCATCCGCTTCGGGTTGGTCGCCTTCCAGGACGATCCGTCCAAGGCCAAGGGCATGGAGTACCTGGCCAAGGTGTTCGCCGACCCGAACCAGACCGCGCGCGAGCAGTTCCTCGCCGCCATCCAGGGCGTCAAGGCGACGCAGAACTCGACACGCGCCTACGCCGAGGATTCCTACGCCGGCCTGGACGACGCGCTGCGCAAGATCAACTGGAACAACTTCGGCGGCCGCTACATCGTGTTCATCAGCGACGCGAGCGCACGCGAAGGCAACTCGCCGTTCGCCTCGACGAAGCTGTCGACCGACCAGATGCGCGCGCATGCGCAGGAGCGCGGCGTCGCGATCTACGCGATGCACCTGAAGACGCCCGAGGGCAAGGCCGACCACGCGCTTGCCGAGGCGCAGTACAAGCGCCTGTCGGCCTGGCCGGGCAAGGGGGCGCTGTACTTCCCGGTGGAGGCGGGCGACCCGGCGCGCTTCGAGGCCGGCGTGAAGCACATGGCGAGCGCACTGGTCGACCAGGTCAAGGCGCCGCAGAAGACGCTCGCCGCGCCGGCCACCGCGCCGGCCGCCAAGGGCGACGCGGTGCAGGAGTCGGTGGATGCGGTCGGCCGCGCGATGGTGCTGGCCTTCCTCGGCCGCCAGCAGGGTGTCAAGTCGCCGGCGATGTTCGAGGCCTGGGCGAGCGACCGCGACGTGCGCAACCGCGAGATCCCGGCCTTCACGGTGCGCGTGCTGCTCACGAAGAACCAGCTGTCGGACCTGCAGTCCACCGTGCGCCGGCTGGTCGAGGCCTACGAGAAGACCCAGCTCGACCCGGGCAGCTTCTTCAACCAACTGCGCAGCGCCGCGGTGGCGATGGGGCGCGACCCGAGCAAGCTCGGCCAGGGCAAGGCGAAGAACCTCGAGGAGGCCGGCCTGATGGGCGAGTACCTCGAGGGCCTGCCCTACCAGAGCCAGGTGATGGGCATCGACTTCTCGACCTGGACCAACATGAGCGTGGGCCAGTCGCAGGCCATCATCGACAACCTCAAGTCGCTGGTCGCGCTGTACCAGCGCTTCCACGACGACGTCGACCGCTGGGTCAAGCTGAACCCGGCGGCCTCCGACGGCGACAAGGTGTTCCCGGTCCCGATCGACTCGCTGCCCTGATGAACGAGGTGCTCCGCCTCGAGGGCCTGCGCTACCAGCGTGCCGGCGACGGGGCGTTCGCGATCGAGGTCGGCACGCTCGCCCTTGCGCCGGGACAGGTGCTGGGCATCGTCGGACCCTCGGGCTGCGGCAAGAGCACGCTGATCGACATCCTCGCGCTGCTGCGCCGGCCCACGCGCGTGGCGCGCTTCGAGCTGCAGGGCAGCGACGTCGCGTCGCTGTGGCAGCGCGGCGCGGTCGATGCCTGCACCGCGCTGCGCGCCGTGCACGTCGGCGTGGTGCTGCAGACCGGCGGCCTGCTGCCCAGCCTGACGGTGAGCGAGAACGTGCGCCTGGCGCAGCGCCTGCTCGGCGCGCGCGACGAGGCCTGGGTCGAGCACCTGCTCGCGGCGCTCGACCTGCGCGGCCTCGGCGAGCGCCGCCCGGCGCAGCTCTCGATCGGGCAGCGCCAGCGCGTGGCGATCGCACGTGCGCTGGCGCACCGGCCGGCGCTGCTGCTGGCCGACGAGCCGACCGCCTCGCTCGGCGTCGACCACGCGCCCGCGGCGCTCGACCTGCTGCTCGCGCTGGCGCGCGACAGCGGCGCGGCGCTGGTGATCGTCAGCCACGACCTCGACCTGCTGCGCGACAAGGGCGTGCCGCTGCGGGCCTGCGTGGTGCAGGCGCACGCCGTGGTGCTGGAGGAGGCGGCATGAGCAGCGGGCCGCGACTGCGCCTGTCGCAACTGCTGCGCCTGGCCTGGCACGACCTGTGGCACGAACGCTGGCTGGCGGCCTGCGCGGCCTGCGTGCTGGCCGCGACGCTCGCCCCGCTGTGGACGCTGTGGGGCCTGGAGCGCGGCGTGATCGGCACGCTGATCGAGCGCCAGGACCGCGACCCGCTGATGCGCGAGCTGGTGCCCGCGGCCACCGGCGCGAACCGCTTCGACGCGGCCTGGTTCGAGCGCGTGCGGCGCTGGCCCGAGGTGGGCTTCGTGATTCCGACCGTGCGTTCGGCCGCCGCCCTGGTGGAGCTGTTCAGCGAGGGCGCGAACGCGCCGGTGACGGTCGACCTGCGCGCCACCGCCGCCGGCGACCCACTGCTGGGCGGCGCCGCGCCCCCCACCGGCCGCGGCCTGGTGCTGACCGAGGAGGCCGCGCGGCGCCTGAACGCGCAGGCCGGCACGGCGCTCACCCTGCCGCTGCAGCGCGAACGCGAAGGCCGCAGCGAGACCGCGGCGCTGGCGGTCACGGTGGCCGGCGTGCTGCCGCTGGCCGCCTCCGACGGCCGTGCCGCGCTGGCCGCGCCGGCGCTGCTGGAGGCGATCGAGTCCTGGCGCGACGGCTACCGCGTCGAAGGCCTCGGCGACGCCGGCTCGGGCCCGCCGCCGCCGCGCGAGGTGCACCCGATGTTCCGGCTCTACGCCACCTCGATCCGCGAGGTCGAGGCGCTGGCGGCGCGGCTCGAGTCCGAGGGCGTGTCGACCCACACCCGGGCGCGCGAGATCGCCTCCACGCTCGGCCTGCAGCGTAACCTGCGCACCGTGCTCGGGCTGGTGGCGGCGATCACGCTGAGCGGCGCGGTGATCGCGCTGGCCGCGCTGCAGATCGCCGACCTGCGCCGCAAGCGGCGCGAGTACGCGCTGCTGAAGCTCACCGGCCACGGCCGCGCCTGGCTGGTGGCGCTGCCCTGCGTGCACGCGGTCGCGGTGGCGCTGGTCGGCGCGTTGCTGGCGCTGGGCGTTTACGCTCTCGCGGCGCTGGCGATCAACACCTACTTCGCCGCCCACCTGGCGGTCGGCGAGGCGGCGGTGCGGCTGGGCGCGGCCGCGGTGGCCGCCGGCACGCTGGCCGCCATGATGATTTCCGTGCTGCCGGCCCTGGCGGGCGGGTGGCGTGCATCGAACGTGGAGGCTGCCGATGAACTGCGCGAGCAATGACCCTCACCGCATGCGCTGGCGCGCGGGTGCGGCGCTGCTGATGCTGCCGCTGGCCGCCTGGGCGCAGTCGCCCTGGCCGCCGGCACAGTCCAACCCCGCGCCGATGAAGGACGACGTGCTGCTGCCCATGCCCTGCGGCGGCGCGATGGCGTTCCGCCGCGTGGTCATCCCGAGCGCCGACGTGCTGGACGACCGCCGCGTGCAGCTCGGCGGGCCCGAGCCGCGCTTCGCCTACGTGGAGGCGAGCCGCAACGACTACGTCGGCGGCGGCTTCGTCGACACCGCGACCAAGAACCAGCGCTACTACCTGATCGGCAAGTACGAGGTCACCGCGCTGCAGTACGACGCGCTCGGCGCCAGCTGCCCGGCCGTCAAGGACGAGGGCCGGCTGCCCAAGACCGCGCTGAGCTGGAACGAGGCCGCCTACTTCGCCGGCCGCTATTCGGAGTGGCTGGTCAAGAACGCGCTGGCCAAGCTGCCCGCCGAGGACGGCGCGCCCGGCTTCGTGCGCCTGCCCACCGAGGCCGAGTGGGAGTTCGCCGCGCGCGGCGGCGTGGCGGTGGATGCCACCACCTTCGAGCAGGTGATGTTCCCGATGCCCGAGGGGCCGCAGCGCTACGTCTGGCATGCCGGCACCGACTCCTCGAACAACGAGCTGAACGCGGTCGGCCTGCTCAAGCCCAACCCGCTCGGACTGCACGACATGCTGGGCAATGCCGGCGAGTTCGTGCTCGATGCGTTCCGCCTGAACAAGCACTCGCGCCTGCACGGCCAGGCCGGCGGCTACACGGTCAAGGGCGGCGACTTCCGCACCGCGCTGGCCGACATCCGCGCCGCCGCGCGCACCGAGTACGTGCCGGTGGACAAGAACGGCGAGCGGCGCGACAAGGCCACCGGCTTCCGCCTGGTGCTGGTGCCGGGCTCGCTGCCCACGCCCGCGCGGCTGCAGGCGGTGCGCACCGCATGGGAGAAGCTGCCCTCGTCCGACGGTGGTGCGGCGGCCCAGGCGCTGGCCGATCCGGTCAAGGAGGTCGAGGCGCTGGCCAAGGCCGTCAGCGACCCGGCGCTGAAGAAGCGCATCGAGGGCGTGGGCGGTGTCATCAAGGCCAACATCCAGACCCGCAACGAGCAGCGCGACCGCTCGGCCAAGAGCGAGATCCGCGTCGGGGCCTACCTGGCGCAGAAGATCATCGAGGACCAGCGTCGCATCCGCCAGTCCGAGGCCACGGTCAAGCTGCTCACCGGCCAGCTGCAGAAGGACGCCGAGGCCAACCTCGCGGCCAGCAAGTCCAATCTCGACGCGACCCTCAACTACATGATTGACACCCTGAAACAGATCGGTCTAGATTTCCCCGCGCCTTCGACCACCGCCCAGGGAGAGATCCTCAAGCGCGAGTTCGAGGCCCGCAACGTGCCGGGCTACGGACCGCTGGTCGATCTGGTCGTCCGCACCAGCCAGGGCGTGCGCTCGGGCAAGCCGGTCGACAAGTCGGCGCTGGTGAACGAACTGGCCAAGCTCGAAGGAACCCGGAAATGAGATCGCTCTTCACGCAACGTCTGATCTGCAGCGCGGTGGCCTCGGCCATGCTCGTCTCGTTGAGCGCCTGCCAGACGACCGGGCCGATGCAGACCGGTTCGACCCAGGGCACCGGCGCGCCGGCCCCGCAGCTGACGCCGGCCGAGCAGCAGATGCGCGCCGATTCCGAGCGCTTCAACAACACCGTGATCGGCGGCATCCTCACCGGCGCGCTGGCCGGCGCGGCCGCGGGCGCGCTGATCGCGCTGGCCACCGGCGGCAACAAGAAGGAAGTGCGCAACGCCGCGGTGGGCGGCGCGGTGGTCGGCGGCACGATCGGCGGCATCGACGGCTACGTCACGGCGAAGAAGGAGCAGAACGGCCGCAGCGAGATCCGCGCGCTGCAGGCCGCCGCGGCCGACGTGCGGCAGGACAACCAGAAGCTGCAGGCCTACCTCGACAGCTCCGGCGCCGTGCTCAACGAAGGCAAGTCGCGCCTGGCCTCGCTGGGCAACGACCTGAGGGCCAAGCGCATCAGCACCGAGCAGGCCGAGGCGGCGCGCCAGCGCGAGGTGCAGAACATCGAGTCGATGAACAGCACGCTGGTGCAGGCCAGGAAGACCCGCGACCAGTACACCCAGGCCTCGGCCAAGTTCGCCGGCACGCCGCAGGAGCGGCGCGACCTGGACGCCGAGATCGCGCGCATGAACCGGCAGGTCGCGCAGCTCGAGCAGAACATCGCCGACTACAACCGTGCGCTCGCCGTGTCGCGGGCCTGAGCGGAGCCCACGCATGAATCACCGTCGTCCCGCGCCGCTGCTGGCGGCCGCCGCGCTGCTGCTCTCGGGCTGCGCCGCCAACACCTACCTCGACGCCAAGCGCAACACGGCCGCCGGCGGCCAGCAGGAGCGCGACATCGCCGCCGCGAAGACCGACCTGGCCACCGCGCAGGCGCAGAACACCTCGCTGCAGGACCAGAAGCTGCAGCGCGAGCGCGAGATCGAGCGCAACAACAAGCGCATCCGCGCCCTCGAGTCGGACCTGAAGAAGCAGGACGCCGCGCTCGCCGGCGCGCTCAAGGCCAAGCAGGTCTCGCAGGCGCGCTACAACGAGTTGAAGAAGGAAATGGACGCGGTCAAGGCCGAGACCCAGTCGGTCGACCTGCAGAACAAGGGCGACGCGCTGGCCGCGCCCGACCCCAAGGCCGACGCGGCCAAGGAGGCGCGGCTCAAGGAGCTCGAGCGCCGCAAGAAGGAACTCGAGGCCGCGCTGGCCGGGCTGACGAAGAGCTAAGGCTTGCAGTTCGCCGGGCCCATCGCGTCCTGCGTGGCCCGGTTCATCTGCTCCACCACCTCGGCCGCGTTGCGCGCGGTGAACACGCGCCCGCCGGTGATCTGGGCCGCGCAGTTGCCGGCGCCGGTGCCGGTGATGTCGACCACGTTGATCTTCAGCCGCGGCTTGGCGCGTTTGAGCGCGGCGGCCACGGCGCAGGGGTCGCGGCCGCAGCTCTCGACGCCGTCGGAGATGATCACGATGGTCGAGTCCTTGGTCACGCCGTCGACCAGCGCGCCGCCCTTCTCGATGCCGTCGGCCAGGGGCGTGCCGCCGCGCGGCTCGATGCCCTGGATCTGGCCCAGCAGCGCCCCGCGCTGACCGGGGCCGTACATGCCCATGCTGCGCGCGTTCGGGCATTGTTCGACCAGCACCAGGCCGGTGTTCAGGTCCGAGGGCAGGCGCTGCACCACGCCGAGTGCGGCGCGCTTGGCCACGGTGATGCGCTTGGGCTCGCGCTTGAAGCGCTCGAGCGCCGCATTGCCGGCCGCGCCGGCCAGGCCGCCCAGGCCGAACTGGCGCATCAGCGCCTCGGCCGCGGCGGCGCCGGCCTGCTGCTTGATCTGCGCGTCCGACACGTCGACGCTGAAGTCCATCGAGCCGGAGGCGTCGAACACGATCGCCATGTCGGGCGCCAGCTCCTTCGGGCGCTGGCCCGGGCACATGTTCTTCGCCTCGCGGATCGCCTCGTCGCGGCAGTTCTTCGCCATCGTGCCGAGGATCTGCTGCTTCAGCGCGTTCGCCTGCGCGCTGCTGCCTTTCAGCTCGGACTCGTTCTTGAGCATCGCGGCGAGCGCCTTGCAGTCCTTGCCGGCCTCGGCGATGCGCTGCTTCAGGTCGGGCTTGGGCGGTGCCGGCTGCGAGGCGGGCGGCTCGGGCGCCGAGGCGATCGGCTCGGGTGCCGAGGCCGCCGGCGGCACCGGGTCGACCACGCAGGCGCGCTGCGGCTTCGCGTTGCGCTTGGCAGCGAGTTCCTCTTCCAGGGCCTGGTTGCGCGCCTCGGCCTGCGCGATCTGCTCGGCCAGGCCGGCGTCGGCCACCGGCGTTTCGCTGCAGCGCTTCCAGGCGAAGAACAGCAGGTACAGCAGCACCAGCGCCAGCAGGGCCCACAGCAGCCAGCGCTTCCAGCCGCCGGAACCGGCTGCCGCCGCGGCCGCCGGGGCGGCCGGCGGCGGCACCACCGGGGGAACGGCCCCGGCCGTCGGCGCTCCTGCAGCAGCGG
>QJOU01000158.1 GCA_003265685.1 Piscinibacter caeni | reverse complement strand
GCGCCCGGGCTCGCGGCAAGTCGACAAATCACCGCCCGCGTCATTCATCGTGGCTGCTGCGCGCAGTCCGGCTGCCGCTCGTCGACTTCGCACGCTCTGCCCGCTTCACCGGCGGCGCTGAACGCGGCACATTGCAGCACTGTTGCGTTGTGCGTGGCCCGCTTCCTTGCCCGACCCGAATCCCCTCGACGCTGCGGCCGCCGACCGCCCGCGCCCGGCGTCCGGCGTCGCCCTGCGCATTGCGCTGCTGTATGCGCTGTTCGGCGCCGCCTGGATCCTCGGTTCGGACTGGCTGCTCGACCGTCTGATCACCGAGCGCGAGTGGGTGGTCTCGATCGGGGCCATCAAGGGCTGGGCCTTCATTGCCATCACGGCAGCGCTGCTGTACCTGCTGCTGCGGCGGATCGATGCGGCGCCTGCAGCGCCGGCTCCGGGTCGCCCGCTGCCGCACTGGCCCTTCGTGCTGGGCGCGGCGGCGATCGTCACCCTCACCGGCCTGGGCCTGTCGCAGGCCTATCAGGACGAACTGCGGCGCCGCGCGGCGCAGCTCGAGTCCGTGGCCACGCAGCGCGCCGCGCTCGCGGCCGACTGGCTGCGCGAGCGGCTCGCGCAGGGCGGCTTCGCGCGCAGCAGCGCGCTGTGGTCGACGCTGATGCGGCGCTGGCGCGACCAGGGCGACCTGGCCGCGCGCGACCAGCTGCTGCGCCGCGCGGCGGAGATGCGTCTGGCTTTCGGCAGCCAGGCCGTGCTGCTGCTCGACGACGCCGGCCACGTGATCGCCGGCGAACCCGCTGCCGGCGCCGCCACCCCCGCGCCGCTGCAGGCCGCCGCGCTGCGCGCCCTGGCCGGCGGTGAGCTGGCACACAGCGACCTGTACGCGCCGGAGGGCGCCGGCCCCGGCGAGCTCTGGCTCGACGTGGTGGCCCCGCTTGCCGGCAGCGGCAGCGGCAGCGGCCCCTGGCCCGGTGCGGTGGCGCTGCGCATCGACGCCGCCACCGGCCTGCTGCCCAGCCTGCGGGGCGCGCCGGCCTCGAGCGACGGCGTCGCCGTGGCGCTGGTGCGCCGTGTCGGCGACCAGCTGGTCGGGGCCTTCGGCAGCAACCCGCGTCCGCTGCTGGCCCCCGAGCTGCTGCCGGGCCGGGCGATCCGCGGCGAGCTGCCGTTCGGCCGCGCCGACTGGGGGAGCGACTACCGCGGCACCGCGGTGTACGGCGCGGTGCAGCCGGTGCCGGGCGCCGACTGGTACGTGATCGCACGCGTCGACCGCGCCGAGGTGCTGGCGCGTGTCGCACGCCAGGGAGCCTGGATCGCCGCGACCGGCGCGCTGGCGCTGCTCAGCCTGTACACGGTCGCGGTCGCCTGGCGCACCCGGCGCGCCCACGCCGAGGCGCGCCTGGAGCGCGACCGCCAGCGCGAGCAGCTGCGCGACGCCGCGCTCCTGCAGGCGGTGGCCGACAGCTCCGGCGACGCCATCTTCGCCAAGGACCGTGCCGGCCGCTATCTGATGTGCAACCGGGCCGCGGCACAGGCCATCGGCAAGCCGATGGAGGCGATCCTCGGCAGCGACGACCGCACGCTGCTCCCACCCGCCCAGGCGGCGGACATCATGGCCAACGACGCGCGCGTGATGGACGAGGGGCACATCCGCAGCTACGAGGAGCATCTCGACACCACGCACGGCCGGGCCCACTACCAGGCCATCAAGGGCCCGCTGCGCGACGCGTCCGGCGCCGTGATCGGCATGTTCGGCATCGCACGCGAGGTCAGCGAGCAGCGCCGCCTGGCCACCGAACTCGAGGCGCACCGCCACCACCTGGCCCAGCTGGTCGAAGCGCGCACCGCGCAGCTGCAGCACCTGAACGAGACCCTGGTCGAGCAGGAACGCTTCATCCGCACCGTGGCCGACAACCAGCCCGGCCTGCTCGCCTACTGGGACCACCGGCTGCGCTGCCGCTTCGCCAACCGCGCCTACCGCGAGTGGTTCGCGCGCGGTACCGACGAGATCGTCGGTCTGCACCTGCGCGACGTGCTCGGCCCGCGCTGGGACGCCGTGCGCGACCAGGTCGAGGCCGCGCTGCGCGGCCAGCCGCAGCGCTTCCAGCGCCTGATCCGCAGCGACGACGGGCGCAGCATGCACGTGCTGGCCAGCTACATCCCCGACGTGGTGGACGGCCAGGTGCGCGGTTTCCTGGCCCTGGTGGCCGACATCACCGAGGTCAAGCAGGCGGAGCTGCAGCTGCAGGCCGCCAACGCCGAGCTGATGCGCGCGCGCGACAACGCCGAGGCCGCGAGCCGCGCCAAGAGCGCGTTCCTGGCCAACATGAGCCACGAGATCCGCACGCCGATGAACGCGATCATCGGCCTGAACCACCTGCTGCGCCGCGACGCGCACGACCCGGTCGAGCTGGAGCGCCTGGACAAGGTGTCGGATGCCGCCGGCCACCTGCTGCAGGTGATCGACGACATCCTCGACCTGTCCAAGATCGAAGCCGGCCGGCTCGCGCTGGAGCAGATCGACTTCTCGCTGGCCGGCGTGCTGGAGCGCTGCCGCATGCTGATCGCCGAGCGTGCGCAGGCCAAGGGGCTGGCGCTGACGCTGGACGGCGGCGACGTGCCCGACGCCCTGCGCGGCGACCCCACCCGGCTGCTGCAGGCGCTGCTCAACCTGCTCAGCAACGCCGTCAAGTTCACCGAGCACGGCGGCGTCGGGCTGCACGTCGAGTGCCTGGGCGACGGCGCGGACGGCCCGCTGCTGCGCTTCACCGTGCGCGACACCGGCATCGGCATCGCGCCGGACCAGCTCGACCAGCTGTTCGACCCGTTCACCCAGGCCGATGCCTCGACCACCCGCCGCTTCGGCGGCACCGGGCTCGGCCTGGCCATCACCCACCGGCTGGCCCACATGATGGGCGGCGGCGTCGGCGTGCGCAGCACGCCCGGCCAGGGCAGCGAGTTCTGGTTCAGCGCGCAGTTCGGCCGGGCCAGGGTGCCGGCCGAAGACGCCGCGCTGCCGCCGCGCCCGGACCCGGCCGGCGAGTTGCGCCGGCGCTGCGCCGGCGCACGCCTGCTGCTGGTGGAGGACAACCCGGTCAACCAGGACGTGGCGGTGCAGCTGCTGCGCGGGGTCGGTCTCCAGGTCGAGGTGGCCGGCAACGGCGTGGAGGCGCTGCAGTGGCTGCAGCACGAGCAGTTCGACCTGGTGCTGATGGATATCCAGATGCCCGGCATGGACGGCCTGGAGGCGACGCGCCGCATCCGCGCCAGCGAACCCGACGGTCACCTGCCGATCCTGGCCATGACGGCCAACGCCTTCGGCGAGGACCGCGCCGCCTGCCTGGCCGCCGGCATGGACGGCCATGTGGCCAAGCCGGTCGACCCGGACCAGCTCTACGACATGCTGCTGCATTGGCTGCCGGGCAGCGACGCCGCCGAGGCGCCGCCCGCGGCGGCGCCGGCACCGGCCGCGCCCGCCATGACTGCGGACATCCCCGGCATCGACACGCAGGAGGCGCAGCGCCTGCTCGGCGGGCCCGGCCCGCTGATGCGGCGCGTGCTGCGCCGGTTCGCCGCGCACTACCGCGCCCAGCTGCCCGGGATCCGATGCGAGCTGCAGCGCGGCGATCCGGCGGCCCTGCGCCAGCTGGCCCATTCGCTCAAAGGGGCCGCGACGACGATCGGCGCACGCCGCGTGGCGGAGCTGGCCTTGGCGCTGGAACACATGTTGGCAGCGCGCCGGCCGGCGGCCGAGACGGTGCCGGCCGGCCAGGCCCTGGCCGACGCGCTGGCCGAGCTGGTCGAGGCGCTCGAGGCGGCAACCCGGGGCTGATCAGGGCAGCCCGACGCGATCGAAATCGCGCTGCAGCGCGCGCCAGACGGTCGGGGCGGTCAGCGGCATCTGCACCTTCTCGGCGTCGCGGCCCAGGCCGGCGGCGTCCAGCGCGTCGATCACCGCCAGCACCACCGCCGGCGTGGCGCCGATGGTGCCGAGCTCGCCCACGCCCTTCACGCCCAGCACGTTGGTCGTGCAGGGCACCGAGGTGTCGAACACCGTCTTGAAGCCGCGGAAGCCGTCCGCATGCGGCAGCGCATAGTCCATGAAGCTGGCGGTCAGCAGCTGGCCGTTCTCGTCGTAGACCACCTTCTCGGACAGCGCCTGCCCGATGCCCTGCACCGCGCCGCCCTCGATCTGGCCGCGCACGATCACCGGGCTGACGACGCGCCCGATGTCGTTCACCGAGGCGTAGGCCGCGATCTCGACCGCGCCGGTCTCCGGGTCGACCTCGACCTCGCACACGTGGCAGGCGTTCGGCCAGCTCGGTGCGCCGGCGGTGGCGCTGCCGGCCACGCTGATGCGCCCACCGGGCTGGCGGCCGGCCAGCTCGAACAGGCCGATGCCGCGGTCGGTGCCGGCGATCGTCAGGCGGCCCTGGTGGTACTCGATGTCGCGCGCCGAGGCCTCGAGCACCTCGCCGGCCAAGTTCTTCGCCGTCTCGACGGTGCGCTCGGAGGCCACCCGCACCGCCGAGCCGCCGGTGAAGAGCGAACGCGAGCCGGCGCTGCCGAAGCCGTTGGCGCGGTCGGTGTCGCCCTGCAGCACGCGGATCTGCTCGATCGGCACGCCGAACACGTCCACCGCGAGCTGCGCGAAGCTGGTCGCGATGCCCTGTCCCATCGCCTGCGTCGCGGTGGCGAGCTCGATGATGCCGTCGGCGCGCACGTTCACCGTCACCTGCTCGCCGAGCGCGCCGCCACCGGTCCACTCGAGGAAGCTGGCGATGCCGCGGCCGCGCAGCTTGCCGCGTGCCCTGGATTCGCTACGGCGCGCCGCGAAGCCGTGCCAGTCCGCCAGCGCCAGGCCCTGGTCGAGGATCTTCTCGAACTGGCCGACGTCGTAGACCTGCTGCATCGGGTTGGTGTAGGGGAACTGCTCCGGCCGCAGCAGGTTGCGGCGGCGCAGCACGGCCGGGTCGAGCTTCATCGCCCGCGCGGCCGCGTCCATCAGCCGCTCGGTCAGGTAGATCGCCTCGGGCCGGCCGGCACCGCGGTAGGCGCCGGTGGGCGTGGTGTTGGTCATCACCGCGGTGAGCTTCAGGTCGATCACCGGCACGTGGTAGATGCTGGTCGTGACCCACGGGCCCACCAGCAGCGGGATCGCCACGCCCACCGTCATCGCGTAGCCGCCCACGTTGGCGAACGAGCGTACGCGCAGCGCGAGCACCTTGCCGTCCGCATCGAGCGCCATCTCGCCGCGCGTGAGCTGGTCGCGCCCGTGCACCGAGGCGGTGAACTCCTCGAGCCGCGTAGCGCACCAGCGCACCGGCCGGCCGAGCGTGCGCGCCGCGAAGGCGACCACCACGTCCTCCGGGTACAGGCCGGTCTTCATGCCGAAGCCGCCGCCGACATCGCCCACCAGCACGCGCACCGCGTCGGTCGCCAGGCCCAGGCAGGCGGCCACGCCGTCGCGCACCGCGGTCGGCATCTGGCTGGACAGCGTCACCTGCACGCGGCCGTCCACCGGCTCGGCCAGCACGACCCGCGGCTCCATCGACGCCGGCGCGAGGCGCTGGTTGACCACCTCGACCGCGACGGTGTGCGCCGCGCGCGCGAACGCGGCCGCGGTGGCGGCGGCGTCGCCGTGGTTCATCTCGGCGGCGATGTTGTCCGGCGCCGCGTCGCACAGCACCGGCGCGCCGGGGGCGATCGCCACCAGCGGGTCGGTCACGGCGGGCAGGTCCTCGTAGTCGACCATCACCGCCTCGGCCGCGTCGAGCGCGGCCTGGCGCGTCTCGGCCACCACCGCGGCGACCGCCTCGCCGACGTAGCGCACGCGGTCGGTGGCGATCACGTGGCGCACGGCCGTCGCCCCCGGCTGGCCGCCCGGGCGCGGGAACGGCACCTCGTTGGGCATGGGCTGGACGCCGGCGGCAACCAGGTCGGCCCCGCTCCAGGCCGCCAGCACGCCGGGCAGCGCGCGCGCCGCCGCGGTATCCACCGAGCGGAGGCGCGCATGCGCCATCGGCGAGCGCAGGAACACGAGGTGCAGCAGGCCCTCGCGCTGCAGGTCGTCGGTGAACTGGCCGCGGCCGGTGACCAGCGCCGGGTCTTCCAGCCGGCGCACCGGCTTGCCGCTGCCGAAGCGGCCGACGTCGACCGGGGCGTTCATGCCTTGCTCCCTGCCATCGCCCGGGCGCCCTGCTGCACGGCGGCGACGATGTTGACGTAGCCGGTGCAGCGGCACAGGTTGCCCTCCAGCGCTTCGGCGACCTGCGTGTCGCTCGGGGCCGGCTCGCGGCCCAGCAGCCCGCAGGCCGCCATCAGCATGCCCGGGGTGCAGAAGCCGCACTGCAGGCCGTGGCAGGCCATGAAGGCCTCCTGCAGCGGATGCACCTGGCCCGGCGGCGCGAGGCCCTCGACGGTGGTGACTGATCGCCCCTGCATCTGCAGCGCCAGCACGCTGCAGCTCTTCACGGCCACGCCGTCCACCAGCACCGTGCAGGCGCCGCATTGCGCGGTGTCACAGCCCTGGTGCGTGCCGGTCAGGCCCAGCGGCCCGCGCAGGAGCTCGACCAGCAGCGTGGTCGGTTCGACCGGGGTGTCGACCGTCTGGCCGTTGACCTGGAGGCGCAAGCTCGTCATGGCGGATCCTTCCACACGGGGCCGTGATCGTAGCCCGTTGCGCCGGCGCCTGCCGGCGCGGCAACGGGTTTCAGACGCTCAGGTCGGCAGCCAGATCACCCGGCGTCCGGAGGACTCCCAGGCCTCGTACTGCGCGGCATAGACCTCCTCGATGCGGTTGCGCTTGACCTTGAAGGTGGGCGTGATGAGGTCGTTGTCCACCGTCCAGGCGGTCCGCGTGACGACGAGGCAGGCCACCTGCTCGTGCGGGTCCAGCGTCGCGTTGATGGCCTGCAGGTGCTGGCCGAGCGAGGCCTCGAGTTCGGCCCGCGCGGCGGCGTCGTCGGAGCGCGCCGCCGCCTCGGGGTTGAGCATCACGATGCCCAGCGGCTGGCCCAGGTTGGCGCCGGTCACCACGCAGGCCTCCACCGCGTCGTGCATGACGAGCCGGTCCTCGATCGGCGCCGGGGCGACGTACTTGCCCTTGCTGGTCTTGAACAGGTCCTTCACCCGGCCGGTGATGCGCAGGTTGCCCTGCGCGTCGATCTCGCCCTTGTCGCCGGTGCGCAGGAAGCCGTCGGCGGTGAAGGCCGCGCGGCTCAGCTCGGGCTCCTTGTAGTAGCCGAGCATCAGCGCGGCGCTGCGCATCTGGATCTCGCCGGTCTGCGCGTCGATGCGCGCCTCGACGTCTTCGTACGGCGGCCCGACCGTGCCGTCCTGGTTGCGGCCCGGCAGCGTCAGGTGCGAGGCGGCCAGGTTCTCCGTCATGCCGTAGCCCTCGTTGATGGGCAGGCCGAGCCGGCGGTACCAGGCCAGCAGCGCCACCGGCATCGGCGCCGCGCCGCCGGCCGCGAAACGGCACTGGTCCAGACCCAGCGCCTTGAGGATCTTGCGCCGCACCAGGCCGCCCAGGAGCGGGATGGCGAGCAGCCGGTCGAGCTTGGCCGGCGGCATCTTGTGGTGCACGCCGTGCTGGAACTTGACCCACAGCCGCGGCACGGAGAAGAAGATCGTCGGCCGGGCGCGCTGCAGGTCGGCGGTGAAGGTGTCGAGCGACTCGGCGAAGTAGATGCGCATGCCGGTGCTGAGCCAGCCGTGCTCGACCAGCACGCGCTCGACCACGTGCGCGAGCGGCAGGTAGGACAGCATGCGGTCCTCGGCCGACATGGGAATGCGCCGCAGGCCCCGCTCCAGCGCCCAGGCGAAGTTGCCGAAGCTGTGCATCACGCCCTTGGGCATGCCGGTGGTGCCCGAGGTGTAGATCAGCGTGGCCAATTCCTCGCCGGGGCGCACCGGCGCACCTTCGAGCGGCGGGGTGCGCGCGCAGATCTCCTCCCAGCCCGGGCAGCGCTTGATCACGTCCGGCGGCGAGAGCGGGTAGCCGATGCACGGCAGCCCGGCCGGCACGCCTGGCCGCATGCCTTCCCAGCCGTCGAGCTTGCCGACGAAGCAGGCACGCGCCTCGCTGTGGGCGAGGATCTGCCGGATGGTGTCGGCCGCCAGGGTCGGGTACAGCGGCACCGACACGTGGCCGGCCATCCAGATGGCCAGGTCGCTCATCAGCCACCAGGCGCAGTTCTTGGAGAGGATCGCCACCTTCGAGCCGGGCTCCCAGCCCTGCGCCTGCAGGTGCGCGGCCATGCGGCGCACCTGCTCGGCCACCTGGGCCCAGGTGAAGTCGCGCACCACGCCGCCGCCCATCGGCTGGGTCAGCGCGATGCGCCCGGGCGCGGCCTTCTCCCAGTGGTAGAGGCGTTGCAGGGCGAGCGATTCGGGCGGGACGGCGTTCATGGACATGCGGGCCAGACTACCCCAGCTCCGATCCGCCCGACAATGCTGGAGTTCGAGCACCCCACGGCCGCCATGCCCCTGCCCTTCCACGACCTCCATCGCCACGGCTTTGCGCGCGTCGCGGTCGCGGTGCCGCGCTGCCGCGTAGCCGACCCCGCCTTCAACGCCGCGCAGACGATCGCGCTGTGGCGCGAGGCCGATGCACGCGGCGCCAGCCTGGTGGCCTTTCCCGAACTGGGGATTTCGGCCTACACCTGCGACGACCTGTTCCACCAGCGCGCCCTGCTCGACGCCTGCGAGGCCGCGCTGGCGCGGCTGGTCGAGGCGAGCCTCTCCTTCACCGCGGTCGGCCTGGTAGGCCTGCCGGTGCGCGCCGACCATGCGCTCTTCAACGCCGCGGTGGCGGTGCACCGCGGCCGGCTGCTCGGCGTGGTGCCCAAGACCTACCTGCCGAACTACGGCGAGTTCTACGAGGCGCGCCAGTTCGTGCCGGCCGGCCAGGCGCGCTCGACGCAGATCGTGCTGGCCGGCCAGCACGTGCCCTTCGGCACCGACCTGCTGTTCGAGGCCAGCGACCTGAACGGCCTCACCTTCCACGCCGAGATCTGCGAGGACGTCTGGGTGCCGGTGCCGCCCTCCTCGTTCGCCGCGCTGGCCGGCGCGACCGTGCTGGTCAACCTGTCGGCCTCGAACATCGTGATCGGCAAGGCCGACTACCGCGAGCAGCTGGTGCGCGGCCAGTCGGCGCGCTGCCTGGCGGCCTACCTGTACAGCTCGGCCGGGGCCGGCGAGTCGAGCACCGACCTCGCGTGGGACGGCCAGGCGCTGATCGCCGAGAACGGCGAGCTGCTGGCCGCCTCGGAGCGCTTCTCCGAGGACTCGCACCTGGTCACGGCCGACATCGACCTGGATCGCCTGATGCGCGAGCGGGTGCGCCAGAACAGCTTCGCCGCCAACGCGGCGCGCCATGCGGGCGAGGTGCAGCGCTTCCGGCGCCAGGCCTTCGCGCTCGGCCGCCCGGACGGGCCGGCGCTGCGGCTGCAGCGCACGGTGGCGCGCTTCCCCTACGTGCCGTCCGACCCGGCGCGGCGCAGCGAGCGCTGCCGCGAGGTCTACGACATCCAGGTGCAGGCGCTGACGCAGCGGCTGCGCGCCGCAGGCATCGGCAAGCTGGTGATTGGCGTTTCCGGCGGGCTCGACTCGACCCAGGCGCTGCTCGTCTGCGCCAAGGCGATGGACCGGCTCGGCCGGCCGCGGCGCGACATCGTCGGCGTCACGATGCCCGGCTTCGCCACCAGCGAGCGCACGCTCGGCCAGGCGCTGCGCCTGCTCGAGGCGATCGGCTGCGAGGCGCGCACGATCGACATCCGCCCGAGCTGCCTGCAGATGCTCAAGGACATCGAGCATCCCTTCGTCGACGGCCACCCGCAGTACGACATCACCTTCGAGAACGTGCAGGCCGGCGAGCGCACCAGCCACCTGTTCCGCCTGGCCAACCACCTGGGCGGCATCGTGGTCGGCACCGGCGACCTCTCCGAGCTCGCGCTCGGCTGGTGCACCTACGGCGTGGGCGACCACATGTCGCACTACAGCGTCAACGCCAGCGTGCCCAAGACGCTGATCCAGCACCTGGTGCGCTGGGTGGCCGAGAGCGAGCAGGTCGGCAGCCCGTGCAGCGAGGTGCTGCTCGACATCCTCGACACCGAGATCAGCCCCGAGCTGGTGCCGGGCGACGCGAACGGCCAGCCGGCGCAGAGCACCGAGGCCCGGCTCGGCCCGTACGCGCTGCACGACTTCAGCCTCTACCAGCTGCTGCGCTTCGGCTTCGCGCCCTCGAAGGTGGCCTACCTGTGCGAACACGCTTGGCAGGGCGCCGAGCCGGGCTACACGCTGGCGGAGATCCGGCAGCACCTGCACACCTTCCTGCACCGCTTCTTCCAGACCAGCCAGTTCAAGCGCAGCTGCGTTCCCAACGCGCCCAAGGTCGGCTCCGGCGGCTCGCTCTCGCCGCGCGGCGACTGGCGCGCCCCGAGCGACGGCGAGGCGGCGGCGTGGCTGGCGGAGCTGGAGGCGAACGTGCCGGCGGCGTGATGTTCCCGGCGCGCACGCCGGTGCGGGACGCGAGGTCCGTGCCGTGAGCAGCCCGTTGTACCGGGCCCGTGCGCTGCACGTCGCACTCGTCGTCGCCTGCGTCGGCTTGATCGTCCTGTCGCTGGCCAGCGACTCGGCGTCACGCTATGCGACGGCCCGAGATCGACTCGCAGCGCTCCAGTCGATCGACCTCGACAACTGGGCCCGCAACGTCGAGAACCGACAGCATGTCGTGCTGGGTGTGTCCTGGGAGGTCGAGGATGTACTGCTGCAGGAAGCCGGGCGCGCGCGGCTGCCCGTTTCCACCGGCCTGCGGGTGCGGGAGCAGATGTCGCTCCAGGTGCATCCATCGGTGGCAGACACCAGCACGGCGTCGCTGGAGACACTGTTGACTCAGCTGTTCGCGAATGTCGACAGGCCTCGGCTGTTCCATCCGGACGCGGACGCGCTGCGCGCGAGCCTGCGCGAGCTGTTCTCACAGCAGGCCGCGCAGCCGGGCGGCCGCCTCGAGTTGTCCGAGGCGGTATTGGACTTCGACTCGTCCCGTGACCCTACCCGTCGCGCCCTGCTGCGTCTCGCGTGGTCCGCGGGCGACGCGTCGGCGCCGGCGTTCACCCGCGACCTGCCGCTCGCCGGGAGCGACCGCGACGAACTGGAGGACTTCGACCAGTTCGTGCGCAAGATGGTGCCGGAACTGGACGACGGGCAGGCGCCCTGGCCGCAGCGGGTGCGGCAGCAACTCGCCCCGGTCTGGGACGAGATCAAGGACCTGACCCTCGGCACCGCATCCCTGCACGTGCGGGAACGGCTCGACGCCACGCGGGGAAGCCTCGCCCTGTTCGGCGTCACCTTGCATCGGCAGCAGATGCTCGTCTTCGGGTCGATGGTGCTGCTCGCCCTGTCGTGCGCCCTGGCGCTCGGAGTCAGACGGCTCGATCCGGCCACCGTGCGCGAGTTTCCGCTTCAGGCAGCGTTGGCCGGGCCGCTCGACCCCGCATGGAGCCTCATGTCGACGCTGCTGCTGCCCTTCGTGGCCGGCGCCCTGATGCTCGTGCACCTCGGTGACGCGCGTCTCACCGGCACAACCGTGGTTTCGGGCCTCGCTCTCTGCGCGGGCGCGCTGTGCGCGCTGCAATCGGGATGGCAGATCCTTCGGCTCCGGCGTCCGCCGCCGAGCGAGTCGGAGCAGCAGCGCATCGCACGGACCCGGGCGAGCGTGGCCGCCTTCGGGCGCTCGGCCATGCGCCCCAGCCGCGTCCTGGGTCGCGTTCTGCTCGCGGTCGGCCTCGTCGCCGGTCCGGTCGGTGCGGTCGGGTTCTCGTTCTACCTGATCGGACTCGGCATCGGCGCGCAGACCAACGGGGCGCTGCCGTTCCTGGCCCTGATGCTGAGCCCGCCGCTGGTGGTCGCGGGCTGGTTGCTCGCCGCTGGTCGCAAGGACCTCGTGCTGTTCTTGCGGCGCTTCGGCAACGAAGCCCTGAACGACGCCGTTCGCGACCTCGTGCAGACCGTGCTTCGCCAGCGCGCGCGTCTGGTGACGCTGGACGATTCGGTCTTCGTGCCGCTGGGTCCGCGTTGGCGTGGACTTGCAGCATCGCTGATGCCTTCCGCCATCGTCCTCGGCGGCATCGCGCTGAGCTATGCCGGGTTCGCGAAGGTGGCCCGCAGCGAACTGGAAGACGAGACACCGTTCGGCGCGGCGCTCGCGCTGATCCAGCTCGGCATCGTGTTCGTCGGTGTGGTCGCGGGCGTCGTGGTGGTCTGGCTGTTCGTGGCAGCGGTGCGCGCGCATATCGTCGGGCGGATGGCCGTCTCCGATGACGCCTCGCTCGCGCGGGCGCTGCGGCGGTTGCGAAAGCTCCGCTCCTGGGCCAGGGCGCCGTCAATCGCCGCGCCGATGGCCACCGTGGTCAGCGTCTCCGACGCCGAATGGCAGACCGCCGTGGCGTCGATGGTGCGACTGTGCGACGTGACGCTGACCGACATCAGCCAGCCGAGCGAGTCCATCCGCTGGGAACTCGCGACCCTCCGGGACGCGCAGGTCCGCGTCATCCTGCTGGCCCAGCGCGACGCGCTCGCCCGCTGGTGGGCACGCGGCGGGGACGATGCCGACGGACGCCTGGCGGCAGCTTTCCGGACCCTCGCCGATGGCCTGCCGCTGGTGATCTACGACGCGCCTGACCGGCTGGCCGAGACCGAACTGCTCGCCATGCTGTCCGGGCCGGCGAGCCCCATCACGTAGGCCCTCAGAACAACGCCGCCTGGTCCGCCGCCTCGAACAGCTTGCGCGACAGCTCGCGCATCTGCTGGTTGATGTCCTGCGAGGGCGGCGTGTTGGCGCGCGCGCTCCAGGCGAGCTTGCCGGTGCGCACGTCGCTGACGCGGCCCTCGAGCGCGAAGCCGTAGGTGGTCTGGCCGCCGGCGATCGGGGCCGACACGCCGACACCCCCGCGCACGCTGCCGCCGCCCAGGCCGAAGGCACCCAGGCCGATCGAGAAGCTGGGCGTCGCGCCGGCGCCGGCCACGCTGACGCGGTTGACCCACAGCGCGCGCACGCCGAGCTTGCCCGCCGCGGCCAGCAGCGGCGCATCACCCTGGCCCGGCGCGATCTCGGGCGCCGGCACCGGCGTCGCATTGCGCGCGACGAGTTCGGCCGTGAGCTGGTCCTGGCAGAGCTTCTTCAGCGTCAGGTCGGGCGCCTCGCAGGCCACCATCACGCGGCCGCCGCGCAGCAGGTCGGGGGCACGCTGCGGGTCGCTCCATTGCGCGTCGACCGGGGGCGAGGCGCAGCCGGCCAGGGCCAGCAGGGGCAGCAGCGCAGACGGGAGCAGGTGGCGGGCGGGGTGCATGCATGCATTCTGCCGCGCGGGCGCGCCCCGCGGCACGGCCGCCTTACGGCTCGATGCCGTCGTAACGCAGCCCGCTCGAGCCCTCGCCGCGGCCGACACGCTTGCGCAGCGCGAGCCACAGCACCGTGCTGCCGCCGATCCAGCGCGTGCACTGGTAGCCGCGCGTGACGAGCGCGCCTTCGCGCGGCACCTCCTCGTCGTGCAGCTTGAGCGGCGCGCCGGCCAGGATCGCGCCGCGCGCGGCGTTGACACCGCCCGCCTGCTGCAGCCGGCCGCGCACCAGGCGCAGGCTGCCGTCGGGCGCGCCCTGGCGCTGCGGCACGAGCGGGATCCAGTGCGGCGGCACCTCGGTGGCGAGCCGGTAGGCGGGCAGCGCAGCGCCGGGCGAATCGGCCGCGCTCGCGTCACGGCGCTCGTCGGTGGCGCGGTCGACACGCTGTTCGACTCGCCCCTGCACCACCTTCTCCACTGCCCAGGCCAGGTTGGCCAGCTCGTCGCGCAGCAGCAGCACCTCGTCGCGCGGGCTGCCGTCCAGGCTGCGCAGCAGGCCGGGCGCCAGGTAGAACAGGTTGGCGCGCGGCGCCGAAGGCCGGTAGATCGCTGCGCTCAGGGTGTCGCGGGCCGGCGGGCGCTGCAGCGTGGCGAGCGCGAACATCGAGAACACGTTGGCCTGGTCGGCCGTGCCCGGCTCGTGCGGGCGGATCAGCGTCTGCACGCCGAAGGTGTCGGCCACCACCAGCGAGCGGGTCTGCGTCAGCGTGCCGACCGCCAGGTCGACCGGGATCACGTACCAGTCGTTGCCGTGGCTGCCGGCGAAATCCGACAGCAGCAGCTGCGGCAGGTCGCCCGGGCCGGCGGGCAGCAGGCCATGGTCGATGCGCGCGTCCTCGAACTCCCAGAAGCGCCGGGCCGGCGCACCGCGGAAGCTCACCGGCGCGGGCATCACGGTGCGGGCGATCTCGCCGGCGGCCTGGTCGAACACTGCGCCGAGCGGCACGGCGGGGTCGAGGTCCACGCTGTGCCAGTCGAGCCGGCCGCCGTCGTACTCGGTGGCGGTCAGCGTCAGGTCGCTCGCGCCCAGGCCGGCGCCGGCCGAGAAGGCGTACTCGAGCCGCTCGCGCTGCCAGGCATCGGGCCCCGGTGCGGGCTCGCAGAACAGCGTCTCGTAGGTCGCGAGCCAGGCGTCGATGGCGGCGTTCACCTCGGCACGGTCGGGCACCGCGATGGCGGGCTCGGCGGGCAGCGGCAGGCGCGTGCCGTCGGCGGCGCGCCAGGCGGCGGCCAGCAGGCGGCCGTCGGGCACGCGGCCGGCCATCAGCTCCCAGTAGTCGCGCGATTCGTCGTCGAGCGTGGCGCGTTCGGCGTCGCTCGGCGCTTCCAGCGCATGCTGCGCGATGAACGCGGCGCGGTAGCTGCGCGACAGCGGCTGCGCCTCGAGCAGGCGCAGGAGGTGCAACCCGCTCTCGGCCGCCAGCCGGATCGAGCTGCCGGCATCGAAGGGGCCGCTCGCGCGCACCGGGCGGCGCTCCACCACCGCCTCGAGCGGCAGCGCGGCCGGGTCGTAGGGCTGCGGGCGGATCGGCTGGCCGGGCTGCGCCGCACCGGGCCAGACCCGCGTCAGCGGTGCGCTGAGCCCGCGCCAGCGCGCCTGCACCGGCGAGCCGGCGTCCTCGCCCTCGAACTCGCCCACCTGCCACTGGCGCGCCAGCAGCCAGAGCGGATCGAACACGCGGGCGTGGATGCCCTCGTTCATCGCCGCGTCGCGGCAGCGCGGCTCGAGCCGCACCCAGCTGGTGATGGACGGCACGGGCCCGCTGGACGCCGTGGCGAGCGTGGCGGTGAGGCCGGCAGTGGTGGCGGCGGTGCTGGCGGCGGTGGTGGGACGGGTGACCATGGTCAGCGCAGCGTGGCGAGGCCGGGCGACACCGCGTCGCCGTCGGCGTTGACGGCCAGCGCCAGGGCCGGCAGGAAATGCGCGAGTTCGCCGACCGCGCTGCCGGCGGCGCCGACCGGGTCGACGAAGGCGCGGTCCAGCGCCTCGGCGTCGACCGCGCGCAGCGCCGCCAGCTCGAGCGTCTCGAGCAGCAGGCGGTGCAGCGACCAGCCGGTCCAGGGCTGCGCGGCGTCGGGCGGCACGGCCAGCAGCACGGTCTGCGGCGCGCAGGCGTCGGGCGCGTCGAACTGGAACGCGATGCCGGTGTTCTCGCGTTCGTTGGGCACCGTCTCGACCCAGTCGTCCAGCCACAGGCCGGCCAGCGGCTGGGTGGCGTCGAGCGCGTCGTCGGCCTGCAGCACCAGCGAGAGCTTGCCGGCCGTGAGGGCCTGGCCCGGCAGCGGCGCCAGGCCGACCCAGCGCTCGCCGGCCAGGTGCGGCAGCTGCGCCACCGCGAGACGCGGCCGCTCGGCGGCGCCGATCGCCTCGGCCGCGTGCAGCAGCGCACCGGCGCGGCCCACGCCCTCGCGCACCCGCGCCAGGCGCTGCCACCAGGGGTGCAGCACGAGCGGGTCGCCGCCCAGCAACGCCGGGCCGGCGGCGAGCGACGCGTTCAGCTCGGCGCCGTTGGCCGGCACGAAGGGCGCGAGGGCCAGGAAGTCGGCGCCGAACAGCGTCTTCAGGCGCGCCGATGCCGCGGCGGCCCGCTGGCGCGCGTCGGCGCCGGCCGGGCTGCGCTGCGAGGCCAGTGCCG
>KZ836146.1 GCA_003265685.1 Piscinibacter caeni | reverse complement strand
GGTCCGCTCGAATTTGCCTTTTGACATGTCGTTCTCCGAAACAAAGAGCGTTGTCCAGTGTGCTGTTTAAGGTCTCCGGCGCCACGTGCGCCCCCGCGTCACTGGCAACCGCGGGGCGGGACGCCGAAGACCGGCTTAATGACTTACTTGCTGCCGCGCGCCGTGATGATCGCGTCGGCGACGTTCTTCGGCGCCTCGCTGTAGTGCTTGAACTCCATCGTGTACGTGGCGCGGCCCTGCGACATCGAACGCAGCGTGGTCGAGTAGCCGAACATCTCCGACAGCGGCACCTCGGCCTTGATGACCTTGCCACCGCCCGGCATGTCTTCCATGCCCTGCACCATGCCGCGACGCGACGACAGGTCGCCCATCACGTTGCCGGCATAGTCTTCCGGCGTCTCGACCTCGACGGCCATCATCGGCTCGAGGATCACCGGGCTGGCCTTGCGGCAGCCGTCCTTGAAGCCCATCGAGGCGGCCATCTTGAACGCGTTTTCGTTCGAGTCCACCTCGTGGTACGAGCCGAAGGTCAGCGTGACCTTGACGTCGACCACCGGGTAGCCCGCCAGCACGCCATTGGGCAGTGTGTCTTCCACGCCCTTCTTGACCGCCGGAATGAACTCGCGTGGCACCACGCCGCCCTTGATCGCGTCGACGAACTCGAAGCCCTTGCCCGGCTCCTGCGGCTCGATGCTCAGCACGACGTGGCCGTACTNTCCTGCGGCTCGATGCTCAGCACGACGTGGCCGTACTGGCCCTTGCCGCCGGACTGGCGCACGAACTTGCCCTCGACATCGGTCACCGGCTTGCGGATCGTCTCGCGGTAGGCCACCTGCGGCTTGCCGACGTTGGCTTCCACGCCGAACTCGCGCTTCATGCGGTCGACGATGATTTCCAGGTGCAACTCGCCCATGCCGGAGATGATGGTCTGGCCGGACTCTTCATCGGTGCGCAGGCGGAACGACGGGTCTTCCTGTGCCAGGCGGCCCAGCGCGATACCCATCTTCTCCTGGTCGGCCTTGGTCTTGGGCTCGACGGCCTGCGAGATCACCGGCTCGGGGAAGACCATCTTCTCGAGCGTGATGATGCTGTCCGGGTCGCACAGCGTCTCGCCGGTCGTCACGTCCTTCAAGCCCACGCAGGCGGCAATGTCGCCGGCGAGGATCTCCTTGATCTCCTCGCGCTGGTTGGCGTGCATCTGCAGGATCCGGCCGATGCGCTCCTTCTTGCCGCGGATCGGGTTGTAGACCGAGTCGCCGCTCTTCAGCACGCCCGAGTAGACACGCACGAAGGTCAGCTGGCCGACGTACGGGTCGGTCATCAGCTTGAACGCCAGCGCAGCGAACTTCTCGTTGTCGTCCGCCTTGCGCACGACTTCCTTGTCGTCCTCGTCAGTGCCGGGCACCGGCGGGATGTCCACCGGCGAGGGCATGAACTCGATCACGGCGTCCAGCATGCGCTGCACACCCTTGTTCTTGAACGCCGTGCCGCACAGCATCGGCTGGATCTCCCCGGCGATCGTGCGGGTGCGGATGCCGAGCTTGATCTCGGCCTCGGTCAGCTCGCCCGACTCGAGGTACTTGTTCATCAGCTCTTCGCTGGCCTCGGCGGCGGCCTCGACCATGTTCTCGCGCCACTTCTGCGCCTCGGCGCTCAGCTCGGCGGGAATGTCCTCGTAGCTGAACTTCATGCCTTGCGATGCCTCGTCCCAGATGATCGCCTTCATCTTGAACAGGTCGACGACACCGGTGAAGTTTTCCTCGGCACCGATCGGGATCACGATCGGCACGGGGTTGGCCTTCAGGCGAGCCTTCATCTGGTCGTAGACCTTGAAGAAGTTCGCGCCGGTACGGTCCATCTTGTTGACGAACGCGAGGCGCGGCACCTTGTACTTGTTGGCCTGGCGCCAGACGGTTTCGGACTGCGGCTGCACGCCGCCCACGGCGCAGTACACCATGCACGCGCCGTCGAGCACGCGCATCGAGCGCTCGACTTCGATCGTGAAGTCGACGTGGCCCGGGGTGTCGATGATGTTGATGCGGTGCTCGGGGAAGGACAGATCCATGCCCTTCCAGAAGCAGGTGGTCGCGGCGGACGTGATCGTGATGCCGCGCTCCTGCTCCTGCTCCATCCAGTCCATCGTGGCCGCGCCATCGTGAACCTCACCGATCTTGTGGTTCACACCGGTGTAGTACAGGATGCGCTCGGTGGTCGTCGTCTTGCCGGCGTCGATGTGCGCCGAGATGCCGATGTTGCGATAGCGCTCGATGGGGGTCTTGCGGGCCATGGTTCACTCCAAATACGTGGGCCGCTCGCGGGTTCGTACAAACCCGAAGAGCGGCCGAGGATGCTGCAGGCTGTTGGCCTGGGTCAGAAGCGGAAGTGCGAGAACGCCTTGTTGGCCTCGGCCATGCGGTGCACTTCGTCGCGCTTCTTCATCGCACCGCCGCGGCCTTCGACGGCCTCCAGCAGTTCGTTGGCGAGGCGCTGCGCCATCGACTTCTCGCCGCGCTTGCGCGCCGATTCCTTCAGCCAGCGCATCGCGAGCGCAACGCGGCGCACGGGGCGAACTTCCACGGGAACTTGGTAGTTCGCACCGCCGACGCGGCGGGACTTGACCTCGACCATCGGCTTGATGTTGTTCAGCGCGATGTTGAAGATCTCCAGCGGGTCCTTGCCCGACTTCTTCTCGACGGTGTCCAGCGCGCCATAGATGATCCGCTCGGCGACTGCCTTCTTGCCGGACTCCATGATGACGTTCATGAACTTCGAGAGTTCGACCGAGCCGAACTTCGGATCGGGGAGGATGTCCCGCTTCGGGACTTCGCGACGACGTGGCATTTCACTCTTCCTTTGCTTCAGCTGGCGCGGGCTTCCGCTGCGCCTCGAAGGGCCATCCGGACCCTTCGCTTACTTTGCTTCGCCGGCCTGCGGGCCGGCATCCGTTGCGGCTTTACGCCTTCTTGGGCCGCTTGGCGCCGTACTTCGAACGCGACTGCTTGCGATCCTTGACGCCTTGCAGGTCCAGCGAGCCGCGCACGATGTGGTAACGCACGCCCGGCAGATCCTTCACGCGGCCGCCGCGCACCAGCACCACCGAGTGCTCCTGCAGGTTGTGGCCTTCGCCACCGATGTAGGAAATGACCTCGAAGCCGTTGGTCAGGCGCACCTTGGCAACCTTGCGCAGCGCCGAGTTCGGCTTCTTCGGGGTGGTGGTGTAGACGCGGGTGCAGACCCCGCGCCGCTGCGGCGAGTTCTGCATCGCCGGCGACTTGGACTTCGTGACCTCGACCTGGCGGCCGTGGCGCACGAGCTGGTTGATGGTGGGCATGGCTTGACTTGTTCCCGTGTGAAGTCAGGTTCTTCCGCAGTTCCGACCACAGGCAAGTGATCAAGCGCCCGACAATAGGCGCAGCAGAATCTGCCGAAAAGCCCGCGATTATATTCGGCCGTTCAACGGCTCGCAAGGAAGGCCTTGTCCCGCTCTGCTTCGACCCTCGTGCTGGACACCAATGTGGTGCTCGACTGGCTGGTGTTCCGGGATCCGTCGAGCGCCCCGGTGGCCGCGGCACTGCAAGCGCAGCGGGTCGTGTGGCTTGCCTGCGCTGCCATGCGAGATGAGCTGGAGCATGTGCTCACTCGCGCCGAACTCGCCCGTTGGCAGCCGGATATCCCCACCGTGCTGGCCCAGTGGGACCGCTTCGCGCGTGTCCTGGAAGGCCCGCCCGCCGCCCCCGGAGGCCTGCGCTGCAGCGACCCGGACGACCAGGTCTTTCTCGACCTCGCCTTCGCCGGCCGGGCCGAGACGCTCCTGACGCGCGACCGGGCCCTGCTGCGCCTGGCCCGCGCGGCCGGTCGGCGCGGTCTTGCCGTGCTCACGCCCGAGGCCTGGGCGCGCTCAGCCGCGGGCCAGCGCCTCTAGCAGCGCCCGCGCCGTCGCGACGTTCGTCGCGCAGGGCACGTCGTGCACGTCGCAGGCACGCACCAGGGCATTGATGTCGGGCTCGTGCGGCTGCGGCGTCATCGGGTCGCGCAGGAAGACCACGGCATCGACCTCGCCGACCGCCAGCCGTGCCCCGATCTGCAGGTCGCCGCCGAGCGGGCCGCTGAGCAGGCACTCGACCACGAGCCCGACCTCGTCGCGCAGCCGCCCGCCGGTGGTGCCGGTGGCCATCAGGGTCTGGGTCGACAGGAAGGCCGCATGCTCGCGGGCGAGCGCGACCATCGCGTCCTTCCTGCGGTCGTGGGCGATGAGGGCGATGCGCATGGCCGGATGATCCAAGAAAAAAGGGGCGGCCAGAAGCCGCCCCTCGTGACGCTCGAAGACGAGCGGCTTACTCGGCCGCGTCGCCCGGCGCGGCAGAGGCCGCATCGACCTGCGCCAGCTGCACGGCGGCCAGTTCCTCGGCCTCCTGCATCGCGATGGCACGGCGCTCGGCGTCGTCCATCGCTTCCTTGGCCTTGCGCGCCTCGTGGAACGCCATGCCGGTGCCCGCCGGGATCAGCCGGCCGACGATGACGTTCTCCTTCAGCCCGCGCAGCTCGTCGCGCTTGCCCATGATCGCCGCCTCGGTCAGCACGCGGGTGGTCTCCTGGAACGACGCCGCCGAGATGAACGAGTCGGTCGACAGCGAGGCCTTGGTGATGCCCAGCAGCACGTCGGCATGCGTGGCCGGCAGCTTGCCGTCGGCCAGCATCTTGTCGTTGGTGTCCAGCAGCTCGGAGCGCTCCACCTGCTCGCCGGCGATGTAGTGCGTGTCGCCCGGGTTGACGATCTGCACGCGCCGCAGCATCTGGCGAACGATCACCTCGATGTGCTTGTCGTTGATCTTCACGCCCTGCAGGCGGTAGACGTCCTGCACCTCGTCGACGATGTAGCGCGCCAGCTCCTCGATGCCCAGCAGGCGCAGGATGTCCTGCGGGTCCGCCGGGCCGTCGACGATCAGCTCGCCCTTGTTCACCACCTGGCCCTCGTGCACCAGGATGTTCTTCTCCTTGGGCACCAGCTCCTCGTAGACCTTGCCGTCCGGGTCGGTGATCTGCAGGCGCACCTTGCCCTTGGTCTCCTTGCCGAACGACACCGTGCCGGTCTGCTCGGCCAGCGTGCCCTTGTCCTTCGGCGAACGCGCCTCGAACAGCTCGGCCACGCGCGGCAGACCGCCGGTGATGTCGCGGGTCTTCTGGCCTTCGACCGGGATGCGCGCCAGCACCTCGCCGGGCGCCAGGTCCTGGCCGTCGCGGATCTGGATCAGCGCGCCCACCGGGAAGCCGATCGTCACCGAGTGGTCGGTGCCGGGGATCTTCACCTCGTTGCCGGCCGCATCCAGCAGCTTGACCTGCGGTCGCACGACCTTGGCCGCGCCGCGGCGCTTCGGGTCGATCACCACCAGCGTCGACAGGCCGGTGACCTCGTCGACCTGCTTGGCGACCGTCACGCCCTCCTCGACGTTCTCGAACTTCGCCCGGCCGGCGAACTCGGTGATGATCGGGCGGGTCAGCGGGTCCCAGTTGGCCAGCACCGCACCAGCCTTGATCTGCTGGTCGGCCTTGACCGACAGCAGCGCGCCGTACGGCACCTTGTGGCGCTCGCGCTCGCGACCGTGGGCATCGGAGATCACGATCTCGCCGGAACGGGAGATCACCACCAGCTCGCCCTTGCCGTTGGTCACGTAGCGCATCGTCGGGTTGAAGCCGATGATGCCGTCGCTCTTGGCATCGACGCTCGAGGCCACCGCCGCGCGCGAGGCCGCACCGCCGATGTGGAAGGTGCGCATGGTCAGCTGCGTGCCCGGCTCCCCGATCGACTGCGCCGCGATCACGCCGATCGCCTCGCCGCGGTTGACGATGCCGCCGCGGCCCAGGTCGCGGCCGTAGCAGCGGGCGCACAGGCCGAAGCGCGTGCCGCAGGTCAGCGCGGTGCGCACCTTGACCTCGTCGACGCCGGCGGCCTCGAGCTCGTCGAGCGCCTCTTCGTCCAGCATCTGGCCGGCGTTGACCAGCACTTCCTGCGTCTCGGGGTGCTGCACCTCGATGGCCGCGACACGGCCGAGGATGCGGTCGCGCAGCGACTCGATCACCTCGCCGCCCTCGACCAGCGCGCGCATGTTCATGCCGTTCTGCGTGCCGCAGTCGTCCTCGGTGATCACGAGGTCCTGCGTCACGTCGACCAGGCGGCGCGTCAGGTAGCCGGAGTTCGCGGTCTTCAGCGCCGTGTCCGCCAGGCCCTTGCGGGCGCCGTGCGTCGAGATGAAGTACTGCAGGACGTTCAGACCCTCGCGGAAGTTCGCGGTGATCGGCGTCTCGATGATCGAGCCGTCCGGCTTGGCCATCAGGCCGCGCATGCCCGCCAGCTGGCGGATCTGCGCCGCCGAGCCGCGCGCCCCGGAGTCGGCCATCATGTAGATGGAGTTGAACGACTCCTGGTCGACTTCCTTGCCGTGGCGGTCCATCACCTTCTGCTTGGCGAGCTGGCTCATCATCACCTTGCCCACCTCGTCACCGGTCTTGCCCCAGATGTCGACGACCTTGTTGTAGCGCTCGCCGGCCGTCACGAGGCCCGAGACGTACTGCTGCTCGATCTCCTTGACCTCCTTCTCGGCGCGCTCGATCAGGCCGTGCTTCTCCTTGGGCACCAGCATGTCGTCGATGGCGATCGAGATGCCGGCGCGCGTGGCGAGGCGGAAGCCGTTCTGCAGCAGCTTGTCGGCGAAGACCACCGTCTCCTTCAGGCCGCACTTGCGGAAGGAGACGTTGATCAGCTTGGAGATCTCCTTCTTCTTCAGCGCCTTGTTGATGTTGCTGAAGGGCAGGCCCTTGGGCAGGATCTCCGACAGCAGCGCACGGCCAACCGTCGTGTCGACAAGCTTGGTCTCGGGCACGAACTCGCCCGTGTCCTTGTTCTTGTTCCACTCGGTCAGACGCACGCTGATCTTGGCGGTGATCTCCACCACGCCGTTGTCCAGCGCGCGCTGCAGCTCGGGCAGGCCCGAGAAGATCATGCCTTCGCCGCGGCCGTTGGTGCGCTCGCGGGTGGCGTAGTACAGGCCCAGCACCACGTCCTGGCTCGGCACGATCGAGGGCTCGCCGTTGGCCGGGAACAGCACGTTGTTGGTCGCCAGCATCAAGGTGCGGGCTTCCATCTGCGCCTCGATCGACAGCGGCACGTGCACGGCCATCTGGTCGCCGTCGAAGTCGGCGTTGAAGGCCGAGCAAACGAGCGGATGCAGCTGGATCGCCTTGCCTTCGATCAGCACCGGCTCGAAGGCCTGGATGCCCAGGCGGTGCAGCGTCGGCGCGCGGTTCAGCAGGACGGGGTGCTCCTTGATGACTTCTTCGAGGATGTCCCACACCACCGGCGTGCCGGACTCGACTTCCTTCTTCGCCGCCTTGATGGTGGTGGCGATGCCCATCGCCTCCAGGCGCGAGAAGATGAAGGGCTTGAACAGCTCGAGCGCCATCAGCTTGGGCAGGCCGCACTGGTGCAGCTTGAGCGTCGGGCCGACCACGATGACCGAACGGCCCGAGTAGTCGACGCGCTTGCCCAGCAGGTTCTGGCGGAAGCGGCCGCTCTTGCCCTTGATCATGTCGGCCAGCGACTTCAGCGCGCGCTTGTTCGCACCCGTCATGGCCTTGCCGCGGCGGCCGTTGTCGAGCAGCGAGTCGACCGCCTCCTGCAGCATGCGCTTCTCGTTGCGCACGATGATCTCGGGCGCCTTCAGCTCGAGCAGCCGCGCGAGGCGGTTGTTGCGATTGATGACGCGGCGGTACAGGTCGTTCAGGTCGGACGTGGCGAAGCGGCCGCCATCCAGCGGCACCAGCGGGCGGAGGTCCGGCGGCAGCACCGGCAGCACGTCCATCACCATCCAGTTCGGCTTGATGCCCGACTTCTTGAAGGCCTCCATCACCTTCAGGCGCTTGGAGTTCTTCTTGACCTTCAGCTCGCTGCCGGTCATGTCGTTGCGCAGCTTGTCGATCTCGATGTCGAGATCGATCTCCTCGAGCAGCTTCTTGATGCCCTCGGCGCCCATCAGCGCGATGAACTCGTCACCGTACTCGGTGCGCTTCGCGTCGTAGTCGTCCTCGGACATGATGCTGAACTTCTTCAGCGGGGTCATGCCGGGGTCCACCACCACGTAGGCTTCGAAGTACAGCACACGCTCGATGTCGCGCAGCGTCATGTCGAGCACCAGGCCCAGGCGCGACGGCAGGCTCTTCAGGAACCAGATGTGCGCGCAGGGCGCCGCCAGGTCGATGTGACCCATGCGCTCGCGGCGCACCTTGGTCTGCGTGACCTCGACGCCGCACTTCTCGCAGATCACGCCGCGGTGCTTCAGGCGCTTGTACTTGCCGCACAGGCACTCGTAGTCCTTGATCGGCCCGAAGATCTTGGCGCAGAACAGGCCGTCGCGCTCCGGCTTGAACGTCCGGTAGTTGATGGTCTCCGGCTTCTTCACCTCGCCGAACGACCACGAGCGGATCTTCTCCGGGGAAGCCAGTCCGATCTTGATGGCATCGAAATGCTCATCAGGCGTGAACTGGCGGAACAGATCGAGCAAACCCTTCATCGTTTATTCCCCTTGAATCAGTTGCGCTCGAGCTCGATGTCGATACCGAGCGAACGGATTTCCTTGACCAGCACGTTGAACGACTCCGGCATGCCGGCCTCGATCGAGTGCTCGCCCTTGACGATGTTCTCGTACACCTTGGTGCGGCCGTTCACGTCGTCGGACTTGACGGTCAGCATCTCCTGAAGGATGTACGAGGCGCCGTAGGCCTCGAGTGCCCAGACTTCCATTTCGCCGAAGCGCTGGCCGCCGAACTGCGCCTTGCCGCCCAGCGGCTGCTGCGTGACCAGGCTGTACGGGCCGGTGGAGCGGGCGTGCATCTTGTCGTCCACCAGGTGGTGCAGCTTCAGCACGTGCATGTAGCCCACCGTGACGGGGCGCTCGAAGGCCTCGCCGGTGCGCCCGTCGTGCAGCGTGGCTTGCGTGCGGGTGTCGGTCAGGCCCTTGGCCTTGGCGATGTCGTCCGGGTAGGCGAGCTTGAGCATCGCGCGGATCTCCTGCTCGGCCGCACCGTCGAACACCGGCGTCGCGAAGGGCACGCCCTTGGCGAGGTTGCCGGCCATCTCGACGATCTCGGCATCGCTGAGGTTCTCGAGCTTCTCCGTCTTGCCGCCCGACTTGTTGTACAGCTCGTCGAGGAACTTGCGCAGCTCGGCCACCTTGGCCTGCTGCTGCAGCATGTCGCCGATGCGCTGGCCGATGCCCTTGCCGGCCCAGCCGAGGTGAACCTCGAGCACCTGGCCGACGTTCATCCGCGAGGGCACGCCCAGCGGGTTCAGCACGATGTCGCACGGGGTGCCGTCGGCCATGTAGGGCATGTCCTCGACCGGAACGATCTTGGAGACCACACCCTTGTTGCCGTGGCGGCCGGCCATCTTGTCGCCCGGCTGCAGGCGGCGCTTGACGGCCAGGTACACCTTGACCATCTTGAGCACGCCCGCGGGCAGCTCGTCACCCTGCGTCAGCTTCTTGCGCTTCTCCTCGAACGCGAGGTCGAAGCTGTGGCGCGTCTGCTCGAGCGAGTTCTTGATCGACTCGAGCTGGCCGGCGATGTTCTCGTCGGCCGGGCGGATGTCGAACCAGTGGTACTTCTCGACCGAGGCCAGGTAGGCCTTGTCGATCGTCGTGCCCTTGACGATGCGCTGCGGGCCGCCGTTGGCCACCTGGCCGACGAGCAGCTTCTCGATCCGGTCGAACGCGTCAGCCTCGACGATGCGCAGCTGGTCGTTCAGGTCCAGGCGGTAGCGCTTCAGCTCGTCGTCGATGATCTGCTGGGCGCGCTTGTCGCGCGGGATTCCTTCGCGGGTGAACACCTGCACGTCGATGACGGTGCCGCTGGTACCCTGGTCGACACGCAGCGAGGTGTCCTTCACGTCGGAGGCCTTCTCGCCGAAGATCGCGCGCAGCAGCTTCTCTTCCGGCGTCAGCGTGGTCTCGCCCTTGGGCGTGACCTTGCCGACCAGCGTGTCGCCCGGGCCGACTTCGGCGCCCACGTACACGATGCCCGATTCATCCAGGCGCGCCAGCTGCTGTTCCGACAGGTTCGGGATGTCGCGGGTGATTTCCTCGGCGCCGAGCTTGGTGTCGCGCGCCATCACGACCAGCTCCTCGATGTGGATCGAGGTGTAGCGGTCGTCGGCGACCACACGCTCCGAGATCAGGATCGAGTCCTCGAAGTTGTAGCCGTTCCAGGGCATGAACGCGACCAGCATGTTCTGGCCGAGCGCCAGTTCGCCGATGTCGGTGGAGGCACCGTCGGCGATGATGTCCTCGGCCGCAACCTTGTCGCCACGCTTGACGATCGGGCGCTGGTGGATGTTCGTGTTCTGGTTCGAACGCTGGTACTTGATCAGGTTGTAGATGTCGACGCCGACTTCGCCGGCCACCGTTTCGTTGTCGTTGACGCGGATGACGATGCGGTTGGTGTCGACGTAGTCGACCACGCCGCCGCGGCGGGCGGCGACGACGGTACCCGAGTCCTTCGCGGCGACACGCTCGACGCCGGTGCCCACCAGCGCCTTCTCCGGGCGCAGCGTCGGCACGGCCTGGCGCTGCATGTTGGCGCCCATCAGCGCGCGGTTCGCGTCGTCGTGCTCGAGGAAGGGCACGAGCGAGGCGGCCACCGAGACGATCTGCGTCGGCGCCACGTCCATGTACTGGATGCGCTCCGGCGAGGTCAGGATCGATTCGCCGTTGTCGCGCGCGCTGACAAGCTCGTCGATCAGCTTGCCTTCCTTGTCCAGCGTCGCGTTGGCCTGCGCGATGACGTACTTGCCTTCCTCGATGGCCGACAGGTAGTCGATCTGGTTGGTCACCTTGCCGTCGGCCACGCGGCGGTACGGCGTCTCGAGGAAGCCGTACTCGTTGAGCTGCGCGTACAGCGCCAGCGAGTTGATCAGGCCGATGTTCGGGCCTTCCGGCGTCTCGATCGGGCAGACGCGGCCGTAGTGGGTGACGTGCACGTCACGCACCTCGAAGCCGGCGCGCTCGCGGGTCAGGCCGCCCGGGCCGAGGGCGGAGACACGACGCTTGTGCGTGATCTCGGACAGCGGGTTGGTCTGGTCCATGAACTGCGACAGCTGGCTCGCCCCGAAGAACTCCTTCAGCGCCGCGGAGATCGGCTTGGAGTTGATCAGGTCGTGCGGCATCAGCGCCTCGGTCTCGGCCTGGCCGAGACGTTCCTTCACGGCCTTCTCGATGCGTGCGAGACCCGAGCGGTACTGGTTCTCGGCCAGTTCGCCGACGCAGCGCACGCGGCGGTTGCCGAGGTGGTCGATGTCGTCGACCTGGCCGCGGCCGTTGCGCAGCTCGACCAGGATCTTCACCACGTCGAGAATGTCCTCGTTGGACAGCGTCATCGCGCCTTCCGGCGTGTCACGGCCGACGCGCGCGTTGAACTTCATGCGGCCGACGCGCGAGAGGTCGTAGGTGTCGGCCGAGTAGAACAGGCGGTGGAACAGCGCCTCGACGGCGTCTTCGGTCGGCGGCTCGCCGGGGCGCATCATGCGGTAGATCGCCACGCGCGCGGCCAGCTGGTCGGCCGTCTCGTCGGAGGCGAGCGTCTGGCTGATGTAGGCGCCTTCGTCGAGCTCGTTGGTGTACAGGCAGGGGATCTCCTTGATCCCGGCCACACGCAGCTTCTTCAGCAGCGAATCGGTGAGCTCGTCGTTGGCCTTGGCGACGATCTCGCCGGTGTCGGCGTCGACGATGTTGCGCGCGATCACGCGGCCGACCAGGAAGTCTTCCGGCACGCTGATGAACTGCGTCTGGCTCTGCTCGAGCTGGCGCACATGGCGCGCGGTGATGCGCTTGTCCTTCTCGACGATCACGTTGCCCGACTTGTCGGTGATGTCGAAGCGCGCGATCTCGCCGCGGATGCGGTCGGCGACGAACTCCATCTGCGCGCCCGAGTCCATCAGGCGGAAGTTGTCGAAGACGAAGAAGTTCGCGAGGATCTGCTCGGGGTTCAGGCCGATGGCCTTGAGCAGGATCGTCACCGGCATCTTGCGGCGGCGGTCGACGCGGAAGTAGAGGATGTCCTTCGGGTCGAACTCGAAGTCCAGCCACGAGCCGCGGTAGGGAATGATGCGCGCGCTGAACAGCAGCTTGCCCGAGCTGTGGGTCTTGCCCTTGTCGTGCTCGAAGAACACGCCCGGCGAGCGGTGCAGCTGCGAGACGATCACGCGCTCGGTGCCGTTGACGATGAACGAGCCGTAGTCCGTCATGAGCGGCACTTCGCCCATGTAGACCTCCTGCTCCTTGATCTCCTTGACCGTCTTCGCCTGCGGCGACTCGCGGTCGTAGATGATCATCTGCAGCTTGGCGCGCACGGCGGCGGCGTAGGTCAGGCCGCGCTGCTGGCACTCCCGCGTGTCGAACGCAGGCTTGGCCATGTTGTACTCGATGAACTTCATCTCCACGAACCCGTTGTGCGACACGATCGGGAACGCGGACAGGAAGGCGGCCTGCAGCCCCTCCGGCTTGCGCTTCTGCGGCGCGACGTCCTTCTGCAGGAAGGCCACGTACGACTCCTTCTGCATCGTCAGCAGATAGGGGACGTTGAGGACACTCTCGCGCTTGCCGAAGCTCTTGCGGATCCGCTTGCGCTCGGTGTAGCTGTAGGGGGTGGTGTGCTGCGCCATCAAAGACTCCGTCTCAGGAACTCCCGCCCGGCCTAGGCGAGTTTTCCGTCGGCGACTGCCATTCGAACCTTGCGTTCGAAGCTTGGTGGCAGGCCACTACCTGCCGCTGGCGGACAACCGAGGCGTTGCACCTCAGCCCGACCAAACCCGTTCCCTGCAGTCGGATCAGAGAACACTGCGAAACGCGGCTCGCCGCGTTTCGCGCTGCTCTCCGCGGTCCGCTTGTGCGGTACCGCCGAGAAGGGTTCGCGGCGCACCGCGCCGCGAACCCGCCTTCCGTCTTACTTCAGTTCCGCCTTCGCGCCAGCCTCGACGAGCTTCTTCAGGGCGGCCTCGGCGTCGGCCTTGGCAATGCCTTCCTTGACGGGCTTCGGCGCGCCGTCGACCAGGTCCTTGGCTTCCTTGAGGCCCAGGCCGGTGATCTCGCGCACGGCCTTGATGACCGACACCTTGTTGGCGCCGGCTTCCAGCAGCACCACGTTGAACTCGGTCTTTTCCTCGACCGGGGCAGCCGCGGCGCCGCCGCCAGCACCGGCGGCCGGCGCGGCCATCGCCGCGGCGGAGACGCCGAACTTCTCTTCGATCGCCTTCACCAGGTCGTTGAGTTCCATGACGGACATGGAGTCCATCGCGGCCAGGAATGCGTCCTTGTCGAATGCCATTTGATTTACCTCGAAACGGTCAGAGTCTTGAATGAATGGATGTCGTCGTCTTCAGGCGGCCGGGGCGGCTTCGGCGCTGGCGCCGCCACCCTTCTTCTCGGCCACCGCGGCGAGCACGCCGGCCAGTCGCTGGATCGGCGACTTGAGCAGGCCGGCCACCTGGGCGATCAGCACCTCGCGCGCGGGAATCGCGGCCAGGGCCTTCACGCCGTCGGCGTTCAGCGGCTTGCCGGCATAGGCGCCGGCCTTGATGACGAGCTTGTCGTTGCCCTTGGCAAAGTCGGCGATGACTTTGGCCGCGGCGACGGCATCCTCGGAAAAGCCGTAGATCAGCGGGCCGACCATCGCCTCCTTGGCCACCTCGAACGGCGTGCCGGCGACGGCGCGCTGTGCCAGCGTGTTCTTCAGCACGTGAAGGTACACGCCACGCTCGCGCGCCTGCTTGCGCAGCGCGTCCAGGTGAGCCACGGTGAGGCCACGGTACTCGGCCAGCGCGAGCGTCTGCGAACGGGCCACTTGCGCGGCCACATCCGAGACGACGGCTGCCTTCTCGTTGCGGTTGAGACTCAAGGTCTACTCCTCACATCGTGCGGTTCGGCGTTGCCGCCTCCCCGCACACCACGTTTCAGCGACCTTCCGTTTCGGGACTCTCATCCGTTCACGGCGGGACCGCCATCTGCGCTGGCCATTAAGCGGATCGGTCGATCCGCACCAGCGGTCTTGGACGGCCCGGGCACCCCTTGCGGCGCGCCCGGCCCACCAAACTCCTGTTTACTGCTGCACCGGTGCCGCGTTGATGGTCGCCACGTCGACCCGGGCGCCCACGCCCATCGTCGACGACACGGCCACCTTGCGCAGGTAGATGCCCTTGCTCGAGGCCGGCTTGGCCTTGTTCAGCGCCTCGATCAGCGCGCGCAGGTTGCCCGCGAGCTTTTCGGAATCGAAGGACCGGCGACCGATGGTCGCGTGGATGATCCCGGCCTTGTCGACGCGGAACTGCACCTGGCCCGCCTTGGCGTTCTTCACCGCGGTGGCCACGTCCGGCGTCACGGTGCCGACCTTCGGGTTCGGCATCAGGCCGCGCGGGCCCAGCACCTGCCCCAGCGTACCGACGATGCGCATGGTGTCGGGCGAGGCGATCACCACGTCGAAGTCCATGTTGCCGGCCTTGATGCTGGCGGCCAGGTCGTCCATGCCGACGATGTCGGCGCCGGCGGCCTTGGCCTCCTCGGCCTTGGTGCCCTGGGCGAACACGGCCACGCGCTTGGTCTTGCCGGTGCCGTTGGGCATCACGACCGCGCCGCGCACGACCTGGTCGGACTTCTTGGCGTCGATGCCGAGCTGCACGGCCACGTCGATCGACTCGTCGAACTTGGCGGTGGCGCACTCCTTGACGATCGCCAGCGCGTTGTCCAGCGGATAGAGCTTGGTGCTCTCGACCTTGCCCTGCAGGGTCTTCTGGCGCTTGGTGAGCTTGGCCATGGTCAGACTCCTTCCACCGTGATGCCCATCGAGCGGGCCGAGCCGGCGATGGTGCGGACCGCGGCGTCCAGGTCGGCCGCGGTCAGGTCCTTCATCTTGGTCTTGGCGATTTCCTCGACCTGCGCGCGCGTCAGCTTGCCCACCTTGTCGAGGTGCGGCTTCTGCGAGCCCTTGTCCACCTTGGCCGCCTTCTTGATCAGCACGGTGGCCGGCGGGGTCTTGAGGACGAAGGTGAACGACTTGTCCGCGAACGCGGTGATCACCACCGGCAGCACGAGGCCCGGCTCCATGCCCTGGGTCTGCGCGTTGAACGCCTTGCAGAACTCCATGATGTTCAGGCCGCGCTGACCCAGCGCGGGACCGATCGGGGGCGACGGGTTCGCCTTGCCGGCCGGCACTTGCAGCTTGATGTAGCCGACGATCTTTTTGGCCATGTTGGCTCCTTGGCGAGTGCAGACGCACGGGGTTCAACCGTGCTCCTCGCGTCCTTCGACCCTGTGGTGTGACGTGCTGGCCGGGGTCGTGACGGCCAGCACCCGAAACATCAGACCTTCTCGACCTGCGAGAAGTCGAGCTCGACCGGCGTGGCGCGGCCGAAGATGGTGACCGACACACGCACCTTGGACTTGTCGTAGTTGACGTCCTCGATCGCGCCGTTGAAGTCGGTGAACGGGCCTTCCTTGACGCGCACCATCTCGCCGACCGACCACTCGACCTTGGGGCGCGGCTTCTCCACGCCCTCCTGCATCTGGTGGACGATCTTCAGCACCTCGGCCTCGGAGATCGGCACCGGGCGGTTCTTCGCGCCACCGACGAAGCCGGTCACCTTGTTGGTGTGCTTCACCAGGTGCCAGGTGTCGTCGCCCATCTCCATCTCGACCAGCACGTAGCCGGGGAAGAAGCGGCGCTCGGTGACGGACTTCTTGCCGTTCTTCAGCTCGACGACTTCTTCCATCGGCACCAGGATGCGGCCGAACTTGCTCTGCAGTTCGGAGCGGTCGATGCGCTCGCGCAGGTTGCGCTCGACCGCCTTCTCCATGCCGGAATAGGCGTGCACCACGTACCAGCGCTTGTTGTTCGTCGGGGTGACGTTCTCGGCCGTCACGGTGTTGGCGGTGGAATCGCTCATGGATTGGTCCTCAACGCTTCCAGCCCAGGATCAGGTCGTACAGCACCCATTCCAGCGTCTTGTCGGTCAGCCACAGGAAGAGCGCCATCACGACGACGAAGGCAAACACGTAGCCGGTCATCTGAATGGCCTCCTTGCGGGTGGGCCAGACGACCTTGCGCACTTCCTTGACCGAGTCCTGCCCGTAGGCGATCAGCTGCTTGCCGGACTCGGACGTGAAGAACACGCCCACCGCGGCGGCCAGCAGCGCGATCAGCGCCACCACGCGCAGCCACAGGTCCTGCTTGCCGAGCGCGTAGAACGCCGCCACAGCGCCGATCACCAGCACGCCGGCCACGGCCAGCTTGGCCTTGTCGGCACCGCTGGAGACTGTTTCGACTTGAGGATTGGACATGCCTGATTTCACTATGCGGCAGTTAAGCGCTTTGCAACGCAGCGCCGCCTTTCAGCAGCAAAGCCCGGAGGGACTTTCGTCGCCTCGCGGGCTGCTGGTGGTGGCAGGGGCAGAGGGGATCGAACCCCCGACCTTCGGTTTTGGAGACCGACGCTCTGCCAGTTGAGCTATGCCCCTGCGCTATCCCTTGCTCGTTACTCGATG
>QJOU01000155.1 GCA_003265685.1 Piscinibacter caeni | reverse complement strand
CGCGCAGCGCCTGCGCGCTGCCCAGCCAGCGCAGCGCATGGAAGCTGAGCGCCTGCGTGCCCGCGCGGGCCGCGGCCGGGCAGGCCGCCAGCGCGTCGTTCAAGCTGCGCCCGGCACGCACCGCGGCCACCGCGTCGGCGGCGTGGCGCAGCAGGCGCTCGAGCGGCAGGGCATGGGCGGGGGCGGGTTCATTCACCGCGCCCAGTCTACGGGCAGGCCCGCGCCCTGCTGCGGTGCGTGCCGGGCTGCGCTACGCTCGCAGCCTGTGCTTCACCGAACTGCGCCCATGCCCCCCGAAACCGCCACGCCGATCTTCCGCTCCGAGGAGGAGATGGCGCGCCTGCCGGCCTCCGAGCGCATCCGCTACCGGCTGGTGGGTGCGCAGTGCCGCTACCACGCCAACGACAACATCGCCGACTTCATCGCCGACGGCGAGCTCGAGGAGCTGCAAGGCGAGGTCGAGGCGAAGATGAAGGAGGTGCTGCGCTCGCTCGTGATCGACACCGAGAGCGACCACAACACCAACGACACCGCCAAGCGCGTGGCCAAGATGTTCCTGCGCGAGGTGTTCAAGGGCCGCTACGAGGCGATGCCCTCGGTGACCGAGTTCCCGAACGTCTCGCGCCTGAACGAGCTGATGATCGTCGGCCCGGTGAAGGTGCGCAGCGCCTGCTCGCACCACCTCTGCCCGATCCTCGGCAAGGTGTGGATCGGCGTGCTGCCCAACGAGTTCTCCAACCTGATCGGGCTGTCGAAGTACGCCCGCATCTGCGACTGGGTCATGAGCCGGCCGCAGATCCAGGAGGAGGCGGTGATCATGCTGGCCGACGAATTGCAGGAGCGCGTCAAGCCCGACGGCCTGGCCATCGTGATGGAGGCCGACCATTTCTGCATGCACTGGCGCGGCGTGAAGGACGACGAATCGATGATGACCAACAGCGTGATGCGCGGCGCGTTCCTGAAGGACGCCAACCTGCGGCGCGAGTTCCTGTCCCTGCTGTCGAAGAAGAACGGGGGCTGAGCATGTTGGTCCGACTGCTCTACGCCAGCCGCGCCGCCGAGGGTGTGGGCGCCGAGGAACTCGCCGCGATCCTGCGCAAGTCGCGCCACGACAACCCGGGCAGCGGCGTCACCGGGCTGCTGTGCCTGTCCGGCGGCATCTTCCTGCAGGTGCTCGAGGGCGGGCGCTCGCAGGTCAGCGCGCTGTACAACCGCATCAGCCAGGATCCGCGCCACCGCGACGTGGTGCTGCTGACCTACGACGAGATCGCCGAGCGGCGCTTCGCCGGCTGGTCGATGGGCGTGATCGACCTGTCGCGCCTGAACCCGGCGCTGCTGCTGAAATATTCCGAGAAGGCCGTGCTCGACCCCTACACGCTCTCGGGCAAGGTCTCGATGGCGCTGTTCGAGGAGCTGATCGCCACCGCGTCGGTGACCTGCTCGCCCTGACGGGCGAGAAGATTACAGGCCCAGCCAGGCGCCGAGCTTGAGCAGTTCCTGCTCGTCGTAGCGCTCGAATCCGGTGTACTTGGTCGGCTCGAGCTTCTTGCGGCCGTCCTCCGAACCGTCGAGCCCGAGCAGGTAGTCGCGCACCCGGGCGACCTGCTCCTCGTTGAGCGACGGGCTGGCGAGGATGTGCTTGATCGGCACCGGCTTCGATTGCGCCAGCACCTTGCCGCCCTTGCCCAGCCAGGCCTTGACCACGCCGCCGGCCGCGGTGGCGCCCGAGGTGGTGAGGTTGTTCTCGACGAAGAACGGCACCGCGTCCTGGTAGCGCGTGTAGGTGATGGCGAGGTCCGCCGGCGCCACGCCGGCGTCGCGCAGCGTGGCGCGCACCATCCAGGCGGTGATCGAGTCCTCGTCGGGGGCGCCGAGCTTGCGGCCCTTCAGGTCGGTCAGAGACTTCAGCGGCGAATCCGGCTTGACGAGGAAGCTGGCGCGGTACTGCTGGTAGCCCTTGGTGACGACCAGCAGCCGGTAACCGTTGTTCTTGATGGCCCCGATCGACACATGCGCCGGGTGGATCATCGCCAGGTCGTACTGCTTCGCGGCCAGGCCGGCGCGCAGCTGCTTGTAGTCACCCACCGGCTCGATGGTGACCGGCTGCTTGAGCAGCTTGGACAGGTCGGCCGCGATCGCCGCATAACGGCCGCGCACCTCCTCGAGCGGCACGCGGTAGGTGACACCCTCGTTGACGGCGAACACCAGCGCCTGCGCGGCACTGCCCCCGGCCAGTAGGATGGCTGCGGCCAGCACCCGAACCATTCGTTTCAAGATTCCCATCACTTCCGAAGCCTAAGGGGAAGCGGGGCCACCCTGACGTGACGAAATGGGCATAGCCCGATCCAGCCATGCAAGCAGATGTTGCAGCGGGGCTTCGACCTCCACCGCCTTGCGCCGCGCGCTCGCGCCGCGCACCAGCTCGAGGCCGCGGCGCGGCACGCCGAGTTCCGCGGCCAGCCAGCGCAGCAGCGCATCGTTGGCCTTGCCGTCCACCGGCGGCGCGGCCAGCCGCACACGCAAGGCGCCGTCGTGCAGGCCGTCGACGGCGGTGCGCTTCGCGTTCGGCACCACGCTCAGCTCCAGGCGCGTGCGCTCGCCGTGCGTCGAGACGCAGGGCCAGCCCGAGGCCGCCGCCGGCATCTCAGGCTTTCGTCTTCTTCGCGGCGGCCTTCTTGGCCGGCGCCTTGGCCGCCCGCGGCTCGAACTCGAACACCACCTTGCCCTCCTTCTTGTCGTAGGCGAGGAAGGCCTTGAACTTGCGCCGCGTCTTGTTGGAGACGAAGTTCTCCAGCAGGTCGGTCTTGCCGCTCGCCAGCAGCTTGCCCATCTGCTCGCGCGCCACGGGCTGCTGCAGGATGATCTTGCCGCTCTTGAAGTCGCAGGTCACGTGCGCGCCGACCGCGTGCTCGCAGACGTAGCTCGCGCCGTGTTCGTACACCTTGCCCTGGCACTTGGGGCAATGGCCGAGCGACTCCTGCCCGGAGAAATCCACCGGCTCGCCGTCGCCCTCGGCCTTGCGCGCGTCCTCGCCGAAGTCGAACTCGAGCTTCCAGTTCTTGATCTCGTCGTCGTAGGCGAGCTTGAGCTCGGCCGTGAACGGCCAGCCCGCCTTGGAGCGGAAGCCTTCGAGCGGGCCGATCTTCTTGTTGGCGATGAACTGCTCCACCTCGTCGAGCTCGAAGCTGCGGCCGCCGGGGATCTTGCTGATCGAGAACTCGCACTTCTCGCAGGCGAAGCGCCGGTAGTTCTCCTTGACCACGCCGCCGCAGTTCGGGCAGGGCACCTGCAGCGTCGCGTAGTCGCCCGGGATGGTGTCGCGGTCGTACTCCTTGGCCTTCTTGACGATGCGCTCGGCCATCGCGGCGATCTCGGCCATGAAGGCCTCGCGCTGCAGCCGGCCCTTCTCCATCTGCGCCAGCTGGTACTCCCAGTTGCCGGTCAGCTCGGGCTTGGTCAGGTCCTCGACGCCCAGGCCGCGCAGCAGCGTCATCAGCTGGAAGGCCTTCGCGCTGGGGACCAGCTCGCGGCCCTCGCGGTGCATGTACTTCTCGAGGATCAGCCCTTCGATGATGGCCGCGCGCGTGGCCGGCGTGCCCAGGCCCTTCTCCTGCATCGCCTCGCGCAGCTCGTCGTCGTCGATCAGCTTGCCCGCGCCTTCCATCGCCGAGAGCAGCGTGGCCTCGGTGTAGCGCGGCGGCGGCTTGGTCTTGAGCGCCTGCACGTCCACGGCCTCGGTGCGCACCAGTTCGCCCGGCGCCACCGCCACCAGGTTGGCGTCCTCGCCCTGCTCCTCGCGGCCGTAGACCGCCAGCCAGCCCGGCTTCACGAGCACCTTGCCGTTGGTCTGGAAGCTGAACTCGCGAGCGTCCTTCCTGACCGTGCTGATGCGCGTGGTGACCATGAACTCGGCGCTCGGGTAGAACACCGCCAGGAAGCGCTTGACCACCATGTCGTACAGCTTGGCCTCGATGTCGGTGAGGCTCCGGGGGGGCTGCAGCGTCGGGATGATCGCGAAGTGGTCCGACACCTTGGCGTTGTCGAACACCCGCTTGGTCGGCTTGACGTAGTCTTCCTTGAGCGCCTTCTTCGCGTGCGCCGACAGCTCGCGCAGCGGGCCCGGCAGGTCCTCCTCGGCGATCATCGCCATCGTCTTCTTCACCACCGGCACATAGTCCTCCGGCAGCGCGCGCGAGTCGGTGCGCGGGTAGGTCAGCACCTTGTGCTTCTCGTACAGCGCCTGGGCGATCGACAAGGTGGTCTTGGCCGAGAAGCCGAAGCGCGAGTTGGCCTCGCGCTGCAGGCTGGTCAGGTCGTACAGCAGCGGGCTGGCCTGCGTGCTCGGCTTGGATTCCTCGCTGACCGACGCCGGCTCGCCGCGGCAGGCCTGCGCGATGGCCTGCGCGTCGGCCTCGTTCCAGAGCCGGTCGGCGCGCTGCTCGGCATCGTCCGGGTTCTTCTTCCACTTCGGGTCGAACCACTTGCCCTCGTACTCGCCGGCCTGCGCGGCGAAGGTGGCGCGCACCTCCCAGTAGTCGCGCGCCACGTGCTTGCGGATCTTCTCCTCGCGCTCGACGACGATCGACAGCGTCGGCGTCTGCACCCGCCCGACGGTGGTGAGGAAGAAGCCGCCGTCGCGCGAGTTGAAGGCGGTCATCGCGCGCGTGCCGTTGATGCCCACCAGCCAGTCGGCCTCGGAGCGGCTGCGCGCGGCCTCGGCCAGGCCGTGCAGATCGGCATCGCTGCGCAGGTTCTCGAAGCCCTCGCGGATGGCCGCCGGCGTCATGCTCTGCAGCCACAGCCGCTTCACGGGGTGCTTGCTCTTGGCGTGCTGCTGGATGAGCCGGAAGATCAGCTCGCCCTCGCGGCCCGCGTCGCAGGCGTTGATCAGCTCGGACACGTCCTTGCGCTTGACGAGCTTGACGATCGCGTTGAGCCGGCTCTTGCTCTTGTCGATCGGGTTCAGCTCGAAGTGCGGCGGGATCACCGGCAGGTGCGCGAAGCTCCACTTGCCGCGCTTGACGTCGTACTCCTCCGGCGCCTTGATCTCCAGGAGGTGGCCGACGGCCGAGGTGACGACGTAGCGCTCGTTCTCGAAGTACTCGTCGTGCTTCTCGAACTTGCCCACCGACGGCGTGAGTGCGCGCACGATGTCCTGCGCGACGGATGGCTTCTCGGCGATGATCAGTGACTTGCTCATGGACAGGGGTTGCGCGGCACCCGCCGGGGCGTGTTCCGCGTCATCAATACAATCCGGGCTCTCGCGCGCACGCATACGCGCGCGCGCCCATGATTTCAATGTACCCAAACCGAACGATGGCGCAAGCAAGCAACGGCAAGCAGCATCCCGCGGCACAGGCCGGCGGCCGGCGCATCCAGGTGCGCCGCTCCGGCGTGCACGGCAAGGGCGTGTTCGCGCTGCAGCCGATCGCGCGCGGCGAGGTCGTCATCGAGTACAAGGGCGAGGTCATCTCCTGGCCCGAGGCGCTGCGCCGCCATCCGCACGACCCGAGCGACCCGAACCACACCTTCTACTTCCACATCGACGACAAGCATGTCATCGATGCCAAGGTCGGCGGCAACGCGGCACGCTGGATCAACCACGCCTGCCAGCCCAACTGCGAGGCCGACGAGGTGGACGGCCGCATCTTCATCAAGGCGCTACGCGCCATCCGGCCCGGCGAGGAACTGTTCTATGACTACGGCCTGGTGATCGACGAGCGCTACACGCCCAAGCTGAAGAAGCAGTTCGAATGCCGCTGCGGCGCGAAGGCCTGCCGCGGCACCATGCTGGCGCCCAAACGCTGAGGGAGATCCGAGATGCCACGCGAACGCCGGCGGGCCGAGCGCCGGGCCGCTCCCAAGCCGGCCCGCATCCCCTCGGGGGATCGGTCGCCGTACGCGGCGACCGAGGGGCAGTCATGACCGAGCCGATGCACTGGGGCGCGGAGCAGTTGTGGCAGCAGCTGCTGCCGGAGCTGCCCGGGCTGAGCGTCGAGGTGGTCGAGCGCAGCTCGTCGACCAACACCGCGCTGCTCGAACGCGCCCGCGTGGTCGGCCGTCCGGGCACGGACAGCGACGCGGTGCTGGTGCACCACAGCGTCGAGAGCGCCGCCTTCGGGCGCCGCGCGGCCGACGTGCAGCCCTGCCTGCTGGTGGCCGAGCACCAGACCGGCGGCCGCGGCCGCCAGGGGCGCCACTGGCAGTCCGCGCCGGGCGCCTCGCTCACCTTCTCGCTCGCGCTGCCGCTGGCGGCGTCGGACTGGTCCGGGCTGTCGCTGGTGGTGGGCCTGGCGCTGGCCGACGCGCTCGACCCGCCGCAGGCGGGCACCGCGCCGCGCATCGGCCTGAAATGGCCCAACGACCTCTGGCTGTGTGATGCCGGCGGCGGCGGTCGCAAGCTCGGCGGCATCCTGATCGAGACGGTCTCGGCCGCGTCGCGCCGCCTCGCGGTGATCGGCGTCGGCCTGAACGTCAAGCCGATGCCGACCACCGACACCAGCAGCGGCTTCGCCTGCGTGCAGGAGTTGGACGCGTCGGCCGACCCGCCCGCCGTGCTGGCCCGCGTCGCGCTCCCGCTGGTGCGCGCGCTGCGCCGCTTCGAGCGTGAAGGCTTCGCTGGCTTCGCGGCCGGTTATGCGCGGCGCGACCTGCTGCTCGGCCGGCCGGTGCGCACCACGCTGGCCGAGGTGCCGGAGGGCATCGCGCGCGGCGTCGACGCACGCGGCGCGCTGCTGGTCGAGACCGGCGCCGGGCAGCAGGTGCCGGTCAGCAGCGGCGAGGTCAGCGTACGGCTGGACGCGCGCGACACCGAAGGCTGACCGCGCATGCTGCGGCGCCTGGTGTTCCTGCTGCTGGCGGCCAACCTGCTGTTCTTCGCCTGGAGCCAGGGCTGGCTCGGCGGCCTGATCGGCGTGCGGCCGGACGCGCAGCGCGAGCCCGAGCGCCTGGCGCGCCAGGTGCGGCCGCAGACCATCGTCGTGCTGCCGCCGGCCCCGGCGGCCTCGGCAGGGCCGATCGCCGCCCCCGCCAGCGCGGCCGCTGCGGCCGCCGTGGCCGACAAGCCGGTGTGCCTGGAGGCCGGACCGTTCGCCACCGGCGCGTCGATCTCCGCCATGGCCGCGCTGCGCGCCGTGCAGCCGCCGCTGCCGCCGGGCAGCTGGGTCGAGGTGACGATCGACCGGCCGGGCGCCTGGCTGGTGGTGATGCCGCGCCCCGGCAGCCGCGAGGCGATGGCACGTCGCGACGAGGAACTCAAGCGCGCGCGCATCGCCTACGAGGTGCTGAACGCCCCGGAGGAACTGGCCGGCAGCCTGTCGCTGGGCCGCTTCGACGACCGCGACGCGGCCGACAAGGCGCTGGCGCAGCTCAGCCAGCGCGGCATCCGCCCGGCCCGGGTGGCCGAGCTGCATGCGGCCAGCACCATCCACCTGCTGCGCGCGGCCAAGGCCGACAAGGCGCTCGCGGCGCAGCTCGGCGCGATCCGCTCCGATGCGCTCGGGCGCGGCTTCGTGCCCTGCGGCTCCTGACCTGCGTCTCGTGACCCGTGGCGCTACTGCGGCGCGCGCCGCAGCGCCAGCGTCGCCAGGCCGAGCAGCAGCAGCCAGCCGAGGTTGAGCGCCCCGCCGCCACCGCCGCCGCCCGTGGCGGGCGGTGCGGCCGCCGCGGCGACCGCGGCCCGCGCGTCGAGCATGCCGGCGCCGCAGGTGGAGGTGGTGCAGTAGCACTCCTCCTGCACCGTGCCGTCGGGCGCATGGCATTGCGGCGTGCCGGCCTCGGCGCCGCTGGTGGGGAAGCGGCGCGCCGTCGAGCGCAGGATCGAGCGCACCTGCGCCGGCGTCAGGTCGGGCTCGACCGCGAGCATCAGGGCCACGGTGCCGGCCACCAGCGGCGCGGAGAAGCTGGTGCCGAGCGTCGGGCGCAGCAGGCCGTCGCTGTAGGTCGAGCCGCCGTTGGCATCCGTCACCGGCGCCTGCGTGCCGGTGTTGGTGGTCGTGAGGATCGGGTAGAGGCAGGGATCGGCCAGCCCGGTGTTGACGCAGTTGCCGCCGGGCGCACTGAGCGTCACCTCCGGCCCGAGGTCGGAGAAGCCGACCTTGGTGCCGATGTGGCGCACGCCTGCCACCGCGATCACGCCGTCGCAGGCGGCCGGCTCGGAGACAGCGCCACCGCTGCCGTTGCCGGCCGAGGCGACGATGTTGACCCCGGCGTTCAGCAGGTCCCTGACTGCATCGACGTAAGCCGGGCCACAGCCGCTGCCGCCGCCCAGGCTCAGGTTGACGACCCAGGCAGGGTTCGGATTGCTGTTCACACCAGTCACCGTCAGCCCGGCAGCCCAGCGCATGCCGGCGATGATGTCGGAGTCCCAGCCGCCGCACTTGCCGAGCACGCGCACCGGCAGCACCTTCGCGTTGCGCGCCACGCTGGCCATGCCGCGGTTGTTGTCGGTCAGCGCCGAGATCAGGCCGGTGACCTCGGTGCCGTGCCACGAGCTGTCGGAGGCGACCGGGTTGCCGTTCTCGTCGACTGAACAGCCCTCCAAGAAGCCGCCCGGGGTGGTCGTCTCTTGCAGCGTGATCCAGTCGCCCGGGTCACGCGGGTCGTCGTCGCGCCCGTTCCCGTCGTTGGCGGTCAGGTAGGTTCCCAACGAGTTGCCGTTCGCGTCACGGTCGACACCGATCATGTCGTAACCCGGCAGCAGGTTGCCGACCAGGTCCGGGTGATCGCTGCGGATGCCCGTGTCGAGCACCGCCACGACCACGTTCGCGCGCCGCGCCGGGGTCGTCAGGTCCCAGGCCGCCTCGGCGTCGATGGCCGAGCGCAGCGTGCTGGTCGGCGCCTTCAGGTACCACTGGCCGGCGGCCGGGCCGTTGACCGGCACCGGGCTGGGCACGTAGAGCGGATCGTTCGGCACCGCCGCTGCGCGCTTGCGCCGGTCCGGCACGGCGTACTCCACGTCGCCCGACTGGGCGAGCCGCGCCGCCAGCGCCTCGGAACTCAGCCCGCTGGCGAACACCACCTGCGCACGCTCGCTGACCGCCAGGCCGCTGCGCAGCGCCAGGCCGGTGCGCTGCCCGAGCGCCTGGGCGCGCAGCGCGGGCAGTTGGTCGGCCGACTGGGCCTGCTTGCGCAGCAGCTCCGAGCCTTCCTTGTACTTCACGATCACGCGGGCATCCGCCGCGTGCGCCGCCAGCGGCAGGCAGGACAGCAGCGCGAGCAGCGCGCAGAGACGGCGGACCGGCTTCATCGAACAATCCTCTCGGGACGGGGCTCAGTAGGTGGGCGAGACGATGCGCTTGCGGGCATCGACCTGCGCGGCGCTGAAGCGGGCCCGGTCGGCACGCAGACGCTCGAAGGCCGCCTGGCCGTCGGCCGCGTCCGCGCATTCGATCACCAGGGCGTGCCAGTCGGCGCCGCTAGCAGACAGGTAACGCACCGGGCAGCCGGCGGATGACGTGGCCGCCTGCGCGATCGCAGCCGCATCGGGCAGCGGCTGCGCGAGGCGCACCAGCACGCGCAGCGGGGCGGGCCCGGCCACGGGCTCGGCAGCGCAGGCCGCGAGGGCCAGGGCACCCAGCAGGGGAGCAATCAGACGGCGCAGCAGCATGCCGCGCAGTCTACGGGCCGCCCACGCCACGGTGCCGGGCGTTCCCGGCGCCGTGGCGTAAGGCTTTGTTGCGGCGTGTGGCGCGGCGCGCCCGCCGTGTCAGGCCGCGACCACCCGCACCATCTCCAGCACCTTGTTGGAGTAGCCCCACTCGTTGTCGTACCAGGCCACGACCTTCACGAAGGTCTTGTCCAGCGCGATGCCGGCGTCGGCGTCGAACACCGAGGTCATCGCCTCGCCGCGGAAGTCGGTCGAGACGACCTTGTCCTCGGTGTAGCCCAGCACGCCCTTCATCGCGCCCTGGCTGGCGGCCTTCATCGCGTTGCAGATGTCCTCGTAGCTCGCTTCCTTGATGAGCTCGCAGGTCAGGTCGATCACCGAGACGTCCGAGGTCGGCACGCGGAACGACATGCCGGTCAGCTTCTTGTTCAGCTCGGGGATCACCACGCCGACGGCCTTGGCCGCGCCGGTGGACGACGGGATGATGTTCTCGAGGATGCCGCGGCCGCCGCGCCAGTCCTTGTTGGACGGGCCGTCCACCGTCTTCTGCGTCGCGGTGGTGGCGTGCACGGTGGTCATCAGGCCGCGCTTGATGCCGAAGGTGTCGTGCAGCACCTTGGCCACCGGGGCCAGGCAGTTGGTGGTGCACGAGGCGTTGGAGATGATCGCCTCACCCTTGTAGCTCTTGTCGTTGACGCCGTAGACGAACATCGGCGTGTCGTCCTTGCTCGGTGCGCTCTGGATCACCTTCTTCGCGCCGGCGGCCAGGTGCTTCTGGCAGGTCTCCTTGGTCAGGAACAGGCCGGTGGACTCGACCACGATGTCGGCGCCGATCTCGCCCCACTTCAGCTCGGCCGGGTCCTTCACCGCGGTCAGGCGGATCTTCTGGCCGTTGACGATCAGCGTGTTGCCGTCGACCGCGACCTCGCCCTTGAAGCGGCCGTGCACGCTGTCGTACTTCAGCATGTAGGCGAGGTAGTCGGGCTCGAGCAGGTCGTTGATGCCGACCACCTCGATGTCCTTGAAGTTCTGGACCGCGGCGCGGAACACCATGCGTCCGATGCGGCCGAAGCCGTTGATGCCGATCTTGATGCTCATGGAATCCTCCAGGTTGGATGTCGGAAGCGTTGCGCCGGCGCGGCGGGCGAAAAGTGTGACGCGCCGGCGGTTACATGGCGAGAACTTTCGCGGTGGCCGTCAACGCCGGCGCGCCAGCACGGCGCGCACGGTGTCGGCCACGTTCTCTGCCGTGAAGCCGAACAGCTTGAACAGCGCGCCGGCCGGGGCCGACTCGCCGTAGCGGTCGATGCCCACGACGGCGGCGCAGCCGTACTTCCACCAGTAGTCGCTGACGCCGGCCTCGACCGCAATCCGCGGCAGGCCTTCGGGCAGCACGGACGTCTTGTACGCGCTGCCCTGGCGGTCGAACACGCTGGTCGAAGGCATCGAGACCACGCGCACCGCGATGCCGTTGGCGGCCAGCAGCTGTTGCGCGTTCAGCGCGAGCTGGACCTCGGACCCGGTGGCGACGATGACGGCCTGTGCCTTCTTCCTGAGCCCGACCTCGGCTGGCTCGGCCAGCACGTAGGCGCCTTTGGCGATGTCGTCGAGCGTGCCCTGCGTCGGTTTCGGCAGGTAGGGAAGATTCTGGCGCGACAGCAGCAGCGCGCTCGGACGCGCGCGGCTCTCGATCGCCGCGCGCCACGCCACCACCGTCTCGGCGGTGTCGGCCGGGCGCCAGACATCCAGCCCCGGGATCAGTCGCAGCGCGGCGGCATGTTCGACGCTCTGGTGCGTCGGGCCGTCCTCGCCCAGGCCGATCGAGTCGTGCGTGAAGACGTGGATGACGCGCTGATGCATCAGCGCGGCCATGCGGATCGCATTGCGGCTGTAGTCGCTGAAGGTCAGGAAGGTGCCGCCATAGGGAATGAAGCCGCCGTGCAGCGCGACGCCGTTGAGGATCGCCGCCATGCCGAACTCGCGCACGCCGTAGTTGACGTGGCGCCCGCCGTTGGGCCGGCCTTCGGCATCGAAGCGCAGCGCCGGTGTCGAGGCGGTGTTGGTCAGGTTCGAGCCGGTCCGGTCCGCGCTGCCGCCCAGCAGCTCGGGCAGCGCCTTGGTGAACACCTCGAGCGCGAGCTGGCTGGCCTTGCGGCTGGCCACGGTCTCGGCCTTGGTGTGGGCCGCCTGCAGCGCCTCGGCGGCGGTCTGTGCCCAGGTGGCCGGCAGCTCGCCGCGCATGCGGCGCGTGAACTCGGCCGCCATTTCGGGGTGCGCCGCCTTGTAGGCCGCGAAGCGCGCATCCCAGGCCACCTCGAGCTCGGCGCCGCGCGCCTTGGCGTCCCAGGCCGCGTAGGCCTCCTCGGGCACGACGAAGGGTTCGTGCGCCCATCCGAGCGCCTCGCGCGTGAGCCGGATCTCCTCGGCGCCGAGCGCCTCGCCGTGGGCCTTGGCGGTACCGCCGCGGTTCGGCGCACCCTTGCCGATCACCGTCTTGCAGCAGATCAGCGTGGGCCGCTCCGAGGCCTTGGCGCGGGTGATCGCGGCGTCCACCGCCTCGGCGTCGTGCCCGTCCACGCCGGCGATCACGTTCCAGCCGTAGGCCTCGAAACGCTTCGGCGTGTCGTCCACGAACCAGGGCTTCACCTGCCCGTCGATCGAGATGCCGTTGTCGTCGTAGAAGGCGATCAGCTTGTTCAGCTTCCAGGCGCCGGCCAGCGCGCAGGCCTCGTGGCTGATGCCTTCCATCAGGCAGCCGTCACCGAGGAAGACGTAGGTGTGGTGGTCGACGATGGTGTGGCCGTCGCGGTTGAACTCGGCGGCGAGCAGCTTCTCTGCCAGCGCCATGCCCACCGCGTTGCTGACGCCCTGGCCGAGCGGGCCGGTGGTGGTTTCCACACCCGGCGTGACGCCGACCTCGGGGTGGCCCGGCGTCTTGCTGTGCAGCTGGCGGAAGTTGCGCAGCTCGCTCATCGGCAGCTCGTAGCCCGACAGGTGCAGCAGCGCGTAGATCAGCATCGAGCCGTGGCCGTTGGACAGCACGAAACGGTCGCGGTCGAACCAGTGCGGGTGCGCCGGGTTGTGGCGCAGGTGGCCACGCGCCGGCCCCCACAGCGCCACCGCGATCTCGGCCATGCCCATCGGCGCGCCGGGGTGGCCGGAGTTGGCCTGCTGCACCGAATCCATCGCCAGGGCACGGATCGCGTTGGCCATCAGGGCCGTCGTGGAGGTCGCGGGGCGGGTGTCGAGGGCATCCATGGCGTGCGGCGGCGGAAAGCGGGGGGAAGCGGGAATTCTACGAGCGCCCCCCCGGCGCGACCTTGACCCAACCGGCCGGGCCGCTTCGATAATCGCCGCGATGCAGGGCCTGCACCTCACCGCCGATCTGCACGGCTGCGCCGCCGGCCGGCCCGCGCTGACCGAGCCGGACGCGCTGCGGCGCCTGTGCCTGGCCAGCGTCGCCGCCGCCGGGCTGAGCCCGGTCGGCGAGCTGTTCCACCGTTTCGCCCCGGCCGCGCCCGGGCTGCCGGCGGGCATCACCGGCGTCGTGCTGCTGGCCGAATCGCACCTGGCGGTGCACACCTGGCCCGAGCAGCGGGCCGTGACGCTGGACGTCTACGTCTGCAACTTCGGCGCTGACAACTCGGCGCGCGCGCACCAGCTGCTCGCGGCGCTGGCCGAGGCCTTCGCGCCGGCGCGCGTCGAACGGCACGAACTGGTGCGAGGTTCGCCCGGCGCCGGCGCCTGATTGATGCGCCTCAAGCCGCGCGCGCGGCGGTGGTGACACGCTAGGCGGCATCGAATCGACACGCCACGGAGCCGCCATGAGCCACCCCTGCCTGACCATCATCCGCGACGAGCACGGCGCGCTCTCGGCCATGCTGCGCTCGCTGTCCATGCTGCTGGCCGAGCACCGCCGGCACGGCTCGCTGCCCGACTTCAGCGTGCTGCGCGCGATGCTGTTCTACGTCGACGAGTTCCCGGAGAAGCTGCACCACACGAAGGAAACCGAGCTGCTGTTCCCGAAGATCCGCGCGCGCTGCCCCGAGGTGGCCGCGGTGCTGGACAAGCTCGACCGCGACCACGGGCGCGGCGAGAAGGCGATCCGCGACCTGGAACACGACCTGCTCGCCTTCGAGGTGCTCGGCGAGGCGCGCCGCACCGCGTTCGAGAACGCGGTCGACCGCTACATCGACTTCTACCTCTCGCACATGGCGATCGAGGAGGAGCAGATCCTGCCGCTGGCGCTCAAGCACCTGACCGAGGAGGACTGGAAGGAGCTCGACGAGGCCTTCCTCGCCAACCGCGACCCGCTGACCGGCCACGAGCCGCCGGACCTGTACCGGCCGCTGTTCAGCAAGATCGTGATGCAGGCGCCCGCGCCGATCGGGCTGGGCCCGGCGTTGAACTGACGCCTGCCCGCTAGACTCGGCCGGGATGAAGGCGATCATCCTGGCCGCGGGCCGCGGCGAACGCATGCGGCCGCTGACCGACACCTGCCCCAAGCCGCTGCTGCCGCTGCGCGGCAAGCCGCTGATCGCGTGGCACATGGAGGCACTGGCGCGCGGCGGCGTGCGCGAGGTGGTGATCAACACCGCCTGGCTGGAGGAGCAACTGGTCACCGCGCTCGGCGACGGCGCGCGTTTCGGCCTCGCGATCCGCTGGTCGCTCGAGGGGCGCGACCACGGCGGCGCGCTCGAGACGGCCGGCGGCCTGAAGAAGGCCCTGCCGCTGCTGCAGCTCGCCGGCGACGAGCCCTTCTGGTACGTGGCGGCCGACGTGTTCGCGCCCGACTTCCGCTTCGACGATGCCGCCGCGGCCCTGCAGCCCGGTCAGCTGGCGCACCTGTGGCTGGTGCCCAACCCGCCGCAGCATCCGTCCGGCGACTTCGGCCTGGCCGAGGGCCGGGTCGGCGTCGGTGCCGACGGCGCGCGTTTCACCTGGAGCGGCATCGGCCTGTTCCGCCCCGGCTTCGTGCACGAGCTGATGGGCGAGCTGCCGGTGGGCACGAAGGCCCGCCTGCGCCCCTACCTCGACGCGGCCATCGCGCAGGGCCGCCTCGGCGGGCAGCTCTGGCACGGCACCTGGGCCGACGTCGGCACGCCCGAACGGCTGCGCGCACTCGACGCCGGCGCGGCGTAACCAGCCGTTCCCGCCGCGCCGGACGTGCATTTCGCACGACGGCCGCACGCAAGGCTTTGATTCGCGCGCCGGAATCGCTAATGTGCGCACATGGATCTGATCCGGGCGACGCTCACCCTGCCGATGGCCCTGGCCGGCGCGATGGCCGTGCACGTCCTGGCCGCACGCGCGATCAAGGCGGTGGCCTGGTCGGTGTCGCCGCTGGCCGTGGGCGAGCCGCAGGCCTACGTGTACGAACGCGATGTCTGGCGCACCGCCGAACCCGGCGCGATGCACGTGGTGGCGGCGGCCGCCGGCGCGGGAGCGCTGTTCTGGATCGCCGGGCTGCTGCAGTCCTGGTGGATGGTGCTGCTGGCGCTGCTGGGCTGGGCCGGCGCGGTGGCCTTCGACCTGATGAGCTGGCAGCGCGTGGCGGTCAGCGCGAACAACCTGTGGTTCCAGCGCGGCTGGGGGCAGAAGGTGCACCAGGTCGCGTTCGAGAACATCCGTGACGTGGCCATCGAGGAGCGCGACGAGCGCGGCTTCACGCTGCGGCGCGGCCTGAACAACCGCATCTGTCGGCTGCAGGTGCGCATGAAGGACAAGCGCGTGGTCGCGCTGCCCAAGACCGATGCGCACACCGGGCTGGCCGACGTCGAGGAGGTGGCCAACCAGCTGCGCCAGCGGCTGCGCCACCTGGAGGACCGCGAGTCGATCAAGCGCTCGCAGCAGCGCGGCAGCGAGGCCGCGCGCGAAGCCGCCGAGGCCGCGCCCTCGGGCGACGCCGAGCTGCGCCGCGCGCTGCGCAAGCTGCGTGCGCAGGCCACCGCACCGGACGCGCCCAAGGCCGTCAAGCTGAAGAACGAGTCCTGAGCCGCTCGGCCGCGCGCGTGCCCGCGCGGTGGCCGTGGAAGAAGGCCTCCTCGAACACCGAGTAGCCCGACAGGTCGGCATGCGCGAACTGCAGGCGCCGGCCGCCCTCGGCCAGCGCGCGCAGCGCCGGCGCGCCGCGCAGGCCCGGCACCGGGATGCTCATCGCATGGCCGTAGCGCATCAGGTCGATCGCCTGCACGCGCTGCGGCAGGTCCGGGTGGGCCGGCGCCAGCTCGGCGAGCAGCTCGGCGGCCCAGGCCGCGGCGGGCCGCTCGAGCAGGCTGCGCCGCGCGGCCAGCGCCTCGTCGGCCGTGCGACCGCCGAGCGCGTGGTAGACGGTCAGCACGGTCGGCCCGGGGCGCGGGTCGAGCCGCTGGTGCGAGGCGTCGACGTAGCCCAGCGTGCGGCTGCCGTACAGCACGTTGTCCCACGACGGCGCGGCACCCGGGCGATCGGCCAGCGGGCCGTCCAGGCGCAGGTTGGCCACCAGCCAGGGCGCGTGGCGCTGCCGCGCCACCGCTTCGCGCAGCGCGGCGGGCGGGGACTCCAGCACCCGCGCCGCGACGAACAGCGGCAGGGCCAGCACCACCTGCGGCGCGACCCAGCGCTCGCGCCGCTGCGTGGCGGCCGACCAGGTGTCCACCTCGACCTGCTGGCGCTGCTCGGCCACGCGCGTGACCAGCAGGCCACCCCGCAGCCGCTCGCCCAGCGGCGCGGCCAGGCGCTGCGCCAGCCAGGCGTTGCCCTCGGGCCAGGTCAGCACGCCTTCGCGCTCGCCGTCCTCCTCGCCGGGGGCGTGGAAGCCGTGCCGGCTGGCGAAGTAGTGCACCCCGGCCCAGGCCGAGACCTGCGCGCTCGCGGCGCCGTAGTCGTCGCGGCAGCAGTAGTCGAGGTACCAGCGCAGCGCGGGGGCGTCGAAGCCTTCGCGCTCGAGCCAGGCCTCGAAGGGGACGGCGTCCAGCTCGGCCAGTGCCGCGCTCCACGGCGCGCGCGCGGTGGGCAGGCGGAACGCGCCGCCCGCGCCGAGCTCGGCGACACGCTGCGCAAAGCGCCGGTACTGCGCCCGCGTCGCGGCCTGCTGCGCCTCGGGCAGGGCCTCGACCGGCGGCAGCAGGCCGTCGTGCCAGCGGCCGTCGAGGAACAGCCGCTCCTGCGGGCTGTGGCAGAGGTGGCGCTCGTCGTAGACCACGCGGCCGGCCTCGACGCGGCGCAGGCCGATCTCCTCCAGCCACTGCGCCACCTCGACGGCATGCTCGCCCGGCACGGGCAGGTAATGCGCGCCGAGCGGGCAGGCCAGGCCGCCCATGCGGTGGCCGCGGCTGTTGCCGCCGGGGGCGTCTTCCAGCTCCAGCACGCGCAACTCGTCGACGCCGCCGCGCAGCAGCGCGCGCGCCGCCGCCAGGCCGGCGATGCCGGCACCGAGCACCAGCGCATCGGCCTCGTGCACCTGCGCCGGCGGGCCCGCCGGCACCGCATCGCGCAGCCGGTGGCCGCGCTC
>KZ836145.1 GCA_003265685.1 Piscinibacter caeni | reverse complement strand
CGGTGCGATGGGTCGGCCCGGACGGGCGGCCCGTGCACCGGATGTCCGCGGCCGCGGGGTCACCGTCGGCGCAGGTGGCGCGGGCGGCGGCTCGACGGCCGGCGGGCGGCGCAGCGACGCGCTCAACGCCGGCGCGGGTTCCTCGTTCGCCGCCGGCGCGGCCGGAGCCGGTGGCGGCACCAGCACGACGTGCAGGTCCGGCACCTCGACGCGCCGATCGCGCCAGGGGAACACGAGGCCGGGCAAGCCCAGCTCCGCGCCGCCGAACACCAGGCTCAGCAGCAGGGCGTGGAACGCCAACGAGATGAGCAGCGCGATCACCAGCGGCCGGTGCTCGGCGTCGACTGGCCGCGGGCGCCGGCTCTCGCGTCGCGGCGGGCCTGGCGGCGGCGGCGCGTGGCCGGGCTCCGCGCCGGCAGGCCGTGGCGCTGGCGCGTCGATGACGGTCGAGACGCGCATGCGGCCCATCGGAACGATTCTCGCGGATCCCGGCACGCCGCCCGCGCGCCGGCGGCCGCCCAGACGGGTGACTCAGTCGTCGAAGCGCCCGCCCACCAGCCGCCGCCGGCGATCGCAGCGCGCCGCCAGCCCCTCGTCGTGGGTCACCAGCACGAAAGCCGTGCCGCGTTCGCGCGCCAGGCCCAGCATCAGCTCGTACACCGTGTCGGCCGTGGCCCGGTCGAGGTTGCCGGTCGGCTCGTCAGCCAGCACGCAGGCCGGCTGGCCGGCCAGCGCGCGGGCGATCGCCACCCGCTGGCGCTCGCCGCCGGACAGCTCCGCGGGGCGGTGCTGCAGCCGCGCACCGAGGCCGACCTGGCCCAGCACCCGCGCCGCCTGCTCGCGCGNTCGCCGCCGGACAGCTCCGCGGGGCGGTGCTGCAGCCGCGCACCGAGGCCGACCTGGCCCAGCACCCGCGCCGCCTGCTCGCGCGCCTCGGCCAGCGGCACGCGCCGCACGCGCAGCGGCATCGCCACGTTGTCGAGCGCGCTGAACTCCGGCAGCAGGTGGTGGAACTGGTAGACGAAGCCGAGGTGCCGGTTGCGCCACAGGCCCTGCGCGGCCGGGTCCATCGACGCGAAGTTGCGCCCGGCCAGGAACACGTGGCCCTGGCTCGGCGTGTCCAGCCCGCCCAGCAGGTGCAGCAGCGTGCTCTTGCCCGAGCCCGACGCGCCGACGATGGCCAGCGTCTCGCCGGGCCGCACGTCGAGGTCGATGCCCTGCAGCACCGAGACGTCCAGCCCGCCCTCGGCGAAGCGGCGGTGCAGGCTCTGCGCCCGCAGGATGGGCTCGACCGGCACCGAGTCACTCATAGCGCAGCGCCTGCGCGGGTTGCACGCGGCTCGCGCGCCAGCTCGGGTAGAGCGTGGCGACGAAGGCCAGCAGCAGCGAGATCAGCGCGATCGGCACGATGTCGCCGCTGCGCGGGTCGCTCGGCATGCGGCTGATCACGTAGATGCTGCCGGGCAGGAAGCTGATGTTCAGCGCACGCTCGATGGCCGGCACGATCACGTCGACGTTGAATGCGATCACGAGCCCGAGCAGCACGCCGGCCAGCGTGCCGATCACGCCCGAGGCGGCGCCCTGCACCATGAAGATGCCCATCACCGATCGCGGGCTCGCGCCCAGCGTGCGCAGGATGGCGATGTCGGCCTGCTTGTCGGTGACGGTCATCACGAGCGTCGAGACGAGGTTGAACGCGGCCACCGCGACGATCAGCGTCAGGATGATGAACATCAGACGCTTCTCGATCTGCACCGCGTCGAACCAGTTGCGGTTGGTGCGTGTCCAGTCGCGCACCAGCACCGACGGGCCGAGGTTCTGCGCGAGCTCGGCGCCGACCTCGCGCGCGGCCTGCACGTCCTTCAGGCGCAACTGCACGCCGGTCGGCCCGGCGACGCGGAACAGCTTGGCCGCGTCGTCGAGATGCATCAGCGCCAGGCCGCTGTCGTACTCGTAGTGGCCGGCCTCGAAGGTGCCGACGACCGTGAGTGTCTTCAGGCGCGGCAGCACGCCGGCCGGCGTCACCTGCCCGCCGGGTGCGATCAGGGTGACCTTGTCGCCTTCGCGCACGCCGAGCTGGCGCGCGAGCTCGCCGCCCAGCACGATGCCCCAGCTGCCGGGCAGCAGGCGCGCGAGCACGGTGCCGCGCAGCTTCGCCGCGAGGTCGGTGACCGTCGCCTCGTCGACCGGCGAGATGCCGCGCACGACCGCGCCGCGCATGTCCTCGCCGCGCGCGATCAGCGCCTGGGTCGCGATGAAGGGCGCAGCGCCGATCACCTGCGGGTTCTGGCGCGCCTTCGCCGCGGTGGCGCCCCAGTCGGGCAGCGCGGCGCCGCTGGGCTCGAGCACCTCGACATGCGCGATCACCGACAGCATGCGGTCACGCACTTCCTTCTGGAAGCCGTTCATCACCGACAGCACGATGATCAGCGCGGCCACGCCCAGCGCGATGCCGAGCATCGACACCGCCGAGATGAACGAGATGAAGCCGTTGCGCCGCCCGGTGCGCCCGGCACGCGTGTAGCGCCAGCCGATCTGCAGCTCGTAGGGCCAGTTCATGGGGAGGCGATGCTACCCGAGGGCGATCGTCGCGGCGGCCGCACCGGTCATCCCCCCGGATGCATGCCGTGACACCCCTGCTCCCGGCGGGACGGACGACAGGCCCGAGAATGACCGGATGGCCGTCGCACGCGTGGGTTTTGTCCTTCTATCCAACAGCCACCAGGCCCTGCCGAGCACGCGCATCTCGGTGCTGAACATGCTGCCCTATCTGCGCGACGCCGGCTTCGCGGCCGAGCTCGCGTACGAGCCGGCGCAGCCCAACCACACGCCCGACCTGTCCCGCCTCGACCTGCGCGCGCTGGCCGCGCGTTACGACCTCGTGTACTTCCAGAAGGTGCACGGCGACTCGGTGCTGCACGCCGTGCGCACGCTGGAGCGCAGCGGCGTGCGCACCGTCTTCGGGCTGTGCGATGTGGTGGCGCCGGACATGGTGGACGCCACGTCGGCCACCGCGGTGGTCACCGAGTTCCTGCGTTCATTGCACCCTGCCCCGCTGCGCCCGAAGATGCACGTGGTGCACGACGGCGTCGAGCAGCCGGCGCGCCGGCGCCCGGCTGCCACCGACAACCGCGGCTCGCGCCGCCGGCCGTTGCGCGCCGTGCTGGTGACCTCCTCGGCGCCGGCGCTGCTGCCGGTGCTGGGGCGCCCGCCCGACTGGCTGCGCGTCGCGATCGTCGGCGCCTACCCGGCACCCTCCTGGCGCGGGGCGCGGCTGCGCTGGCTGCGCCAGCAACTGACCGAACGGTCGAGCGGCGAGCGCCTCGCGGCGATGTCCGTCGTGCTCGATCGCCGCATCGAGCGCGTGCCCTGGCATCCGACCGGCGTGTACGACCAGCTCGAGCAGGCCGACATCGGCGTGATCCCGATCGACATGGAGCATGCCGCGGCCTGGCAGATCAAGTCGGAGAACCGCCTGACCCTGAAGATGGCCGCCGCACTGCCGGTGATCGCCACGCCGATCCCGGCCTACGAGGCGGTGGTCGAGCATGGCCGCAACGCGTTCTTCGCGCGCCATCGTGACGACTGGCTGCAGCATCTGGAGGCGCTGCGCGACCCGGCCCTGCGCCAGGCGATCGGCGAGCAGGCCCGCGCCGCGGTGCTGCCGCGCTTCTCGAAGGAGGCCCAGGCGCAGGCGCTGATCGCCACGCTGCAGGCCGCGCTGGCCCGGACACCCGCCGAGGCCGCCGGATAATCGTCCGCATGCACCTGCTGATCCCGTTTGCCTCGGCGCTCGCCGAGGCCGGGGTGTCCACCCTGCGCCGCCTCGACCTGCCGAACCTGGCCCGCCTGCTCTCCCGCCTGCAGCCCGGGCCGCGCCTGGGCACCGACGAATTCAGCCTCAGCCCGCCGCACGAGTGCGCACTCGCCGCGGCCTGGGGCTGGCACGGCGGCGAAGGCCGGCTGCCGTTTGCGGCACGCAGCGCCGCCGCCGACGGCATCGAAGTGCTGGACCTCGCCTGGGGCCTGCTGACCCCGGTGCACTGGGTGGTCGGGCGCGACCGCATCAACCTCGCCGACCCGGACCGTCTGGCGCTCGAGGCCGGCGAGTCGCGCACGCTGTTCGAGGCGGTGCGCGGCCTGTTCGAGAGCGAGGGCTTCGCGCTCGCCTGGGGCGCGCCGCAGCGCTGGTACCTGGCCCACGAGAGCCTGGCGGACCTGCCGACCGCCTCGCTCGACCGCGTGGTCGGGCGCAACGTCGACCGCTGGCTGCCCGAGGGTGCGCCGGCGCGCCTGCTGCGGCGCCTGTTCAACGAGGTTCAGATGCTGCTGTACACCCATCCGCTGAATGCGCAGCGCGAGGAGCGCGGGCTGCCCAGCGTCAACGCGCTGTGGCTGAGCGGCTGCGGACGCTCCCAGCCGGCGCGCGAGCAGGCCGTCACGCTCGATGCACGCCTGCGCACGCCGCTGCTGTCGGAGGACTGGCCGGCCTGGGCTGCGGCCTGGCGCGCCCTCGACGCCGGCCCGCTGGCCGAACTGCTGCGCGCGCTCGAGCGTGGCACGCCCGGGCTGGCGCTGACGCTCGCCGGCGAACGCTTCGCGCAGCGCTTCGACCCGGCGACGGGCCCGCTGTGGCAGCGGCTCGTGCAGCGCTGGCGCGGCGTGGCACCCGGCCCGCTGCTGGAGGCGCTGTGATGGCGGCCGGCCCGACGCTGCAATTGCGCGACGCCCCGCCCCGCACCGTGTGGGCGCTCGAGCAGGCCGGCATCGCGCCGCTGCTGGCGCGCCTGTTCGCGGCGCGCGGCGTGACGAGCCCGGCCGAACTCGACGACACGCTCGTGCAGCTACTCCCGCCCGGCGAGCTGCGTGGTGCCGCGGAGGCCGCCACGCTGCTGGCCGACGCGCTCGAGCAGGGCAAGCGCATCTGCGTGGTGGCCGACTACGACTGCGACGGCGCCACAGCCTGCGCCGTGGCGCTGCGCGGGCTGAGGCTGCTGGGCGCCGACCCGGCCAGGCTCGGCTACGTGGTGCCCGACCGCGCGGTGCACGGCTACGGCCTGACCCCGGCGATCGTCGACCTGGCGCTGCAGCAGCGCCCCGAGGTGCTGGTGACGGTGGACAACGGCATCGCCAGCCTGGCCGGCGTGGCGCATGCGCGTGAACGCGGCCTCGCGGTGCTGGTGACCGACCACCACCTGCCGGCCCAGGAGGACGGTGCGGTGGTGCTGCCGCCGGCCGACGTGATCGTCAACCCGAACCAGCCCGGCTGCCGTTTCGCGAGCAAGAACCTCGCGGGCGTCGGCGTGATGTTCTACGTGCTGCTGGCGCTGCGCGCCGAACTGCGCACACGCGGCCGCTTCGATGCCGCCAGCCAGCCGCGCCTGGACACGCTGCTGGACCTGCTCGCGCTCGGCACGGTGGCCGACGTGGTGCGGCTGGACGCGAACAACCGCCGCCTGGTCGCGCAGGGGCTCAAGCGCATCCGCGCCGGGCGCGCGCACGCCGGCGTGGCGGCGCTGTTCGCCGCGGCCGGGCGCGACGCACGCCGCGCCAGCGCGTTCGACTTCGGCTTCGCGCTCGGCCCGCGCATCAACGCCGCCGGGCGCCTGTCGGACATGACACTGGGCATCGAGTGCCTGCTGACCGACGACCCCGGCCGCGCCGCCGAGCTGGCGCGCCAGCTCGACACCATCAACCGCGAACGGCGCGAGGTCGAGGGCGGCATGCGCGAGCAGGCCGAGGCGCTGCTCGAGCCGCTGATGCCCGACGGCGCGCCGCCGCCGGCGCTGGCGCTGTTCGACGCCGGCTTCCACGAGGGCGTGGTCGGCATCGTCGCGGCGCGCGTGAAGGACCGTCTGCACCGGCCGACCTTCGTGTTCGCGCGCGGGCAGGACGGTGCGCTCAAGGGCTCGGGCCGTTCGATCCCCGGCTTCCACCTGCGCGACGCGCTCGACCTGGTCAGCAAGCGCGAGCCCGGGCTGCTGCTGCGCTTCGGGGGCCATGCGATGGCGGCCGGCTGCACGCTCGCGCCCGACGGCATCGAGCGCTTCGCCCGCGCGCTGCAGCAGGTGGCCGCCGAGTGGCTCGACCCCGGCACGCTGCAGCGCCGGCTGCTGGTGGACGGCCCGCTGCCGCCCGAGCAGTTCGACGCCGCGACGGTGCGCACGCTCGACGCGCAGGTCTGGGGCCAGGCCTTCGAGCCGCCGCTGTTCTGTGACACGGTCGAGGTGGTGTCGCAGCGCCTGGTCGGCGAGCGCCACCTGAAGCTCGGCGTGCGCCACGGCGGCGTGCTGCGCGACGCGATCTGGTTCGGCCGCAGCGAGCCGCTGCCCGCGCGCGTGCGCCTCGCCTACCGCGTCGCGCTGGACGAGTACAACGGCCGCGAGCGGGTGCAGATGGTGGTCGAGGCGGCGCAGGAGACGTGATGGAAGGCACCGACCCGTCGCGCCGCGCACTGCTGCTGGCCGCCCTCGCCCCGGCGCTCGCGCCCGCCTCCGCCCGCGCGGCCGCGGCGCCCGAACCGGTCACCTTCGCGCAGGGACTGGACCGCCCCTGGGGCCTGGCCTTCCTGCCCGACGGCCGCTTGCTCGTCACGCAGAAGTCCGGTGCGCTGGTGATCGTCTCGGCCGACGGCCGGCGCGTGTCGACGCCGCTGGCAGGCGTGCCCGCGGTGGCCGACAGCGGCCAGGGCGGCCTGCTCGACGTCGCGCTCGACCCGGACTTCGGCACCACGCCCTGGGTCTACCTGAGCTACGCCGAGCGCGACGGGCTCGCCAGCGGCACCGCGGTGGCGCGCGGCCGGCTGGTCGGCGATGCGCTGCAGGGCACGACGGTGATCTTCCGCCAGCAGCCCAAGGTGGTCGGCAGCGGGCACTTCGGCGCGCGCCTGGTGTTCGCGCGCGACAAGACGCTGTTCGTCACGCTCGGCGACCGGCAGAAGGGCGAGCCGGCGCAGGACCCGGCCAGCCACCTCGGCAAGGTGGTGCGACTGAACCGCGACGGCAGCGTGCCGGCCGACAACCCGAAGTTGGCCGGCGCGCGGCCCGAGATCTGGAGCCTCGGCCACCGCAACCCGCAGGGCGCCGCGCTGCACCCGCGCACCGGCGAGCTCTGGCTGGTCGAACACGGGCCGCAGGGCGGCGACGAGCTGAACATCGCCCGCGCCGGCCGCAATCACGGCTGGCCGCTGCGCAGCCAGGGTTGCCCGTATGGCTCGCTCGGCACGGCCTGCCGCATCGGCGGCGGCGTGCACGCGCCGGACTTCGTCGAGCCGCTCGCCACCTGGGTGCCGACCTCGATCGCCCCCAGCGGCCTAGCCTTCTATACCGGCACGATGTTCCCTGAGTGGCAGGGCAGCCTGTTCGTCGGCGCGCTGGCTGGCCGCGCGCTGTGGCGCCTCACGCTCGACGGCGAGCGCGTGACGGCGCGCGAGGCGCTGTACGGCACGCTGGGCGAACGGTTCCGCGACGTGCGCCAGGGACCGGACGGCGCGCTCTGGCTGCTGACCGACAACGCGAAGGGTCGCATCCTGCGCATCGCACGCTGAAGGGCGCGCCTTCCTACAATGCCATGGTGATGCCCGCCTCGTGGATGAACGCCGACCTGCACTGCCACTCGAACGTCTCCGACGGCACCCTGCCCCCGGAGACGCTGGCCACGCGGGCCAAGGCGAACGGCGTCGAGCTCTGGTCGCTGACCGACCACGACGAGATCCGCGGCCAGCAGCGCGCCCTGGCGGCCGCCCGTGAACTCGGCCTGCCCTACCTGACCGGCACCGAGATCTCGGTCAGCTTCATCGACGTGACGGTGCACATCGTCGGCCTGGGCTTCGACCCCGACGATGCGGCCCTGGCGGCCGGCCTGGCGGCCACCCGCGGCGGGCGGCGCGAACGCGCGCTCGAGATGGCCGAGAGCCTGGCGCGGGTGGGCATCCCCGGCGCCTTCGAGGGCGCGCTGAAGTTCGTCGGCAACCCGGACCTGATCTCGCGCACGCATTTCGCGCGCCACCTGGTCGAGGCCGGTGTGTGCAGCGACACCTCCGAGGTGTTCCGCCGCTTCCTCACCGAGGGCAAGCCGGGCTACGTGCCGCACCGCTGGGCGCGCCTGGCCGACGCGGTGCGCTGGATCACCGAGGCCGGCGGACTGGCCGTGATCGCGCATCCGGCGCGCTACCGCTTCAGCGCCAACGAGGAGCACGCCCTGTTCACCGAATTCATCGGCCACGGCGGGCGCGGCGTCGAGGTGGTCACCGGCAGCCACAGCGCCGCCGAAGCGCTGCGCTATGCCGGCGTCGCGCTCGAGTACGGCCTGCTCGCCTCGCGCGGCAGCGACTTCCACAGCCCGGGCGAAAGCCACACCGACCTCGGCGCCCTGCCGGCCCTGCCGGGCACGCTGACGCCGGTCTGGGACGCGCTGCAGCACCGCATCGTGCAGCCGCAATGAGCTCCGCCGCGGCGCAGCGGCGTCAGGCGCTGACGGCCGTGTCGGTAGACTCGATCGTCGAGTGACCGAGTCATGTCGCAATACTTCGAAGTCCACCCCGAGAACCCGCAGCCGCGCCTGCTGAAGCAGGCGGTGCAGATCCTGCACGGCGGCGGCATCGCCGCGATCCCGACCGACTCGAGCTACGCGCTGGTCTGCCACCTCGACGACAAGGCGGCGGCCGAGAACCTGCGCCGCATCCGCCAGGTGGACGACAAGCACCACCTCACGCTGCTGTGCCGCGACCTGAGCGAACTGGCCAGCTACGCGCGCGTGGACAACCGCCAGTACCGGCTGCTGAAGCTCGGCACGCCGGGCCCGTTCACGTTCATCCTCGAGGCCACCAAGGAGGTGCCGCGGCGTGTCTCGCACCCGTCGCGCCGCACCATCGGCCTGCGCGTGCCCGACCACAGGGTGACGCAGGCGCTGCTCGAGCAGCACGGCGCGCCGCTGCTGGCCACCACGCTGATCGCCCCGGGCGAGAGCGAGCCGATGAACGAGCCGCAGCAGATCCGCGCGCGCTTCCAGAAGCTGCTGCAGGCGGTGGTGGACGCCGGGGCCTGCCCGATGCAGCCGACCACGGTGGTCGACCTCTCCGGCGCCGAGCCGGTGCTGGTGCGCCAGGGGCGCGGCGACCCGCACCAACTCGGCCTCGCCACCGAGATCGACTGACCCCGGCCCGCCGGCTTGCCCGGGCGCAAGCCGGCCGCGCGGCGCGCCGAGACAATGGCGCCATGTCGATCCGTCCGCTGGCGCTGGGCTTGATCGCGCTGGCAGCCGCTGCGCGGGCGGACGCGCCCCCTGCCGCCGGCATTCCGGCGGCACGCTGGGAGGCGGAGGGCACCGTCGTCGAGGTCATGCTGGCCGAGCCGGCGGCGCTCGCTACGCAGACCCTGTCCGCACCGCTGCACTACGCCATCGGTGTGGTGGCAATGCCGATGGTGTTGCTGCAGCCCGAGGCAGCGCTCGCCTGGCCCTTCCACATGCTGCTCGCCGCCCCATGGCAGGCGCGCTTCAACCACCAGAGCGCGACGGTGTCGCACGCGCTCGTGACGCCGGCGCTGCCGCAGACCGTCGTGACCGCCTTCGCTGCCCAATGGACGGCGCGCGACGGTAGGCCAGCCTTCACGCTGCAACTGCGCATCGAGTCCTACGGACTGACGACCCGTTCGGGTCGCACGCTGGAGGCCTTCGAGCCCAAGGAGGACCTGTGCCTCGCGGTGAGTGCGCAGTGGACGCTGACGAAGCCCGGCGTCGTGCCGCACACCCAGGCGCTGATGCTCACCCCGTCGCAGCGGGACGCCGATGCGCCGCCGCCGATCTGCCTGCCGCTCGCCCGCTGGGCCGAGGACGACGGGCGCCGCACCCGGCAGGCCGTCGCCGAGCTCGGCGAGGTGCTCGCGGCCTTACTGTTGCAGCGCCTGGCGGCCGTGCCATGAGGGCGTTCCGGCTGCCGACCCTGCTGACGGCGCTCGGCCTGGCCGGCTGCGCGCCGTGGCAGAGCAGCGCGCCGGTGACGCCGAGCAGCTACGCGCAGGCGCGCGACGTGATGCCGCGCACGCTGGGCCGGCTGCGCCGGCTCGTGCTGGTCGAACTCGATCGCGCCGCACCCAAGGCCTGCGACGCCGGCACGGATGGCGAGGTAACACTCACAGTGCCGGACGCGGAGACCCGCGAGATCCTGGTCGAGCGCAAGGGCTACGAGCTCGTGGACCCGGCCCCGGACGCCGGCCATCCCTGGCTCGACGACGGCGCCGTGCAGGCGCTCGCGCAGGACATGCGCCGTGCCGAGGGCGCGGGCGACGCGTTGCAGCTGGCCGCGCCGTTGCGCGCGTGGCTCGATCGCCTGCGTGCCGAGCACCAAGTCGATGCGCTGTTCGTCGTGCAGGTGGAATCGACCTGCGGAAACGCCCTTGGCCCGTTGCGCGGCGCACTCGCCATCGTCTCGCTGGGCACGTCCGAACTGACGAAGAACCCGGAATTGCGGAGGCTCGAGACCCTGTACGTGGCGGCGGCGTTCGAATCGGCGTCCGGTCGCTTGGTCTGGCGCAACGAGGTCGGTCGCGGCGCCAAAGCTCTCGATGCATTCCGACAGCTGCGCGGGGCAACTGCCGGGCCGTCGCCCCTGGAGCGCCTGCTCGAACCGGTCGAGCCGGCCGTGCCGAAGATCCTGACGCGTTGGGCGCTCACCCGCGCTCGATGCGCGCCACCGCGCTGTGCGCGTGGATCGACTCGAAGTTCTCGACGTCGACCACGTAGCGGCCCACGCGCCGATCGGCGTTCAGGCGCAGGGCGACGTCGCGCACCAGGTCCTCGACGAACTTGGGGTTCTCGTAGGCGCGCTCGGTGACCCACTTCTCGTCGCTGCGCTTGAGCATCGGCCAGATCTCGCTGGAGGCCGAGTCCTCGGCGAAGCGCACCAGCTCGGCCCAGGGGATGTCGGCCAGCAGCTCGACGCGGATCGTCACGTGCGAGCGCTGGTTGTGCGCGCCGTAGTCGGAGATCTCCTTCGAGCAGGGGCACAGCGACTTGACCGGCACCACCGCCTCGGCCCAGACGGCGACCTCGCCGTCCTTCGCCTCGGCAATCCAGCGGCCCTGGTACTCGAGCAGGCTCTCGACGCCGGAGACCGGCGCGCGCTTGCGCAGGAAGAACGGGAAGCTCGCCTCGACGCGGCCGGTGCTCGCCTGCAGGCGCTCGAGCATCGCGCGGGTCTGGGCGCGCAGCTCGGCGGCGTCGAGCGACCTGTCGAGCGACTCCAGCCAGGCGACGAAGCGCGACATGTGCGTGCCCTTCTGCTCGGCCGGCAACGCGACGTCCAGGTCCCAGGAGGCGATGGTCGCCAGCTCGGCGCGGCCGATGCGCAGCTGCAGCGGGTAGCGCACCCCGCGCACGCCGACACGCTGGATGGCGATGTGGCGCTCGTCGCGGGCACTTTGCGTGTCCGGGATGTGCAGCGCGTCCTTGAGGTTGCTCATGGCTCAAGCATGCCAGCAAACGCCCGTGCCGGCCGTCGCAAGGTCTTGAAGCCGCGCTTCAAGCGGCTTCAATGGTTGACCGCCCGCACCAGCGAGGGCCGGGCGCCGAAGCGTTTGACCACCGCCTGCTCGATGCCCGCGGCGTCGAGCCCGCACTGCGCCAGCAGCTTGGCCGGGTCGCCATGCTCGATGAAGCGGTCGGGCAGGCCCAGCGTCAGCACCGGCACCGCGAGGCCGGCCTCGGCCAGGGCCTCGAGCACCGCGCTGCCGGCACCGCCGGGCAGGCAGCCTTCCTCGACGGTGACCAGCGCGTCGTGGCCGCGCGCCAGTTCGGCCACCAGCGCCGCGTCGAGCGGCTTGGCGAAGCGCATGTTGGCCACCGTCGCGTCGAGCTTCTCGGCCGCCTCGAGCGCCGGGTAGAGCAAGGTGCCGAAGGCCAGGATCGCGATGCGCGAGCCGCGGCGCCGCACCTCGCCGCGGCCCCAGGGCAGGGCCTGCATCTGGGCGCGCAGTTCGGTGCCCGCGCCGCTGCCGCGCGGGTAGCGCACGCACACCGGGTGGTCGCGGCCGCAGGCGGTGAAGAGCGCCTGGCGGCATTCGTCCTCGTCGGCCGGCGTCAGCATCGCCATGTTCGGGATGCAGCGCACGTAGGCGATGTCGTAGGCACCGGCATGCGTCGCGCCGTCGGCGCCGACCAGGCCGGCGCGGTCGAGTGCGAACACCACCGGCAGGTTCTGCAGCGCCACGTCGTGGATCAGCTGGTCGTAGGCGCGCTGCAGGAAGGTGGAGTAGATCGCCACCACCGGCTTCAGGCCCTCGCACGCCAGGCCCGCGGCGAAGGTCACCGCATGCTGCTCGGCGATGCCGACGTCGAAGTAGCGCGCCGGAAAACGCTTGTGGAACTCGACCATGCCCGAGCCCTCGCGCATCGCCGGCGTGATGCCGACGAGGCGCTCGTCCTGTTCGGCCATGTCGCACAGCCACTGGCCGAACACCTGCGTGAAGCTGGTCTTGGGCGGCGTGGCCGGCTTCTGGATGCCCTGCGCCGGGTCGAACGGCGTCGGGCCGTGGTACTTCACCGGGTCGGCCTCGGCCAGCTTGTAGCCGTAGCCTTTCTTCGTGACCACGTGCAGGAACTGCGCGCCGGGCTTGTCGCGCAGGTTCTCGAGCGTGGGGATCAGCGCGTCGAGGTCGTGGCCGTCGATCGGGCCGACGTAGTTGAAGCCGAACTCCTCGAAGATGGTGCCCGGCACCACCATGCCCTTGGCATGCTCCTCGAAGCGGCGCGCCAGCTCGAACAGCGGCGGCGCATTCTTCAGCACCTGCTTGGCGCCCTCGCGCGCGGCGGTGTAGAACTTGCCGCTCATCAGGCGCGCCAGGTACTTGTTCAGCGCCCCCACTGGCGGGCTGATCGACATGTCGTTGTCGTTCAGGATCACCAGCAGGTTCGGCACATGCCCCACGTGCGGCATGCCGGCGTTGTTGAGCGCCTCGAAGGCCATGCCGGCGGTCATCGCGCCGTCGCCGATGATCGCCACCGCATGGCGCTTCTCGCCCTTGTGCTGCGCCGCCAGCGCCATGCCCAGCGCGGCGGAGATCGAGGTGGACGAGTGTGCGGTGCCGAAAGTGTCGTACTCGCTCTCGTCGCGGCGCGGGAATCCGCTGATGCCGCCGAGCTGGCGCAGCGTGGCCATGCGCTCGCGCCGGCCGGTCAGGATCTTGTGCGGGTAGGTCTGGTGGCCCACGTCCCAGACCAGGCGGTCGTGCGGCGTGTTGAAGACGCGGTGCAGCGCGATCGTCAGCTCGACCGTGCCGAGGTTGGACGACAGGTGTCCGCCGGTCTTGGAGACGCTCTGCAGCACGAAATCGCGCAGTTCGTCGGCCAGTTGCTTGAGCTCGGCCCGCGACAGCCGGCGCAGGTCTGCAGGGCTGTCGATGGTGTTCAGCAGCGCATGGTTCATGGTCAGTTGTCCCGTTCGACGACCTTGTCGGCGAGGATCGCCAGGGCGCTCGTGTCGGCCAGGCCACTGCCGCGCAGCGCCGCGAGCGCGTGGTCGCGCAGGTCCAGCGCGTGGCGGCGCGCGGCGTCGAGGCCCAGCACGGTCACGTAGGTCGGCTTGTTCGCGTCCTGGTCCTTGCCGGCCGTCTTGCCGAGCGTCTCGGACGCCTGGGTCACGTCGAGGATGTCGTCCACCACCTGGAAGGCCAGGCCCAGCGCGTCGCCGAACTGCGCGAGCGCGGCCCAGGCGCGTGCGTCGGTGGCGCCGCAGGCCGCGCCCATCAGCACGCTGCACTGGAGCAGCGCGCCGGTCTTGCGGTGGTGCATGTCGCGCAGCGCCTGCTCCGAGAGCGGCTGGCCCACGCTGGCGAGGTCGATCGCCTGCCCGCCGGCCATGCCGGCATGGCCGGCCGCACGCGCCAGCAGCGCGCACAGCCGCGCCTGCAGCGCGGGCTCGACGCCCTGCGCGGGCGTCAGCACCTCGAAGGCCAGCGCCTGCATCGCATCGCCGGCGAGCATCGCCTGCGCCTCGCCGAAGCGCACGTGCACCGTCGGCTTGCCGCGGCGCAGCACGTCGTTGTCCATGCACGGCATGTCGTCGTGCACCAGCGAATAGGCGTGGATCAGCTCCACCGCGCAGGCCGCGCGCAGCGCCGCCTCGCGCTCACCCTGCACCGCCTGCGCGGCCGCCAGCACGAGCAGCGGGCGCAGCCGCTTGCCGCCGTCCAGCACGCCGTAGCGCATCGCCTCGCCCAGGCCGGCCGGCGCATCGGCCGGGACCCAGGCGGACAGGGCCGACTCGACCTCGTCCAGCTCGGTCCGCACCCAGGCGTCGAACTGCTCCGCCTTCATCCGGCGATCCAGGGCTTGAGCTGGCCGTCCTCGAGCACCTTGACCTGGCCCTCGACCGCCTCGAGCCGGCTGCGGCAGAAGGCCAGCAACTCGGCGCCGCGCCGGTGGCTGTCGATCAGCTTGTCCAGCGGGAGCTGGGCGCTTTCCATGTCCGCCACCAGCCGCTCGAGCTCGCGCAGGGCGTCCTCGTAGGTGGCGGGCAGCGGCGCCGCGGGCGGCGCGGAAGGGGCGTGCGTTCTTGCCATGCGAAATGCCAAAGGCCCCATTGTAGACAGTGGCCTCCGGCGGGAACCCCGGCGTGCCGGGCGGATCCCACTCGGCCCGCGCAAAAAGGGACCACCCCGGTGCGGCTTCCCGCCCCGCGGACACCCCCCGGCTACAATCCGCGGCCCGCCGCGCCGGCGGGGCTCTTCTCCCATGCACGCAGTTCCATGTGCATGGCGGTTCGACATCGGTTTTTGGAGATCCTGGGGATCATGTCCGACCTGAGCGTCAGCATCGCGGCGCTGGAACGCAGCCGCACGCAGCTTTCGGTTTCGACGTACTTCGATGCGGCCCTGTTCGGCCGCGAGATGGAGCTGATCTACCAGTCCGGTCCGCGCTACCTCGGCCACGCACTCGCGGTGCCCGAGGTCGGCGACTACCATGCCCTGCCGCAGGAGCGCGAAGGCCGTGCGCTGGTGCGCACGCCGGGCGGGGGTGTCGAACTGGTCTCCAACGTGTGCCGGCACCGCCAGGCGGTGATGCTGCGCGGCCGCGGCCACACCGGCAGCAACATCGTCTGCCCGCTGCACCGCTGGACCTACGACACCCACGGCCAGTTGCTGGGCGCGCCGCACTTCGCCGACGACCCGTGCCTGAACCTGCGCAACTATCCGGTGCAGGAATGGAACGGGCTGCTGTTCGAGGGCGGGGGGCGCAACGTGGCGGCCGACCTGGCCTCGCTCGGCCCGAAGGCCGACCTGGACTTCTCCGGCTACGTGTTCGACAGCGTGCACCTGCACGAGTGCGACTACAACTGGAAGACCTTCATCGAGGTCTACCTGGAGGATTACCACGTCGCGCCGTTCCACCCCGGCCTGGGCGGCTTCGTCACCTGCGAAGACCTGCGCTGGGAGTTCGGACCGATGCACTCGGTGCAGACGGTGGGCGCCAACAACGCGCTGGCCAAGGCCGGCTCGGCCACCTACCGCAAGTGGCACGACGCAGTGCTCGCCTACCGCAACGGCGCGCCGCCCAAGCACGGCGCGATCTGGCTGACCTACTACCCGAACGTGATGGTCGAGTGGTACCCGCACGTGCTGGTGGTGTCGACGCTGTTCCCGATCAACCCGCGCAAGACGCTCAACATGGTCGAGTTCTTCTACCCGGAGGAGATCGCCGCGTTCGAGCGCGAGTTCGTCGAGGCCGAGCAGGCCGCCTACTTCGAGACCTGCGACGAGGACGACGAGATCGCCGAGCGCATGGACGCCGGGCGTCTGGCCCTGTTCGAGCGCGGCGACGACGAGGTCGGCCCGTACCAGAGCCCGATGGAAGACGGCATGCAGCACTTCCACGAGTGGTACCGGCGGATGATGGGCGACCGGCTCTGAGCCGAAGGGCGGCATGCGCGGGCCACAATCCGCGCATGCCCGCTTCCTGGATGATGGTGCTCGCGTCGCTGCTGTTCGCGACGATGGGCGTGTGCGTCAAGCTTGCCTCGGCGCATTACGCCACCGGCGAGATCGTGTTCTACCGCGGCCTGACCGGCGCCCTGATGATGGCCGCGTTCGCGCGCATCAACCACGGCACGCTGCGCACCGCGCTGCCGGCGATGCATTTCTGGCGCTCGCTGTCGGGCGTCACCGCGCTGTGCCTGTGGTTCTACGCGCTCGGCAAGCTGCCGCTGGCCACCGCGATGACGCTGAACTACATGTCCAGCGTGTGGATGGCGCTGTTCCTGCTCGGTGGCGTGGTGATGCTCGGCGGCGCGCGCATCGACGGGCGGCTGGTCGGCGCGGTGCTGCTGGGCTTTGCCGGCGTGGCACTGATCCTGCGCCCGACCATCGAGCAGGAACAGCTCTGGCACGGCCTGATGGGCCTGCTGTCGGGCATGGTCTCGGCCACCGCCTACCTGCAGGTCACCGCGCTCGGCCGCGCCGGCGAGCCCGAGTACCGCATCGTCTTCTACTTCTCGCTCGGCGGCGTGGTGGCCGGGCTGCTGACCACGCTGTGGACCGGCATCAGCCCGCACCGCTCGCTCGCCGGCGTGGGCCTGCTGCTGGCCGTCGGCGTGCTGGCCACGGTGGCGCAGATGCTGATGACACGCGCGTACGCCACCGGCCGCACGCTGGTCAACGCGAGCCTGCAATACCTCGGCATCGCCTTCTCGTTCCTCTACGGCGTGCTGCTGTTCGACGACCGCATCACGGGGATGGCGCTGGCCGGCATGGCGCTGATCGTCGGCGCCGGCCTCGCCGCCACGCAGCTGCGCAGCCGCGCCGCCCCCGACGACGCCCGCCAATCGACCCTGGAGAGTTGAGCATGGCCTTCACCACCCTGATCAGCGCGGACGAACTGCGCTCGCTGCTGGACCACGGCACCGCACCGGTGGTCGTCGACTGCGGCTTCGACCTGGCCGATCCCGAGGACGGCGAACACGCCTGGGCCGCAGCCCACCTGCCCGGCGCGTTCTACCTGCACCTGGACCGCGACCTCTCCGGCCCCAAGACCGGCCGCAACGGCCGCCATCCGCTGCCGGCACGCGAGGCCTTCGCCGTCACGCTCGGCCGGCTCGGCATCGGCGTTCAGACCCAGGTGGTGGCCTACGACCGCCAGGGCGGGCCGTACGCGGCGCGGCTGTGGTGGATGCTGCGCTGGATGGGCCACGAGGCCGCGGCCGTGCTGGACGGCGGCCTGCAGGCCTGGCGTGCGGCCGGCGGCCCGGTGGACGCCGAGCCGCCGGCCGCGCGCCACGCGCCGCCCTACCCGGC
>QJOU01000152.1 GCA_003265685.1 Piscinibacter caeni | reverse complement strand
GTCGCCTCGAGCGAAGGGTTAGGCTTCGCTCCCGGGCCGGCCGCGCGGTGACGAGCAACGCGCATGGCCTTTAACCTGGCTGGCGCAGCTGCTGAAGGCGCACCCAGACAAACGCTCGCTGGCTGACCTTGCGACACTGCGACCTGCTTGCTCACGAGGCCAGCATTTGGAGCGCGGACCACGAGCCGTGCGCCGACCGCCGAAGGACGGGCGGCCCACGCCGGAAGAAGACTCGAGCCCGACTGCAACCTGACGACCGCGAGCTTGCCCGGAGCGCACGCCGAAGGGCCAGTGCTCGTTTGGCTCGAATGCACGACGTAGAGCTGCGGACGGGCGCTCAAGAACGGGGAACCTGAGTGCGACAACGGCGCTCGCATTGCATTCGATTGACGCGCCGGCGGGGGCTGAAGTTGCATTTGGAAGCCGATGGAGCGCTCGCCTGCAACTCAACGCGAAGCCTAACGTTTGAGCTGAGGGGCGAGCGTAGGCATGGCGCTTGGCCCGCCGGACGGATGATGTACCACACCGGTAGGCGGGCTAAGTGCCATGCCGGAGCGAGTCCACTCGAGCGAAGGGTTAGGCCTCCCTGCCAGGCCGTGCCCTTGGCGCTGCCCAGGTGCCATGACTAGCGACCGCGGGAAGGGGTTTCGTTGGTCACGCGGTACGCGCTGCCGCGCTCGAACTCGATGGGGCGCACCTCGTAGCTCAGGCCGCAAGCGAGACACGGATTCTTGGCGGCGATACTTGCCGCCTCTTGCAGGCTAGTGGCGAGGATGAACCAGTAACCACCGATGATCTCCTTGGCTTCGGCGAAGGGGCCATCAGTGATGCCAGCACGTGAGACGAGCTTGGTTCCAGTGGCAAGCCTGTGACCACGCTTGAACTTTCCTTCCGCTACGAGCTGCTCGTACCAAGCGTAGAAGCTGTCGATGGCAGCCTGGATCTCTTCGTTGGACCTTTCACTATCCCACTGCCCGCGAGAGAGCAGAAGGTACTCGTTGGAGGTTGAAGGGTCGGGCATCAGCAGTTCTCTTGCGGGTGGGCAGACTGGGCGCTCGATGGGAGGCCTAACGTTTGAGCTGAGGGGCGAGCGGAGGCATGGTACTTGGCCCGCCGGACGGATGATGTACCAAACCGGTAGGCGGGCCAAGTGCCATGCCGGAGCGAGTCCACTCGAGCGAAGGGTTAGGCCGCAGTTTGCCCCACGACGAGAGAACGAACAAAGGTTGGAGCTACCTCGTACGGCTGGTTCTTGGACTGCCGAAGCTGATAGCTCGAAGGACCTGACAAATGGGAGCTGCACCAGCTGCTGAGACCCGGGCCCTGGACTGGCAAAGCATGCACCGGCGAAGACCGATGTGCTCAGGCATCTTGCACCGCGGCCGGTGCGACGAAGCGACCGCGGACGCGTTACTCCTGACGGACTGAAGCGTTTCACGCAGTGCGCGACGCAAACGTGACCCCGCAAGGAGAGTTGAGCTTTCTCTCCCCTTGGCTAGCTCAAGATTTGCCCCTGGCACCGGCCTGGGCGCGAAAGCGCCGTCGTGAAAGTGACTGCCCGGCGCAGCACGGTGGCGCGGAGCGCCCTCGTGAGCCTGACTCGGTGTGCGCCGCCAGAACGCGAAATGTGCGAGCGGAAGGCACGGTAGTTCCTCTGCGGCCTAACGTTTGAGCTGAGGCGACCGTAGCGGGCTGGCGCTTGGGCTGCGAGGCGGATGATGCCAGCGAGCGCCTCGCAGCCCAAGTGCCAGGCCGTGGAGGGTCGCCTCGAGCGAAGGGTTAGGCCGCAGCGCGTGCCGCGGCATGCTGGCGCCTTGCGTAGAGCGCCCAGACCATAACTGCAACGACCGCAGCATTGACTGCAAGCGCCAGAGCGCTTAGCAGGTTGTGCTTGTGGATGAGTTCGACGAACTCGAAGGGAAGGTAGATTGCTCCGCTGAGTGCCGCAAGCCACTCCGCCCACGCGCGTTCAGAGTACAGACCATAGGCCTCGGCGAGGCGAATCAGGCTGTAGGCCGCTGCGCCGAGCGCCAGCCAGATGAGATTGGACTGCTGGAGGTTGGCTGCCGCGTCGATGAAGATGCGCGGGTAGTGAGAAGCGGGATTCAGGTGTGCGTGTCGGACTAGCGTTGCTGCCAGTTTGCCGAGGTCCTTGTGCATGAGCTCGAGTAGCCCGGATGCGCTCAGGAGAACGAGCGTTCCCTTGAAGGCTTCGAAGTAGGCGATGACCCGTATCACGGCGCGTTCGCGAGGAGCTTGAAGCATTCCCGGATTGTCACGGAGGGGCACGGTGCCGGTTTCTCTGCGGCCTAACGTTTGAGCTGAGGCGCCCGGAGCGGATTGGCGCTTGGGCCGCGAGGCGGATGATGCCAGTGAGCGCCTCGCGGCCCAAGTGCCAAGCCGTGGAGGGTCGCCTCGAGCGAAGGGTTAGGGCGCATTCGCGTCCACTCGCCGCCACATGTGAACCTTGGAGATGTACTGCTGGCCCAGTTTGACCGCCATGGGCTCAATGCCGAAGGGAACAAACCCACAGCGGGTGTAGAGGGCGATGGCGCGACTGTTCGACTCGCTGACTGTGAGTTGCACTACCTCGACCAGCTCCGACTCACGGGCGAAGCGAAGCACCTGCTCGACTAGGAGCACGCCGATGCCCCTGCCTCGAGCGGCTTCTCGCACGTACATGCCGAAGAGCGTGGCCTTGTGGTTCGTGCGTTCTCGCTGTTCGCGGGAAAGGCCGGCTGCACCAACGAGTTCCTCGCCAACGAAGGCACCGGCGACCAACTCGGCCGGATTCGCTTCGTCCTTCATCCGGGCGGCCCACCATGAAATGGGCAGACCTTCTCGTTCGGCGACGGAAGACGTGAACGCCTCTGGCGACACCGTGTATGCCTCCAGCATAAGCGCCCGGTGCTGCGGTGCGTCCGACGGCTGGAGACGGCGAACAACAGGTTCTTTCATGCGCCCTAACGTTTGAGCTGAGGGGCCGATGCCGGGAAGGCACTTGGCCCGCGAGGCGGATGATGGACCACAACGCCTCGCGGGCCAAGTGCCTTGCCGGTGGAGGTCCCGCTCGAGCGAAGGGTTAGGCCTCACTGTTTGGGTCTCTGCAGCGCGTACCGGCTAGGCAGTACAGTGCCGATATGACCACCGCAGAGTTTTACACAGTCGCCATTGCCGTGTACGCGGCCATAGTTGCAACTGCGGTTGCCGTTTGGGATGTAGTGAAGTGGAAGATGCAGGGCCCGAACCTTGAGGTAGAGGTCCAGTCTGGAATGAGGCTCTACGGCGGCGGAGTGCCAGACGAGCGTGATTACATAGTGATGCGAGTTACGAACAGAGGCGATCGTCCAACGACGATCACGAACATGGGGTATCTGTTGTACCGCGATGACTTTGTGGCTCGTTGGAACCGGAAGAGCAATACGTTCGCGGCAATCGTGCCAAGGCCCTCAGATGCGCAGCCGCTGCCCTTTGTGCTGGCTCCGGGCGTCCAATGGGTGGGCATGGGTGAGCAGGATGCGGAGCTCGTACAGATGGCTACCTCTGGCTGCCTGATGTGCGCCGTGTATCACTCGCACACCAACAAGCCAATCATGCGGCAGATCGTAGTCAGGCCGGCTCCTGCCGAGTGAGCGCCCAGGTGCGAGGCTTGATGCTTGGCTGTGAGGCCTAACGTTTGAGCTGAGGGGCTGGCGCCGGGAAGGCGCTTGGCCCGCGAGACGGATGATGACCTGAACCGTCTCGCGGGCCAAGTGCCTTGCCGGTGGCAGTCCACTCGAGCGAAGGGTTAGGCCGCACGGTGCTTCAGACCAGAGCCTTGTGATGCTGGAGTGCTTTGCTCCAGTGGAGCACTTCTACGCTCTGGCGAAGGCCGCGGATGTAGAAGGGATCAGTCTTCAGGAGTTCGAGTACGGCTTGCTTGGATTCGGCCTCCACCACCCAGAGGCCACCCTTGGGAATGTCATTTGGCTCGTGGCGCAGCGAGCCAGCAACAAGGACTTTGTCTTTGTGTTGGTCAACCCACTCGATGTGCGACTGAAGATGCTCCGTGCGCAGGGCGCCATGGTCGGGCTTATCGGTGAAGAGCACTGCAAAAAGCACCTTGCCTCCTCTTGAAGCGGACGCCGACTTCGCGTTGGCGAACTGGGATTGAATTGCCTTATGGCTGGGTGAGCCCGAACGCGCTGGCGCTACCTGTGCGGCCTAACGTTTGAGCTGAGCGGGCCGGAACCGGGATGGTGCTTGGGCCGCGAGGTGCAGGATAAGCCTAGGCGCCTCGCGGCCCAAGTGCCAGGCCGGTGGAGGTCCGCTCCAGCGAAGGGTTAGGCCTCAGTTCTTTATCTCGGCCTCCAAAGTGGGTACTCAGATCACCCGAAGACTTAGGCGTTGAATCTTGTGTTCGAGAGTCCGAGTTGCGTGCCGGCTGGTTTGCTTTTTGGGATCACCGAAGCTCTCAGTGGGAAGGCTTCATGTACCTGTCGAAGTTGGCGATGTAGTCGTCTAGGTTCTCCTCCAACATCTTCGTGTACTCCGCTACGAAGTAGTTGAGCGTTTCCTGCTTCTTCGCCTGCATGTCGGCGCCAGTCTCGAAGCCGCAGGCTGAGATCCATGCATTGAAGCGCGAGGTTCCATAGAGCATTGAGGCGCTGACCTTCCCGAGAGATATGTGCGCCAACTGATCATTCGATAGATTGATGTGCGCGTCGGCGCGGTCGAAGAAGGCGTCGTCTACATCTTTGGGCATGGCGGCTCTTCCTGAGGCCTAACGTTTGAGCTGAGCGGGCGAGCGCCGGGATGGTGCTTGGCCCGCGAGGCGGATGATGACCTGAGAAGCCTCGCGGGCCAAGTGCCATGCCGGTGCGAGTCCGCTCGAGCGAAGGGTTAGGCGTCTCTGCCCTCGGTGGCATACCGCCGGCTGTACGTGAAGACTGCGGAAGAGCAATTCTGCCTAGTGACCTTGCTTGTGTAGTGCGAACGTGACTGTGAAGTCGGGATCTACGACCTCTTCACCGGTTGAGCGCAAGCGGTAGGAGCCGGGTGAGGCAGGATTGATTGATCTAGTGTCAGGTGGCAGGTTGTATTGCTCGCCAGCTCGGCGACCGCCAAGCTCCAGGAGGATGCCTTCCCGCTGGTGACTAGACACGCACGTGCCAAAGAATTGCTGTTGCTCGATGACCTTGCCCGAAGGATCGTGGTATGTGATTCCAACCAGAAGCCGCTTGCCGATGATCGCTTCGGCGAGTGGCCCATCCCAAACGGGTCGGTGGTCTAGGTCCTGGTTCATGAGACGCCTAACGTTTGAGCTGAGCGGGCCGGAGCCGGATAGGAGCTTGGCCCGCGAGGCGGATGATGACAGCGAGCGCCTTGCGGGCCAAGTGCCTAGCCGGTGGAGGTCCGCTCGAGCGAAGGGTTAGGCCTCATCTTGTCCCGAGGCGAAACCAGCGGGGGACTTGGCTTACATACGCCTGCCAGGCGGAGCCATGCTTCTGTGCGAGCCACGGTTCTTCGCCGTAGACGACCCGCAGGTGGAAAGCAAGTGCAATGAGAGCTGCATATACCAATAGGCCTGGCGAGGCAAAGGTTGCTGCCCAGCCAATGAGGACGAACAGAACACAGACGTACATGGGGTTGCGGCTGTAGCGATACAGGCCGACGACAACTAGGTTTTGCGTGGGCGACCAAGGTGCCAAGGTTCCCTTGCCTTGGACGTAGAAGTCACGAACGCACCACAGTAAGCCCATTGTTCCAGCCGCGAGCATTGCCAGACCCAGCGGATGCTCCGGCTGCAGCCTCCGTACTTGCCACTGCCAGAAGGCTGGAATGGCGAACGCAACCATCCCTGGCATTGCGATGAAGGCGAAGAGTGCTCGCCAGAACATGAGGCCTAACGTTTGAGCTGAGGCGCAGACGCCGGGTTGGCGCTTGGCCCGCGAGCCCGATGATAAGAACGACGGGTTCGCGGGCCAAGTGCCAAGCCGGTGGCTGTCGCCTCGAGCGAAGGGTTAGGCAACGCTCGCTGCGCTACAGCCTTGCGGAAGCAATGAGGTCCAGCTCCACGCTGGCGTTCTTGGGCAACTGGTAGACACCGACCGACGTGCGGGTGTGTTTGCCTGGTTCGCCCAAAACTGTGTGTAGCAGCTCGGACGCTGCGTCAGCCACCTCACTCTGCTGCGTGAACCCCGCGGCAGATTGCGTGTAGACGGTGACGCGCAAGACCTGGCGTACGTTCTCCAGCGAACCCAGCTCGCGCTGCAAAAGGGCGAGGGCTCGCATGGCGCAGACCTTGGCCGCCAGTTGCGCTTGGGCTAGCGAGACCTCGTCGCCGACGCGCCCTGTGACCACGACTGTGCTCCCTACGCGGGGGACTTGGCCACTGATGTAGAGCGTGGTTCCGTCGCGCACCAGTGGCACGTAGTTGCCCCCGACCTTTAGCTCTCCCTCGAAGGAGTAACCCAGAGCGGTGGCGGCTTCCTGGAAGCGAGTGTCGGCGGACATACGAGAGGAAGCTCCGGGGCTGGTTGCGTTGCCTAACGTTTGAGCTGAGGGGCCGACGCCGGGATGGCGCTTGGCCCGCGCGACGGATGATGGACCACAACGGCGCGCGGGCCAAGTGCCATGCCGGTGGAGGTCCCGCTCCAGCGAAGGGTTAGGCCGCACTGGGCGCCGCCTGGGCTCAAGCGTTGGCTGATTGCCCGGGGCCAGACCCTCTAGCGGCCAACTCCGACATGGTTGAGCCAAGCGATGAGCAGCACCATTGTTGTTGTGGTAAGCGCGAGGAGAACTCGAGAGATGCGACCGAGGCGGACTGTGTTGGGAGAGCCAGTGCGATAGCTCCCTATCACGATGCCCCAGAACAGCTGACGGTCGAATGAGGTCATCCCTGCGTCGTCTACTCGACCAGTGCGCTCCCTGGAAAGCTCGGAGCCCATGTCGCTCGCCACCGCGGCCGTGTAGCGAGTGAAGTAGTGCCCGGAGTAGATGCCAAGGGCACACATGAGGATGAAAAGCGTGAGCGACAGAGCAAGCGACATGGCTTCGAGCTGTATGTCTCAAGTGGTGCAATTCGTCAACGAAGGTGGGTTGTGCGGCCTAACGTGATTTCGACATCAACCAAAACGCCTATCGCTAGGCATGACCCGCGATTAACTTCCAACTGTAGGCATTTGCGGCCTCGCGTCAGACGACTCGGATTCGATCGACCAGCCCGAGTTTACGGATGGCCGCGCCGCGCATCCACCATAGTCGGTCGACCGGATCCCAACGGGCGCCGGCGAGCTTCACCGCCCGCCGCAGTTGATGTTCGTGGCGGGCCAGGTGCAGTCCGAAACTGGCTGCATCGAAGCGCGCGGGGTGCACCGGGCCGGCCTGCACCACCAGTTCGATCGTCGTGTAGCGGTACAGCTTTAAGGCGTCCTGGCGGTAGCGCACGCACAGCAGCGCCGAGCCGTGCCGCTCCAGCAGTTTCTTCGTGCCGGGCTGACCCGGCGCGAGCTTCTTGACCACGCGCAGCGCAGGCGCCGCACGTCCGGCAGTAGCGCTGCCGTGCAGTGCGCCAGAACGCGAGCCCGAGCGGTCGTCGTCCGGCGGTGTGGCGGTAGGCGGCATGGCGCGTGTGCGTGAAATCAGCGAAGCGGCACAAGAAGGCAAGGCGTCACTGCCGCGAACAGGGGTTCGACGTCAATACTGTATAGATGTACAGTATTGACGTCAACAAGAAGGAGTCCGCCATGCCACCATCCGATCCGCCGGGAGTCTCGACTCCGCGACTGCTCGATCTCTTGCGCGCGCAAGTGCGCTACATGCACTACAGCCTGCGCACCGAGCAGGCCTACGTGCACTGGGTGCGGGCCTTCATTCGCTTCCACGGGCTGCGCCATCCGGCGGAGATGTCCGGCGCCGAGGTCGAGGCCTTCCTCGGCTGGCTGGCCAGCGAGCGCGGCGTCGCGCCAGCCACGCACAAGCAGGCGCTGTCGGCGCTGCTGTTCCTCTACCAGAAGGTGCTGCACCAGCGCATGCCGTGGATGGACGACATCGGCCGCCCGCAGCGCCAGCCGCGCCTGCCGGTGGTGATGTCACACGACGAGGTCTCGCGTGTGCTCGCTGCCCCCGCCCTTGCCGAGGCCGCGATGCCCTTCCGGTTGCTCGCGCAGCTGCTCTACGGCACCGGACTGCGCTTGCTGGAGGGTCTGCGTCTGCGCGTGAAGGACGTCGACTTCGACCGCCGCGCCATCGTCGTGCGCGAAGGCAAGGGCGGGAAGGACCGTGTCGTGATGCTGCCCGCCGCACTCGAGGTGCCGCTGCGCGCGCAGCTGGCCGAGGCGCACCGCGTCTGGGCCGCCGATCGGGCCGCCGGCGTTGCCGGCGTGCACTTGCCGCACGCACTGTCGCGCAAGTACCCGCGCGCCGCCGAGTCCTGGGCATGGTTCTGGGTCTTTCCGCAGGCCACGCTCTCGGTCGATCCGCGCGAGCGGCCGCTCGGCGCAGGGATAGGCGAGCCGCCACCGCGCCGCCACCACCTCGTCGAGCAGGGCTTCCAGCGCGCCTTCAAGCATGCGCTGCACGAGGCCCGCATCCCCAAGCCCGCCACGCCCCACACCCTGCGCCACTCCTTCGCCACCCACCTGCTGCAGTCCGGCTACGACATCCGCACCGTGCAGGAGCTGCTCGGCCATGCCGACGTCAGCACGACGATGATCTACACGCACGTGCTCAAGCTCGGCGGCGGGGCGGTGCGCAGCCCGCTGGACCAGCTCGCGACGGGCCCGGACCTGGCGCCCGGCGCCGCGTCCTGGCCCACCCCGGGGCCCGCCAACCCGGGCCGCTTCGCCCGTGAACCCGACCCGCCGTGTTACCTCTCACCCCCGACCGGCCCGATGCACCCGCCACCGCCGAGCGTCCTCGCCGCCCTCGCGGCCTGCCGGCGTACGCCGAGCTGCACTGCCGCAGCAACTTCAGCTTCCTGACCGGCGCCTCGCAGCCCGGCGAGCTGGTGCTGCGCGCCGCGCAGCTGGGCTATGCCGCGCTCGCGATCACCGACGAGGGCTCGCTCGCCGGCGTGGTGCGCGCGCACCTCGCGCTCGAGGAGGAGCGCGAGCGTTGCCGCCAGCAGGAGCTGCCGCCGCCGGCGCTGCGCCTGATCGTCGGCGCGGAAATGCGCCTGTCGCCCACGCCGCAGGAGAAGGCCGCGGCGCACGCGTTGTGCGGCGCCCGCCTCGTGCTGCTCGCCCAGTCGCGGCGCGGCTACGGCAACCTGTCGCACTGGATCACGGTCGCACGCCGCCGCGCGCCGAAGGGCGAGTACCTCGCGCATGCCGACGATCTCGAGGGCCGCGTGCCCCACGCGCCTTTCCTCGCCGGCCTGCCGGGCTGCCTGGCGCTGCTGGTGCCGGACGTTTCGCAGCCGTTCGAGACCCTGCTCGCGCAGGCCCGCTGGCTCAAGACCTGGTTCGGCGATGGCGAGCGCTGCGCCATCGCAATCGAGCTGCTGCTGCGCGCGGGGGACGACCGGCTGCGCGCCGACGTGCGCCGCGTCGCTGCGCTGACCGGCCTGCGCATCGTCGCCGCGGGCGACGTGCTGATGCACCTGCGCTCGCGCAAGCCGCTGCAGGACATGCTCACCGCCACGCGGCTCAACCGGCCGGTGGCCGACTGCGGCGCCGCGCTCGCGCCCAATGCCGAGCAGCACCTGCGCGCGCGCACGCGCCTCGCGCTGCTGTACGAGGCGCAGTGGCTGCAGAACGCGGTCGCCCTCGCGGACGCCTGCACCTTCTCGCTCGCCGAGCTGCGTTACGAGTACCCGCGCGAGCTGGTGCCCGAGGGCCACACGCCGACGTCGTGGCTGCGCCAGCTCACCTACGAACGGGTGCCGCGCCGTTTTCCCGACGGGCTGCCGGAAGAGTTCGAGCGCCAGATCGAGAGCGAGCTGGCGCTGATCCACCAGCTCGGCTACGAACCCTATTTCCTCACCGTGGCCGACATCGTGCGCTGGGCGCGCGAGGAGCAGGGCATCCTGTGCCAGGGCCGCGGCAGCGCGGCGAATTCGCTGGTCTGCTACTGCCTCGGCATCACCGAGGTCGATCCGCGCCAGGCCACGCTGCTGTTCGGCCGCTTCATCAGTGCCGAGCGGCGCGAGCCGCCCGACATCGACGTCGATTTCGAGCACCAGCGCCGCGAGGAGGTGATCCAGTACATCTACCGCAAGTACGGCCGGCACCGCGCCGCGCTCACCGCGGTGGTCATCAGCTACCGGCCGCGCAGCGCGCTGCGCGACGTGGGCCGCGCGCTCGGCATCGACGAGCAGCGCGTCGCGGCCGTCGCCAAGGGCCACCACTGGTTCGACGAGCGCGGCGTCAGCGCCGAGCGCCTGCGCGAGAACGGCTTCGACCCCGAGGCGCCGCTGGTGCGCCAGTGGGTCGAGCTGACGAAAACGCTCATCGGCTTCCCGCGCCACCTGTCGCAGCACCCCGGCGGCTTCGTGATCGCGCGCGACCAGATCGAGCAGCTCGTGCCGGTCGAGAACGCGAGCATGGAAGGCCGCAGCGTCGTGCAGTGGGACAAGGACGACCTCGACGCGCTCGGCCTGATCAAGGTCGACATCCTCGCGCTGGGCATGCTGAGCGCCTTGCGGCGGGCCCTGGTCGACATCGGCCGCAAGAAAGGCCGCGAGTTCCGGATGCAGGATATTCCCCGTGAGGACCCCGTCACCTACGACATGATCTGCGCCGCCGACACGGTGGGCGTGTTCCAGATCGAGAGCCGCGCGCAGATGAGCATGCTGCCGCGCCTGCAGCCGCGTTGTTACTACGACCTGGTGGTCGAGGTGGCGATCGTGCGGCCGGGGCCGATCCAGGGCGGCATGGTGCACCCGTACCTGAAGAACCGCGGCAAGCCCGACGAGGAGCTCGACTACCCCGCCGCGCTGCGGCCCGCGCTCGCCCGCACCAAGGGCGTGCCGATCTTCCAGGAGCAGGTGATGCAGATCGCCATCCTGGCCGCCGACTTCACGCCCGGCGAGGCCGATGCGCTGCGCCGCGCGATGGCGGCCTGGAAGCGCAAGGGCGGGCTCGGGCCGTTCCACCAGAAGCTGGTCGGCCGCATGGTCGACAAGGGCTACGAGCGCGAATATGCCGAACGCATCTTCCGGCAGATCGAGGGCTTCGGCGAATACGGCTTCCCGGAGAGCCATGCCGCCGGCTTCGCCCAGCTGGTCTATGCCAGTTGCTGGATCAAGCGGCATCACACGGATGCCTTCCTCGCCGCGCTGCTGAACAGCCAGCCGCTGGGCTTCTATGCCCCGGCGCAGCTGGTGCGCGATGCGCGTGCGCACGGCGTCGAGGTGCGGCCGGTGGATGCGACGCTGAGCGCGTGGGAATGCACGCTCGAGGGCGAGGGCGCTGGCCTGCATCCGGTGCGCCTCGGCCTGAACCGCATCGACGGCCTCGCGGAAGAGGCCGGCCGGCGCCTCGTGCAGGCGCGCGCCGAGCGGCCGTTCGAGAGCGTGGAAGACCTGGCGCGCCGCGCCGCGCTCAACGCGCACGACCTGCACGTGCTGGCCCGCGCGAACGCGCTGCAGTCGCTGGCCGGTCACCGCCACCAGGCCGCCTGGGCCGTGGCCGGGGTCGACACGCGGCCCACCGCGCTGCTGCGCGAGACCCGGGTGCACGAGGTGCAGGCGCCGCTGCTCGAGGCCCCCAGCGAGGTCGACGCGATGCTGGCCGACTACCGCGCGCTCGGCCTGACGCTCGGCCGCCACCCGCTCGCATTGCTGCGGCAGGAACTGGCCGCCTTCAAGGTGCAGCCGGCCGCGGTGCTGAAGGACTATCCGCACGGCCGCCTGGCGCGTGCCTGCGGCCTGGTCACGCACCGCCAGCGGCCCGAGACGGCCAAGGGCACGATCTTCGTCACGCTGGAGGACGAGAGCGGCGCGGTCAACGTGATCGTCTGGCCGACGGTCGCGCAGGCCCAGCACCGTCCGCTGGTCGGCGCGCGGCTGCTGACGGTCTATGGCCGCTGGCAGCGCGAGGGCGAGGTGGCGCACCTGGTGGCGCTCAAGCTGGTCGACCACACGCCGCTGCTGCAGGGCCTGGTGGCGAGGAGCCGCGACTTCCGCTGAGCGTCCGATCCGGGGCGGCACAATCGCGCGCCATGCTGTTCCTGATCTCCCCCGCCAAGACGCTCGACTACGACACGCCGGTGCCGGCGGACATCCTCGCCGAGGCCACGCGGCCGCAGTACACCGACCGCGCCGCCGAGCTGATCGAGCTGCTGCGGCCGAAGACGCCGGCCCAGGTGGCCGCGCTGATGGACCTCTCCGACGCGCTCGCGACCTTGAACGTCGCACGTTACGCCGCCTGGCGGCCGCGCCACACCGAGCACAACAGCAAGCCCGCGGTGCTGGCCTTCGACGGCGACGTCTACGACGGCCTGCAGGCGAAGACGCTCTCGCTCGACGATCTGCGCTGGGCGCAGCAGCACCTCGTGATCCTCTCCGGCCTGTACGGCCTGCTGCGCCCGCTCGACCGCCTGCAGCCCTACCGGCTCGAGATGGGCACCGCGCTGCGCAACCCGGCCGGGCGCGACCTCTACGCCTGGTGGGGCGACACGCTGGCCGCGCACCTGAACCGGCTGCAACGCGGGCAGAAGGCGCCGGTGGTGGTCAACCTCGCCTCGCAGGAATACAGCCGCGCGGCGCTGCGCCCGGCGCTGAAGGCGCGCGTGGTCGAGTGCGTGTTCGAGGACTGGAAGGACGGCGGCTGGAAGGTCATCTCGTTCTTCGCCAAGCGCGCGCGCGGGGCGATGGCGCGCTTCGCGATCCTGAATCGCATCGAGACGCCGGCGGCGCTGATCGGCTTCGACGGCGAGGGCTATGCCTTCGACGCCGGCGTGTCCGGGCCCGACCGGCTCGTGTTCCGGCGCCGCGCCGCATGAACAAGCCGCGGCACATCCTGCCGGTCATCGCGCTGTCGCAGTTCGCCGGCACCTCGCTGTGGTTCGCGATCAACGCGGTGATGGCCGACCTGCAGCGCGAGGCCGCGCTGCCCGCCGACGCGGTGGGCTGGCTCACCTCGGCGGTGCAGCTCGGCTTCATCGCCGGCACCTTCGGCTTCGCGCTGCTGTCGATCGCCGACCGCTTCTCGCCGCGCCTGGTGTTCCTGGCCAGCTCGCTGGCCGGTGCCGCCATCGCAGCGGCCACCGCGCTGCTGCCGCCGCGCCTGGACGGCCTGCTCGCGCTGCGCTTCGCCACCGGCATCGCGCTGGCCGGCATCTACCCGGTGGGCATGAAGATCGCGGCCGGCTGGTACGACCGCGGGCTCGGCTGGGCGCTCGGCATGCTGGTGGGGGCGCTGGCGCTGGGTACCGCGCTGCCGTTCGCGCTGCGTGCCCTCGGCACCCAATGGGACTGGCAGGCCGTGATGCTCGCGGTGGCCGGCGTGGCCGCGGCCGGTGGCCTGGCGATGGCGCTGGGGGTGCCCGACGGCCCGCACCTCGCGCCGGCCGCGCGCATCACGCCCCGGGCGCTGGCGGTGATCTGGCAGGACCGCAAGGTGCGCGCCTCGGCCTTCGGCTACTTCGGCCACATGGGCGAGCTGTACGCCTTCTTCGTGCTGCTGCCGCTGATCGTCGCGCAGCGCTGGGCCGGCGCGGCCGTGTCGTGGGGGGTGTTCGGCGCGATCGCGATCGGCTTCGTCTCCTGCGCCGGCGGCGGGCTGCTCGCCGCGCGCCTGGGCGGCGCGCGCGTGGCCGGCGCGATGCTCGCGGGCAGCGGGCTGTGCGGCCTGCTCGCGCCCTGGATGCTCGAGGCGCCCACGCCGCTGTGGGTGGCCTGGCTGCTGGTGTGGGGGGCCACCGCGGTGGGCGATTCGCCGCAGTTCTCGGCGCTGACCGCGGCCAACGCGCCGCGTGCGATGGTGGGCAGCGTGCTGACCTTCGTGAACGCGATCGGCTTCTCGATCACCACCGCGACCATCGTGCTGTTCGTCGACCTGGCGCATGCCTTGCCGCTCGCGCAGGTGCTGCCCTGGCTGGCGGTCGGGCCGGCAATCGGGCTCGTCTTCCTCGCGCCGCTGTGGCGCGGCGGGCGCTGACATCGAGCAACATTCCCGGAGCGCTGCTGGGGCAGAATTTGTGCCATGAGTGCACAGGCCATCACCCCCGAACTGCGCCAATGGATCATCGAGCAGGCGCGCGCCGGCGTGCAGCCGGAGGCCGTGCTCGCGTCGATGAAGACCAGCGGCTGGCAGGAGGACGTGGCGATCGCCGCGCTGGAGGACACCCTGCGCGGCTTCCTCGACGAGCGCGCCACGGCCAACCGCCTGCCCGACCCGGTGCCGGTGCCCGAGCCCCTGCCGGGCGCCGGCGGCATGCCCGCCAGGCTCTGGGCCGGTGACCGTGAGGTCGACGTGGTGCTGTCGATGCACAACCCGCGCGTGGTGGTGTTCGGCAACTTCATGACCCACGCCGAGTGCGACGAGCTGATGGAGCTGGCCGGTCGGCGCCTGGCGCGCTCCGAGACCGTGCAGACCGACACCGGCGCCAGCGAGGTCAACGCCGCACGCACCAGCGACGGCATGTTCTTCGAGCGCGGCGAGAACCCGCTGTGCCAGCGCATCGAGGCGCGCATCGCCGCGCTGGTCAACTGGCCGGTCGAGAACGGCGAGGGCATCCAGATCCTGCGCTACCGGCCCGGCGCCGAGTACAAGCCGCACTACGACTACTTCGACCCGGCCCAGCCCGGCACGCCCACCATCCTCAAGCGCGGCGGCCAGCGTGTCGGCACGGTCGTCATGTACCTCAACACGCCCAAGGTCGGCGGCGGCACCACCTTCCCCGACGTGCAGCTCGAGGTCGCCCCGGTCAAGGGCCACGCGGTGTTCTTCAGCTACGACCGCGCCCACCCCAGCTCGCGCACGCTGCACGGCGGCGCGCCGGTGGTCGAGGGCGAGAAATGGGTCGCCACCAAGTGGATGCGCGAGGGGGTGTTTCGTTGATCGACGACGCCCCGCCGCTGGCGGGGATCCGCGTCCTCGACCTGACCCGACTGCTGCCCGGCCCGCTGGCGACCCAGCACCTCGCCGAACTCGGCGCCGAGGTACTGAAGATCGAGGGTCCGCTCGCCGAGGGCCAGGGCGACGGCCTGCGCGAGATCGGCCGCAGCGCCGACGACATCGCGGCGCAGCGCCCGAGCCAGGCCTTCCGCACGCTGACTGCCGGCAAGACCTTGCTGGAGATCGACCTGCGCTCGAGCGCCGGCCGCGAGCGCTTCCTCGCGCTGGCGCGCGAGGCCGACCTGGTGATCGAGGGCTTCCGCCCCGGCGTGATGGACCGGCTCGGGCTCGGCTGGGAGGTGCTGCACGCGCTCAACCCGAAGCTCGTGATGTGCGCCATCAGCGGCTACGGGCAGCGCGGGCCCTGGGCGCAGCGCGCCGGGCACGACATCAACTACATCGCGATGGCCGGCGTGCTGGAGCAGATCGCCACGACGCATGGCGAGCCGGCGATCCCGAACTTCCAGATCGGCGACCTGATGGGCGGCACGCAGGCCGCGCTCGAGGGTGTGCTCGCCGCGCTGCTGGCCGCGCAGCGCAGCGGCCGCGGCCGCTTCGTCGACGTCTCGATGACGCACCAGGTGTGGCGCCACCATGTGCTGGCGCGCTGCGCGCTCGAGGCCACCGGCCGGATGCCCGAGCCGGGGCGCGACCTGCTGTCCGGCGGCGCGCCCTGCTACGGCGTCTACCGCTGCGCGGACGGGCGGCTGCTGGCCGTCGGCGCGCTCGAGCTGAAGTTCTGGCGCGCGCTGTGCGAGGCCCTCGGCCGGCCGCAGTGGGCCGCGCAGCACTGGTCGCTCGGGCAGCGGCCCGGCAGCGCCGCCGCGATGGCGCTGCGCTCCGAGCTGGCCGAGTTGTTCGGCACGCGGACGATGGCCGACTGGGCCGCGCTGCTCGAGCCGGTCGACGCCTGCGTCACGCCGGTGCTGCGGCTGGACGAACTGCCGGGACACCCGCTCTACGACCCGCGCTGAGCGGCGGCGCCGCTACGAGCAGGACAGCGACCCGCAGCCGGTGATCTCGCTGCGCGGCAGGGCGTCGGGGCGGGCGACCTGGCCGGTGGCGGGGTCGTGGCCGACGCTGCGCAGGTGCAGCGCGAGGCCCGCGTCCATGCTCTGCGCATGCTGCGGGAACCATTGCGCCAGCTCGCCGGCGATCAGGCGCAGCAGCGGCAGGTCGCCCTCGGCGGCCCGCGTCGCGCCTTCGCGCATCACCTGCAGCACCACCTGGTGCTGCACGGCGTGGCAGTTGCCGCTGGCGTAGCCGGTCTCGCGCATCCAGCGGTCCTCCTGGCCGAAGTGCTCGATCGTGTGGGCGACCAGCGTGTTCCAGTGCGTCAGCAGCTCGGTGTCGTCGGCGGCCTGCACCGTGGCCAGCAGGTCGACGAATTCGCGGTGGGTGTCGTCCATCTGCGGCAGCTCGAGCTGCAGCGCCTCGGACCATTCCAGGGTCGTTGCGTTCATGCGGGCAGGCTAGGGGGCCGGCCCGGCCGGGGAGTTGCGACAAGTCAACCGGCCCGGTCTTGACGCGACGCAGGATGACGGTTTTGTGACCGACCGAGCATCGATCATGGCCCGCAACCCGGACAGCGCCCGTTCCCAGACTCCCTCCACCCAGGCCGCGCGCCGCCCGGCCCGCCGCCTGCGCCGCGTCGGCGAGGGCGACGTGGTCGAGGCGCCGGACGTGCGTGCGCTCGGCGCCGCGGTGGTCGACGAGGCGGTGAAGGCCAAGCAGGCCGCCGAGGTGGCCGCGCTGCAGGACATCCTCAGGCGCGACGGCGCCGAGGCGGCCGGCGCGCACCTGCGCGCCATCCTCGAAGGGGCCGCACCCGACGATGCGGCGGTGCTGCGCCGCGCGCTGCTGGAAGGCATCGACGCGGTGGCCGAGCAGCGCAGCGTCAGGCGCGACGAGATGCTGGCCGAGGACTGGCGCCGTGGCGGCTACCCCTACCAGTACCTGATGTCGCGCAAGAACTACGAGGCGCAGAAGTACCTGCTGCAGGTCGAGCTGCTCAAGCTGCAGGCCTGGGTGAAGGAGACGCGCCAGCGCGTGGTGATCCTGTTCGAGGGGCGCGACGCGGCCGGCAAGGGCGGCACGATCAAGCGTTTCATGGAGCACCTGAACCCGCGCGGCGCGCGCGTGGTGGCGCTCGAGAAGCCGAGCGAGATCGAGCGCGGCCAGTGGTACTTCCAGCGCTACGTGGAACACCTGCCCACGGCCGGCGAGATCGTGCTGTTCGACCGCAG
>QJOU01000151.1 GCA_003265685.1 Piscinibacter caeni | reverse complement strand
GGCGCTGGAGCATGCCGAAGTCGTGGTCGAGCCGGCCGGCCGCTACCTGCGCTACATGAAGGCGCTGCCGATGCAGGCCCCGTGCATGCATTGCCACGGCCCGGCCGACCAGATCAGCGAGCCGATCCGCCAGCAGCTGGCGCACGACTACCCGCACGACAAGGCCACCGGCCTGGCGCTCGGCCGGGTGCGCGGCGCGGTGACGTTCAAGAAGCCGTTCTGAGGTCCGCCTAGCCCTTGCCCTTCAGGTAGGCCGCCGCATCCGCATGCCCCTGCGCCGCCGCGCGCTCGATCCAGCGGCGCGCCTCGGCCTCGTCGCGCAGCACGCCGCTGCCGGTCAGGAACAGGATGCCCAGGCTGTACTGCGCGTCCGCATGGCCCTGGCGCGCGGCCTCGAAATACCACTGCGCCGCCACGCGGGCCGGATCGGATTCGCCGGTCAGCGCCACCAGGCCGTAGGCATACATGTTGCCTAGGTGGAACTGCGCGTCGGCCAGCCCCTGGCGCGCGGCGCGCTCGAACCACTGCAGCGCCTGCGCGTCGCTCTCGCGCACGCCGTGGCCGTGGTAGTAGAGCAGTCCGAGGCGCAGCTGGGCCGAGGCGTTGCCGGCGCGGGCGAGCGGTTCCAGCAGGCGCACCGCCTCGGGGTAGTCCTTGCGCTGCACGGCGGCGATGCCGTCCTGCAACGCGTCGGCCTGCACCGAGAATACCGGCCAGAGCAACGACGACAGCATGAGCGGCATGAGGCGACGACGGCGCATGGACGATCTCCCGGAGGCAGCGGCCTCCGATGCAAACCCCGTTCCCGCCTGGCGTTCGCTGAAGGCGCGCGGCTGGCTGGCTGCGGTGGCGCTGCTGGCCTTCCTGCTCGGCTCGGCGGCCTACCTGTCCAGCGAGCGCCTGCGCGCGCAGTCCAGCGTGGCCGCGCTCGAGCAGCTGCAGCGCCACGACAAGGCGCTCGCGCTGGCCGAGGCGGCCGTCAGCGCCGCGGTGATCGACGTGGCCGAGATCAGCAGCGCCGCCGCCGGCGACGAGCCGCCGCTGCCGCAGGAGATCGTGCTGTACATGGAGAACTGCGCCAAGCTGTTCGCCGCGCTCGACGCCTTCGATCCCGCCTATGCGCTGCTGCAGAAGGCCGTGCTGCGCAGCTACGACGGCCTGCGTGCGGCGCCGGTGCGCGCCAACTGGATCGACATGCGCGAGACCCTGCACCGCACCGTCGAGGCGCTGGAGGGCCGGCGGCGCGGCCTGGCCACGCAGATCGATGCGCTGACGCTCGGCTACCAGCGCCAGGTCGAACGCGTGACGCTCGAGTCCTGGGTGCTGGCGGTGGCCGGCTTCCTGCTGTTCGGCTCGCTCGCGGCCTGGACCTTCGGCCGCCTGGCGCGCGACATCCGCGCGCTCGAGGCGCATGCGCGGCGCATCGTGCGCGGCGAGCGTGGCGTGGCGCTGCCGGTGGGCCGTGCCGACGAACTCGGCCGGCTGATGCACGCCGTCAACCGCATGGCCGAGGACCTGGACGAACGCGAGCGGCAGATCGAGCTGGACGGCGAGCGCCGCTCGCACGCCGAGAAGATGCGCTCGGTGGCCGCGCTGGCCGCCGGCGTGGCGCACGAGGTCAACAACCCGCTGGCGGTGATCAGCGGCACGGCGCAGGTGCTGCGCAGCCAGACCGACCCGGTGGAGATCGAGGCCGGCGCGGAGATCATCCTCGAGCAGGCGCAGCGCGCCGCGCAGGCCGCGCGGGCGCTCGCCGAGGCCGCGGCGCCGAACCCGGGGCACAGCGACTGGCTCGACCTGAACGCGCTGGTCAAGCGGGTCGTGCAGCTCAACGGCTACGACAAGCGCTGGCGCGGCGTGCGCGTCGAGCTCGAGCTCGACGCGCAGCTGCCCGCGGTGCACAGCTCGGCCGAGGCGCTGCAGCAGGTGCTGATGCTGTGGCTCGCGACCGGCAGCGACGCGCTGCTGCGCGACGGCCGCCGCGCAGCAGCGCATGTGGCCACACGCAGCACCGGCCGGCTCGCCGAGGTGCTGCTGCAGTTCCCGGTGGCCGACGAGCCCTGGGGCAGCACCCACCAGCGCGACGCGCAGCTGACGCGTGCGTTGCTGGCGCCGCTCGGCGGCCGGCTTGTGCTCGCGCAAGACGCCGGGCCGGTGCTGCGCATCCAATTGACGCTGCCGATCGACGCAACCGGTCGGAAGGAATGAACCCGATGCCGGACCTGAACGTGCTGGTCGTCGACGACGAGCCGGCCATCCGGCAGGTGCTGAGCGCGGCCATCGGCAAGGCCGGCTACGCGGTCGACAGCGCCGCCTCGGCCGCCGAGGCACTGGCGAAGCTCGACGCTGGCAACGTCGACGTGGTGCTGTCCGACGTCTTCATGCCGATCACCGACGGCATCGAGCTGCTCAGGCAGGCGCGTGCGCGCGGCCACGCGGCCACCTTCATCATGGTGACGGCGTTCGCCTCGGTCGATTCGGCCATCGAGGCGATCAAGGCCGGCGCCTGGGACTACATCACCAAGCCGGTCCGCCACGAGGAGATCCTGCACCGGCTCGAGCAGATCGACGCGCTGCGCGGCCTGCGCGAGGAGAACCGCGCGCTGCGCAAGCTGGTGATGGGCCCGGGGGCCGCGCCGTTCGCCTTCGGCTCGCCGGCGATGCAGGCGGTCGAGCGCCTGGTCAGCCGCGTCGCGCCGACCGACAGCACGGTGCTGATCACCGGCGAGAGCGGCACCGGCAAGGGCGTCACCGCGCGTCGCCTGCACGAGCTGTCGGCGCGCCGCGACGGCCCGTTCGTGCCGGTGAACTGCGGTGCCATCCCCGAGAACCTGATCGAGAGCGAGCTGTTCGGCCACACCAAGGGCGCCTTCACCGGCGCCGACCGGGCACGCAAGGGCCTGTTCGCGCAGGCCGACCACGGCACCATCTTCCTCGACGAGATCGGCGAGCTGCCGCTGCCGCTGCAGACCAAGCTGCTGCACGTGCTGGAGGCGCGCGAGGTGCGGCCGCTCGGCTCGGAGCAGAGTCGGCGCATCGACGTGCGCATCGTCGCCGCCACCAACCGCGACCTGCCGGTGATGGTGGCGCAGGGCCGCTTCCGCGAGGACCTGTACTTCCGCCTCAGCGTGTTCCAGATCCCGATGCCGCCGCTGCGCGAGCGCCGCGCCGACATCCCGGCGCTGCTGCGCCACCTGATCGCGCAGCGCGTGCAGCCCTCGGGCAGCCGCAGCCTGGCCCTCGACCCGGAGGCCGAGGACATGCTGGTCTCCTACGCCTGGCCGGGCAACGTGCGGCAGCTCGAGAACGTGCTGCACCGCGCGGCCATCCTGGCCGACGGCGGCGTGATCCGCGCGGTCGACCTGCCGCCCGAGGTGACGCGTGCCGCGCCGCTGCCGCTGCCCGCGGGCGAGCCGGGCGGCGGCGAGCCGAGCCTGCGCGAGCGGGTGCGGCGCTTCGAGCTCTCGCTGATCCTGCGCGCGATCGAGGACGCCGGCGGCGACCGGCGCAGCGCCGCGCAGCGCCTGGGCATCGGGCTGTCCAGCCTGTACCGCAAGCTCGAGGAGTACCCCGGCGAACTGCCGCCGCCGGCTGCGCCGGGCGGCTGAGCAGCCGTGTGAGAGAACCGTGCCGCGTGGCACGGAATTGGCAGTACCCCCCCTGCGTACACGGCGAAGGAGGGCGGATGCGCAGGGCAGTCGGAGCGACGTGGTTGAGCGCGGCGATGTGCTGCGCCGCGGCCTGGGCCGCGGCTGCGCCGGCGGACGACCACCAGCGTGGCGTGGCCGCCTACCGGCGCGGCGACGTGGTCGCGGCGATGGCCGCGCTGCGCCCGGCGGCGCAGGCCGGCCATGCGCCCTCGCAGGTGCTGCTCGCCTTCATCCTCGACCGCGGCGACTACCCCGACGAGGCCGCGAGGCTGTACCGCCAGGCCTCCGAGCAGGGCGACGCCGAAGGCCATGCCGGCCTGGCCAACCTGCTGCAGACCGGCCGCGGCATTGCCAAAGATGAGAAGGCCGCGCGCGAGCATTTCTCGAAAGCGGCGGCGCTCGGCCATGCCGGCGCGGCGCAGGCGCTGCGGCAGCTCGAGCGGGCCGCCTCGGGAGCGCGGCCGTGAGGCGCGTGCTGGCCGCCGCGCTGCTGGCCACCGTCGGCAGCGCCCAGGCCGCCGACGTGCTGCGCGGCGCCGACCTGTACCAGCGCCACTGCGCCAACTGCCACGGCGGCAGCGGCCGCCCGGTGATGCCCACCGCGCCGGACTTCGCGCGGCCCGGCGTGCTGTTCAAGCCCGACCCGGTGCTGCTCGAGGCCATCCGCGGCGGCCGCGGTGCGATGCCGGCCTACCAGGGCGTGCTGCGCGACCGCGAGATCCTCGACGTGATCGCGCACCTGAGGACCCTGCGGTGAGCCGGCTGCTGATCGGCCTGCTCCTGCTCGTTGCGGCGCACGGCGCCCACGCCCAGCGCGCCTGGCGCGTGCAGGAGAGCTTCGAGGTCGGCCCGGCCGTGTACGTGCGGGCGCTGACGGTCGAAGCGGCGCGCGGTGCACTGTGGGTCGGCACCTCGGCCGGCGTGCACGAGGTGGCGCTGGCCGACGGCAAGCTGCGCCAGACCTTCACGCGCAAGGAGGGCCTGGCCAACGAGTACGTCTTCGCGATCGGGCTGGACCGGCAGGGGAACAAGTGGTTCGGCACCAATGCCGGCGGCGCCTCGCGCTGGAAGGACGGCCAGTGGAAGACCTTCTTCCCGATGCACGGCCTGGCCGACTACTGGATCTACGCCTTCGCGCAGCAGAAGAACGGCGACTTCTGGATCGGTACCTGGGCCGGCGTCAACAAGGTCGAGGCCCGCACGGGCAAGTTCCGCACCTACGTGAAGGAACTGGTCAACGAGTGGGTCTACGGCATCGCGGTGGATGCGCGCGACCGCGTCTGGTTCGGCACCGAAGGCGGCGTGACGATGTTCGACGGCCGGCGCTGGACCTCGTGGACGCACAAGGACGGCCTGGGCGCGCCGAACGGCGACAACCTGCCGATCTCCACCAACACCGGGCTTGGCACGCGCTCGCGCCACGACCTGACGGTCGGCGCCGACGGCCCCGGCAGCTACAACCCGAACTACGTGTTCGCCATGCTCGCGGCGCGCGACGGCAGCCTCTGGGCCGGCACCTGGGGCGGCGGCGCGTCGCGCTGGGACGGCCGCGCCTGGCACAACCTCACCGCGGCCGACGGCCTGGCCGGCAACATCGTCTACAGCCTGGCGCAGGACGACGAGGGTGCGCTCTGGTTCGGCACCAACCAGGGCGTGTCGCGCTGGGACGGCAAGGCCTGGCAGAGCTTCGGCCCCAAGGACGGCCTGCTCGAGCGCAACGTCTACGCGCTCGCCGTCGCGCCCGGCGGCAGCGTCTGGGTGGGCACGCGCCGCGGCGTCGTGCGCATCGCCCGTTGACCCCCATGCGAGGACGCGCCATGGCCTTCCCGTTCAAGCTCGCCGGCCTCGCGCTGATCACGCTCGGCGCGGCGCTGGCCGGCGCCTACCAGCTCGGCCGGCAGCAGGGCGGCCGTGCCGCGCCGGTGCCCGTGCCGCAGGTCGCCGCCAGCGCGCCCGCGGGCCCGCAGCGCGAAGGCAAGGTCGGCGCCGACGCGGCGCAGAAGTTCACCCACTTCCGCGTCGGCAACAAGAACGTCAAGCGCATCTTCGTCGACGGCGACGTGGTCTGGGTCGGCACCTCGGGCGGCGCGGTGCGCTACGACACCCGCAGCGACGAGTACAGGCTCTACGACACCAGCGCCGGGCTGCTGTCCAACGGCGTGTTCTACGTCGGCCGGCTGGGCGACCGCATCGCGCTGGGCACCTACGGCGGCGGCCTCGCGCTGCTCGACCCGGCGACGCAGAAGCTGCGCACCTACAACATCCCCGACGGCCTGGGTGACGCCTTCGTCTACGACGTAATGACCACGCACGACGGCGACGTCTGGATCGCCACCTGGTCGGGTGTGAACCGTGTCAGGGGCGGTGCGCTCGACGACCGTTCGAAGTGGGAACTGCACACCGTCGACAGCACGAAGGGCGGGCTGCCGAACGACTGGGTCTACGGCCTGGCCGAAGGGCCGCGCGGCGAGGTGTGGCTGGCCACCGAGGGTGGCCTGGCGCGCTACTTCGAGGGCCGCTGGCAGCACTGGAAACATGCCGACGGCCTGGGCGCGCCCTACGCGAAGGTGAAGGACCAGATCGCGTTCAGGAACGACCCCGCCAAGGTCAGCGAGCACCACGCGAAGCAGAAGCAGGAGATGGGGCTGGCCGAGGTGGAGGTGGCCTACAACCCGAACTACATCGTCTCGCTCGCGGTCGACCGCGAGGGCATCGTCTGGGCCGGCACCTGGGGCGGCGGGCTGTCGCGTTTCGACGGCAGCACCTGGACACAGTACACCGTGGCCGAGGGCCTGCCCGGCAACCATGTGTTCGCGCTGCACGTCGACCCGCAGGGCCAGCTCTGGATCGGCACCAACAACGGCCTGGCCCGGTTCGCCGGCGGCCGCTTCGAGGTGCTGACCACGCACGACGGGCTGTTCGACAACGCCGTGTTCTCGCTGGCCACCGCGCGCGACGGCACGCGCTGGGTCGGCAGCTTCGGCGGCGTGGCGCGGCTGCGGCCGTCGTGACGCGGCGGCGAGCGAGCGCATGCCCACCACCGCCCTGCTGCGCGACCTCGAGCCGAAGGACCTCGGCGCGCTGCTCGCGCGCCTGCTCGCGATCGCCGACGACGCGGTGATCGTGGCCGACCGGGCCCGGCGCATCGTGCTGTTCAACGAGGGGGCCGAACGCATCTTCGGCCACCGCGCGGCGGAGGTGCTCGGCCAGCCGCTCGACCGGCTGCTGCCCGAGGCCGCGCGTGCCCGCCATGCCGAGCACCTGCGCCGCTTCGCCGATTCGGTGCGCCCGGCGCGGCGCATGGGCGAGCGCGGCCAGGTGCACGGCCTGCGCGCCGACGGCAGCCTGTTCGACGCCGAGGCCTCGATCGCGCATGTCGAGCTCGAGGGCGAGGTGTTCTTCACCGCGATCCTGCGCGACATCAGCGACATCCAGCGCCAGGCCTGCGCGCTCGAGCAGGCGCGTGCCGAGGCCGAGGCGGCGGCGCGCGCCAAGAGCCTGTTCCTGGCCAACATGAGCCACGAGATCCGCACGCCGCTGAACGCGGTGATCGGCATGACCACGCTGCTGCTGGACACGCCGATGTCGGAGGACCAGCGCGACTTCACGCAGACCATCCGCACCAGCGGCGAATCGCTGCTGGAGATCATCAACGACATCCTCGACTACTCGAAGGCCGACGTCGGCAAGCTCGAGATCGAGCAGCACGGCTTCGACCTGCGCCGCTGCATCGAGGACGCGCTGGACCTCGTGACGCCGCGCGCGCAGGAGAAGCAGCTCAACCTCGCCTACCTGATCGAGGACGGCACGCCCGAGGCGCTGGTGGGCGACGCGACGCGGCTGCGCCAGGTGCTCGTGAACCTGCTGTCCAACGCGGTCAAGTTCACGCACCAGGGCGAGGTGTTCGTGTCGGTGGACAGCGAGCCGGTCGGTGACGGACGGGTGCGCATCCACCTCGCGGTGAAGGACTCGGGCATCGGCATCGCCGCCGAGCACCTGCCGCGCCTGTTCCAGTCCTTCAGCCAGGTCGACGCGTCGACCACGCGCAAGTTCGGCGGCACCGGGCTCGGCCTGGCGATCAGCCGGCGCCTGGCCGAGCTGATGGGCGGCACGGTGAGCGTGCAGAGCGAGCCGGGTGTCGGCTCGGTGTTCCGCGCCAGCGTCGTGGCCGGCGTCGCGCCCGCGGCGGTGCCGGCCGAGTACCTGCAGCGCGACGTGCCGGCGCTGGCCGGCCGGCGCGTGCTGATCGTCGACGACAACCTGACCAACCGGCGCATCCTGACGCGCCTGGCGCTGCGCTGGGGCATGCTGCCCTCGACGCTGCCCTCGGCGCTCGAGGCGCTGGACCGCATCCGGCACGGCGAGCCCTACGACCTGGCGCTGCTGGACATGAGCATGCCCGCCACCGACGGGCTGTCGCTGGCGATCGACATCCGGCGCCGGCGCAGCGCCGAGGAGCTGCCGATCGTGCTGCTGACCTCGCTCGGCCAGCGTGCCGCGCTGCCGCCGCACGAGGCGGCGCAGCTGGCCGGTGTGCTGGCCAAGCCGATCAAGGCCGGGCAGCTGTTCGCCACGCTCGTCGCGGTGCTGCAGGGGCCGCGCCGTGCCCCGGTGGCGCCGGCCGCCGCGCCGGCGGTGCTGCCCGGCGCGCTGGCGCGCCGCCTGCCGCTGCGCGTGCTGGTGGCCGAGGACCATGTCATCAACCAGCGTGTCGCGCTGCGCCTGCTGCAGCGGCTCGGCTACCGCGCCGACCTGGCCGCCAACGGGCTGGAGGTGATCGAGGCGGTCGAGCGCCAGGCCTACGACGTGGTGCTGATGGACATCCAGATGCCCGAGATGGACGGCCTGCAGGCGGCGCGCTGGATCGCGCCGCGGCGCGGTGCCGACGGCCGGCCGCGCCTGATCGCGATGACCGCCAACGCGATGCCGGGCGACCGCGAGGCCTACCTGGCCGCCGGCATGGACGGCTACGTGGCCAAGCCGATCGAGCTCGACGAACTGGCCGCGGCGCTGCTGCAGGTCGCCGCACCGGCGCCGAGCGCGGCGGCCGATGCCGAGCTGGTGGTCGACCCGGCCCGGCTCGAGCAGCTGCGCGCGATGCAGGACGACGCGCAGCCGAGCCTGGTGCGCGAGCTGATCGACCTGTTCGTGGCCGACTCGCCCGGCCACCAGGCCGCGCTGGCGCAGGCGATCGACGCCGCCGATGCGCCGCGCGTGCGGGCGCTGGCGCACCGCTACCTGTCGGTCAGCGAGAACATCGGCGCGCGCCGGCTCTCGGCGCTGTGCGTCGAGGTCGAGGGCCTGGCGCGGCAGGGTCGGCTGGACGGCGTGCCGCTGCTGGTGGGCCAGATCGGACGCGAGCGCGAGCGTGTGCAGGCGGCCTTGCTGGCGCTGCGCCCGCGCAGCTGAACCCGCGATGGGCGGCCCTTCGCGCCGAGCCGTGCTCACCGCCGCGCTGGCGGCGCCGTGGCGGGTGCAGGCCGAGGGCCTGGTGCGCGAGACCCGCGTGCTGTTCGGCTCGCCATGCCATCTGCTCGCGCCGCGGCCGATTGCCGGCGCGCCGTCCTGCTGGGCCCGCCTGCAGGTTCTGAATGCGCAGTGGAACGCCTGGAAGCCGGGCACGCTCGGACAGCTCAATCACACGCTGCGCACCGGGCGCTGGGCCGAACCGGCGGCTGACCTGGCGGCGCTGCTGCAGCTGGCGCAGCGGGCCGAGCGCGACAGCGCCGGGCTGTTCAACGCCGGGCTCGGTGCGCTGGTCGGAGCCTGGGGCTTTCATGCCGACCGGCTCGACGAGCGACCGGCGCCGGCGGCCGCCTGGCTGCAGCACTGGCGCGCGGCGCCGCCCGCGCTCGCGATGCTCGAGTGGCGCGCCGGGCGGGTGCGCAGCACGCACCCGGCGCTGCAGCTCGACCTGGGCGGCATCGCCAAGGGTTGGGCCGTCGACGAGGCGCTCGACGCGCTGCAGCGCCAGGGCGTGCGCGACGCGCTGCTCGACCTGGGCGGCAACCTGGCCGCGCTGGGACAGGGCGCGGACGGGCCGTGGCGCATCGGCCTGCGCCACCCCTTCGGCCCCGGCCTGCTTGCCACGCTGCCGACCCGCGGCCGCGAGGCGGTGGTGACCTCGGGCACCTACGAGCGCTGGCGCCGCCTGCCCGAGGGCGGCCTCGCCACCCATGTGCTCGACCCGGCCTCGGCCCGGCCGGCGCAGGCGCTGGCGAGTGTCACCGTGGTCCACCCGTCGGCCGCCTGGGCCGATGCGTCGGCCACCGCGCTGCTGGTGGCCGGGCCGGCGCGCTGGCCGGCGCTGGCCGCGCGGCTCGGGCTCGACCAGGTGCTGGTGGTCGGGGCCGACGGGCGGGCCCAGGCGCATGGCCGGCTGGTGCAGCGGCTCGTGTTCGTCGACAAGGCGGTGCAGCGCGATCTGCGCATCGTCTAGCGCCGGCACCTGACCGGTGTGCCAGGGCTCACGCGCGCCGGGCTCAAGCGGCGCGCGGCGCGGCCGAAACGAGGGCGTCGGGAGACGCCATGCATCGCCACCTCGTTGCCGCATTCGCCGCCGCCGCGGCCGCCCTTCACGCGCCGCTCGCGCGCGCCGAGACCCATTGGCGGTGCGGCCTGTCGGAGGACGCGCTGCGCCTGGTGTGCCTGGCCGATGCCGGGCCGGCCGCCGCCGCCGAACCCGCACCGGCGGTGCGCGCCGTGGTGCATGGCACCGCCTTCCCGCTCGACCCGCGGCGCCGCTGGGTGGTGGAGCTCTGGAGCCCGCCCAGCGAGCCGGCCTTCGTCGAGCAGCTCGCCCGCGCGACGATCTGCTACCGCAGCCCCGACTGCAGCGTGACCCTGGCACCCTGGCGCAGCGGCCCGCTCGCCGCGCGCTGAACTCCTCGCACCGCTGACGAACCGGCCTCACGGCCGGTTACGCCTTCATGCGCTCGGATCTTGAAATGTGCGTTACGCACATTTATAGTCCGACCCATGCGATGGCACCGCCGGTGCCGTCATGCATCAACCGGACAAGGAGCAGCGATGAATCAACCCTGGATCACGGCCCGTCGTTGGGGCCTGGGCGGCGTGGCGGCGGTGCTGGCCGCCGCGCTGATGGCGGCCTGCGGCGGCGGCGGAAGCGGCGGCGGCAGCGACGGCACGACCGCGACCGCGTTCGCCTCCGGGCCGATCTCCGGCTTCGGCTCGATCATCGTCGACGGCGTGCGCTTCGACGACAGCGGCGCCGAGATCGAGAACGAGGACGGCGAGCGCGGCGGCAGCGACGACCTGAAGCTCGGCACCATGGTCGAGATCGAGAGCGGCGCGATCGACGACAGCACCGGCCGCGCCAAGGCGCTGCGCATCCGCTTCGGCAGCGAGATCGTCGGCCCGGTGGCCAGCGTCGCGGCCGACAACAGCAGCCTCGTCGTGCTCGGCCAGACCGTGGACCTGAAGCCCGAGACGGTGGTCGACGACTCGCTGCCCGCCGACCCGCAGGCCTGGGCCGGCCTGGTGGTCGAGGTGCATGCGCTGATGGACGCGAGCACCGGCCACTACGTCGCCACCCGCATCGAGGACAAGGCCGGCGCGCTGCTGCTCAAGCTGCGCGGCGTGGTCAGCGGGCTCGACACCACGGCGCAGACCTTCCAGATCGGCGACGCGCTGATCTCGTACGCCGGCGTGACCGATCTGCCGCCGCTGTTCGCCGACGGCCTGAAGGTGCGCGTGCGCCTGCAGACCACGCAGGTCGAGGGCAAGTGGGTCGCGGTGAGCATCCGCAGCGGCGTGCGCAAGGTCGAGGACCATGACGTGGCCCGCCTGCGCGGCACGGTGACCGACCTGACCGACGAGACGCACTTCGAGGTCAACGGCGTGCCGGTGGACGCCAGCGCGGCGCGCATCGACAACGGCCCGGTGACCAAGGGTGCGCAGGTCGAGGTGCGCGGCACCGCCAAGGACGGCACCGTGATTGCCACCCGCGTGAAGGTGCTTCGCGAGGATGACGACGCGATCCGCGGCATCGAGCTGCACGGCACGGTCGGCGAGCTGAACACCGCCGACAAGACCTTCGTGCTGCGCGGCGTGAAGGTCGACTACTCGGGCACGCTGGTCTTCAAGGACGGCGCCGAGGCCGACCTGGCCGACGGCGTGCAGGTCGAGGTCAAGGGCCGCCTGTCGTCCGACCGCAGCACGCTGACCGCGGTGCTGATCGAGTTCGAGGGCTGAGCGCGCACCGCGCATGACGGGGCGGGGCGCCGCGAGGCGCTCCGCCTTTCACGCATGCAGCGCCCGCTACCATCGCCCCCCATCGTGACCGAGCCTGGCGACATCCCTCCGAGCCCCGGCGAGCAGCCTGCGCTGCTGGAGGCGGTGCGCGCGCTGCTGGTGCCGCTGGCGCAACTGTCGGTGGCGCGCGGGCTGAGCTACGCGGCGGTGGACGAGATGCTGCGCGCGGCCTTCGTCGCCGCCGCGCATGCCGCGCACCCGACGCTGCCGGAGCACCGCCGCGTCAGCCGCGTCAGCGCGGCCACCGGCATCAACCGGCGCGAGGTCACGCGCCTGGTGGCCGCGCAGCAGCGCGCCACGCCGCGTGTGCGCTCCTACCCGAGCGAGGTGTTCGCGCACTGGATCAGCGACCCGCTGTACCGCGACGAGCAGGGCCGCCCGCTGCGCCTGCCGCGGCTCGGGCCGGCGCCCAGCTTCGAATCGCTCGCGCAGGCGGTGACGCGCGACATGCACCCGCGCTCGCTGCTCGAGGAGATGCGCCGCCTGGGCTACGCACGCCACGACGAGGACGACGACCACGTGGCGTTGCAGACCGAGTCGGCCGTGCCGCGCGGCGACCGCGCGCGCATGGACCAGTTCCTCGGCGCCAACGTCGGCGACCACCTCAGCGCCGCGGTGGCCAACGTGCTGGGCGACGGGCGCCAGCATTTCGAGCAGGCGCTGTTCGCCGACGGGCTGTCGGAACAGTCCTTGCAGGCGCTGCGCCCTGTCATCGCCGAGCAGTGGCGCGCGTTGACCGATGTGCTGGTGCCGATGCTCGAGCGGCTGATCGACGCGGATGTCCAGGCCGGCCTGATGCAGGACCGGCAGGAGCAGCGTATGCGCATCGGCCTGTTCAGTTACCAGGCGCCGGTGGACGCCGCCCCGGCCACCGACCCGGCCACGACACAGAAGACGGCAGCCGCCCCGCGGCGGCGCCGTGACGGAGGAAAGCCATGAGTCCCGACACCCTGCAACTCTCGTGGCGCACGCGCCTGTGGCGCTGGGTCGCTGCCGGCGCCGCGGCCTTGGCGGCGGTGGTCTCCGGTTGCGGCGGCGGCGTGGGTGTCGGCGGCACCGGCGCCTATGCGTCCGGCCCCGTCACCGGCTTCGGCTCGATCTTCGTCAACGGCATCGAGTTCGAGGACCGCAACGCGCAGGTCGAGGACGAAAGCGGCGCCAGCCGCTCGCGCGACGCGCTGCGCCTGGGCATGCTGGTCGAGGTCGAGAGCGGACCGATCGGCGGCAACAGCAGCGCGCCCACCGCGACTGCCACGCGCATCCGCTTCGCCAGCGAGCTGGTCGGCCCGGTGCAGAACGTGGACCTGGCCGGCTCCAGCCTCACGGTGCTGGGCCAGACGGTGCTGGTCGCCAGCGGCCGCACCGCGTTCGACGCCAGCTACGCGGAGGGCCTGGCCAGCGTGGCACTGGGCAGCAACGTCGAGGTGTACGGCTTCTATGGGCTCAACGGCCGGCTGATCGCCACGCGCATCGAGCCGCGCGGCGGCACGCTGGCCGCGTTCAAGCTGCGCGGCGCGGTGAGCGGGCTGGACCTCGGCGCGCACACCTTCCAGCTCGGCGCGCTGACGCTCGACTACGACGGCCTCGCGCCGCCCACCGGGCTGCGCGACGGACTGATCGTGCGCGTGACCGTCGCCACCACGGCGGTGAGCGGACGCTGGAAGGTGCTGACCTTCGAGGACGGTGTGCGCCGCCTGCCCGACCGCGGCGATGCGCGACTGCGCGGCACGATCACCGCGTTCAGCACGACGCGCAGCTTCAGCATCAACGGCCAGCCGGTCGACGCGAGCACGGCGACGCTGGAGAACGAGGCCGGCATCGCACTGGGCGCGCGGGTCGAGGCCGAGGGCGCGGCCAGCGGCGGCGTGCTGCGCGCCACGCGCGTCAAGGTCGACGACGGCGGGGCGCAGGGCGGCGAGCTGCGCGGCCTGATCGAGGCCAGCTTCCCGCTGCTGCAGACCTTCGTGCTGCGCGGCGTGCGCGTGACCTACCGCAGCGGCACCGAGTTCCAGGACGGCAGTGCCGCCGACCTGAGCGTCGGCCGCGAGGTCGAGGCGCGCGGCGTGCTCTCGGGCGACGGCACGCGGCTGCTGGCGACGCGGATCCGGATCCGCTAGGCGCCGAGCCGAGCCCGGTGCCGCGCGACCTGCGCGCGCACCTGGTCCGGCGCGGTGCCGCCGACCACGTTGCGCGCGTTCAGCGAGCCGCGCAGCGTGAGCGCCTGCGCCACGTCGGCCTCGATCGAGGCGTGGAAACCCTGCAGCTCGGCCAGGCTCAGCTCGGCCAGGTCGACACCGCGGCCGAGCGCCGTCTTGACCGCATGCGCCACCACCTCGTGCGCATCGCGGAACGGCAGGCCCTTCTTGACCAGGTAGTCGGCCAGGTCGGTGGCCGTCGCGTAGCCGCGCCGCGCGGCGCGTTCCATTGCCTCGGGCTTGACGACGATGCCGCCCACCAACTCGGCGAAGATGCGCAGCGTGTCTCGCAGCGTATCGACCGTGTCGAACAGCGGCTCCTTGTCTTCCTGGTTGTCCTTGTTGTAGGCGAGCGGCTGGCCCTTCATCAGCGTCAGCAGCCCCATCAGGTGGCCGACCACGCGGCCGGTCTTGCCGCGCGCGAGCTCGGGCACGTCCGGGTTCTTCTTCTGCGGCATGATCGACGAGCCGGTGCAGAAGCGGTCGGCCAGGTCGATGAAGCGGAAGTTCTGGCTCATCCATAGCACCAGCTCCTCGCTGAAGCGGCTCACGTGCACCATGCACAGCGAGGCGGCCGCGGTGAACTCGATCGCGAAGTCGCGGTCGCTCACCGCGTCGAGGCTGTTCTGGCAGACCCCCTCCATGCCCAGCGTCTTCGCGACGCGTTCGCGGTCGAGCGGGTAGCTGGTGCCGGCCAGCGCGGCGGCGCCCAGCGGCAGGCGGTTGGTGCGGCGGCGCACGTCGCCCAGGCGCTCGGCGTCGCGCGCGAACATCTCCACGTAGGCCAGCAGGTGGTGGCCGAAGCTCACCGGCTGCGCCACCTGCAGGTGCGTGAAGCCGGGCAGGATGACCTCGGCATTCTTCTCCGCCAGATCGATCAGCGCGCGCTGCAGCTCGCCGAGCAGCGCGACCAGGCCGTCGATCTCGTCGCGCAGCCACAGCCGCACGTCGGTGGCCACCTGGTCGTTGCGCGAGCGCCCGGTGTGCAGGCGCTTGCCGGCGTCGCCCACCAGCTGCGTCAGGCGGGCCTCGATGTTCAGGTGCACGTCCTCCAGCGCGAGCTTCCACTCGAAGCTGCCGGACTCGATCTCCTGCGTGATCTGCGCCATGCCGCGCCGGATGTCCGCGTGGTCGGCCGCGGAGATGATGCCTTGCGCGGCCAGCATCTCGGCGTGCGCCAGGCTGCCGGCGATGTCCGCGCGCCAGAGGCGCCGGTCGAAGCCGACGCTCGCGGTGTAGCGCTGCACCAGCTCGCTCATCGGCTCGGAGAAGAGCGCCGACCAGGCCTGTGACTTCTTGTCGAGTTGGTTGGAGGACATGGGCGTGCGGAAGAAGGGAGAATGCGCGGCGAAACCGGCCATTCTATCGACCGACCCCGTCATGACCGTCACCCCCGGCGCCCTGCCCGAGCCGCGCAGCACGGGCTTCGGCACGACCCTGCTGGACGGCATGGCCGCCGCCGCGCCGCCGGCGCCGCCCCCGTCGGCCTTCGACGTCTGCCATGTCGGCGTGGTGCTGCGGGCGCTGCTGTTCGTCGAGGGCACCTGCGGCCTGGTGCTGCTGTTCAGCGCGGCCGACCCGCTGGCCTGGCTGGCGCGCGCCGCGGCCGTCTCGGCGGTGGCGCTGCCCGGCGTGCTGCTGTGGCTGGCCGCCACCTGCCTGCTCAAGCGCCACCTGGCCGCCCTCGCGCCGGCCTGGCAATGGGTGGCCACCGGAGCGCTCGGGGCCGCCGCGGCGCTGGCGCCGGCGGCGCTGGTGCTGCCGCTCGGGCTCGACCTGCTCGGCCCCAACCCGCTGCTCGCCCCGGCGCTGGCCGGCGCCGCGCTGGCCTGCGCGATGCACGCCTGGCTGCACCTGCGCGCGCGCGCCGCGCTGCCGGCCGACACCGCGGCGCGGCTGGCGGAGCTGCAGTCGCGCATTCGTCCGCATTTCCTGTTCAACACGCTGAACACCGCGCTGGCGCTGGTTCGGGTCGACCCGGCGCGGGCCGAGGAGGTGCTGGAGGACCTGGCCGAGCTGTTCCGCGTGGCGCTGACCGACATCGGCGAAGCGGTCACGCTCGACGAGGAGGTCGCGCTCGCACAGCGTTACCTCGCGATCGAGCAGATCCGCTTCGGCACGCGCCTGCAGGTCAGCTGGGAGCTCGACCCCGAGGCCGGCGCGGCACGCGTGCCGCCGCTGATCCTGCAGCCGCTGGTGGAGAACGCGGTGCGCCACGGCGTCGAGCCGAACGACCGCGGCGGCACGATCCGCGTGCGCACGCGCGTCAAGCTCGGCCGCGTGCTGGTGACCATCGTCAACAGCGTCGGCACGGCGCCCTCGCGCCCGGGCAGCGGCCTGGCACTGAAGAACGTGCGCGAGCGACTGCGCCTGATGCACGATGTGGCTGGCCAGCTCGAGACGCGCCAGGAGGACGGCGTGTTCCGCGTGCAGCTGGTGGTGCCCCTGTGACGCTGCAGGTCCTGATCGTCGACGACGAGGAACTCGCCCGGCTGCGCCTGCGCGGCCTGGTCAACGACTGCGCCGACCCGAAGGCGCAGGTGGTCGGCGAGGCGCCCAACGCCGAGCGGGCGCTCGAGTTCCTGGCCCGCCAGCCCTGCGACCTGCTGCTGCTGGACATCCACATGCCCGGGCTCGACGGCATGCAGCTGGCCGCGCAGCTGCGCCGCCAGCCCGACCCGCCGGCGGTGGTGTTCGTCACCGCGCATGCCGAGCACGCGCTGCGTGCCTTCGACCTCGACGCGGTCGACTACCTCACCAAGCCGGTCAAGCGCGACCGGTTGCAGATCGCGCTGCAGAAGGTCGCCCAGCGCCGCGCCTCGCGGCCGCCGCCGGCACCGGCCGACGCGGGCCCGGTGCTGGTGGTCAGCGACCGCGGGCGCGTGCTGCGCATCCCGGTGGCCGAGGTGCTGTACCTGAAGGCCGAGCTGAAGTACGTGACGCTGCGCACCGCGATGCACCACCACGTGCTCGACGAATCGCTCGCCGAGCTGGAGGCACGGCTGGGCGAGCGTTTCCTGCGCGTGCACCGCAATGCGCTGGTGGCACGCAGCGCCGTGCGCGCGCTCGAGCGCCGCGCGATGGCCGGCGAGGGCGAGGAGGAGGGCGGCGAGGTCTGGGCCGTGCGCGTGGCGCCGGTCGACGAATGGCTCGCCGTCTCGCGCCGCCAGGTCAGCGCGGTGCGCGAGGCGCTCGTCGCCGCGGGAGCCTGAGGGCGATGCGGCCGGGGCGCATCTGGTTCGACACGCCGGGCGTGCAGTGGCGCCTGGTGCTGCTGGTGGTGGCCGTCGCCACCGTCTTGATCGCGCTGCTGATCGGCTGGCAGCGCGAGCTGTGGTCGGCCCAGCAGGTGGTGGTGGCGGTGGCGCCGCGCCTGGCGGCCTCGGCCGCGCCGGCCTCGGCGCCGCGCCGGGTGGCCTACGCCGCGCCGGCCGCCTCG
>QJOU01000150.1 GCA_003265685.1 Piscinibacter caeni | reverse complement strand
GAGTACGCGACCCAGCCCGACCAGGTCAGCCGCAAGCTGGCCGAGCTGTGGCAGAAGAACATGAAGGCGGTCGGCCTGCGCATCGTCTTCAAGACCGCCAAGTGGCCGGAGAACCTGAAGGCCTCGCGCGCCGGCAAGCTGATGATGTGGGGTGTCGCCTGGTCGGCCGCCAGCCCGGACGGCGACACCTTCCTCGCGCTCGCCTACGGGCCCAACAAGGGCGGCGCGAACCATGCGCGCTTCGACCTGCCGGCCTTCAACGCGCTCTACATCAGGCAGAACAAGATGCCCGACGGCCCGGAGCGCACGAAGGTGATGGAGGAGGCCAGCAAGCTGATGGTGGCCTACGTGCCCTACAAGCTCAGTGCCCACCGCATCGCCACCGACCTGACGCAGCCCTGGGTGATCGGCTTCCGCCGCAATCCCTTCGTGCGCGAGTTCTTCAAGTACGTCGACGTCGACCCGGCGCTGCAGCGCCAGCAGCAGCGATGAAGCGGCTGCGCGCGGTGTTCGCGGCGCTGCTGCTCGCGGCAGCGGCCGCGGCGGCCGGGGCCGATGCGCCCAAGGTGCTGCGCTACAGTTTCCCGGCCGCCGAGACGGGATTCGATCCGGCGCAGGTCAGCGACCTGTACTCGCGCACCGTCACCGCGCATGTGTTCGACGGGCTGTACCAGTACGACTACCTGAACCGGCCCTTCCTCGTGCGGCCCAACGCCGCGGCGGGCATGCCCGAGGTCTCGGACGACTTCCGGACCTGGACGGTGCGCATCCGGCCCGGCCTGTATTTCGCCGACGACCCGGCGTTCAAGGGCGCGCGCCGCGAGCTGGTGGCGCAGGACTTCGTCTACGCGATGAAGCGCTACTTCGACCCGGTGAACAAGAGCCCGAACTACGCCGGCCTCGCCGAGGAGGGCATGCTCGGCCTGGAGGAGCTGCGCCAGGAGGCGCTGAAGAACAAGACGGCCTTCGACTACGACCGCGAGGTCGAGGGCCTGCGCGCGCCGGACCGCTACACGATCCAGTTCAAGCTCGCCAAGCCGCGCCCGCGCCTGCTCTACACGCTGGCCGCGGGTGACCTGTTCGGCGCGGTGGCGCGCGAGGTCGTCGAGGCCTACGGCAGCAGCATCATGGAGCACCCGGTGGGCACCGGCCCGTACCGGCTGGTGCAGTGGCGGCGCAGCTCGCTGATCGTGCTGGAGCGCAACCCGAACTACCGGCGCGAGCGCTACGAGGAGGTCGTCTCGCCCGCGCCCGATGATGCCGAGGGCGGCGCGCTGCTGGAGCGCCTGCGCGGCCGCCTGCTGCCGATGGTCGACCGCGTCGAGATCAGCATCGTCAACGAGAGCCAGCCGCGCTGGCTGTCCTTCCTGACCGAGCGCTTCGACCTGCTGTCGGTGCCGCTGGAGTACGCCCAGCTCGCCGCACCGAACGGCAAGCTCGCGCCCAACCTGGCGCGCAAGGGCATCGGGCTGCAGCGCATCGTCAACCCCGACCGCACGCTGTACTACTTCAACATGGAGGACCCGGTCGTCGGCGGCTACACGCCCGAGAAGGTGGCGCTGCGCCGCGCGATCTCGCTGGGCTCGGACGTGTGGGGCGAGATCCGGCTGATCCGGCGCGGCCAGGCGATCCCGGCGCAGACCATCGTCGCGCCCGGCACCTGGGGCTACGACGCGCAGCTCAAGACCGAGAACAGCGACTACGACCCGGCACGCGCCCGCGCGCTGCTGGACATGTACGGCTACCTCGACCGCGACGGCGACGGCTGGCGCGAGCAGCCCGACGGGACGCCGCTGGTGCTCGAATACGGCTCGCAGTCCGACCCGATCTCGCGCCAGTTCGACGAGCTGTGGCAGAAGAACATGAAGGACCTCGGGCTGAAGCTGAAGATCGACGTCGGCCAGTGGCCCGAGCAGCTGAAGAAGGCGCGTGCCGGCCAGCTGATGATCTGGCAGCTCGGTTATTCGGCCGCCGACCCCGACCTGCAGACCGCGCTGCAGGTGCTCTACGGCCCGGCGGCCGGCGGGCAGAACCTGGCGCGCTTCCGCAACGAGCGCTTCGACACCCTGTACCGCGAGGTGCAGGCCCTGCCCGACGGGCCCGAGCGGCTGGCCAAGGTGCGCGAGGCGCAGCGCATCGTCGCGGCGCTCGCGCCGCACCGCTACAACGTGCACCGCGTGGTGACCGACCTGACCCAGCCCTGGCTCGCCGGGTACCGGCGCCCGCTGTTCGGCAACCGCTTCTGGCACTACGTCGACATCGACGCGGCGCGCCAGCCGGCACTGCGCTGAGGCGCCCATGCGCCGGCGCACGCTGCTCGCCGGGCCGCTCGCGCTCGCAGGCGGCGCTGCGGCCACGGCGGCGCCGCGCCACGAGCCCGGCACGCTGCGCGTCGCGCTGCGTGTGCCCGAGACCGGCTTCGACCCGCTGGCCATCGGCGACCTCGGCTCCTCGCGCATCGCCTCGTGCATCTTCGAGGCGCCGCTGACCTACGACTACCTGGCGCGGTCGGTGCGGCTGATCCCGCAGACCGCCGCGGCGCTGCCCGACATCTCGGCCGACGCGACCACCTTCACCTTCCGCATCCGCCCCGGCATCTTCTTCGCCGACGACCCGGCCTTCGGCGGCAAGCCGCGCGAGCTGGTGGCGCAGGACTACGTCTACAGCGTCAAGCGCTACTACGACCCCGGCAACAACAGCGAGAACCTCTACGTCTTCGCCAACGCCGGGCTGATCGGGCTCGACGAGCTGCGCGCGCGGGCGCTGAAGGAGCGCCGGGCGTTCGAGTACGACCGCGAGGTCGAGGGCATCCGCGCGCTCGACCGCTACACCTTCCGCGTGCGCCTGGCACGGCCCGACCCGCGCTTCCACCTGCAGTTCGCGCGCCAGGACGTGCTGGGCGCCCTGGCGCGCGAGGTGGTCGAGCGCTACGGCGCCGACATCGCCGCGCACCCGGTGGGCACCGGGCCGTTCCGGCTGGCCGCCTGGCGGCGCGCCTCGCGCGTCGAGCTGGAACGCAATCCGCGCTACCGCGGCCGCACGATCGCCGCGCCGCCGGTGCTGCCCGACGACCCGGCCGGCCGGGCCGCCGTCGAACGGCTCGCCGGTGCGCGCCTGCCGCGCGCCGAGCGCATCGTGCTCGACGTGATCGAGGAGGCGCAGCCGCGCTGGCTGGCCTTCCTCGAAGGCGCGCACGACCTGCTCGAGGTGCCGTCCGAGTACGGTGCGCTCGCCGTGCCCGACGGCCGGCTCGCGCCGCACCTGGCGCGGCGCGGCATCCGGCTGCACCGCACGCCGCAGGCCGACCTGGCGATGACCTACTTCAACATGCGCGACCCGATGGTCGGCGGCTACGCGCCGGCCCAGGTGGCGCTGCGCCGCGCCGTCGCGCTGGCCTACGACAGCGCCGCCGAGCTGCGCCTGGTGCGGCACGGCCACGGGCTGCCGGCGCAGTCGGTGGTGGCGCCTTTCACCTCCGGCTACGACGGCAGCTACCGCAGCGAGATGAGCCAGCACGACCCGGCGCGTGCCGCCGCGCTGCTCGACCTGTTCGGCTACCTCGACCGCGACGGCGACGGCTGGCGCGAGCGCCCGGACGGCACGCCGCTCGTGCTGCGCCTGGCCGGCACCGGCGACCAGCTGCAGCGCCGCCTCAACGAGCTGTGGCGCAAGCACCTGGCGGCGGTGGGCGTGCGCATCGAGTTCGAGACCTCGACCTGGGGCGAGCTGCTCAAGCGCAGCCGCACCGGCAGCCTGATGATGTGGGGCTTCAGCTGGGTCACGCAGACACCCGACGGCGGCTTCTTCCTCGGCATCGGCTACGGCCCGAACGACAACGAGTCGAACGACGCGCATTTCGCGCTGCCCGCCTTCGACCGCCTGTTCGAGCGCCAGAAGGTGCTGCCCGACGGCCCGCAGCGCGACGCGCTGATGCGCGAGGCCAAGAACCTGCTGGTGGCCTACATGCCGTACAAGGCGCGCTTCCACACGGTGATGAACGAACTGGCGCAGCCCTGGGTGCGCGGCTTCTGGCGCCACCCGTTCATGGGCGACGTGTGGTGCTACGTCGGCACCGACGGGGAGGCGTCGTCATGACGCTTCCGGTGCCGCGCATCGAGCGCTACCTGCGTTTCCTCGAGACGACGCGCGGGCTGCGCTTCGACGCCGCCACGCCCGCGGGTTACGACGCCCTGTGGCGCTGGTCCACCACCGAGCTGCCCGCCTTCTGGGCCTCGCTGTGGGACTTCTTCGAGATCGCCTCGCCCACGCCGTACACCACCGTGCTCGAGCGCGAGGTCATGCCCGGCGCGCGCTGGTTCCCCGGCGCGCGGCTGAACTACGCGCAGCAGGTGTTCCGCCATGCCGACGCGGCGCACGCCGCCGGCCACCCGGCGATCGTGTTCCGCAACGAGACCCTGGGCGCGGCGCTGCAGGAGCTCTCCTGGCCCGAGCTGCGGCGCCAGGTCGGCGCCTGCGCCGCCGCGCTGCGCGGCCTGGGCGTGCGCCCGGGCGACCGGGTCTGCGCCATCCTGCCCAACACGCCGCAGGCGGTGGTGGCCTTCCTCGCCGCGGCCAGCCTGGGCGCGATCTGGTCGGTCTGCTCGCCCGACATGGGGCCGCTGGCCATCCTCGACCGCTTCCGCCAGATCGAGCCGGTGGTGCTGATCGGTTGCGACGGCGCCACCTGGGGCGGCATCGCGCACGACCGGCGCGCCGTGCTGCGCGAGGTGGCCGACGCGCTGCCCGGCCTGCGCCACCTGGTGCTGCTGCGCTACCGCGATACCGCGGCCGACCCGGCCGACTTCGCCGCCTCCGGCCGCGCCGCGCACGACTTCGACGCGCTGACACGCGGCGACGCCCCGCTCGTGCCCGAGGCGCTGCCCTTCGACCACCCGCTCTGGGTGGTGTACTCCAGCGGCACCACCGGGCTGCCCAAGCCGATCGTGCATGGCCACGGCGGCATCGTGCTCGAGGCGCTGAAGATGGGTGTGCTGCACAACGACATCGCACCCAGCGCCGAGTGCGGCGAGCGCTACCACTGGTTCAGCACCACCGGCTGGATCATGTGGAACGTGCAGGTGGCCGGGCTGCTCGGCGGCACCACGATCTGCCTGTACGACGGCAACCCCGGCGGCCCGCAGGGCGCGCCGGACTGGTCCACCCTGTGGCGCTTCGCGGCCGACGCCGGCGTCACCTGGTTCGGTGCCGGCGCGGCGTTCTACGCCAGCTGCCTGAAGGCGGACGTGGTGCCGCAGGCGGCGGGTGACCTGTCCGGCCTCCGAGCGATCGGCTCGACCGGCTCGCCGCTCGCGCCGGAGTGCTACCGCTGGATCTGGGAGCGGCTGCCGCAGGTCGAGGGCCGACCGATCTGGCTCACGCCGATCAGCGGCGGCACCGACTTCGCCGGCGCCTTCGTCGCCGGGCTGCGCACGCTGCCGGTGGTCGAGGGCGAGATGCAGTGCCGCTGCCTGGGCGCTGCGATCGAGGCCTGGAGCGAGGACGGCCGGCCGCTCGTCGACGAGGTCGGCGAGCTGGTCTGCACGAAGCCGCTGCCCTCGATGCCGCTGCGTTTCTGGAACGACCCGGGCGATACGCGCTACCGGGAGGCGTACTTCGAGATGTTCCCTGGGGGGAATGGGACGCCTGCGGCTTGGCGACACGGTGACTGGATCCGCATCACGCCGCGCGGCGGTGCGGTCATCTACGGCCGCAGCGACGCCACCATCAACCGCCACGGCGTGCGCATGGGCACGGCCGAGCTGTACCGCGCGGTGGAGGCGCTGCCCGAGGTGCTGGACAGCCTGGTGGTCGATCTCGAGTACCTCGGCCGCGAGAGCTGGATGCCCCTCTTCGTCGTGCTGCGCGACGGGCTGGTGCTGGACGATGCGCTGGCGCAGCGGCTGAAGGACACGATCCGCCGGGCGCTCTCGCCGCGCCACGTGCCCAGCGAGGTGTTCCAGGTCGCGGCCATCCCGCGCACGCTGTCGGGCAAGAAGATGGAGCTGCCGGTCAAGAAGCTGCTGATGGGCGCGCCGGCCGAGCAGGTGCTGCGGCGTGACGCGATGGCCAACGCCGACAGCGTGGCCTGGTTCGCGGCGCTGGCGGCGCGCCGCGCCGCCGCTCAGCCGCGCGCCTGAGCCTGCCCGATCCAGGCCGTGATCTGCGGCGCCTGCAGCGCGCCGGAGGTGCGCTGCACCTCGCGCCCGCCGCGCAGCAGCGCCATCGTCGGGATGCTGCGTATCGCGAAGCGCTGCGCCACCTGCGGGTTGGCGTCGGTGTCGACCTTGGCGAACAGGACGCGACCCTGCAGTTGCCGCGCGGCCTGCGCGAACTGCGGCGCCATCATGCGGCACGGGCCGCACCAGGCGGCCCAGAAGTCCACCACCACCGGCAGCTCGGTGCGCGCGGTGACGGTGTCGAAGTTGGCGTCGGTCAGCTCGACCGGGTGGCCGGGCAGCAGCGCCTCTCCGCAGCGGCCGCAGACCGGGTCGTCGGCGAGGCGTTCGTCGGGCACGCGGTTGGTGCTGCCGCAGTGGGCGCAGGCGATGTGCATGGGGCTTCTCCGGGGTACCCGGGGGAGTTTGCGGCCGGGCGGCCGGATTTCAAGCCGGCCCGAGCGGCAGCTCGGTGTAGTAGCGCCCGCCGTGGTAGAGCAGCGGGGCTGCGCCGGCCAGGTGGCTGCAGTGCTCGACCTCGCCGACGAAGATCACGTGATCGCCCTCGTCGTAGCGGCTGCGGTTGAAGCACTCGAACACCGCGACGCAGCCGTCCAGCACCGGCGCGCCGGCCGTGCCGGGGTGCCAGGCCACGCCACTGAAGCGCTGCGCGGCCGGGCCGGCGAAGCGCTCGGCCAGCGCGCGCTGGTCGGCGCCGAGGATGTTGATCGCGTAGTGCGAGCCGGCGCGGAAGGCCGGCAGCGTGCCGGCGCGCCGCGCCAGGCTCCACAGCACCAGCGGCGGCTCGAGCGAGACCGAGTTGAACGAATTGGCGGTCAGCCCGACCAGGCTGCCGTCGCCGGCGCGCGCGGTGACCACCGTCACGCCGGTGGCGAACATGCCCAGCGCGGCGCGGAACTCGGCCGGCGAAAAACTCGGTGCGCGGGCGGCCGCGGGGGCGGGCGGAGTCGACATGCGTGACATTGTCCGGCAAGGCCCGCGCCCGTCCGGGGGGTGCGGGGAATAATCGCGCGACACCGGCCGTAAGCGGGAACATGCCGCACCTGGACGCCCCGACCGCCTTTCGCCAGCAGCTGCTGGGCACGATCCCGCGCCTGCGGCGGTATGCGCGTTCGCTCGCCTTCGACGCCGGCACGGCCGACGACCTGGTGCAGACCACGCTGGAGCGCGCGCTGGCGCACTGGCACCAGTTCGACCAGCGGCGCGACATCCTGGTGTGGACGCTCTCGATCGCGCACAACGCCTTCATGGACGAGCGCCGGCGCGAGCGCCGCATGAGCGTGGTCGACCCGCAGGAGGCGCACGGCGCGCTCGAATCGCTGGCTGCGCCCGGCCACGACGTCGGGCTGCGGCTGGACCTGCTGGCCGCGCTGGCGCAGCTCTCGACCGAGCAGCGCGAGCCGCTGCTGCTGGTGACGCTCGAACAGCTGAGCTACGCCGAGTGCGCCGAGGTGCTGCAGATCCCGGTGGGCACGGTGATGTCGCGCATTTCGCGGGCCCGTGCCGCGCTGCGCGAACTGCTGGATGGCCGGGCCGCGCCGGGTGCGCGCAGCCTGCGCCGGGTGATCTGACATGACCGACAAGCCCATCGACGACGAACTGCTGAGTGCCTGGCTCGACGGCGAGCTCGACGACGAGCAGCGTGTGCGGGTCGAGGCCTGGCTGCGCGAGCACCCCGAGGACGCCGCACGCGTGCGCCTGTGGGCGGCGGACGCGCAGGCGCTGCGGGCCCGGCTCGAGCCGGTGCTCGCCGAACCCGTGCCGGCGCGGCTCGAGCAGCGGGTCTGGCGCCGTGCGCCGGCCGGTGCGCCGTGGCTGCGCTGGGCGGCCGCGGTGGCGCTGCTGGTGGGCGGCGGGCTGATCGGCTCGGCACTGACCTGGCAGCTGCAGCGCCAGCAGGCCGCGCGCCTGGCGGCCGGGCCCGCGGCAGCGGCCGGGCAGGGCTGGGTGCAGCGTGCCGCGGTGGCGCACAGCGTCTACGTGCCGGAGGTGCGCCACCCGGTCGAGGTGAAGGCGCAGGAGGAGCACCTGGCACGCTGGCTGACGCGCCGGCTCGAGCGCCCGGTCAAGCTGTTCGACCTGCGCGCCCAGGGTTTCGAGCTGGTCGGCGGGCGCCTGCTGCCCGATGCGGCCGGCCCCAGCGCGCAACTGATGTATCAGCCGATCGGCCAGGCGGGCGAAGGCGCGCAGGCGCAGCGCGTGACCGTCTACCTGCGCCAGCCCGAGGACGACACGCCGGCCGCCTTCCGCTACGAGCAGCGCGGCGAGCTGGGCATGTTCTACTGGGTCGAGGGCGCCCGCGGCGCGCGGCCGGCCTGCGGCTACGCGATCGTCGGCGCGCTGCCGCGCGAACGCCTGCTCGCGCTGGCCGAGGCGATCGAGCGGCAGATGCCGGAGGACACACCCCCGGCCCGGTAGCCCGCGGCGGGCTTCCTAGAATGGGGCAATGCCCACGAGCCGTGCCGCCGCGCCCGCCCCGACCGTCGCGCAGCGCGCCGCCGCCCTGCACCGCCTCGCCGCCGTCACGCTGCTCGGTTTTGCCAGCGGCCTGCCGCTCGCGCTCACCGGCCAGGCGATGCAGGCCTGGCTCAGCATGGAGGGGCTGGACGTCGCGACCATCGGCTTCCTGAGCCTGGTCGGCATCCCCTACACCTTCAAGTTCCTGTGGGCGCCGCTGATGGACCGCTTCGAGCTGCCGCTGCTCGGGCGGCGGCGCGGCTGGCTGGTGCTGACCCAGCTGGCGCTGGCCGGCCTGCTGCTGCTGCTGGCCGGCACCTCGCCCACCGGCGCGACACGTGCCTTCGCGCTGCTGGCGGTGGCGGTGGCCTTCGTCTCCGCCTCGCAGGACGTGGTGATCGACGCCTACCGCACCGACCTGCTGAGCCCCGGCGAACGCGGCCTCGGGTCCTCGCTGAACGTGCTGGGCTACCGCCTGGCGATGATCCTCTCGGGCGGCGTGGCGCTGATCTGGACCGACCCGGCCAACGCGGCGCACGGCGGCGCCGCCTGGAACTGGCCGGCGGTCTACCGCCTGATGGCCGCGCTGATGGTCGGCGCGGCGCTGGTCTCGGCGCTGCTGCTGCCGCGCCTGGCGCACGCCGCGCGGCCGCAGACGGTGGCGCGGCACGACCTGCTCGGCTTCGCCGCCGTGCTGGCCGCGGTGGCGGCGGGTTACCTCGTCACCGACCGCGCGCTCGCGCCGCTGCTGCGCGGGCTGATCGCGGGGCCGGGCGCCGGCGCGCTGGCGGCCAAGTGGGCCGACCTCGCGGCGCTGCTGGCCGGCATCGCGATCACGCTGCCGCTGGCCGCCTGGGCGGCGCGCCGGGCGCGCTTCGAGACCCTGCTGTCGGGGCTGGCGAGCTACTTCGCGCAGCCGGGCGCGGCGGCCTTCCTGGCCTTCATCGTGTTCTACAAGCTCGGCGACGCCTTCGCAGGCTCGCTGATGACGCCCTTCCTGCTCAAGAGCATGGCCTTCGGGCCGGCCGAGGTGGGCGTGGTCAACAAGGTGCTCGGGCTGTGGCTGACGATCGCCGGTGCGATCGTCGGCGGGCTGCTGATGCTGCGCCTGGGCCTGTGGCGCGCGCTGCTGCTGTTCGGCGTGCTGCAGATGGCCAGCAACCTCGGCTTCTGGTGGCTCGCCGTGGCCGGCAAGGGCCAGCTGGCGGGGCTGTCGATCCCGGCCTTCGACTGGGGCTTCGTGCAGCTCGCCCAGCCCACGCCGGTGGACGGCGGGCTGCTGCTGGTGATCGCGGCCGAGAACCTCTCCGGCGGCATGGGCACGGCGGCCTTCGTCGCCTTCCTGATGAGCCTGTGCAACCAGCGCTTCACGGCCACGCAGTTCGCGCTGCTGTCGGCCTTCGCGTCGGTGGGTCGGGTCTGGGTCGGGCCGCTGGCCGGCGTGCTGGCCGAGGCGATCGGCTGGCCGGCGTTCTTCGTCGTGTCCACCGTCGCGGCCCTGCCGGCGTTGGCGCTGCTGTGGTGGCTGCGCGCGCCGGTGCGCGCGCTCGAGGTCGACCCGAAGACCGCGGGCGCGACCGACGATTGAGCCCCTGCCTAGAATGGACCTGACATGACGCCGACCTTCCGCACCGATGCCGACGTGCCCCTGCCCGCGCTGGTGCACGCGCGCGGCTGCCGTTGCGCGCTGCACGGGCGGCGCCTCTTCACGGGCGGGCTGCTGGCGCTGTCGACGCTGCCCGCGCTGGCGCGCGAGGGGGTGGACGTGGGCCCGCGTTCGAGCTTCTCGAAGCTGGTCTCGGCCGAGCAGGTCGAGCAGGCCGCCGCCGCGCAGTACCAGCAGATGCGCCAGCAGGCTTCGTCCAAGCGCGCGCTGGCCGGCGACGACCATCCGCAGCTGATCCGCCTGCGTGCGATCGCGCAGCGCATCATCCCGCACACCTACGAGTGGAACGAGCGGGCGCGCAGCTGGAAGTGGGAGGTCAACCTGATCGGCAGCAAGGAGCTGAACGCCTTCTGCATGCCGGGCGGCAAGATCGCCTTCTACCACGGCATCCTGCAGCAGCTGCAGCTCGACGACGACGAGGTGGCGATGATCATGGGCCACGAGGCGGCCCACGCGCTGCGCGAGCATGCACGCGAACGCATGGGCAAGACCGCGGCCACCAAGATCGGCCTGGGCCTGGTCTCCTCGCTGCTCGGCCTGGGCAACACCGGCGACACGCTGCTGAACATGGGCGGGCAGCTGCTGACGCTGAAGTTCAGCCGCGAGGACGAGTCCGAGGCCGACCTGATCGGCATCGAGCTCGCCGCACGCGCCGGCTACAACCCGCACGCCGGCGTGACGCTGTGGCAGAAGATGGCCGAGGCGAGCAAGGGCGCCCCGCCGCAATTCATGAGCACCCACCCCTCGGGCCCGACGCGCATCCGCGACATCGAGGTCAACCTGCCCAAGGTGGAGCCGCTGTACGCGCGGGCGGAGAAGCCGGCGCGGCGCTACGGGCCGCCGGCGCTGAATTCGATCTCGGGCCGGGGCTGATCACCAGCGGGTCGGCAGCGGCCGCAGCAGCACCAGGCCGTCCTTGCCGGCACTCAGGTAGCCGCCCAGCTCCAGGTCCTTCATCAACCGGGTAACCATGCTCGGCGAGGCGCCCACCAGGTTGCCGAGGCTGCGGTGCGTCAGCCGCTGCGCGATGCGGCCGTCCGGCGCGGCCAGCGACTCGAGCTGGCCCTTCAGGCGCCCGTAGGCGTCGTTCAGCGCGAGCTGCTTGGCGCTGAGCGTGGCGGCGCGCGCGCGGCCGATCACCTTGGCCAGCAGTTCGAACGCGAATTCCGGATCGGCGGCGATGTGCCGCGTGAGGGTCACGCGCGTGACCATCGCGCACAGCGTGGGCTCGAGCGCCTCGACGCTGGCCGAACGCGGGCCGCCGTCGAGGCTCATCTCGCCGACGTACTCGCCGGGCCCGTAGGTGCCCAGGGTGATCTCGCGTCCGCGCTCGCTGCCGCAGAACGCGCGGACCCGGCCGCTGACGACGATGTAGAGGGTGTCGCCGCGGGCGCCTTCCTCGATCAGGCGCTCGCCGCGCCGGAACTGCGTCAATGCGCCATGCATCGCCAGCCGGCGCAGGCTCCCCGGGAGCGCCGAGCAGGGGTCCTCGCCGGCTGAGGCGGAGCGATCGACGGCCACGAACAGACCCCCCCTGTCACTTGCCTGGCCCTTGTGGAGCCCCATCGGCATCCACCAGAATCAGGATGTAACCAGATTCTAGGCAGGCCACGATGCATCCGGCCGGAGCGAGGGAGGAAGGTGCAGCGGGAATCCATCGGCTGCGCCGCACCGTGGTCGTAGTCGACCTGGTGGATTCAGTCCGGCTGATCGACGGGGACGAAGCGGGCGTCATCGACCGGTGGCGGCGCTTCGTCAACGAGGTGCGTACCGAGGTCCTGACGGGCGACGGCGCGCGGATGGTCAAGAGCCTGGGAGACGGGATGCTGCTCGAGTTTCGCCACGCGCCACCGGCGGTGGCGGCGGCCCTGGAGATGCAGCGCCGCATCGCGCGCTACAACGAAGGCCGTGGCAGCGATTCGCAGCTGATGCTGCGCATCGGAGCGCATACCTGCGACGTCGTGTCCGACGAACTCGACATCTACGGCAGCGGCGTCAACCTGGCCGCGCGCCTGTCGCGCATCGCCGGGCCGGGCGAGATCGTCATCTCGCCGGACCTGCGCGACGAGCTGATTCCCGGGATCGACGTGCACACCGAGGACCTGGGCGAGTGCGAGGTGCGCGGCTTGCACGGCACCGTGCGGGCGCACCGCGTGGTGCCGGTCGACGCGCTGCCCGCCGTGCACTGGCCGGACAGCCTGGTGGACGCTCGCGCCAGCATCGCGGTGCTGCCGCTGCGCCTGCTGGCATCGGGCGACGACGCGCAGGCGGTCGGCGAGCTGATCGTCGACGACATCATCCAGGGCCTGTCCGTCACGCCGCACTGGCGGGTGGTCTCGCGCCTGAGCACCGTCGCCTTCCGTGGCCGCGACGTCACGCTGGCCGAGCTGCACGAACGCGTCGGTGCGACCTACGTGCTCTCCGGGTCCGCGGTCGTGAACGGCGGCCGCGTGATGCTGCGCGTCGAACTCGCCGACGCGCAGCGCGCGGACGTGGTCTGGGCCGACTCGCTCGGCTTCGGCCTGGCCGACCTGCTGCTGCCGGACCATGCGGCGACCCGCCCGGTGATCGACGCCGTGGCCTCGGCCATCTTCCGCTACGAGATGCGGCGCAGCCGCTCGCAGCCGCTGCCCACCATGCGCAGCTACACCGTGCTGTTTGCCGCGGTCGGGCTGATGCACCGGCTGTCGCTGCAGGATTTCGAGCGCGCCTGGGAGCTGCTGGGGCAGCTGGCGGAGCGGCACCCGCACGCACCGGAGCCGCTGGCCTGGATGGCCAAGTGGCACGTGATGAAGGTGGCGCAGGGCTGGAGCCACGAGCCGCTGCAGCAGGCCGGGCGCGCGGAGCTGATGACCCGGCGCGCGCTGGACCAGCAGTCCGACCATGCCCTGGCGCTGGCGATCGACGGGCTGGCCGCGGCATTCCTGCGCGGTGACCTCGACACCGCCGAGCGGCGCTATGGCGCGGCCATCGAGGCCAACCCGAACGAAGCCCTGGCCTGGCTGTTCCTGTCGGCGCTGCATGTCTACCGCGATCGGGGCGCGCAGGCCGCCGAGGCGGCGGGCCGGGCCCTGAGCCTGTCTCCGCTGGACCCGATGCGCTACTTCTTCGACAGCTTCGCCGCGACGGCCATGCTGGCGGCCGGCCGCTACGACGAGGCGATCACGCTCGGCCGGCGCTCGATCCAGGCCAACTGCACCCATCTGCCGACCTACCGCTCGCTGGCGATCGCGCAGGTGCTGTCGGGCGACGAGGCCGGCGCGCGCGAGTCGGTGCGGGGTCTGCTGCGTGTCGACCCGGCGTATTCGATCGCCGTGTTCCGCGAGCGCTACGCGGGCCGGGCGTCGGCGCACGCGCAGCGTTATGTCGACGCATTGCGCAGCGCCGGCCTGCCCGAAGCCTGAGCGCCCCCAACCCATCCCAGAGGAGGAACTGCCATGGCTTTGTCGAACAGCACCGGGCTGATGTCGCTGCTTGCACACCGCACCGCGCACGGCGATGCCCACCGCACCTCCGCCCCGGCCGGCGCGGTGGCGCTCGAGGACTACGGCTTCGCCGGCTTCCCCGGCAATCCCCTGCTGGCCAGCGCGCTCAACGAGGCCCGCGCGGCCGTCCTCCTCGAGCACCGGCCGAACTCGCTCGGTGGTGCCGACGACATCGGAGGCAAGATAGCGGCCCTGCCCGCGCCGGAGGACGCGGCGCGCCTGGTGCAATGGGGCCCCGGACCGCGGGCGGCGCTGGCCGACTTCGAGCTGCTGAGCCGGGTGTCCTTCGAGCCGCCCACCGACGGCGCTTCGCCGGCCATCCTGCGCGACGCGGGCGGCGCCGAGATCGTCCGCATCACGCGGCCGCAGATCGCACTCTTCCGCGCGCAGCTGGGCGACGTCGATGCGCAGGCCGCCGGCCGCGAGGGGCGCTCCGCCGAGGTGCTGACCCAGGTCGCGCCGCCGATCGCGTTCTACGCCTCGGTCGTCAACCTGCGCGCACACCGGCATCGGCGCACGATGGACCTGGTGAACGCGGCGATCGTGTTCGCCAACACGACGGTGATGCGGTTCAAGCACAGCTTCGCCTGCCCGCGCCCGAGCGACTTCTCTGCAGCCATCCAGCCGCTCGTCGAGGTGCCGCCGCACGCGAGCTTTCCGGCCGGGCATGCCTGCGAGGGCCAGGTCATCGCCACGGTGCTGGCCGAGCTGATCCCGAACGCGGCCGGCAGCAAGCTGGGCGAGATCCTGCGCAGCGTGGCCTTCCGCATCGCCGAGAACCGCATCGTCGCGGGACTGCACTTTCCGGTCGACAACCTGGCCGGGCGCCTGCTGGGCGATGCGCTGGCAAGCTACTTTGTCTCGCGCTGCATCCCGAGGATCTGGCATTCGGGCCAATTTGACGCCGTCGCGGACGGGGACGCGGCGCTGGCCAAGGCGTTCGACGGCGAGCCACCCTTCGGCGGACACGCGTGCGGATCCACGGCGAGCCCGGCGGCGTCGGTGCCCAACCCCCTCCTCGCGCAGCTGTGGGCCGACGCCCTGCAGGAGTGGTGAGGTCGAGCGCAGGAGACCACCATGCCCTGGAACAGCGTGAACGGGCCGGCACAGGCCACCGAGCCCTACCTGGCCTGGAGCCAGGCCACCGGCTTCGCCGGCCATGCCGCGGCGGGCCTGCCCGGCGCCCGCGTGCCGGTGCTGCTGCGCCTGCGGCCGGGAGACACCATCGACCGGCTCGAGCAGGACGGCCTGCTGAGCGCGCCCGGGCTCTACCGGCGGGCGCCGACGGACTTCTGCGTCGGCCACGCGCTGATCGGCGCGCTGGGCCGGCTCGCCGAGGAAGTCGAGTCCATGGAGTTCGGCTGGCCAATCGCGGCCGGGGCCGTGGACGGCACCCTTTCAACCGTGCCCGAGGAGCGCCGCCGCCTCGTGGTCGGTGTGGTCGACCGGGACTTCGCGTTCCTGAACCGCGTGTTCCGCAAGTCCGCCGCCGGCGTCGAGAGCGGCCAGACGCGCATCCTCAGCCTGTGGGACCAGTCGCGCCGGCCGAGCGGCCCGTGGCAGCGCCCGCGCGACGTCGGATACGGCCGCGAGCTCGACCGCGGCGCGATCGACGCGCTGGTCGCCAGGGTGGCGGCCGGCGAGTCCGAGCGCGCGCTCTACGCGGAGCTCGACTACACCGGCAGCGCAACCGGCGCTGCGCCGGATGCGTGGCACGGCACCTTCGTCGCCGACGTGGCCGCGGGGCTGGTCAGCAGCGAACCGGCCACGGCGGACTCGGCCAAACCTGCCTTTGACGACGCCGCCACCACCGCCGAGCTGATCCTGGTCAGCCTGCCGACCCTCGAGCGCGGCGATACCACCGGGGCCACGCCGGCGCCGTTCTGGCTCGACGCAGTCCGTTTCATCGTCGAGCGTGCCGGGCCCGGGGCGCAGGTCGTCATCAACCTGAGCGTCGGCATGTTCGGCGGCCCGCACGATGGCACGTCGCTGATCTCCCGGGCGCTGCAGGAGCTGCTCGCGCTGCGCAGCAGCAACCTGGTGCTGGTCATCTCGGCAGGCAATGCGCAAGCGCAGCGCTGGAGTGCCAGCGGCACGCTGCCTGCGGCACCGGATGGCAGCGCCCGCCTCGCCTGGCGGCTGCAGCCGAACGACATCACCGACAGCTTCCTCGAGCTCTGGATGCACTCGGAGGACGGCGAGCCGGTCGACGTCGAGCTGTGCGTGAGCCCGCCCGACGGCGACACGCTGGCGGCCGGCTGCCTGGCGGGCCAGGCCTGGGAGCTGCACCGTGGCGACGGGCGGCTCGTGGCGCGCGTGGCGCTAAGGGAAACGGGTGCGGGCCGTGCAATGGCGCTCCTGTCGCTGGCGCCGGTGGCCGGCCGACGGGCCGCTGCGTCGCCGGGCCGCTGGCGGGTCGAACTGCGCAATCGCGATGCCAAGCGTGTTGTCCACTTTCACGCCTGGATCCAGCGCGACGAGCCGCCGCTCGGTTTCGACCAGCCGCTCCAGTCGGCCTTCGACGAGGTGGTCGGCGCGCGTGTGCCGGGCGACACGACCGTCAGCGATCTGGCCTGCGAACCCGGGCCACTGGTGGTCGGTGCGGTCGGCCTGCGCGGCCGGGACGAGCGCTCGTACTCGTCGCGCTGCAACCCCGACGCGGTGCGGCCGCGCATGCGCGGCATCGACCTGGCCGCCCCGGCCGACGCCGGCGCCGCGGACACCGGGCTGATGGCGGCCGGCGCGCGCAGCGGCAGCCGCGTGCGCATGAGCGGTACCAGCGTAGCCGCGCCGATCGTCGCGCGGCGCGTCGCCTGCCAGATGTGGGAGCAGGGGCTCTACGACCCAGCCGGCATCAAGGCCGTGTTGGAAGTGTCCGCGACGGAACGCAGCCGCCCGTCGGGCGTGCCGATCATTCGCCCGCGGCGCTGAAGCGGCCGCCGCCCAGCACCCCCATCAACGGCGGCAGCGCCGCCACCTGCCGCAGCAGGCCACGGATGCTCGGCGCGCCGGTCTTCTGGCGGATGCTGCCGATCTGGGTGCGCACCGTGCTGATGGCCACCTCGTGGGCGGCCGCGATCTCGGCCGGCAGGTCGCCGTGGCTGAGCGCGAGCAGCACGCGCGTCTCGCCACCGGTCAGGCCGTGGATGCGGGCGAAGCTCTCCACCGCCAGCTCGGCACCGACCTGGCGCCGGCCGAGGATCACCAGCGTCGCGCCGCGTTCGTCGCAGCCGAGCGCCGGCAGCGGCACCACCGACACACCCACCGGATGCCGGTGCTTCTGGCCGAGCGTGAGCAGGCGGCGCAGGCCGCGCCGGCTCGCCTGGCGCAGCGCGTCGCCGAGCGGCGCCACGTCCTCGGGCGCGCGTGCCCGCAGCTCGCGCCCGAGCAGCTGCAGCGGGTGCGATTCGTCCAGCTCGTCGCGGGCCACCCGGTTGACGTGCAGCAGCTGCGCGTCCTCGTCGAGCAGCAGCACGCCGTAGTCGATCTCGTTGAGCGCCGCAGCCAGCCACTGCCAGCCGATCGAGGACGCGGTGCGCCGCTCCGGTCCGCGGTAGGCCGACCACGCGCCCGAGCTGCCGTCGCGAAGGGCACGGTCGGCGGTCGAGCGATTCAGCAGTTCCAGCATCTTGTCCTCCTGGCACGACGCCGGACGGCGCCGTTGAAGGACAGCTTAGGTAAGCGAAGGTGTCGAAGGTGGTGAATATTCACCGCGCCGGGGCTCAGGTGCCGCCGACGAACGGGTTGCTGCGCCGCTCGCGCCCGAAGCTGCTCTCCGGGCCGTGCCCGGGCGTGAAGCTGACGTCGTCCCCGAGCGGCCACAACCGCGTGGTGATCGAACGCACCAGGGTGTCGAAGTCGCCCTGCGGAAAGTCGGTGCGGCCGACGCTGCCGGCGAACAGCACGTCGCCGACGAAGGCATGCCGCGTCGTCGGCTCGAAGAACACCACATGCCCCGGCGTGTGGCCGGGGCAGTGGCGCACCTCGAGCGTGCAGCCGCCGATGGACACCGTGTCGCCGTCGGCCAGCCAGCGGGTCGGCGCGAAAGCCTCGGCCGGCGGGAAGCCGAACATGCGGCTCTGCTGCGGCAGCGCGTCGATCCAGAACTGGTCGGCCGGGTGCGGGCCGACGATCGGCAGGTTCCTGGCGCGCGCCAGCGTGCCGGTGGCGCCGGCATGGTCGATGTGCGCGTGGGTCAGCCAGATCTGCTCCAGCACGAGGCCCAGCTCGTCGGCCGTGGCCAGCAGCAGCGGCAGGTCGCCGCCGGGG
>QJOU01000149.1 GCA_003265685.1 Piscinibacter caeni | reverse complement strand
GGCAGGCCGCCGTCGCGCCGGCGCCGGCACGCGCGCCGCGCGGCGGCGGCGGGCGCGAGGTGCTGGTGGTCGACGACAGCGCGATTGCCCGCAAGTTCCTGCAGCAGCGCCTCGAGCGCTTCGGCTACCGCGTGCACCTGGCGGCCAGCGGCACGGAGGCACTCGAGGTGCTCGCGCAGCGCGCCTACGCGCTGGCCTTCCTCGACGTGGTGCTCGGCCCGGCCGGCAGCGTCGACGGGCTGCAGGTCTGCCAGGCGGTCAAGCAGCAGGCCACGCGCCTGGGCCAGCGCACGCCGGTCGTGCTGGTCACGGCCTTGAAGGGCTCGTCGGACCGCGTGCGCGGCTCGCTGGCCGGCTGCGACGCCTACCTGACCAAGCCGCTGCTCGAAGAGCCGTTCGTCACGACGCTGCGCCAGGTCGACCCGGCGTTCGACTGGCCCGAGGCGCCGGCCCCCGCGACCTCAGCCTGAGCCTGCCGGCCCGGCCGCGGCGAGCAGCGCCGCCAGCAGGATCAGCCCGCCGCCGGCCACCAGCGACGGGCTCAGCACGCCGCCGCCCAGCAGCAGCGCCGACACCGACGCGAACAGGATCTCGGTCAGCATCACCACCGCCGTCACGTTGGCCGGCAGGCGCGCCGCGCCGTACTGCAAGGCCAGGTTACCGGCCAGGAACAGCAGTGCCAGCACCCCCGCCCCGATCAGCCAGTCCGGCGCGGGCGCGGGCAGCGGCGCGACATGGCCACCCCCACCCAGCGCGAGCGCCAGCGCGCCGGACACCAGCATGCCCCCACCGAACATCGCCAGCGCGCGGCCTTCTTCCGGCCGGTGTGCCTCGCGCCGCAACAGCACGTTGTTGAGCGCGAAGCTGAAGCCGCCGAGCAGGCCGAGCCAGTCCGGCAGCGTGCGCGGCAGCGGCAACGCACCGCCGCCCGGCGGCCACAGCACGATCGCCGCGCCGGCTAGCGCGAGCACCACGCGCAGCGCGGCCAGGCGGGTGAGGGCCTCGTGCAGCAGCAGCCGGGCCAGCAGCACGGCCCACAGCGGCATCAGGTAGAACAGCAGCACCACGCGCACCACGTCGCCCACCGTCACGGCCCAGTTGAACGCCGCGTTGGTGGTGCCGGCGGCGAGCACCAGCAGCCACAGCACCGGGGTGCCCAGCAACTGGACCAGCGCGCGCGGCCGCAGCGCCAGGATCACCGCCGCCGCGACGGCGTAGATCAGCGCGGTGGCCCACAGCGGATGCAGTCCGCGTGCCTCGAGCTGGCGGAACGGCCACCAGGAGCAGCCCCACACGAAGGCGTTGAAGGTCAGGGCGAGTGCGGGCTGCAGCGCAGGGCGGGCGACGGACATCGGGCCGATTGTGCGGGCGCGCCGGGGCTTCTCGGGATGGACGCCCGGGCTGCGGCAGGGCTAGCGTCGCCGGCTTCGAGGAGGTTCCCGCGATGACCCCGCTGCAAGTCTTTCCCGCCTCCAGCCTGAACTCGCCGACCACGGCGCCGCCGCTGTCCGACGTCGGCTGGCGCTTCCTCGCCGAGGGCGACTCCTGGTTCACGATCGGCGCGCTGAACCCGCTGGAGAATGCCAACCTGCTGCTGGCGCTGCGCTTCCAGCGCAGCGCGATCGCCGTCAGCTGCGCGATGCCGGGCGACACCCTCACGCACATGGCCGACTTCGGGCGCGACCCGATGTTCGCCGAGCTGCTGGCCGGCCGGATCCAGCGCCCCTGGGACGGCCTGCTGCTGTCCGGCGGCGGCAACGACCTGATCGACGCGCTGCAGGTGAGACCCGACGGCCATCCCCCCGCGCTGCGCCTGCTGCTCACGCGCGACGAATGGGGCGATGCGTCGCTGGGCGCGGCGCGTTACCTGAGCGAGCCCGGCTGGCAGACGCTGGCCGGCTACCTGCAGGCGAACCTGCAGCGCATCGTCGAATTGCGCGACGCCGGTCAGTCGCGCGGCGCGCCGATCTTCCTGCACGGTTATGCGCTGCCCACCCCGCGGCCCGCGCCGGCCGGCCCGGGTCTCGGCCCCTGGCTGCTGCCGCCGCTGACGGCCTACGGCATTCCGGCGGCCGAGCACGCTGCGCTGGCGGCGCTGCTGATCCGCCGCCTGGCCGCGACGCTGGCGGCGTACGCCGCCGATGCGGCGCGCTTCCCGAACCTGCACTTCTTCGACACCTCGGCGGTCGAGATCGTGCCGGCGCAGCCCGGCACGCGCGGCGAGAGCGGAGACTGGGCCAACGAGATCCATCTGACGCGGGCCGGCTGCCGCAAGCTGGCCGCCGCCTGGGCGCCGGAAATCGAGAAGGTGCTGATGGGTTGAAGCGGCGCGTTCAGTGCTTGTGGCTTCGGCTCACGTGGCCCATGGCCACATGACCCTTCGCCGCAAACACCGAGCGCTCTGCGCTCAGTGTTTGTCGCTGCGGGCGATGGCCAGCAGGTGGTCGACCTCGGCCTTGTGCTGCACCAGGTTGCGGGCGTGCCAGCGCCGGATCAGCTCCATCGTGCCGGCCACGACCAGGCCGAACACGGTGATCGCGCCGAAGGCCGACAGGCCGAACTTCGTCATGCCCGTGTAGAACGCGCCGAGGCCAAGGATGCAGGCCTGCTCGTTGAAGTTCTGCACCGCGATCGACCGGCCGGCGCCCATCAGGTTGTGGCCGCGGTGCTGCAGCAGCGCGTTCATCGGCACCACGAGGAAGCCGCCGATCGCGCCGAGCAGCACGAGGAACGGCGCCGCGGCCCAGACGTTGTGGATGAAGTTCAGCCCGATCACCAGCACGCCCATGCCGATGCCCAGCGGGATCACGCCGGTGGCCTGGTCGAGCCGGCAGCGCAGCGAGGCGGCGATCGCCCCCGCGGCGGTGCCGATCGCCACCACGCCCACCAGCGACGAGGCCTGCGAGGTGCCGTAGCCCAGCGCCGCCGCGGCCCAGGCGAACACGATCACGCGCAGGTTGCCCGAGACGCCCCAGAACAGCGTGGTCGTCGCCAGCGAGATCTGGCCGAGCTTGTCGCTCCACAGGCGCGCGTTGCAGGCCGAGAAGTCGCGCACCAGCACCACCGGGCTGCGCGGCAGCGGCTGCAGCGGCGCCTCGGTGCGCGGGATCTTCAGGTTGAACAGCGCGGCGGCGACGTAGAGGAACACGATCAGCGAGATCGCCGCCTCGGGCGGGGTGTCGATGCCGGTGTCCAGCAACGGCAGATCGAAGTGGAGCAGCTGGCCGGAGACCGTCCCGCGCAGCAGCTGCCCGCCCAGCAGGATGCCGAAGATGATCGACAGGATCGTCAGCCCCTCGATCCAGCCGTTGGCCTTGACCAGCTGCGAGGCCGGCAGCAGCTCGGTGAGGATGCCGTACTTGGCCGGCGAGTACGCCGCCGCGCCGAGCCCGACGATGGCGTAGGCCAGCAGCGGGTGGCCGCCGAACAGCATCAGCAGGCAGCCCACCACCTTGATCGCGTTGGAGACGAACATCACCTGCCCCTTGGGCACGGCGTCGGCGAAGGCGCCGACGAAGGGGGCGAGCACGACGTAGAACAGCGCGAACATCGGCGACAGTGCCGGCACGTGCCAGGGTGGGGCGCCCGAGGTCTTCAGCAGTTCGATGGCCGCCACCAGCAAGGCGTTGTCGGCCAGCGAGCTGAAGAACTGCGCCGACATGATCGTGTAGAAGCCCTTCTTCATTCGCTCCGGTGCTGCTGCGCGCCGCCCAACGATGCGGGGGTCTCCTTGCGGCGCCGGTTTATAGCACGCGGGTTGCGCCGCCCCGGGCGCGCCACGCCGGGGGGGCGCTGGCAGAATCCGCGCACCATGCCGCGGCCAATCGAAGCCCTGATCCACACCGAGGCGCTGGCGCACAACCTGCGCCGCGCGCGCGACAGCGCGCCGGACGCGAAGGTCTGGGCGGTGGTCAAGGCCAACGCCTACGGCCACGGCATCGAGCGCGCCTACGCGGGCCTGGCCGGCGCCGACGGCTTCGCGCTGCTCGACCTGGCCGAGGCCGAGCGCGTCCGCGCACTCGGCTGGCGCGGCCCGGTGCTGCTGCTGGAGGGCTGCTTCGAGCCGCGCGACCTCGAGCTGTGCTCGCGCCTGGACCTGTGGCACACCGTGCACCACGAGGCGCAGATCGACTGGCTGGCCGCGCACAAGACGAACCGGCCGATGCGCGTGTTCCTCAAGCTCAACAGCGGCATGAACCGGCTCGGCTTCCGGCCGGCCGCCTTCCGCGCCGCCTGGCAGCGCCTGTCCGGCCTGACGCAGGTGGACGACATCGTGCTGATGACGCACTTCGCCAATGCCGACGCCGACGGCGGCATCGCCGACGCGCTGGCCACCTTCGAGCGCGCCACCGAAGGCCTGCCGGGCGACCGCAGCCTGGCCAACAGTGCCGCCACGCTGCGCGCCGCCGCGCTCGACCCGGCGGTGCGCGGCGACTGGGTGCGCCCGGGCATCGAGGTCTACGGCTCTTCGCCCGACCACCCGCGCCACGACGCGGCGCACTGGGGCCTGGAGCCGGCCATGACGCTGCGCGCCCAGCTGATCGCGCTGCAGGACCTGCAGCCCGGTGATGCGGTCGGCTACGGCGCGGCCTTCCGCGCCGAGGCGCCGATGCGCATCGGCGTGGTCGCCTGCGGCTACGCCGACGGCTACCCGCGTGTCGCGCCGACCGGCACGCCGGTGCTGGTGGACGGCGTGCGCACGCGCATCGTCGGGCGCGTGTCGATGGACATGATCACGGTCGACCTCGCGCCGGTGCCCGGCGCGCGGCTGGGCAGCGAGGTCACGCTGTGGGGCCAGGGGCCGGGCGGCAGCCGGCTGCCGATCGACGAGGTCGCCGCCAGCGCCGGCACGCTCGGCTACGAGCTGATGTGCGCGCTGGCGCCGCGTGTGCCGACCCGAGTGGTGTAGAGCGGCAAAGGGTTATTCAAAGCGCTTTGGAAAGCGCGCCGCAGGTCGCTACCATGCGCGGCTCCACCACCGAGGAGCCATACCGCCATGACCCTGCGCGTCACCGTCTGGGGCGAGAACGTCCACGAGAAGAAGCACAAGCTGGTCGCCGAGCTGTACCCGAAGGGCATGCACGGCTGCATTGCCGACGCCCTGAACGCCGACCCGGAAATCCGGGCCACGACCGCCACGCTGGACCAGCCCGAGCATGGCCTGACCGAGGCCGTGCTGGCGCAGACCGACGTGCTCACCTGGTGGGGCCACGCCGCGCACGGCCAGGTCGACGACAAGGTCGTCGCCCGCGTGCAGCAGCGCGTGCTGCAGGGCATGGGCCTGATCGTGCTGCACAGCGGCCACCACGCGAAGATCTTCAAGCGCCTGATGGGCCACAACTGCGACCTGGTCTGGCGCGAGGCGGGCGAGAAGGAGCGGCTGTGGGTCTGCAACCCGGCGCACCCGATCGCGCAGGGGCTGCCGGCCTGGATCGACATCGAGCACGAGGAGATGTACGGCGAGCCCTTCGGCATCCCCAACCCGGACGAGGTGGTGTTCCTCTCGTGGTTCGCCGGCGGCGAGGCCTTCCGCAGCGGCGTGACCTACAAGCGCGGCGGCGGCAAGATCTTCTACTTCCGCCCCGGCCACGAGACCTACCCCACCTACCACCACAAGCAAGTGCAGCAGGTGCTGCGCAACGCGGTGAAGTGGGCCCGGCCGGACGGGCAGTTCGCCTGGGGCGCGCCGGAGCGGCCGGTGGCGAAGTCCATCGAGCCGATCACGGAATACGGCGGATCGGTGCACTGACATGCCGAAAGCCATTCGCATCGGCATCCTCGGCACCGGCGGCATGGCGCGCGCGCATGCCGACGCCTTCCGCAAGATCCCCGGCGTCGCGCTGACCGCCTGCCTCGACGTCGTGCCGGGCCGCGCGGCCGAGTTCGCGCGGCGCTTCGACATCCCGTTCGCCACCGAGGACCGCGAGGCCTTCTTCGCGCAGGTCGACGCGGTGTCCATCGTCACGCCGGACCGCTTCCACGCCGAGCCGACCATCGCCGCCCTCGCGGCTGGCAAGCACGTGCTGTGCGAGAAGCCGCTGACGGTCACGCTCGAGGAGGCGCGCCGCGTCGAGGCCGCCGCCGCCGCGCACCCGGAGCTGATCGGCATGGTCAATCTGAGCTACCGGCGCTCGGCGGCGGCCGAGCAGGCGGCGAAGCTGGTGGCCTCCGGCAAGCTCGGCGAGCTGCGTCACGTGAACGCGCATTACCTGCAGAGCTGGCTGGTCAGCGACCTGTGGAGCCACTGGAGCAGCGAGGCCTTCCTGTGGCGCCTGCAGACCGCGGCCGGCTCGGGCGGCGTGCTGGGCGACGTCGGCGTGCACATCCTGGACCTGACCACCGCGGTCACCGGGTTGCCGAGCCGCCTGCGCTGCGAGCTGGCGACCTTCCCCAAGGTCGCCCCCGACGGCGGCATGCACACCCGCTGGCAGGGCAAGCTGCTGGACGCCAACGACAGCGCGGTGGTGCAGCTCGACTACGGCGGCCGCGCGCTCGGCGTGGTGCAGGCCACGCGCTGGGCCACCGGGCACATCAACCACCTGCGGGTGGAGGTGCACGGCACCGAAGGCGCGCTGCGCTTCGACCTCGACGAGAGTTACGAGACGCTCGAGACCTGCCTGGGCCGCGACGTGAAGAAGGGCACCTGGAAGCGCCGCGAGTTCGCGGTGGCGCCGAACGTGTGGGAGCGCTTCGTGCGCGCCGTCAGGCGCGGCCGCGCCGAGGCGCCGGACATCGCCCGCGGTGCGCAGGTGCAGGCGCTGCTGGACGCCTGCGAGCGCTCGGCCGTCAGCGGGGCCTGGGAGCGGCCGGCCTGAGGTACAACGCAGCCCCGGGAGGGGCTGCGATTGGCTTTCGACGACGTCGTCACCACGGGCATCGTCGCGCGGTTCGGCGGCGCGCTCGTGTGGGCCGCCGGCGGCACGGCACCCGGGCGCGACCAGATCGGCCTGGTCGGCTTCTTCGGCGCCTTCGGCGGCTTCGGCCTGCTCGGCGGCGGCTTCTACCTCGCGTCCGATTCGCTGCGCCTGTTCGGCGGTTCGTAGGGCTCGACCTTGTCCTGCTCGGCCGGGTCGTTGCGCGCCACGATCGCCCGCGCGGGCTCGGTGGCGCTGAGGTTGATCGCCTCGTGCGGCACGTCGGCCGGGATGAAGAGGAAGTCGCCCGCCTCGCTGACCACCGAGTGGGCGAGGCCCTCGCCCCAGCGGGTTTCCACGCGGCCCTCGATCACGTAGATCGCGGTCTCGTAGCCGCGGTGCAGGTGCGGCGCGGCGCGTGCGCCCGGCGGGATCACCACCAGGTGCATCGCCAGGCCCTGCGCGCCGACCGTCTGGCCCGAGATGCCGAGGAAGTAAGGCAGCCGCTGGCGCGTATCGACCGCCCGGTCGGGGCGGTACGGGATCACGCGCGGCGGCGAACCCATCACACCTTCTTGAAGGTGGCCAGCAGGCTGCCCGCCAGCACGAACAGCCCGCCGAACACCCGGTTCATCGCCTTCAGGTGGGTCGGCGCACGCAGCAGGCGCAGCACGCGTGCGGCCAGCACCATGTAGAGCGCCATCACGACGATGTCGGTGAAGGCCAGCGTGCCGGCGATCACCGCGTACTGCGGCGCGAGCGATCGGGTGAGTTCGAGGAACTGCGGCACCACGGCGAGCAGGAACACCGTGCCCTTCGGGTTGACCGCGTTGACCATCCAGCCGCGCAGGAAGAGCGCGCGACCGGTCACTTCCGGCGCCTGCGAGTCCGCCGCCACCACCGGCACGGCCGGCGCGCGCCATTGCTGGATGCCCAGCCACACCAGGTAGGCGACACCGGCCCACTTCACCACCAGGAAGGCCAGGCTCGAGGCCGCGATCAGCGCGCCCAGGCCGATGCCGACCACGACGATCTGCGTCCAGATGCCGGCCACCAGGCCGAAGACGATCGGCCAGCCACGCCGCAGGCCGTGGTTCAGGCCGGCGCTCATCGCGGCGATCGCGCCGGCCCCGGGCGAGAGGCTGATGGCCCAGGCGGCGGCGAAGAAGGCGATCCAGGTCGAGAGGTCCATCGGGCGATTGTCTCGCGGCAGCGACAATGCCGCATGGCCAAGGAGAAATCGATCTACGTCTGCGGCGAGTGCGGCGCCTCGAGCCCGAAGTGGCTCGGCAAGTGCCCCGGCTGCGGCGCGTGGAACACGCTGGTCGAGTCGGTCGCCGAGCCGGCGCCGGGCAAGAACCGCTTCCAGGCCCTGGCGAAGAGCCAGCCGGTGGCCACGCTGTCGGAAATCGAGGCCAGCGAGATCGCCCACCAGGGCACCGGCATCGCCGAGCTCGACCGCGCGCTGGGCGGCGGCATCGTCGAAGGCGGTGTGGTGCTGATCGGCGGCGACCCGGGCATCGGCAAGAGCACCCTGCTGCTGCAGGCGCTGGATGCGCTGTCGCGCACGATGAAGACTCTTTATGTCACCGGCGAGGAGAGCGGCGCCCAGGTCGCGCTGCGCTCGCGCCGGCTCGGGCTGGAGGGCTCGCAGGTACGCGTGCTGGCCGAGATCCAGCTCGAGCGCATCCTCGCCGCGCTGGAGGCCGAGGCGCCGGCGGTGTGCGTGATCGATTCGATCCAGACGCTCTACTCCGAGCAGCTCGCCTCCGCGCCCGGCTCGGTGGCGCAGGTGCGCGAATGCGCCGCGCAGCTGACGCGCACCGCCAAGGCGAGCGGCACCACCGTGATCCTGGTCGGCCATGTCACCAAGGAGGGTGCGCTGGCCGGCCCGCGCGTGCTCGAGCACATCGTCGACACGGTGCTGTACTTCGAGGGCGACACGCACTCCAGCTTCCGCCTCGTGCGGGCGGTCAAGAACCGCTTCGGTGCGGTCAACGAGATCGGCGTGTTCGCGATGACCGAGCGCGGCCTGAAGGGCGTGGCCAACCCGAGCGCGATCTTCCTCTCGACGCATGGCGAGCCGGTGCCCGGCGCCTGCGTGCTGGTCACGCTGGAGGGCACGCGGCCGATGCTGGTGGAGATCCAGGCGCTGGTCGACTCCGGCGGACCGAGCCCGCGCCGGCTCTCGGTGGGCCTGGACCGCGACCGCCTGGCCATGCTGCTGGCCGTGCTGCACCGCCACGCCGGCGTGGCCGCGTTCGACCAGGACGTGTTCGTCAACGCGGTCGGCGGCGTGCGCATCAGCGAACCGGCGGCCGACCTGGCGGTGCTGCTGGCCATCCAGGGCTCGCTGCGGGGGCGCGCCCTGCCGCGCGGCTTCTTCGCCTTCGGCGAGATCGGCCTGGCCGGCGAGGTGCGCCCGGCGCCGCGTGGCCAGGAGCGCCTGCGCGAGGCGGCCAAGCTCGGCTTCTCGGTGGCCGTGGTGCCGAGCGCAAACGTGCCGAAGAAGCCGATCGAGGGCCTGACGATCCATGCCGTGGACCGGGTCGAGCAGGCGATATCCATCGTTCGCGAGCTGTGAGATGAAGCTCGCCGTCGTCTCCGACATCCACGGCAACCTGCCGGCGCTCGAGGTGGTGCTGGAGGACATCGACGAGGCGCGGGTCGACCTCACCGTCAACCTCGGCGACATCGTCTCCGGCCCGCTCTGGCCGGCCGAGACGGCGGCGCGGCTGAGGCCGCTCGCGCTGCCGACGATCCGCGGCAACCACGAGCGCCAGGTGCTGGCACCCGAGGTGTCGCGCATGGGCGCGAGCGACGCCTTCGCGGCGCAGCGACTCGACGAGGCCACCCGCGCCTGGCTGGGCGCGCTGCCGGCGACCCTGCCGCTCGGTGACGAGGTCTGGTGCTGCCACGGCACGCCCACGAGCGACCTCGACTACCTGCTCGAGACCGTGGTGCCCGGTTACGCCGGCCCGGCGGCCCCGGGCATCCGCGCCGCCACGGCCGAGGAGGTGCTGCAGCGCCTCGGCGCGGCGCCCGGCCGGCTGGTGCTGTGCGGCCACTCGCATGTGCCGCGCGTGGTCGGCCTGCCGGACGGCCGGCTGGTCGTCAACCCGGGCAGCGTCGGCCTGCAGGCCTACGACGACGGGCGGCCGCATCCGCACATCGTCGAGAACGGCACGCCGCACGCCCGTTATGCGTTGCTGGCGCGGCGCGCCGCGGGCTGGCAGGTCGAGCTGCGTGCCGTGCCCTACGACCACGAGAAGGCCGCGCGCCGCGCCGAGGACGCCGGCCGCGGCGACTGGGCCGACGCGCTGCGCAGCGGCCGCGTCGGCCGCTGGGAGGGCGCCGCATGAGCCCCTGGCTCGGCTGGGCCCTGGCCGCCCTGTTCGCCGCGCTGGCCTGGCAGGGCTACGGCTGGCGCGGCCTGCTGTTCGCCCTCACCGGCATCGTGTTCTGGCTGCTGCTGCAGTTCAGCCGCAGCGTGCGGGTGATGAAGAACGCCAGCCAGGCGCCGGTCGGCCATGTCGGCAGCGCCGTGATGCTGAACGCCCAGCTCCGGCCTGGCATGACGCTGCTGAAGGTGGTGACCCTGACCAAGAGCCTCGGCCGCAAGCTCGACGACTCCGGCGAGGCCTGGGCCTGGGAAGACGCGGGCGGCAGCCGGGTCGAGCTGCACTTCGGCGGCGGCAAGTTGACGCGCTTCACGCTCGTGCGGCCGGGCCCGCCGGAGCCGCCACCCCCCGCCGCATAAAATCGCCGGTTCGCAGAAACCCAGGAGCAACGCCATGTCGATGGCCGACCGCGACGGAAAGATCTGGATGGACGGGCAGCTGGTGGACTGGCGCGACGCCAAGGTCCACGTACTGACCCACACGCTGCACTACGGTTGCGGCGCCTTCGAGGGCGTGCGCGCCTACAACACGGTCGACGGCACGGCGATCTTCCGGCTGCGCGAGCACACCGAGCGGCTCTTCAACAGCGCCAAGATCCTGCGCATGAAGATCCCGTTCAGCTTCGAGCAGGTGGTGGAGGCCCAGCGCGAGGTGGTGCGCGTCAACAAGCTGGAGAGCTGCTACCTGCGCCCGCTCACCTGGATCGGTGACCAGAAGCTCGGCGTCAGCCCCAAGGGCAACACCATCCACCTGATGATCGCCGCCTGGGCCTGGGGCGCCTACCTCGGCGAGGAGGGCCTCAAGCGCGGCATCCGCGTCAAGACCTCGAGCTACACGCGCCACCACGTCAACATCACGATGACGCAGGCCAAGACGGTGTCGAACTACACCAACTCCATCCTCGCCAACATGGAGGCCACCGACGACGGCTACGACGAGGCGCTGCTGCTCGACGCGTCCGGTTTCGTCAGCGAGGGCGCGGGCGAGAACCTGTTCGTCATCAAGAACGGCGTCGTCTACACGCCCGACCTCTCGGCCGGCGCGCTCAACGGCATCACCCGCAACACCATCTTCGCGATCTGCGAGGACCTCGGCCTGAAGATCGTCGAGAAGCGCATCACCCGCGACGAGGTCTACATCGCCGACGAGGCCTTCTTCACCGGCACCGCCGCGGAAGTGACGCCGATCCGCGAGCTCGACCGCATCGAGATCGGCCGCGGCTCGCGCGGGCCGGTCACCGAGAAGATCCAGAGCGCCTTCTTCGACATCGTCAACGGGCGCAATCCGAAGTACGCCGAATGGCTGACCAAGGTCTGAACACCATGAGCGAACCCAAAGCCGTGGTCGAGGTGAGCGCGCAGGACCTGCAGGGCCCGGGCGTGGTGTTCTGCCCGAACCCGAAGATGACGCTGTGGAGCGGCCACCCGCGTGTGTTCATCGACGTGGCCACCACCGGTGAAGGCCAGTGCCCGTACTGCGGCACGCTGTACCGCCTGAAGGCCGGCGAGAAGCTTTCCGCGCACCACTGAGCCCGTCTCCATGACCCGCGCGCTGGTCATCGCGCCGCAGTGGATCGGCGACGCGGTGATGTCCGAGCCGTTGCTGGCGCGGCTCGCGGCGCGCGGGGAAAGGCTCACCGTGGCCGCCCTGCCCTGGGTGGCGCCGGTCTACCGGGCGATGCCGGCGGTGGCCGAGGTGCTCGACCTGCCGTTCGCGCACGGCCGGCTCGACTGGCACGCCCGGCGCGCACTCGGCCGCTCGTGGCGCGGCCGCTTCGACGTGGCCTACGTGCTGCCCAACTCGATCAAGGCGGCGCTGCTGCCCTGGTTCGCGCGCGTGCCGCGGCGCATCGGCTACCGCGGCGAAGGGCGCTGGCTGCTGCTGACCGAGCAGTTGCCGAACCCGCCCGGCCGGCCGCCGATGGTGCCGTTCTACCTGGCCCTGTCCGGAGCGCCGGCGCGCGGCGACGAACGCCCGGCGCTCGTCTTCGCTCCCGAGCGCCTGGCGCAGGCCTGCGCCGCGGCGGGCGTGGCGCCCGGCGGCTTCTTCGTGTTCGCACCCGGCGCCGAGTACGGCCCGGCCAAGGTCTGGCCGCCGGCGCACTACGCCGAGCTCGCGCGCGCGCTGCACGCCGCGCACGGCCAGCCGGTGCTGCTGCTCGGCTCGGGCAAGGAGGCGGCGCTGTGCGGCGAGATCGCTGCGGCGGCGCCCGGCGCCTGCCGCGTGCTGGCCGGCCAGACCTCGCTGCTGGACGCGATGGTGCTGATCGGCGCCGCGCGCGGCATGGTCAGCAACGATTCCGGCCTGATGCACGTGGCCGCAGCCTTCGGGTTGCCGCAGGTGGCGGTGTTCGGCTCGACCTCGCCCGAGCACACCCCGCCGCTGAACCCGCGCGCCCGCGTGCTGTGGCTGAAGGACGAGCTGGGCCTCGCCTGCATGCCCTGCTTCGAGCGCACCTGCCGCTTCGGCCATTACCGCTGCCTCGCAGCGGTGGACGCCGCGCGCGTGGAAGCGGCACTCGCCGCGGCGCTGCAGGCCGAGGGGCAGCCATGACCCCCATCGACGCCGGCATCCCCGACGCGCTAATGCGCGACGCCCTGCTGGGCGCGGGCACCTCGGTGTGGGAATGGCACATCCAGACCGACCGGCTGAGCAGCATCGACACCAGCCTGGCGCTGCTCGGCTACCCGCCCGGCCTGATGGCCTCGACCCAGGACACCTGGAACGAGGTCATCCACCCCGACGACCGGGCCGAGAACCATGCGGCCTACCTGCGCCATGTGCGCGGGCAGACGCCGATCTACGAACACGAGTACCGCGCGCGCGACGTGCACGGCCAATGGCGCTGGATGGCCGAGCGCGGCCGCATCGTCGAGTGGGACGCGCTCGGCCGGCCGGCGCGCATGGTGGGCACGCTGAGCGACATCAGCGCGCGCCGCCAGGCCCAGGGCGCGGCGCTGGAGGCGGCCGAGCGCCTGACCAAGGTCTCGCGCCACGTGCCCGGCGTGGTGTTCCAGTACCGCGCCTTCGCCGACGGCACCGGCCACTTCCCCTGGGTCAGCGAGAGCTGCGTCGACCTGCTCGGCATCGCGCCCGCGACGATGACCGGCGATGCCGCGCAGGCGCTGCGCCGCATCGAGCGGGCCGACCGCGAGCGCGTGTTCGCCAGCGTGGCGCGGGCGCAGCGCGTGATGCGGCCCTGGCACTGCGAGTTCCGCCTGCACGTGCGCGACGCCGCGCCGCGCTGGGTGCGCGCCGCCGCGACGCCGCAGCGCGAGGCCGACGGCAGCGTGCTGTGGCACGGCTATGCCGAGGACATCACCGAGCTGCGCGAGCTGGAGCAGGCGCGCCAGGCCGCCGCCGCGGCGCAGGCCGCCAACCGCGCCAAGACCGAGTTCCTCTCGCGCATGAGCCACGAGCTGCGCACGCCGCTGAACGCGGTGCTCGGCTTTGCGCAGCTGCTCGAGCTGGACCAGCGCGAGCCGCTCACCGACATCCAGCGCCGCCGCGTGGGCCTGATCCGCGAGGCCGGCACGCACCTGCTGCAGATGATCGGCGAGCTGCTCGACCTGACGCGCATCGAGGCCGGGCAGCTCAGCGTCACGCCCGCGCTGCTGCGGCTCTCGCCGCTGCTGGCCGAATCGCTGGAGATGGTGCGCCCGCAGGCCGACGCGGCCGGCGTGCACCTGCAGTTCGCCGCGCCGCCGGGCGATCCGCAGGTGCATGCGGACCCGACCCGGCTGCGCCAGGTGCTGCTGAACCTGCTGAACAACGCGGTCAAGTACAACCGCAGCGGCGGCGACGTCACGCTGGCGGCGATGTGCGAGGCCGGCCGCGTGCGCATCGAGGTGGCCGATACCGGCGTGGGCATCGCGACGGCCGACCTGCCCGGCCTGTTCGAGCCCTTCAACCGCGGCGCGCACCGGCACAGCACGATCGAGGGCACCGGCATCGGCCTGGCCGTCACGCGCGCGCTGGTCGAGCTGATGGGCGGGTGCATCGACGTGATCAGCACGCCGGGCCAGGGCTCGACCTTCGGCGTCGAGCTGCCGCTGGCCGAGGCCGGCTAGAGACTGCCGACCGCCAGCACCGGCCCGGTCGGGGCGCCGGTGGGCGAGCCGCCGGGCGGCTCCAGGCTGACCGCGAGGTGATCCGTGCCGGGCGGCAAGGCGGCGCGGCGCACCACGCTCACCCCCTGCGCCGAGATCAGGCCGAGCGAGCGCGGCGGGTTGCGGCCGGCCGCGGCCCACAGCTCCAGCACGCGGTCGCCCTGCAGCGCGACCTTGCCGATCGGCTTGGTGACCACCGCGCGGCCGTCGCCGCTGATGCTGGCGACGAACGCGGCCGGCACCACCGCGCCGCCGCTGGCCGCTGCGCCGGTGGCATCGAGCACCACGACGATCGGCGGCTGCGCCGGCCCCGGGCTCGCGAGCAGGACCGCCAGGCTGAGCGCCGCGAGGCCGGCCAGCGCGCTGAAGCCGCGCCAGAACGCCAGCCGCGCCCACCAGGGGGGCGCGACCGGCGCCGGGACGTCGAGCCGCGCCTGGATGCGCTGCCAGACGCGCGCCGGCGGCGCCTCGCCGGGCAGCACGGTGGTCAGCGGCATCAGGCGCGCCTCCCAGGCACGCACCGCGGCGCGCAGCACCGGGTGCGCCGGCAGCAGCGCGGCGAAGCGCCGCCGCGCCGGCCCTCGCAAGGTGCCGGTCACGTATTCGGCGGCCAGGCGGTCGGCGAGGCGCGCTCGGCCGTAGTCCATCAGCCCTCCCGCGCCGCGTCGCGCTGCACGGCGCCGTCCAGGCAGGCGCGCAAGGACAGCAGCGCACGCCGCAGCCAGGACTTGACGGTGCCCAGCGGCTCGCGCAACTGCGCCGCCACCTCGGCGTGGCTGAGTCCGTCGAAGAAGGCCAGCGCGAGGCTCTGGCGCTGCGCGGCGCTCAGCACCGCCATGCAGCGCGAGAGCGCGCGCGCGTCGCTGGCCTGTCCCAGCAGGTCGAGCGGGCCGGGGTCGTCCGCCGCCACCTGGTCCAGCAGGTTCTCCTCGTCACGGTCCGCGTCGGTGGCGCCGTGCACCGACCGGAGCTGCGGCTGGGTCTGGGCCCGGCGCAGGCTGTCGATCGCCCGGTGCCGGGCGATGCTGGTCAGCCAGGTCAGCGGCTGGCTTTGCGCCGCGTCGAAGCCCTGCGCCGAGCGCCAGACATTGACGTACACCTCCTGGAGGATGTCCTCGGCCTGGGCCCTGTCCCGCTGGATGCGCAGGACGACGCCGAACAGATGCGCGCTGGTGCGCTCGTACAGCGAGCCGAACGCCGCACGGTCGCCCAGGCCGCAGCGCGCCAGCAGCTGCGCGAGTTCGCGGCTGCGGTCGGACCAGTCGGACGCGGGGCTGGGGCGGGCCATGGGCAATCGCCGGTCTACGCAGCCGGCCTCCGTCCGGATGCACGCCCTCCGTACAATCCCGCCCTCACCTCCTGCCGCCCCATGCCCAGCGCCCGCGAATTCGTCCTCACCCTGTCCTGCCGCGATACCAAGGGCATCGTGCACGCCGTCTCGGGCCTGCTGTTCCAGGCCGGCTGCAACATCATCGACTCGCAGCAGTACGGCGACGTGCTGTCGAGCGACGCCACCGGCCTGTTCTTCATGCGGGTGCACTTCGAGGCGCCCGAGCACCTGGCCGACCTCCGCACGCTCGACCCGCTGTTCACCCACCTGCGTCAGCAGTTCGGCATGGACCTGCGCCTGCACGCGCTGGCGCGCCGGCCGCGCCTGATGCTGATGGTGAGCAAACACGGCCACTGCCTGAACGACCTGCTGTTCCGCTGGAAGAGCGGCCAGCTGGAGGTGGACATCCCGGCCATCGTCTCCAACCACCCCGATTTCGCCGAGCTGGCGGCCAGCTACGGCATCGCCTTCCACCACCTGCCGCTCGCGCCGGGCGCCGATGCCGAGGACAAGCGCGCGCAGGAGCGCGAGGTGGAGGCGCTGATCGAGCGCGAGGCGGTCGACCTGGTCGTGCTGGCGCGCTACATGCAGATCCTCTCGGCCGAGTTCTGCGAGGCGCTGCGCGGCCGGGCGATCAACATCCACCACAGCTTCCTGCCCAGCTTCAAGGGTGCCAAGCCGTACTTCCAGGCGCACGAGCGCGGCGTCAAGCTGATCGGCGCGACGGCGCACTACGTCACCGCCGAGCTCGACGAGGGCCCGATCATCGAGCAGGACGTCGAGCGGGTCGACCACACGCTCAGCCCGGAGGACTTCACCGCCGTCGGGCGCGACGTGGAATGCGTGGTGCTGGCGCGCGCGGTGCGCTGGCACGTCGAGCACCGCGTGCTGCTGAACGGGCGCAAGACGGTGGTGTTCCGCTGATGTCCCGCGCCAAGCCCCCGCCCGTGCCGCCGAACTCGCCCGACGAGGTCGAGGCGCAGTTCTACGAGGCGCTGCAGCGCGCCGACCTGGAGGCGCTGATGGCGGTCTGGTCGGACGACGACGACATCGTCTGCGTGCACCCAGGCGGCCCGCGGGTGGTCGGCGCGAGCGCCATCCGCGCCGGCTTCGAGGCGATCTTCTCCAGTGGCGGCGTGCCGGTCGTGCCCGAGCAGGTGCGCCGCCTGCAGGCGCTGACCTGCGCCGTGCACAGCGTGCTCGAGCGCATCGAGGTGGTGGGCGAGACCGGCCGGCAGACCGCCTGGGTGGTGGCCACGAACGTCTACGTGAAGACCGCGCAGGGCTGGCGCCTGGCGGCGCACCACGCGAGCCCCGGCACGGCGCGCGAACGGCCCGACCATGTCGAGGCGTCGGCCACCTTGCACTGAGTTGGAGAGTTACCGACCCCCCCGCTGGCTGCCCGGCGGCCACCTGCAGACGATCTGGTCGGCGCTCTGTGCGCGCCGCCATCACGGGCCTCGCCCCGTCTTTCGGCGCGAACGCTGGGCGACGCCGGACGGCGACTTCGTCGACGCGGACTGGCTGGATGGAGCCCCCGGGTCGCCGGGTACGGCGACCGCGCCCCCCGAGGGGGCCGCGCCGGGCTTGGGGCGGCCCGGCGCCCGGCGCGGCGACGACGCGGCCGCACCGCTGCTCATGCTGTTCCACGGCCTGGAGGGATCGTCGGCCAGCCAGTACGCGCTAGCTTTCGCCGACCGCGCGCGCACGCTCGGCTGGCGCTTCGTGGTGCCGCATTTCCGCGGCTGCTCGGGCGAGCTGAACCGGGCGCCGCGCGCCTACCACTCGGGCGACTTCGAGGAGATCGGCTGGATGCTCGGCCAGGTGCGCGCCGCGCATGCCGGGCCGATCGTCGCGGTCGGCGTCTCGCTGGGCGGCAACGCGCTGCTGCGCTGGGCCGAGGAAGCCGGCGAGACCGCGGCGCAGACGGTGCGCGCGGTCGCGGCGGTCTGCTCCCCGGTCGACCTGGCCGCCGGCGGCCACGCCATCGGGCGCGGCCTGAGCCGGCAGGTCTACACCCGCATGTTCCTGCGCTCGATGAAGCCCAAGGCGCTGGCCAAGCTGGCCCAGCACCCGGGCCTGTTCAGCCGCGAGAAGCTGCTCGCGGCGCGCGACCTGTACGACTTCGACAACGTGTTCACCGCGCCGCTGCACGGCTTCCGCGACACCGACGACTACTGGGCGCGCGCCTCGGCCAAGCCGCACCTGGCGCGCATCCGCATCCCGGCGCTGGTGCTCAATGCGCTGAACGATCCCTTCGTGCCCGCGGCCAGCCTGCCGCGGCTGCACGAGGTGGGCGCGCACGTCACGCTGTGGCAGCCGTCGCACGGCGGGCATGTCGGCTTTCCCGGCGGGCGCTGGCCGGCCCACGTGATGACCCTGCCCGAGCAGGTGACGCGCTGGCTGGCGCAGGCCCTTTGACGCAGCATCGCAGCATGGAACGACCCCAAGCTCACTGCGTTCGCTGCCCCCGAGGGGCGCGTCAGTGCCTTCGGACGGCCGGGCGGCACTAGGATGAAACTGTCTTCATTCAA
>QJOU01000148.1 GCA_003265685.1 Piscinibacter caeni | reverse complement strand
AGGAAGCCGCGCCGCGCGGGCTGCTCGGGCGGCCGCGTCGCGGGCCGGCCGCGCAGGTGCTCGAGCGCGGCGCGCGCGGTGGCGACGGCCGCCGCCTGGTCGGCGAACTCGTGCATCGGCGAGAACAGCGAACAGGCCTCGAAGGGCCCGAGCGCCGCCTCGTGCGCGCCGATGAAGTCGAAGTGGCACGGGCCGAGCGTGCGCGGAGCGGTCTCACCGGGCGCGAGCGTCTCGACGCCCGGGGCGAGCGGCAGGCGCAGCAGGTTCATGAACCAGGGCGTCACCAGCACGCCGGTGGCGAGGCCGTCGCCCGGCGCCACTTCGAAGTCCACCGCCTGCACCGCGAGCGCCGGGTTCAGCATCGGCAGCCCGCGCAGCCGCTCGCGCTCGATCGCACGGAAGCAGCGTTCCAGCAGGTCGACCCGTGCGGCCAGGACGTTCACGTGTTCTCCGTCAGCACCATGAACTGCTCGGCGTCCCCATCGCACTGCGGGCAGCGCCAGTGCGCGGGCAGCGCCGCGAACGGCGTGCCGGGCGCGACCTGCCAGACCGGGTCGCCGAGCGAGGGATCGTAGACCCACCAGCAGATCTTGCACTCCAGTCGCGCGTCGGCCGGCAGCCGCGCCGCGTCGCCGAGATAACTGCCTTCAAACACGGCTCAGTTCCCACCGATCCACTGCAGCACCTCGGCGAGGCGCTCGGCGCTGTCGGCCAGATCCTCGGGCGCGGCGCAGGCCACCGCGGGCAGCGCGCCAACCTCGATGGTGTTGAGGATCACCGCGTCCTGCGAGTTGTAGAAGACCACGCGCCAGGTGTGGGGCACCAGCGCGTTGCTGATGCGGCAGTTGCCGTAGCCGCGCGAGAGCAGCAGCACGCGGCCGGTGCCGAGCTGGTGGTCGATGTGCGCGATGTCGTCCGGCCCGAGCGGCAGCAGCGTCAGGTTGACCACGTGGCTGGCGTCGCCGGGCTGCCAGCGCGCACGCTGGTCGGCCAGTTCCACCAGCAGCGGCGGCACGTTGACACATGCCGGCGGCACCGGCGGGAGCGGGCCGCGGGCGGCGGCGCCGTCCTCGGCCGCCGCGGCGAGCAGCGCCGCCGGCACGGCGCCGACCTCGACATGCTCGCTCGTGGCGCCGTCGTCCTCGACCGAGCGCACGCGCCAGACGCCGGCGAACACCGACTCCTGCACCCGCACGCGGGCCGCGTCGGCGTCGAACGCGCGCAGCCCGGGGCGGGCCAGCACCTGCGCCGCGACCTCGCCCTCGCCGAGCACCTGGTCGAGCAGGCGGCGATCCTCGTCCGAGAGCGCGAACAGCGGGAAACGCGCCGGCCGGCCGGCACGCAGCGCGGTCAGCGCCTGGCCGAGCACGGCGCGGGTGCCCTCGTGGCTCGCCAGCTCCTCGGGTTCGGGCAGCACCGGCGCCCGGTAGGTGTCCATGCCCGCGGGCATGGTGATGTACTCGAGCGTCTCGTCCTCGGCCTGGCTGCCGGGGCCGACGGCGACGACGGGGATCGGGAAGGGGCGGGCGTTCATGTCGGTCCTTGGCTCAATGGCAGGAGGAGGTTGCCGCCGGGCCGACCAGCGCGATCGGCGGCCGCATGGTCGGCGCGGCGAGCGCGGCCGTCACGCGCTCGACGTACACGCCCCAGTCGTGCATGCCGGCCAGCGTGGTCACGTAGCGCCCGTCACGCACGAACACCAGCGCGGGCCAGCGCTGGTTGCCGTAGCGCTTCGCGATGGCCTCCTGGTCGTCGCGTGCGACGACGCCGATGCGGAACGCGCTGCCCGCCGCCGCGCGCAGCTCGGGCAGCACCACCGCCACGTCCAGGCCTTCGGGGAACTGCACCGGGTCGCCGGAGAGGAACAGCACCTGGTCGCCGGGATGCTCGAGGAACCCGGGCAGGCTGGCCTCGTCGACGGGCACGACCTCGTCGCGCTCGAGCAGGCGGCGGATCACGGGGGGCAGGGTCTCGGTGCTCATGGGGCTTGTCCGGTCAGTGCCGCGAGCGCGGCGGGGTGCATGCGCGAAGGCAGCTCGAAGTCGGCATCGAAGCCGGGGTCGCCCGCGCCGAGCAGCGCGCCCTGCACCTGGTCGAGCAGGGCGTTCACTTCGGCGGCACGTTCGGCGTCGATGCGCTCGCGGGCGCTGTCGAGGAAGACGAGCAGCCAGTCGCCGCGCTCGACCGCGCCGACCAGCGCGGTGCTGACACGCCGTCGTTCGCCGCGGCCGGCCACCCAGGCGTGGCCGGGCTCGGGGCGATCGACCTGCATCGGGATCGCGATGCACATGGTCAGGGCTGCAGCAGGAAACGTTCGTCGCCGATCCGGCAGGCCTGCTCGGCCGACGGGCGCCCGGCCTCGTAGCCCTCGATCGCCAGCGTGCGCACCGTCACGGCTTCGTCCCCTTCGGGCGGAGCGAGCCGCGGCACCGGTTTCGCGCCCCAGGCGCGCAGGCGGTCCACGCCGAGCGCGAGCGCGTCCTCCAGCGCCGTGCGCACCATCGGGCGCAGGCTGCCGCCGAAGTCCTCGATCTCCTGCGGCTGGCAGCCGATCAGCAGCACCCGCTCGGGAAACTTCTCGGTCAGCTGCGCCAGCATCAGCACCTCCTGGAAGCCGGTCTGGTGCAGGCTCATCTTCTTCGCGCCCATGAAGCGCGGCACCGCGTCGTCCTCGATCAGCTTGAGCGTGCCGGGCGCGAGGCCGTAGTCGATCGCGTCGAAGATCAGCAGCTTCGTCGCGGCCTGCACATGCTGGATCAGGTACAGGCCCTGCGTGCCGCCGTCGACCAGCTGCACCGGCTCGCCGCCGTCGAAGGCCCAGCGCTGCTGCAGCGCCTCGACGCAGCGCACGCCGAAACCCTCGTCGGCCCACAGCACGTTGCCGATGCCGAGCACCACGATGCCCATGGCCTCAATCCTTGAAGGTGCGGTAGCCGGAGATCATGGTCGACACCATGCTCTGCCGCCCCATGATGTCCTCGCGGATCGCGGCGTACACGTGCAGGATCACGAAGATCAGCATCGCCCACAGGCCCAGGTGGTGCCAGGTGTGCACGTCCTGCGACTGGCCGAACAGCGGCACCACCCAGCTCGTGAACAGGCGGTTCGCCCACGAACCCGGCTGCGTGCCCTCGCCGTACAGCGCGAAGCCGGTGACGATCATGAAGAGCGTGATCACCAGGAAGCCGAAGAACATCGCCGCGCGCGCCAGCGGGTTGTGGCCCACGTAGCGGCTCGGGCGCGGGATGAGGAAGGCGTACCACTTCAGCATCGTCAGCACCTCGTGCCAGTAGGCGCGACGGAAGACCGGCAGCCAGAACAGCTCGGCCGCGTGGTGGTTGCCGACGACCGCCCAGTACAGCCGCCCGATCAGCCCGACGGCGAACACGTAGCCCGCGGCGAAATGCGCGAAGCGGATGTAGCCCATCAGGAAGTTCGCGCTGGCCTCGCCCGGCAGCGTGGGCAGCGGCGAGCCGATGAAGTAGCCGGTGACGCCGAGCACCACGAGGCTGAGCGCGTTGATCCAGTGCCAGAGGCGCACCGGCGCCTCGTAGACGTAGACCGACTTGATCGCCGCGGCCTGGGCGACCGCCTGCTCGTCGGTGCCGGTGGCATCGCGGAAGACCTGCGAAGGGGTGTGCGACATGCCGCCTCCTCGGTGTGTTTCAGAGCCGCGCCAGCAGCGCGAGGCCGGCGAGGCCGAACGACGCGCCCATCAGCTGCCACAGCCGCGCGCCGCGCTCGCGCAGCGCCAGGCCCGCCGCGAGGCCGCCGCCGTGCAGCAGCGCCGTCGTCGCGAGGAAGCCGAATGCGTAGCCGGCCACGCTGGCGCCCGCCGGCAGTTCCGCACCGTGCGCGAGGCCGTGCAGCGCGGCGGCCCCGGCGATCAGCGCCAGGCCGGCGCCCGGGGCGATGCGGCGCGCGAAGGCGAGCATCACGCCGAACACCAATACGCTGGCCGCGATGCCGGTCTCGGTGAAGGGCAGCACGAGGCCGGCCAGGCCCAGCGCCGCGCCGGCGCTCATCGCCAGCAGGAAGGCCAGCGGCCCCTGCCATTGCCGTTCGCGCGGCAGCGCGGCGGCCGACCAGAGGCCGACCGCCACCATCGCGAGCAGGTGGTCCAGGCCGAGCGGGTGGGCCAGGCCTGCGGCGAGGCTCGCCACGCCGTGGCCGGGGTGGGCGCTCGCGCTGCCGGCGGCCAGCAGCAGGGCCGCGGCGCCGGTGGCGCGCAGGAGTTGCTTGCGGATCATCGTGATCGTCTCCGTGTTCGTTGTCAGCGCACCTTGACGCGCGCGAGCTCGGCCCCGTCCTCGCTCATCACGTGCGTGGAGCAGGCGAGGCAGGGGTCGAAGGAGTGCAGCGTGCGCAGGATCTCGACCGGCTGCTCCGGGTTGACCATCGGCGTGTTCATCAGGCTGGCCTCGAAGGCGCCGATCTGGCCCTTCGCGTCGCGCGGGCTGCCGTTCCAGGTGGTCGGCACCACGCACTGGTAGTTCTCGATGCGGCCGTCCTTGATGCGCACCCAGTGGCCCAGCATGCCGCGCGGCGCGGCCACCGTGCCCACGCCCTTGGCCTCCTTCGGCCAGGTGCTGGGATCCCACTTCTCGACGTTGGCGGTGGCCGTGTCACCGGCCTTGATGTTGGCGACCAGTTCGTTCCAGTCGTCCAGCATCATCTCGCCGCAGTACTGGCCTTCGAGTGCGCGCGCCAGCGTGCGGCCGATGGTGGTGGGCAGCAGCTGCTTGAGCGTGAACTGCGTCTCCGGCAGGCCCAGCGCCTTGGGGATGCCGCTGTTGATCATCGTGGCCGAGTACTCGATCTGCTCCTTCGGCCTCTGGGCGAATTGGTTGCCCTTCTTCGCATGGGCGTAGGCCAGGATGTAGCGCGACAGCGGGCCCACCTCGACCGCCTGACCGCGCCAGCGCGGCGACTTGATCCACGAGTACTTGGCGCTCTCGTCGATCTGCTCGATCCGGGTCTTCGTGCCCTTGGTGTTGGCGCCCAGCGCGTAGTTCGGTTCGGTCACGCCGTCCCAGGGGTGCAGGCCCTTGGTCTCGTCGGCGTAGCGGTACCAGCTGTGGGTGACGAACTCCTGCACCTGCTCGGGGTCGCGCGGGTCGATCGGCAGGATCTCGTCCCAGTTGCCGTTCAGGATCACGCCGCCGGGCAACTGGTCGGTGCTCTTGTCGTAGTTGACCTTGGGGTACTCGCCGTAGTCGGCCACGTTGGTGGCCGAGAGCCCGCCGCCGTACAGCCAGCCGGAATGCTTGTACAGCGTGCCGATCGCCAGCACGTCGGGGATGTAGACGTTCCTGTTGAACTCGATGATCTCGTCGATGCGCGCCTTGACGAAGTTCAGCCGCTCCATGTTGATCGGCGCGCCGGCCGCGCCGTCGCGGTCGAGGTTGATCGCGCAGGGCACACCGCCGACCAGGTAGTTCGGGTGCGGGTTCTTGCCGCCGAAGATGGTGTGGATCTTGACCCACTCCTTCTGCAGGTCCAGCGCCTCGAGGTAATGCGTCACCGCCATCAGGTTGGCCTCGGGCGGCAGCACGTAGGCCTTGCTGCCCCAGTAGCCGTTCATGAACGGCCCGAGCTGGCCGCTCTCGACGAACTTCTTCAGCCGGTTCTGGATGTCGCGGAAGTAACCCGCGCTGCTCAGCGGGTGCGCGGGCGAGACGAGCTGCTGCAGCTCGCTCGTCTTCTTCGGGTCGGCCTTCAGCGCCGACACCACGTCGACCCAGTCGAGCGCGTGCAGGTGGTAGAAGTGCACCGCGTGGTCGTGCACCTGCAGCGTCTTGGCCATCATCTCGCGGATCAGGTGCGCGTTCTTCGGGATGCGGATCCCGAGCGCGTCCTCCACCGCGCGCACGCTGGTCAGCGCGTGGCAGCCGGTGCACACGCCGCAGATGCGCTCGACGAAGGCCCACGCGTCGCGCGGGTCGCGGCCCTTGAGGATGACCTCGAGCCCGCGCCACATCGTGCCGGTGGAGACGGCATTGCGGATCACGTTGTTCTTGTCGAGGTTGACCTCGCAGCGCATGTGACCCTCGATGCGGGTCACCGGGTCCACGACGACGCGTCGTCCGCTGTCGTCGAGCTTGAAGCCCTGGGTGTCGTAAGCGCCCATGTCGTGTCGTCCTTATTTCTGCACCGGGCTCGAGACCCGCTTGATCGCCGAGACCGCCGCGTGCGCGGCCACCGCCGCGCCGACGACGCCGGCTGCCGTGCCGCCCACCTTGTCGGCATTGGCCTCGACGCCGAAGTGCCCGATGTCGGTGAGCCGGTCGTAGAACGAGCCCTTGTCCCAGAAGCCGTCTTCCGAGCAGCCGATGCAGCCGTGGCCGGCCTGGATCGGGAAGCTGGTGCCTTCGTTCCAGCGCGTGGTCGAGCAGGCGTTGTAGGTGGTCGGGCCCTTGCAGCCGACCTTGTAGAGGCAGTAGCCGCGGCGCGCGCTCTCGTCGTCGAAGGCCTCGACGAACTGGCCGGCGTCGAAGTGCGGCCGGCGATAGCACTTGTCGTGGATGCGCTGGCTGTAGAACATCTTCGGCCGGCCCTGGCGGTCCAGCTCGGGGATGCGGTCGAAGGTCAGCATGTAGGTGATGACGCCGGTCATCACCTCGGCGATCGGCGGGCAGCCGGGCACCTTGATGATCGGCTTGTCGGTGATCACCTTGTGCACCGGCACCGCCTGCGTCGGGTTCGGCTTGGCGGCCTGCACACAGCCCCAGCTCGCGCAGGAGCCCCAGCTGATGATGGCCTTGCAGTCCTTCGCGACGTGCTTGAGCTGGTCGAGGAACGGGCGGCCGCCGATGATGCAGCTCATGCCGTCCTGGTTCAGCGGCGGGTTGCCCTCGACGGCGAGGATGTAGTTGCCCTTGTACTTGGCGATGATCTCCTCGAGGATCGCCTCGGCCTGGTGGCCGGCCGAGGCCATCAGGGTGTCGTCGTAGTCGAGGCTGATCATCGACAGCACCACGTCCTTGGCCAGCGGGTGCGCCGAGCGGATGAAGCTCTCGGAGCAGCAGGTGCACTCGAGCCCGTGCAGCCACAGCACCGGCGTGCGCGGCTTGGTCTCCATCGCGTGCACGATCTGCGGCACGAACGAGGGCGCGAGGCCCAGCGAGGTCGCCGTCAGCGAGCAGTACTTGAGGAAGCTGCGGCGGGAAATGCCCTGCCGCCGCATCACCTCGTAGAAGGTCTCCATCGTCCTCGTCTCCTGGTGGGTGGGCCAGGAGCAGGACACAAGAGCCGTGCCGCGCGCGGGGTGACTTCGGGTAAGTCCGGGAGGGCGCGCGTAAGTGCTTGATGCGTGCCGGTTTTGCGGCGGCCGGTCCGCGCGCGCCGCGGGGGCCCGCGGCGCGCTTGGTCAGGCGGCTGCCGGCATGGCGGCCGGAGTGGAAGCGGCCCTTCCGCCGGCCGGTGCCGCGCGGGCCGGCGCCGGCTGGCCGGCAGCGCCATCGGTGCGGTTGATGCTGCACAGCGCGACCCAGTCGTCGTCCACCGGCAGGCAGTAGCCGAGTTTCTCGACCACCGCGCCGGTGGTCGGGTGCATGCTGCGGAAGTCCACCCAGCCGCCGCCGGCGCGCGCCGCGGCATGGGTGCGGGCGCACAGGTCGTCGATGTCCACGCCGGGGGCCGCCACGGCCGGCTTGTCGGCCTTGCCCGGGTCGGCCCCGAAGGCGCGGAAGTAGTTCCGGCCGTCCATCAGGATGATGAACATGTCGCGGTCGCGGAACGGCCCCTTCGGGTCGTGCACCGCGGACACCGTGGCCTGGCGGCCATGCCGGCGCGCATGCTCGACCACCTTCTCCACCAGCGCCCGCGCCTCGTCGGCGCAGCCCTGGCGCAGGCGCATGTCGGTCACCGTGGCGGAGATCTGGCGCGACTGCTCGCCCAGGCGCTCGGCGGCCTGCAGGGTCACCTCCACCGTCTGCGCATGGCGCTGCGTCAGCGTGTCGATCTCGCGCACCGCGGCGGCGATCTCCTGCAGCCCGTCGTTCTGCTGCGCGCTCGAGCCGGCCACGCCGCGCAGCGTCTGCGCCACCTCGCGGATGCCGCTGACCACGCTGTCCAGCGCCTGGGTCGAGGCGCGGATGCGCTGCACGCCGGCATGGATGTCGTGGCTGGAGCCGTCGATCAGCTTCTTCACCTCGGCGGCCGCCTGCGCGCTGCGCTGCGCGAGGCTGCGCACCTCGCCGGCCACCACCGCGAAGCCGCGCCCCTGCTCGCCGGCGCGCGCGGCTTCCACCGCGGCATTCAGCGCGAGGATGTTGGTCTGGAACGCGATGCCGTCGATCACGCCGATGATCTCGGTCATCTGGAGCGCGCGCTGCTCGAGGCCCTGCATCGACTCGACCGCCGAGGTCACGACCTTCAGCCCGTCCTCGGCCGAGGCGCGCACCTGGCCGGCCAGGGCGTCGGCGGCCTGCACCGCGTCGGCGTTGCGCTTCACCGTCTCGGCGATCTGCGCCACGCTGGCCGAGGTCTGCTCCAGGCTGCTGGCCTGGCGGTTGGTGTCGTCGGCCATGCCGCCGGCATGGCGGGTGAACTGCTCGCCCGACATGGCCACCAGCTGGGCCTCGCTGCGCACCGTCGCCACCACGGCCGAGTAGCGCCGCGTCACCTGCTCGACGCGGCGCTGCAGCGCCGCGAGTTCGTCATGGCCGGACGTGTCGGCGCTGCGTGACAGGTCGCCGGCATGCAGCGCGCGCAGCGCACCGTCCAGGCCGTCCAGGCCGTCGCGCAGCAGCGTGGTCCAGCAGGCCAGCAGGTAGGTGGCCAGGCCCGCCAGCGCGGGCGCGAGAGCGCCGGGCAGCCCGGGTACCGCGGCGCTGGCGGCCAGCAGCAAGACGAGCCCGGCGAGCAGCCCGGCCTGGCTGGCCAGGCGCAGGCGGCCCAGCAGGCGGCGGCCGGGGCGCAGCAGCAACGACGACGACAAGCGCATGGAAAGTCCTCCTCGGCGAGCTATCGGCAGCGCCGCGGCGGCCTTGAGGCTCGGGAAACCCGGCTTGCGCTGAACCAGGTGAATAGATAGCATGGTTAACAGTTATCCGAATTCAAACCAGACAGGAGACAGACATGCCCCGTTGCAGCCTTGGCCGCCCGGCCGGCGCCGTGCTTGCCGCCCTGGCCGCCGCCGGTGCCGCGGGTGGCGCCGCCGCCCAGTCGTCGGTGACGATCTACGGTGCGCTCGACGCCTACGTGGCCGTGCAATCCGCCACCGGTGCCAGCTCGCGCAATGTGCTCAACAGCGGCTTCAACCCGAACGCGCTCGGCTTCACCGGCAACGAGGACCTCGGCGGCGGGCTCTCGGCCGGCTTCACGCTCGAGACCCAGCCGGTGCTCGACAGCGGCGGCACCGGCCAGGCCGGCAAGATGTGGGGCCGCCAGTCGCTCGTCTACCTGGGCAGCAGCGCGTACGGGCGCCTCTCGCTCGGCCGCATCCACACCGCCGGGCGGACCTTCGGCATCAAGTACTCGGCCACCGGCTGGCTGACCACCGATCCGCTGGGCAACCTGCTGATCGCCTCGGGCAGCGCGATGGCGCCGGTGATGAACCTGGACGGTGCCGGCTCGCGCACCAGCAACGCGGTGGTCTACAACTCGCCGCGCCTGGGTGGATTCAGCTTCTCGGTGATGCAGTCGGCCGGCGAGGGCGGCAGCTTCGCGGCCGGCTCGGCCAAGCTGACGCAGCTCGGCGCCGGCTACACCAGCGGCCCGCTGACCGCCGACCTGGTGATCAACCGCATTCCCGAGGTGCCGGGCAGCCAGATCGAGCAGACCGACGTCGCACTCGGTGCGCAGTACAGCTTCCCGGCGCTGAAGCTGGTCGGCGCGTTCTTCTCGCGCAAGGGCTCGTCGATCGCCGCGCCGGGCGCGACCACGCCGATCCCGGGCTCCGAGGGCACCGACCGCGTGCTGATCCTCGGCGTCTCGGTGCCGATGGGCGTGCACACCTTCGGCGCGTCGGTCGGCCGGCTGACGCTGGCCGACGTGCACCGCGGCCAGCGGCCGGCCAACGTGGCCGCGCCGATCTCGACCGTGCCGGACGATTCGACCGCCTGGTCGCTCGCCTACACCTACGCGTTCAGCAAGCGCACCCAGGCCTTCCTCGCCTACGGCGCGCTGAACAACGGCGAACTCGGCAGCGCCTCGCTGGTGGGCGACCTGCGGCCCAGCGCCGGCGGCACGTCGCGCCTGCTGGCCAGCGGGCTGCGCCACAGCTTCTGACCGGCACCGGGGAAACCCATGCGCCTCAACCGCCGCGCCGCGCTGGCGGCGCTCGCCCCGCGCTCGAGGCGCTGAAGGCGGCGCTGGCCGACTTCGTGCCGGTCGCCATCGCCGCGCTGACGCACCACGGGCTGGCGGTCGGGCCGCTGGTGCCGCCGGGCGTCACCGACGTGAAGGGGTTTCTCGCCTGAGCCAGGGCGAACCCCGAGCAGGCGAGCTACGGCTCGCCGGGCGCCGGCTCGACGCCCGAGGAGATGGCACGCTGCCAGCGTGCCGAGTTCGAGCGCTGGGGCCCGCTGGTCCGACGCGTCGGCTTCACGGCCGACAGCTGATCAGTTGGCGACGCGCTCGAGCAGCGCCATCAGCTGCGCGCGCTCGGCGGCGCTGAGCCGCTGCGCCAGGCGCGCCTCGTAAGCGGCGAGCGCGCCGCGCAGCGCCTCGACCTTGGCGCGGCCCGCCGGCGTCAACACCAGGTTGTAGCGGCGCCGGTCGTCGGCCACGTCCTCGCGCCGGATCAGTCCGCCTTCCTCGAGGGCATCCACCAGCTTCAGCACGCTCGGGCCGGCCACGTCGAGCCGCTTGGCGAGTGTCGCCTGGTTGATCTCCGGCTCCATCGCGATGATCGACAGCGCCGTCACGCGCGCCGGCGAGAGGTCCATCTCGCCGAGCATCTCGTAGAAGCGGTCGTACACCCGCAGCTGCGCGCGCCGCAGCGCGTAGCCGAGCGAATCGCTCTGGAAGTCGAAGCGGGCGAGCGGGTCCTCCGCCGCGCGGCTCTGGCGCGGCCGGGCGGGCGGTGCGGTGCGGGAGGGCATTCGGCAGCGGGCGGTCCGGACGGGGCCGCCATTGTGTCAGTGCAGTGCGGCGCGCAGCACCCGCGGGTCGCCCGGCTCGGCGTAGAGCGCCTCGACCAGCGCGGCGCGCGAGCGCAGCACCGCACGCTGGTTCAGCGAGCCCTTGTCGGTGAGCTCGCCCTGCGCGGCCGAGGGCGGCTCGTCCATCAGCAGCACGCGCTCGACGCGGTTCGAGCTGCCGGTGCCGGCGGCGGCCAGGGCGTCGAGCCAGCGCTGCGCCCAGGCCCGCACGCCGGGGTCGCCGGCCGGCGCGCCGGGCCCGCTGGCGAGCTGCCGCGCGGCCGGTGCGAGGAAGACCAGCAGCCCGAGCACATCGCGCCCGTCGCCTGCGACCACCACGTCCTGCACGTAGGGCAGGGCCTGCGCCAGCGCACGCGCGCGCACCGCCTCCACGCTGACCCAGGTGCCGCTGACGAGCTTGAAGTCCTCCGCGATGCGGCCGTCGAAGCGCAGGCCGCGCGCCGGCTCGGCCGGCTCGATGAAGGCGGCGGCGTCGCCGCTGCGGAAGTAACCCTCGTCGTCCCAGCACTGCGCGCGCAGCTCGGGCTGGCGCCAGTAGCCGGGCGTGACGCTCGGGCCGCGGTAGCGCACCTCGAGCTTGCCGTCCACCGGCGCGAGCTTGAGCTCCAGGCCCGGCGCGGGCAGGCCGATCACGCCGGCGCGCCAGCCGGGCCGGTGGTGCGACACCGCGAACGGCGCGGTCTCGGTCATGCCCAGGCCCATCGTCATCGGCACGCGCGCACCGACCGTCTGCAGCGCGAGCCGGTCGATCTGCTCGATCACCGCAGGCGGCATCGCCGCCCCGGCCGCGAACACCAGGCGCAGTTCGGCGAACACGCTGCGGCGCAGCGCGGCATCGTGCGCCATGTGCTGCGCCAGCACCTCCAGGCCCTTGGGCACGGTGTAGATCGCGGTGGGCGAGATGTCGCGCAGGTTCAGCAGCGTCTCGGCGATGCCCGCCTCGGTGGGCTTGCCGTCGTCGATGTAGAGCGTGCCGCCATTGCGCAGCACCAGCCCGAGGTTGGAGTTGCCGCCGGCGGTGTGGTGCCACGGCAGCCAGTCCACCAGCACCGGCGGCACCTGCTCGAGGAAGGGGTAGCACTGTGCGTACATCTGCTGGTTGGCGCACAGCATGCGGTGCGTGTTGATCACCGCCTTGGGCGCACGCGTCGAGCCGGAGGTGAACAGGAACTTGGCGATCGTGTCGCCGTCCACGCGCGCATGCGCGGCGCCGACGGCCGGCGTCGGCGGGGTGGCCAGCAGCGCCTCGAAGGAGAGCGTCGCGCGGCCGGGCAGCGTGCCCTGCGCGAGCAGCACCGGCACCTCCGCCGGCACCGCGCGTTCGATCGCCGGCGCATAGGCCGCTCCGTCGGCCGCGAACACCAGCCCGGGCGTGAGCCGCTCGAGCGCCTGCACGACACGCGTGGCCTGCGGATCGAGGCGCGAGTACGAGGGCGAGATCGGCGCCACGGGAATGCCGACGTGCAGCGCCGCGAGCGTCAGCAGCGCGTGTTCCAGGTCGTTGCCCGACAGGATCGCGAGCGGCCGATCGGCCGAGAGGCCGAGGTCGAGCAGCGCCTGCGCGAGCCGCGTCGCCTGTTCGAACGCCTGCACGTAGCTCAGGCGTCGCCAGGGCCGGCCGGGGCTGCCGGCCGGGCCGGCCGCGCGCTGCGCCAGGAAGGTCTGCCGCGGGCGCCGCGCGGCCCAGTGCACCAGATGCTCGGTGAAGCGCCGCGGGTAGGGCCCCAGCGGCTCGCACGCGCGCAGCAGCACGCAGCCGTCGGCGCGGGTCGTGATGTCGGCCGCGTACGGGCCGAAGGCGACGTCGCGGTACGCGTCCACGTCAGCTTCGTTGTACCTTGGCCGCACGCTTGGCGAGGAAGGCCTCGACACGCTCCTTCGCCTCCGGCTCGGACTGGCTGATCGCGGCGATCAGCGACTCGGTCATCAGCCCGTGGCTCATCGGCTGCTCGGCGATCAGCGGCAGCGCACGCATGATCGCGAAATTCGACATCGGTGCATTGCCGGCGATGCGCTGCGCCAGCACCACGGCCTTCGCCAGGCCCTCGCCCGGGGCCACCGTGTAATGGGTCAGGCCGATGCGGAAGGCCTCGTCGGCGTCGTAGACATGGCCGGTCAGCATCATCTCGGTGACACGCGAGAAGCCGATCAGCTTGGAGACGCGCACCGAGCCGCCGCCGCCGAGGAAGATGCCGCGCTGGCCCTCGGGCAGGCCGAAGTAGGCGCTCGACTCGGCCACCCGCACGTGTGCGCAGGCGGCCAGCTCGAGCCCGCCGCCGACCACCGCGCCCTGCAGCACCGCGACCACCGGCACCCGGCCGAACTGCAGCCGCTCGAACACCTCGTACCAGGCATGCGAGTGGTGCACGCCCTGGGCCGCCGACATCGCGGGGATCTCGGACAGGTCGAGCCCGGCGCTGAAATGCTCGCCGCGCGCGGCCAGCACGATCGCCCGCACCGTGTCGGGCAGCGCGGCGATGCAGCGGTCGAGTTCGCGCACCATCGCCAGGCTGATCGCGTTGCGCTTGGCGGGGCGGTTCAGTTCGAGCACGGCCACCGGGCCGTCCTGGCGCGCCAGGACCAGCGGATCGGTGCTGGGGGAAGTGGGATGGTCAGGCATATAGTTAGTGTAGCTAACGATTGCGACACCGCCAATCCCTTCCTGCGCTGCCGGCCCCGCAGGTCAGAATGCGCCCACCGAAGAGCAACGGAGGAGCGCATGGGCGAGGCAGGGTTGTTCGCACAGGTGGTGGCGGTGGTCGGCGATGCGGCGCGGCGCTGGCGCCGCCTGCAGCAGGGCGAGCCGGACATGGCCGTGGGCGCCGCGCCGGTGATCCCCGCGGCACGGCCGCAGGGCCGCATCCCGACGCTGAAGATGCCCACCGCGCGCGGCTGGTCGGCCGGCCAGCGGCCGCAGGCCGCGCCGGGCCTGAAGGTGAATGCCTTCGCCACCGGCCTGAAGCACCCGCGCTGGCTGCACGTGCTGCCCAACGGCGACGTGACGGTGGCCGAGGCGCTGTTCGAGCCCGATCCGCCGCGCTCGATGTTCGACCATGCGATGGTGGCGACGCTGCGCCGCGCCGCGGCCATCGGCCCGAGCCCGAACCGCATCACGCTGCTGCGCGACGCGGACCGCGACGGGGTGGCCGAGACACGCGACACGCTGCTCGAGAACCTGCGCCAGCCCTTCGGCATGGCGCTGGTGGGCGACACCTTCTACGTCGGCCACACCGACGGCGTGCTGGCCTACGCCTACCAGCCGGGGGCGACGAAGATCGCCGGCGCGGGCCGGCGACTGTTCAGCTGCAAGCCGGGCGGGCACTGGACCCGCAGCCTGCTGGCCAGCCGCGACGGGCTGCGCCTGTATGTCGGCATCGGCTCGCTCTCGAACATCGGCGAGCGCGGCATGGAGGTGGAGCAGGGCCGCGCCTGCATTGCAGAGATCGACCTGGCGCGCGGCGGCAGCCGCACCTTCGCCGCCGGCCTGCGCAACCCGGTCGGGCTGGCCTGGGAGCCGACCACCGGCGCGCTGTGGACCGTGGTGAACGAACGCGACGGCCTGGGCGACGAGACGCCGCCGGACTACCTCACCTCGGTGCGCGACGGCGGCTTCTACGGCTGGCCGTACTGCTACTGGGGCCGGACCGTCGACGACCGTGTGCCGCAGGACGCCGCGCTGGTGGCCACGGCGCTGCAGCCCGACTACGCGCTCGGCGGCCACACCGCCTCGCTCGGCCTGTGCTGGCTGCCGGCCGGCACCTTGCCGGGTTACGGCGACGGCATGGTGATCGGCCAGCACGGTTCGTGGAACCGCAGCACGCTCAGCGGCTACAAGGTGGTGCACGTGCCGTTCGCGAACGGCCGGCCCGCCGGGCCGCCGCGCGACATCCTCTCCGGCTTCCTCGCCCCCGACGAGAGCGTCTCCTACGGCCGCCCGGTCGGCGTGGCGATCGGGGCGGACGGTGCGCTGCTGGTCGCCGACGACGTGGGCGACGTGGTCTGGCGGGTGACGGGGGCCTGACGGAAGCCGGTCCTGCTACGGCATTGCGTTCAACCGCATGAGACCGGAGTCGACCGCAGGTCAGATCACAAGTGCGCCACGTGGACTGAGTTGCCGCCGCGTGTCTGAGCGCAGACCCAGACGCAGCTTCGGCTCAGAACCCGGATCGAGCGCATGTGCGGGGCAGCCACCGATCGTTCATGCGGCGGGCCCGACAGCGGCCTGTTCACGAAGCCACGCCGACCATTGCGCCGGACGCCCGAGGAACGGACCGAGATCGACGACCTCGTAGGCGCCGTCGCACTCGATCGCGAGCGTCGGGAAGCCTTGCGCGTGCAGGCGCCGCATCAAGGCGCGTGTCTCGCTCACGTGCGCGGTCACCCCGTCACCCGCGGGTGCACGAAGCGCCTTGGCGAACGCCATGGGCTCCAATCCGAGTTCCGTGGCGAGCTGCTCCAGGACATCGTCGTCGGCAATCCGCCGCCCTTCGACGTAGTGCGCCGTCTGCAGCCGCGCGAGCATGTCCAGTCCCCGGCCGGCGATGGCGTCGGCGGCGAGTACCGCAGCGATCGGCGGGCCGGAGTCGAGCACCGCCGAGGTGTCGCACAGCAGCCCCTCGGCGTACGCAGCACCGAACGGCTGGCCGGTGAGCTGCGCGATGCGCCGGTCGTGCGGCATCACGAAGGCCCGCAGGTCCGGCGTGACGGGGCGCCGCGCGGCGCCGGCCATCATGCCTCCTGCGTGCAGCTGCACCGGCAGCAGCTCGCGGGCCGCCTTCACCAGCGGCGCGGCGCCGTAGCACCAGCCGCACAGCGGGTCGTAGATGTAGTGCAGCGTGCTTGCCTTCATGGCCGGCTCACCACTTCATCTCGCCCTTGTTGACCTTGGCGCCGATGTCCAGCGCGATGCCCAGGCCCGCCTTCGGGTAGGCCTTCTGCATCGTCGCGATCAGCTCGGCCGCGTTCGCCGCCTTCGGCAGCTCGGACTCGAAGCGCTTCAGGTAGTCGCGGGTATGGGCGATCGCGCTCGCGTCCAGTGCCGTGCCGGCCGCCATGTGACCGGGCACGACGAGGGCCGGCTGGAGCGTCTGCATCTCGTCGAGCTGCGCGAGCCACGCCTGGCGCTCGCTCGGCTTCTGCGTGTCTGCGGTCCACACGTGCAGGTTGCCGAACACCCCGATGTTGCCGACGATCGCCTTGATCGACGGGATCCACACGTACGGACGGTGCGCCAGTTCACCCGTGGTGCCGCGCACCTCGACGGCCTGGCCGTCCACGCTCAGCGCGGTACCGGCGACCGCCTCGGGCACGATGGGTTGCTTCGGCGCATTGGCGCCCATCTTCGGGCCCCAGAACGCGAGCTTGCCGGCCAGCTTGGCCTGGATCCTGTCACGCACCGCCGGCGTGGTCAGCACCTGCGCCTGCGGAAAGATCCCCTTGAGCGTCTCGGCGCCGAAGTAGAAATCCGGGTCGGCATTGCTGATGAAGATGGTCTTCAGCGTCTTGCCGCTGTCCAGCACGTTGGCGGCGACGCGCAGCGCGTCGGCGCGCGTGAAGCCGCTGTCGATGACCATCGCCTCGCTGGGGCCGCTGACGACGACGGCGTTGACGTGGAAGCTGCCGGCCTCGGCGTTGTAGACCTTGACGGTCAGCGGCGCGGCGGCGGTCTGCGCGCCGGCACCGTCGGCGGCGACGACGCCGAGCGCGAACAGCGGCAGCAGGCGGGCGAAGTGGAAGCGCTTGAGCATCGGGTTCTCCGGGGTCGATGGGATGGGGAGAACTCTATTTGCAGCACTTCGATTGATAAACAGCGCATCAATAGAATGACTGTTGCACACTTCGTCTGAATCAGCAGTGCCTGCATGGACCGCCTCACTGCCACGCGCGTCTTCGTCACCGTCGTCGAGCACGGCAGCCTGACCCAGGCCGCCGACCGCCTCGACATGTCGACCGCGATGGTCAGCCGCTACGTCGCCGCCCTCGAATCCTGGCTCGGTGCACGGCTGCTGCATCGCACCACACGGCGCATCAGCCTGACCGAGGCGGGGCAGGCAGCGTTGCCCGGGTGCCGTCAGCTGCTCGACCTCGCGGAGGACGTCAAGCACCAGGCCGGCGAGATCAGCCGCGTGCCGTCGGGCAGGCTGCGGATCACCAGCTCGGCCTCGTTCGCCGAGGCACAGGTGGCCCCGGCGCTGGTCCAGTTCCAGCGCAAGCATCCGCAGGTGGGCATCTCGCTGATCGTTGCGGACCGCAGCGTCGACCTGGCCGCCGAACGCATCGACCTCGCCGTGCGCATCACCAACTCGCTCGACCCCACGATGATCGCGCGGCCCCTGGCGCTGTGCCGTTCGGTGCTGTGCGCCGCCCCCGCCTATCTTCGGCTCCATGGCGAGCCCCGCACGGCGCAGGCGCTGCAATCGCACCAGTGCCTGACGCATGCGATCGTCGGTGCCGCGCAGTTCCGCTTCCGTCGGCGCAAGCACCTCGTGGAGCTCCCCGTCACGGACCGACTGTCGACGAACGACACCGGCGTGCTGCGCCGTGCCGTGCTCGAAGGCGGCGGCATCGGCATCCTGCCGACCTACCTGGTCGGCGACGACCTGAAGCGCCGGCGGCTGGTGCGTGTGCTGCCCGCACTCGAACCCGAGACATTGGGCATCCACGCGATCTTCCTGTCGCGCCAGCATCAGCCCTTGGCGCTGCGCCTGCTCGTCGACTTTCTCGTCGAGCAATTCGGCGGCGAGACGCCGCCCTGGGACAGGTGATGCGGCGAGATGCGGCGCTCAGCCCTTGCGGCGAGCGTGCAGGCTCCACAGCCGTGCCAGGTCGGCCGTGCCGTCGCTGCCGCCGACCGCTTTCAGCGTGGACTGCGCCTTCGCATCGCCGGCCATCACCTGCGCGATGCCCAGGTGCAGCTTCGCGTCGTCGGGCCGCTTCAGGTTGCCCTTCGCGATGCCCTGCTGCAGCAGCGCGACGCCCTTCGCGGGTTCGCCCCCGGTGGCCAGTGCGAAGCCGACCGCGACGAGCTCGTTGCCGTCCTTCGTGCGCGCCGCGTCCTGCTCGGTCGCCTGGCCGGCCTGCGCTTCGGCCAGTCGCTTGTCGACCAGGTCGCGCAGCCGCTTGTGCCGCTCGGCCTCCGGCCCTTCCCCCAGCACCTTGCTCGCGAACCCCTGGTCGATGACCTGCCGGGCCTCCTTCGCG
>KZ836144.1 GCA_003265685.1 Piscinibacter caeni | reverse complement strand
GCCGCCGACGACCGCCAGCCGCCGCGGCGGCTCGGCCGCCTGCCAGCGTTCGACGAAGGCCTCGACCGGCCGCAGCGCCAGCCCCGATGCGGCCGCGCCGGGCAGGCTCGCGTGGTCGGCCACGCCGCCGGTGTCCAGGCTGAGCAGGTCGTACTCGAGCACGCGGCCGTCGTCGAGCACCACCCGGCGCGCCGCCGCATCCAGCCCGACCGCCTGCGCCTCGTGCAGCGTCGCACCGGCCCGCCGCGCCGGCGTCGCCAGCGGCACGGTGCACTCCTCCTGCGCGTAATGTCCGGCCACCCAGCCGGGCAGCATGCCGGAGTACCAGAGCCGCGCCTGAGGGGTTACGAGCCGCAGCTCGGCGCCTTCGGGCGGCCGGTCGGCGAAGGCGTGCAGCACCTGCAGGTGTGCGTGGCCGCCGCCGAGCAGCAGCAGGCGCTTCATCGCGCCAGCACCAGGTCGGCCACGTGGGCGATGCTGTGGCCGTGGGTGTTGTCCGCGTCGGCGCCGACGGCGATGCCGATGATCTCGGGCACCTCGGGACTCTCGTCGCCGAACAGCCGCNGATGATCTCGGGCACCTCGGGACTCTCGTCGCCGAACAGCCGCAGGAAATCCACCGCCACGTCGCGACGCTCGCTGCGCCAGACGGGCGCCCCACCGCCTCGCAGCACCAGGTAGCGCAGCCGGCGCGTGAACGGGCTCGGCAGCACCGTGCCGGGCTCGAGCTGCGCATCCCAGACGTAGCAGACCGTCGCCGCCGGCAAGGGCTGGCCGCTCGCCGCGCGAGCCAGCCGCAGCAGCTGCCGCTCGACGAACGGCACGCGCGCCATCGGCAGCTCGAAAAGCACGCAGACCTTGACCGCGTTGTCGTCGCCATCGCGGCGGTGCAGGTCGGTGCCTTCCGCAAAGGCGTCGACCCGCCAGGTCCAGCTCAGCGTCAGCGCGTCGGCGCTCTGGTGCAGCGGGTGCACCAGGTTGCCGTAGGACGACTCGGCCTCGATGCGAAGCGCGTGCCGTCCGTCGACCTCGACCACGCCGAAGCGTGTGGCCGGAGCGCGCTGGTGCGGCAGGCCGATGAACTGCCAGGGCAGCGGTGGTGTCGCGCCGGCCGTCGCCGCCACCGGTTCCAGCAGCGGCTCGGCGCACGCGCTGCCCGCCGCCAGCAGCAGCATCACCAGGCTGCGGGCGATGCCACTCATCCGCGCCGCCAGGTGTGGTAACGCGCCACCCACTCGAGCAGGCGCTGCGGCGCATGGGCGCGCTTCCAGGCCCCGGCGGCGTACTTGTTCGCCTCGGCCAGCGTGGGGTAGACGTGGATCGTGCCGAGCAGCTTGTTCAGTCCCAGGCCGTGGCGCATCGCCAGCACCCATTCGGCGATCAGCTCGCCGGCATGCGCGCCGACCAGCGTCACGCCGAGGATGCGGTCGCGGCCCGGCACCGTCAGCACCTTGACGAAACCCAGCGTCGCGCCCTCGGCGATCGCGCGGTCGAGTTCGCCGAGCTCGAAGCGCGTCACCTCGTACGCGACGCCCTGGGCGCGCGCCTCCTGCTCGTTCAGCCCGACGCGCGCGACCTCGGGGTCGACGAAGGTGCACCAGGGGATCACCGAGTAGTCGGCCTTGAAGCGGCGCCAACTTCCGAACAGCGCGTTGACCGCGGCATACCAGGCCTGGTGGCTGGCGGTGTGGGTGAACTGGTACGGGCCGGCCACGTCGCCCGCGGCGTAGATGTTCGGGTAGAGCGTCTCGAGGTACTCGTTGGTCTCGATGGTGCGACCGGCCGGGATGCCGAGTTCCTCCAGCCCGTAGCCGCGCAGCCGCGCCGTGCGGCCGACGGCGCACAGGATGCGGTCGAAGCCGAGCGCGTGCTCGCGGCCGGCATGCTCCACCACGAGTTGGTGCCCGCCCTCGACCGGCTCGCAACGCAGCGCGCGGTGGCCGGCGAGCACCACGACGCCGTCGCGCTCCAGGCTAGCGCGCACCAGCGCCGACACCTCCTCGTCCTCGCGCAGCATCAGGCGCGGTGCCTGCTCGACCAGCGTGACCTGCGCGCCCAGCCGCGCGAAAGCCTGGGCCAGCTCGCAGCCGATCGGCCCGCCGCCCAGCACCAGCAGGCGGCGCGGCAGCTCGCGCAGGCCCCACAACGTGTCGCTGGTCAGCACGCCGGCCTCGGCCAGGCCCGGCAACGGCGGCACGAAGGGCTCGGCACCGGTGGCCAGCACGACGGCGCGGGTGCTCAGGCGCCGGGTCGTGCCGTCGTCGCCGCGGATCTCCACCGTCCAGGGGTTCACGAGCCGTGCGTGCCCGGCCAGCACCTCCACGCCGAGTGCGGTGTAGCGCTCCACCGAGTCGTGCGGCTCGATGTCGCGCACCACCTGCGCGACACGCTCCATCACGCGCGCGAAGTCGACCGTGGGCGGCGCCACGTCGAGACCGTAGTGCGCCGCGTCGCGCAGCTCGCGCGCGAGCGTCGCAGCGCGGATCAGCGCCTTGCTCGGCACGCAGCCGTAGTTCAGGCAGTCGCCGCCCATCTTGTGCGCCTCGACCAGCGTGACCTTCGCCTTCACCGCGGCGGCGATGTAGCTCGTCACCAGGCCTGCGGCGCCGGCGCCGATCACGACGAGGTTGCGGTCGAAGCGGCGCGGCTTCTCCTGCGCCCAGCGTGCGTAGACACGCCGCGCCCGCACCACGTCGACCAGGCGCTTGGCGGCGAGCGGGAACAGCCCGAGCAGCACGAACGAGCCGATCAGCGCCGGCGAGAGGATGCCGGCCGGCGACTCGAGCCGCGCGAGCTGCGTGCCGGCGTTCACGTACACCAGCGTGCCGGCCAGCATGCCGAGCTGGCTGACGGCGTAGAACGTCAACGTGCGCATCGCGGTCAACCCCATCACGAGGTTGATCACGAAGAACGGCACCAGCGGCACCAGGCGCAGCGTGAACAGGTAGAAGCCGCCCTCCTTCGCGACGCCGCGGTCGATCTCCGCCAGGCGGGCGCCGAAACGCGCGCGCACCGGCTCGCGCAGCAGGTGGCGCGCCGCGAGGAAGGCGAGCGTCGCCCCCAGGCTGGAGGCGAACGACACCAGCAACGTGCCGACGACGAGGCCAAACACCGCGCCGCCGGCCAGCGTCATGATCGCCGCGCCGGGCAGCGAGAGCGCGGTGACGAGCACGTAGAGCCCGACGTAGGCCGCCATCACGGTGAACGGGTGCTGCGCATACAGCGCCGCGAACTCCGCCTGGCGCGCGCGCAGTTCGTCGAGGCTGAAGAAACGCCCGAGGTCGAAGTAGACGTAGGCCAGCACCGCGGCGGCCAGCAGCCCGAGCAGCGCCGCGCGGCTGCGCGTCATGCGCCCTCCCCGCCCGGCGCGGCACCGAGCAGCACGCAGGGCGCGCCGGGCGGTGCGTCCTGCGGGTCGTGCGTCACCAGCAGCGCCGGGATGCCCTGCGCGCGCAGCCGCTCGAACACCTGGGCGCGGAAGCGCACCCGCAGCGCGGCATCCAGGCGCGAGAACGGCTCGTCGAGCAGCAGCGCGCGCGGCTGCGCCAGCAGCGCCCGCAGCAGCGCCACGCGGGCCCGCTGCCCGCCCGAGAGCGTGTGCGGCGTGCGCGGCCCGTAGCCCGCCAGCCCGGCCTCCTCCAGCGCGGTCTGCGCCTGCGCGCGCCGCGCCACGGCCGGGCCCGGCGGCAGCGCGAACAGCAGGTTGTCGAGCACGCTCAGGTGCGGGAACAGCAGGTCGTCCTGGAACAGGATGCCGATGCGCCGTTGCGCCGTCGGCAGCCCGGTCACGTCGCGCCCGTCCAGCCGCACCGTGCCGCGCCCGCTGAGCGGCGCCGGCAGCGTGCCGCACAACCAGGCCAGCAGCGAGGACTTGCCCGAGCCGCTCGGCCCGCGCAGCACCAGCACCTCGCCGGCGCCGATGCGCGCGTTCAGCCCGGCCAGCAGCGGGCCCTGCGGCGTGGTGATGCTCACGTCCGACAGCTCCAGCATCAGCCCTCCCGCGGCGCCACGGCGTGCTCGCGCCGCCCCACCGCCCAGGCCAGCCCGAAGCCGAGCGCCGGCAGCAGCGCCTGCAGCAGCGCGAAGGCCGCCATGGTGGGGCGCTGCCCGCCGGCGGCCAGCGTGATCGCCTCGGTGGTGACGGTGGCATGCCGCCCGGCACCGACGAACTGCGTGGAGAGGTACTGCGCGATGCTGACCGCGAAGCCGACTGCCAGCGCCGCGGCGATGGGCGCACGCAGCATCGGCCACTTGATGCGCCACAGGAACACCGCGCGGCCACGGCCCAGCGCCGCGGCGATCTGCGCGTAGCGCGCATCGAAGCCGCGGTAGGCCGGCGCCAGTGCGATCAGCGCATACGGGGTGGTGTACAGGCTGTGCGCCAGCCACAGCCCGAGCAGCTGGCCGTCCACGCGCAGCGCGAGCGCGAGGCGGTACAGCCCGACGGCCAGCAGCAGCCCGGGCACCAGCAGGGTGGCGAACACCACCGGCGCGGCCGCCGCGTCCCAGCGCGCCGGGGTGCTTTCCATCCAGGCCAGCGCCAGCACCAGCCCGGTGAGCGCGGACAGCAGGCCCAGACCGGCGCTGAGCTGCAGCGTGGCCTGCGCGCCGGCGACGGCCCGCCAGGCCTCGGTGCCGATCTGCTGCGGCCACCAGGCCGGGAAGGTCCAGACCCCGGCCACCGAGACGAAGGCGAGCAGCGCCAGCACCAGCGCGTACAGCAGCGCGCCGCCCTGCGCGAGCCGCGGCACCAGCGCCGCGGCGCGGCGTGCGGCGGGGCGGTCGCCGCGGCTGCGCCAGCGTTGCAGCACGGGCCGCACGAGCCGCAACGACGCGGCCGCGAGCAGCGCGCCGCCGGCCGTCAGCAGCGCCAGCAGCAGGGCCGCCGCGGCGCCCTGGGCGTTGACGGCCACCTCGGCGTCGAGCAGCCATTGCCAGGCCAGCACCGCGAGCGTGGGCGGGCGCGTCGGCCCGAGCACCAGCGCCATGTCGACCACCGTCACGCCATAGGCCCACACCGCGAGCAGCGGCAGCGCCAGGCGCGGCAGCAGCTGCGGCCACAGCACGCGCCACCACACGGTGGCGTCGGCATAGCCCAGCGTGCGCGCCGTCAGCAGCTGCTGGCGCAGCAGCGTCGCCTGCGCCGGCGGGCGCAGCTGGGCCATCAGGTTCCAAAGCAGGAAGGGCACCTCCTTGAGCACCAGGCCGGCGATCAACGCCAGCCCGGCCGGGTCCTGCACCGTGGCGAGGTCGGGCGGCGCGTCCCAGCCGGCCAGCGGTGCGACGAGGCGCATCAGCGCGCCGCTGGGCGCGAGCAGCAGCGCCAGGCCGACCGCGAAGGCCGCATGCGGCACCGCGAGCAGCGCACCGAGGGTGCGCTCCACGCGCTGCCAGAGCGGCGTGCCGTGCAGGTGCGTCACCAGCAGCAGGCTCAGCCCGAGTGCGAGCAGCGTCGAGGCGCCGCCCACCCACAGGCTGAGCCGCAGCGCCGGCCACAGCGCCGGGTCGTCCAGCAGGCGCTGCCAGGCCGCGGCATCGAGCCCCGCGCCGAGCGCACCGGCCAGCACCGCGCCGAGCGGCAGCGCGTACAGCCCGGCGGGCAGCCACCACAGCCTCACTGGCCGTGCCGGCGCGACCATTCGCGCTCGATCACCTCGACCCAGCTGCCATGCGGCTCGGGCAGCACCGGCGCCGGCTGCAGCACGCTGCCGGGCGCCGGCGCGGCGCCGAACAGCGCGCGCTCGGCGGGCGGCAGCTTGTCGAGCGCCAGCACGGTCGGGTCGCCCCAGTGGCGGATGTCGGCCTTGCGCGCCTGCGCCAGCGGCGACTGCAGGAAGTCGATCACCACCTGCGCGCCCTCCCTGGCCCGCGCGTTGTACGGGATGGCGAGGAAATGCGTGTTGCCGATCGTGCCGCCGCGGTGCTGCCAGCTGATCACCGACTCGGGCAGGCGCTTCGCGGCGATCTCGTTGGCGGCCTCGTTCGGATTGAAGGTCAGCGACACATGCAGTTCGCCGTCGGCCAGCATCTGGCGCATCGCCGCGGTGTTGGCCGGGAAGGCGCGGCCCTGGCGCCACAGCAGCGGGTGCAGCGCCTCGAGCGCCGACCACAGCGGCGCCAGCAGCGCGGGGGCGTCCGCGCCGGCCGGGCGATAGAACGGCGCGCGGTCGGGCACACGCTCGACCAGCACCTGCTTCAGGAAGGTGGTGCCGTGGAAGTTGGGCGGCTTGGGGTAGCTGAAGCGCCCGGGCTGCGCCTTCGCGAAGGCGAGCAGTTCGTCGAAGCCGGTCGGCGCCCTGGCGACGCGGCGCGCGTCGCCATAGAAGGTGAACTGCGCCATGCCCCAGGCGGCCTCGTAGCCTTCCACCGGCTCGGAGAAATCGATGCGCGTGGTCGGCTTGCCGACCACGTCGACATAGCGGAACGCCGGCAGGCTCTCGGCGAACGGGCCGAGCAGCAGGCCCTCGCGCTTCATCGCGAGGAAGTTCTCGCCGTTGATCCACACCATGTCGGCCGAGCCGTCGCGGTCGCGCCCGGCCTGCTTCTCGGCGCGCACGCGCTTGACGAGTTCGGCCGTGTCGCCGAGCTTGACGTGTTCGAGCCGGATGCCGAAGCGCTGCGCCACCTCTGCCGCAGCCCACTGCAGGTAGGCGTTGACGCGGTCGCTGCCGGCCCAGGCGTTGAAGTAGACCGTCTGGCCGCGCGCGGCGCGCTCGACGGCGGGCCAGTCCGCCGCATGCGCCGCGCCTGCCCAGGGCGCCAGCGCGGCGGCGGACAACATCGTGCGGCGGCGCAGCCCGGCGGGCTGCGGAGGCGGTCTCGTCATCGCGGAGTCTCCCGCCGGGCAGCAGCCCGGCTCCGGGCGAGGCAGTTTATAAGCCTGGGGCCTGGGTCGTGGCCGGCGCCAGCACCTTACGGACAGAATCGCGCATGCACGACGATGCCTGGTACGAACGGCGCCTCGCCCCGCCGAGCGGGCGGCCGCGCGTAGTGATCGACACCGACGCGGCCAACGAGATCGACGACGCCTTCGCGCTCGCCTGGGCGCTGCGCCGGCCCGAGCGGCTGCAGCTCGAGGCGGTGTACGCGGCGCCCTGGTCGTTCGCCCACCGACGCGAAGCCTACCGGGCACGCGCCGGCGCGGCGGCGCGCGAGCTGCCCTGCTTCGACGCCCCCGGCATCGGCATGCAGCGCAGCCTGGAGGTGATCGTCACCGCGTTCGAGAAGGCCGGCGTGCCGCACGCGGGCCGCGTGTTCGCCGGCGCCACCGACTACCTGCGTGCCGGCACGCCGCCGCCGACGAGCGCCGCGGCCGAGCACCTGATCGCGCTGGCGCGTGTACAGCCGGCCGACGAGCCGCTCTACGTGGTGGCGATCGGCTGCCCGACCAACGTGGCCGCGGCGCTGCTGCTCGCGCCCGAGATCGCCGAGCGCATCGTGGTGGTGTGGACCAGCGGCTACCCCTCGCACGCGCCGCAGGTCAACGACTCGTTCAACCTCGAGCAGGACCTGCACGCCACGCGCACGCTGCTCGATTCCGGCGTGCCGCATGTCTACCTGCCGGGCTTCCAGGTCGGCGCGCAGTTGCGTCTCTCGCTGCCCGAGATGGAGCGCTGGGTGCAAGGCCGCGGCGCGCTGGGCGGCTGGCTGTTCGGGCTCTACACCCACAACCCGCTGTGGGAGCTGCTGGGCATCGGCGACTTCTTCGCCCACAGCTGGGTGATCTGGGACCTGATCAACATCGCCTGGCTGATCGAGCCCGGCTGGGTGCCGAGCACGCTGGTGCGCACGCCGGTGCTCGACGACGCGCGCCGCTGGCAGCAGGCCCCGGGCCGGCACCTGATGCGCGAGGCCTACGCGGTGAACCGCGACGCGGTGTTCGCGGACTTCTTCCGGGCGCTGGAGCAGGTCGGGTGAGGCGGGGCGCCTGCCATCGATGGGGTAGCGGCGACGGGGCGACACGCTCGAGCAGGTGCTGCGGCAGGAATGCGGACGACGGACGGCGAGGTGCCTTGCAGAGGACCGATGGACGGGACGGATAGATGGCGCGGGTCGGCCATCAACGGTCCCTGGCAAACGGCAGTTCCCTGGCATCACGTCCTTGCGTGGCTGACGCGCCTGCGTGTTTCGCTGGCAGACGTCGCAGACGTCTCCCATCACGCGCGTCGAGCGCCGGTTGTCTCGACGCTGAGCAGGCGTCAGCCCAGGGACCGAGCACCGAGATCGATCCGATTTCATCCACAACCTGCGCCGGTTGCGCACAGTCGGCGCGTGGTGATGGCAACGGATCGCCTCGACCTGTGACCACGATCAAGGCATCGAGCGTTGAAGGCCGGTATGAAGCCTTGGGGAGCCGCTCGCAATGGGAGGCAGTTCGAGCGCGACCAATACACGTCGTCCAGTGATTGACGTGGTCACGGACGTGGTGTTCAGCAGCGGTTCAGGGTCGCCTGTGCAAGATGCCGACCAGGCCGGGATCGGCAGCGCGCTGCCGATGGCGCCGAGGTCTCGCACACCAATGCACAGGGAATGAGTCAGCCATGCACCTCCAGGCGGCTCCTGTGGGGCGGAATGCTGGGCATCACTTTGCCTGGGCGCACCCACCGCGAGTCGATTGCGCCGCCTTGAGCGGGTGAAAGGAGTCGTCCCGATGAAGATCCATCCATTCCTTGCCGCCTTGGGAGCGTTCCTCGCCGCAGCGCCGGTGCTGGCGGGCGACGACTGCGATGTGCCGGTGAGCCAGTGGCAGTCGCGCGACGCGGTCATGCGCCGGGCCGCGCAGCAGGGCTGGAAGGTGCAGCGCCTTAAGATCGACGACGGCTGCTACGAGATCCTCGGCCGCGACGACCAGGGCCGCGAGTTCAAGGCCAAGCTCGACCCGAAGACGCTCGAGCCGGTGAAGATGAAGCGTCGCGACCGCGACCGCGACCGCGACCGGAATCGCGAGCAGGCGCGCGGCAACTTGGGGGCGGCCTCGGCTGCCGATGCCGGGACCGCACCCGGCACCCCGCCGCGCGCCTCGACCCCATGAACCTGCAACGAAGGAGAAGCTCCATGTCCAGACAGCTGCTTTCCACCGTGGCCGCCGCCTGCGCGCTGGCTCTGCCCGCCGCGGCGCAGAGCCGCCCGGTCACGATCACCGCCACGCTGAAGAACTACGGCGGCAACGGCGCCTACTTGGCCGTCTATCTCACCGATGCGAAGGGCGCCTACGCCCGCACCTTGTGGGTGGCCGGCGGCAAGGCCAAGTACTACAAGAACCTGGCGGATTGGAACCGCCAGTCGGCCGGCGACAGCAAGCGGCTGCAGGGCGTGACCGGCGCCAGCGTGGGCCAGGGCCGAACACTCAAGGTGACGGCCGACCTGGCCGACGCGCTGATCGACGCCGGCTACGAGATTCGCGTCGACGCCGCGGTCGAAGACATGCGCGACAGCCCGGCCGAGATCCGCGTGCCGCTGAACGCGGCCAACGCGGGCAAGCCGCAGGCCGGCAAGCAGTACATCGAATCGTTGAGCTTCCAGCTGCCGTGAGCGAGCCAGCGGCATGGTCTGGAGACTGATCCACCGCTGGCTGGGCCTGGTGGCCGGCGCCGTCGCGCTGGTGCTGGGCATCAGCGGCGCGGTGCTCGCCATCGACCCGGTGCGCGATGCGTGGACCGCGGTGCCGGCCGCGAGCGAAATGCCGGTCGCGACGCTGGTGCAGCGTGTGACAGCGAGCGTCAGCGGGGCCGAGGAGATCCGCCGCCTGCCTGCGGGCGACATCGTGGTCTATGCCTTCGATGCCGGCCAGGCCCGGGCCTGGCAGGTCGATCCGGCCAACGGCCGTGTGCTCGGCCCCTACCAGCCTTCGGCGCTGTCGCGCTGGTTCAAGAACCTGCACCGCTCGTTCCTGCTCGGCGATGGCGGGCGCGTGGCGGCTGCCGCCGTGGCGCTGGCCATGCTGCTGCTGTCGGTGTCGGGGCTCGTGCTGCTGCTGCGCCGCATGGGCGGCTGGCGCCGGCTCGCCGAGCGCGTGCGCGGTTCGCTCGCGCAGCGCCTGCACGCAGTCACCGGCCGCGTCGTGCTGGTCGTGCTGCTGCTGTCGTCGCTGACGGCGCTGTACATGAGCGCGGCCACCTTCGGCCTGGTGACGCTGGAGCCGGATCAGGAGCCCGACGTGGTGTCCGTGCCGGGAGCGCAGCCCGCACTGGCCGCCGCGCAGCTGCCGCTGCTGCAGGGGCTGCACGTGGGCGACCTGCGCCGGCTGAACTTGCCCGACGCCACCGACCCCGAGGACACCTGGAAAGTGACCACTGCCCAGGGCCAGGGCTGGGTGGATCGGTACTCGGGGCGCACGCTCGCCTGGCAGGACGCCACCGCCGCGCAGCGCGTGCACGATCTCGCGCGGCTGCTGCACACCGGCGCGGGCGCCTGGGTGTGGGCGCTGCCGCTGGGTGTTGCCGCCGCGTGCATCCCGCTGTTCTGGGTGACCGGCGTGATGCTGTGGTGGCGCGCGCGCAGCCTCAGGCCCCGTGTCGCCGACAACAGCGCGCCGGCGGGCGCCGACACGCTGATCTTCGTGGCCAGCGAAACCGGCAGCACCTGGGGCTTCGCGGTGGCGCTGCACGCGGCGCTGGTGCGCGCCGGCCACCGCGTGCGTACCGACGGCCTCGAGCACTTCCAGGTCGGCGCGGCGGTGCGGCGGATCTTCGTGCTCGCGGCGACCTACGGCGACGGCCAGCCGCCGGCGCACGCGGCGGACGCGCTCGCGCGCATCGCGCGCACGCCGGTCACCGCGGCGACGGTGGCCGTGCTCGGCTTCGGCGACCGGCAATACCCGGCCTTCTGCGGCTTTGCCGAGGCGCTGGACCAGGCCTTGCGCGGGCGCGGCTGGGCCGAGCTGCTGCCGCTCGCGCGCATCCATCAGCAGTCGGCGCAGGAGTTCGCGCGCTGGGGGCAGGATCTCGCGCAGGCGCTGGGCGAGCCGCTCGAGATCGACTACCGGCCGCGGCTGCCGCCGAGCACCACGCTGCAGCTGGTGTCGCGCCGCGACTACCCTGGCGGAGCGGGCGAGCCCGCGGCCATCCTGCGCTTCGCGCTGCCGCTGTCGCGCTGGCAGGACCGCCTTCGCGGGCGTGGCCTGGGGCCCTTCGACGCTGGCGACCTGCTGGGCGTGCTGGCGCCGGGCTCGACGGTGCCGCGCTACTACTCGCTGGCCTCGGGCCGGCGCGACGGCTTCGTCGAGATCTGCGTGCGCCGCATGCCCGGTGGCGTGTGCTCGGGCTATCTGCACGCGCTTCAGCCCGGCGATTCGATGCAGGCCTTCGTGCGCCGCAACCCCGGCTTCGTGCTCGATGGCGAGAAGGCACCGGTGCTGCTGATCGGCGCGGGCACCGGCGTGGCGCCGCTGGCCGGCTTCGTCCGCGGCAACAGGCGGCGCACGCCAATGCACCTGTACTTCGGCGCGCGCAACCCGGCACGCGACTTCTACTTCGGCGACGAACTCGAGCGCTGGCTGGGCGAGCACCGACTGGCCAGCCTGCACACCGTGTTCTCGCGTGTGCCCAACGGCGGCGGCTACGTGCAGGACGCGCTGCGCCGCGATGGCGCGCGCCTGCGCCAGCTGCTGGCCGGCGGCGCCTGCGTCCGCGTGTGCGGCAGCCGGCCGATGGCCGCAGGCGTGGCGCAGGTGCTCGACGGCATCCTCGGACCGCTGCGATCGAGCGTGGCCCTGCTGAAGGCCAAGGGCCGCTATGCCGAGGATGTGTTCTGAAACGCAGCCGCGCGCGCGGCTGCGGCGTCTGCACTTGCACGGTCCCACGATGGGCACGCGCTGGTCGGTGCGTTGCGACGTCGAAGCACAAGTCGACGCCGACACGCTCCGCCTGGCGCTGGCTGCGGCCGTAGCGCAGGTGGATGCGCAGATGTCGCCGTGGAAGCCTGCGAGCGACCTGAACCGGCTGAATGCGGCGCCGCCCGACGAGTGGGTGGCGCTGCCCGCCGAAACGATGCAGGTGCTCGAGCACGCGCTGCAGGTCTGCCGCGACAGCAACGGCGCCTTCGACCCGGCTGTTGGCGCGCTGGTCGATGCCTGGGGCTTCGGCGCTGTGCGCGACGTACCCGACGCCGCCGCGATCCGCGCCGCGGCGCAGGCCGGGCACCGACCGGCGCACCAGGCGCTGGAACTCGATCCGCCCGCCGGCCGCGCCTGCAAGCGTGCGCCGCTGCAGCTGGACCTGTGCGGCATCGCCAAGGGCTACGCGGTCGACCGGATGACCGAGGTGCTGCATCGCCACGGTGTGGCGCATGCGCTGGTGGCACTGGACGGCGAGCTGCGCGCGCTGGGCGGCCAGGCCGACGGCCAGCCGTGGGCGGTGGCGGTGGAAAGCCCCGAGCCCGGGCGCCGTGCAGCCCATGGGGTCATCGAGCTTCAGGACCTGGCGGTGGCCACTTCGGGCGATTACCGCCGTTTCGTCGACGTCGGCGGCGTGCGCCTGGCGCACACCATGGACGCCCGTCGCGGTGCGCCGGTGCGCAACGACCTGGCCTCGGTCACGGTGCTCGCGCGCGACTGCACGAGTGCCGATGCCTGGGCCACCGCGCTGCTGGTCGCCGGCCCCGGCGAGGGCCTGGCGCTGGCGCAGCGCTTCGGGCTGGAGGCGCTGTTCCTGCTGCGCCGCGACGGGCGCTGGGTGGAACTGGGGCTGGGCCGCTTCGGGAACAGCTATTGAAGCTGCTCACGCGCAGGGTTCACCGCCGCATCCTGGATGCAACGCGGCATTCGAACGCAACGTTTGCACACATGACGTGCTCGGGTCGAGCCCAGGACTTCCAGCGATCAGCCCCTGTTGGGCCCGCTCGCGAGGCCTAGATCGAAGGAGCCGGCGGTTCCGGTCCGGGCATAGCAAGTGCAAGCGCCGACTCAACCGCAGGCATCCCATCGATCGACTCGGGCCTTGCCGGCGCCGAGGCGGCGTGGCGCCTCGCCCCGAGTGCTGCCTATGTGTGCACTCAGCGCGCAGTCGGGTGCCCACTTGCAGGGGCCGCCCGGAGCGGGCGAGAAGCCCGATCAGCGGCTTGCCCTCGCCCCGCTCAGCGCCCACCCTGCCCCGGCACCGCCGCCCCCGGCAGCCCTGCGCAACCGCGCCGGTACGGCAGGTCGCCGAGCGCCTGCTGCCACTCCGCCAGCGTCAGGTTGCGCAGCAGGCGGCGGCAGGCGTCGGCGACCAGGTCCTCGGTGGTCAGCGGCCACAGGCGCACGCTGCCGTCGTCGCCGGCCGTGGCAAGGCGCCGCCCGTCGGCACTGAAGGCGAGCGCCGCCGGCTCCTTGCCGTGCGCCCGCGCGGCCCGCTCGACGGCGCGCTGCGCGAGCGCCACGCCATGCGCGTCGCGCGTCTGCAGCCAGGGCCGGTCCGGCGCCGCGTGGCCGTCGGCCAGGGTCTGCAGCAGCGGCCAGCCGGGCGCCTGCGCGGCGAGCGCGCTGTCGCCGCCGCTCGTGCGCGTCGTCCATTCACCGCTCACGCCCGACGCGCGGCGCGCCCAGGTGATATTGCCCAGGCGCGCCAGGTCCTCGGCCTCGTGCGATTGCCAGGCGAGCGCGTTGCCGTCGGCGAGCGCCCAGACGCGCGTGAGGGTCGGCTGGCGCAGGCCGACGCCGCGCGCGATGGTTGCGAAGCCGGTGGTCGCGACGCTGCGACCGTCCGGGCCCAGGCGCACGGCCGTGATGCCCTCGTCCGGTTCGATCGGCGCTCGTGCCTGCCAGCCCTCGGCGTCGAAGCGCCAGAGCTGCCGGTCCGACACCGCCAGGAGCCAGCGGCCGTCGGGGCTCCAGCCCACGCTGCGCAGCGGCTCGTCGGCCACGTGGCGCAGGCGTTCGCGCCCGTCGGCCGCCTCGTGCACGCGCAGCTCGCGCGGGCCGGCCACCACCAGCCAGCGGCCGTCGCGGCTGAAGGCCAGCGTGCCCTCGCCCGGCACCGAGTCGAACCCGGCCAGGCGCCGGCCCGACGCAGTGTCGTGCAGCGCCAGATGTCCGGCGGCGTCGCGCAGCGCGACACGGGCGCCGTCGGGTGCGAGTGCGAGCGCAACGGCCGGCTCGGGCGACTGCAGGCGCAGGGCCTCGGGCCGGTCCAGCGGCGTGGCCACCAGGCTGCCGTCCGGCTGGCCGGCGAGCAAGCCCACGGGCGCCACGCCGAGGCTGATGCCGCCGGCCAGGTGCAGCGGGTCGCGCGGGCCCTGCCGGGGCCACAGCACCGCCATGCCGTCGACATCGATCGCCGCCAGCGCCGGCCAGCCGGCCCAGTCCACGAGCGCCAGCGGCGTGCGCTCGGCCACGCGGCGCTGCCAGGGGCCGGGCTTCTCGATCGGATCGGGCAGCACGCTGCCGTAGTCCACCTCGTACAGGTGCAGCCGGCGCTCGCGGTCCTGCGTCACGAGCGTGGCGTCGGCGTAGGCGAAGGCCCAGCCCGCGTGGCCGGCGCTGGCGTCGCGCCGCGCGGGCGGGTCGAGCTCCCACCAGATCACCTTGTCGTCCGCCTTCAGCACCAGCCGGTAACTGGCGGCGAAGCCCAGGCCGTCGACCATGCGGCCGGCGATCTCGTCGGCCGGCGGCAGCGGCAGTGCGCGCCAGTCGTCGGTGGCGTAGAGCTGCACCGGGCTGCGCCCCGGCACCACGGTGGCGAGGCGGCGGGAATCGAAGTCGAAGGCGGCGTCGCGCAGCACCTGGGCGCCCTCGCCCAGCGTCAGCACGACGCGCCAGGTGGCCGTGTCCCACACGCAGGCGGCCCGCTCCGGGCAGCCGGCCACCAGCCAGCGGCCGTCCGGGCTGAAGGCGACCTTGCGCAACGTGCTGTTGCCGCCCAGGCGCTCGGCGCGGTGCAGCTCGCGCAGGCCGGCGGCCTCGCGCACCAGCAGCAGGTCGGCGCTTTCGCTGGCGATCCAGCGGCCCTGCGCATCGCCGTCCACCGCCACCACGGGCGCGCGGTGCGGGCCCTCGATGCGGCGCCCGCGCGGGGCCAGCCGGTCGAGGTGGCGCAGCAGCGCGGCCTGGGCCTCGACCGTCCAGGTCGAGGCGAGCGATTCGAGGCTCAGCAGCAGGCTGCGCTGCACGCCCTCGCCGTCCAGCGCCAGCGCCGCCGCGGCCTCGACGTTGAGCTGCCGCGCCTGCATCGCCAGGCGGCGCTGCTCGGCCAAGTCGCGCTGGCGCACGGCCTCGTTGCGCGCCAGCACGGTCAGCACCAGTGCGGCCGAGAGCGCGGCCACCACCGCGCCGGTCAGGCCCCAGGCGATGCGCCGGCGGCGCTGCTGGCGGCGCTGGTCGCGCTGCTCGATCTCGGCCCGGCTGACGCCGTACAGGTGCGCCAGCAGCTGGTACCAGGGGCCCGCAAAGGCACCGCGGTCGACCTTGTCGCGGCGCGGGTCGTAGCCGCGCCAGCTCACCGCCAGCGGCATCTGCATCGCCGCGACGAGCGCCGGCGGGAAGGCCATGCGGTCACGCTGGTCGGGCCCGGCCTCGTTGTTGGCCAGGCCGTCGACCAGCACCGGCACCACCGCCTGCGCGCCGTGCAGCCGCACGTAGCGCGCGATCTCGTCGTCGACGTACGGGCTGGCGCGCGCGGCCGGCGAGCACAGCACGATCAGGCGGCGCGACTGCGCCAGGTGGCGCCCGATCACCTCGTCGTAGTCGCCCGCCTCGATGTCGGACTCGTCGCGGAACACCGCCAGGTGGCGCTGCGCGACGGCCAGGTCGCGCGGCGGGCGGTAGGCCTTCAGCGCCGCCTCGAGGCGCGACGCGAAGGCGATGTCGCGGCGCGAGTAGCTGATGAAGGCGTCCAGCGATGCCGGTTCGGCGGCCATGGCCAGGCTCGCGGGCAGTGCCCCCTGGGCCGCACGCTCAGGGCTTGCCGGTCCCGCTGCCGGCCGCCAGGCCGCCGGTGCGCAGCACGTCGATGCCGAGCAGCTTGCGGAACACCGCCTCGGCCGTCAGCCCGCCGATGGTGGCCACCACGGTGATCAGCGCCACCAGGCGCAGGCCGGTGACGCCGGCGAGTTCCAGGTCGCCCGGCTGCGCGACGAGGTACAGCAGGCCGGCCAGCGCGCCGGCCATCATGCCAAGGGCGACGGTGATCGCCATCGACGGCGGCACCAGCGGCCCGCTGCCGTAGCGGCGCTCGAACACCATGCGGATGGCCGCGCCCGCCACCCCGGCCGACAGGGTGCTGGCGAACAGCAGCGCCTTGGCCAGCACCGCCGGCAGCGCGGCCACCAGCAGGTGGCTGCCGAGGCCGGCGGCCAGCGCCAGCACGAACAGCACCGCCGCCACCACCGCATGCCAGACGATCGGCCCGGTCTCCACCGCGTAGCGGCGCTGGCGCTGCGTCTCGAGCAGTTCGACCCAGCGCGCCGCCGCCGCATCACCCGGGTCGTCGGCCATGCGGGCGTGTTCGTTGCCGCTGGGCAGGTCCACACCCGGCACGATGGTGCGCCACACGGTCTCGGCCGAGCCGCCGGTCTTCAGCAGCGCCAGCACCGGCACACGTGCGCCGATCGCCACCTGCCCGGCGATCGCGGTCGAGCGCGCGCCGCCGATCAGCACCAGGCCGTCGGCATCGGCCAGCGATCGGTAGAAGGAGACGTCCCAGCTGTTCGAGGCCACCGCGACGCGGTTGAACAGCGCCGGGTGGCTGCGCTCCTGCGCGAACAGCACCGCCGGCGAACCGGTGCTCGGCTGGCGGATCTCGATCGGCACGCCGCGGTCCGAGGCCTCGGGCCGCGCGGCCACGTAGGCGGCCACGACCTCGGCCTCGATGAAGTTGGCGTCGTAGACGATCAGCCCGTGACCCTTGCTGGCCAGTGCCGTGCCGAGCAGGCGGGCCGCCTCGCGCGCCTTCGCGACGTCGACCTTCGGGTCGAACGGGTACGGGTGCTTCGGATCGTTGCGCTTGTCGTCGGCGTCTCCGATGATCGCGAATCGCTGCATGGACGGGCCCTCCCACGGGCATTCTTGCACCGCAGCCACGCGCCGGCGAGGGGCAACGTGGCGGCGATCCCTCCTCGGGACGATGAGTCACCCGGCGCGCCGGGCCAGTTCCCCGAGTTCGTCCACCACCCGAGCAACGCCCTCAGGCGACAGGTAGTCGTCGACCCGCTCGCGCACATGCGCCACCAGCGCGGCGTCGCTGCGCGCGGCCGACCAGTCCTCGCCGTCGCCGCCGGCGCGCGCGGCGCGGCTCGAGAGCACGCGCCACTTGGCGCACCAGGTGACGGACCACAGCCACATCGCGGCGCGCAGCGGCACCAGCCAGGCGCGCCAGGCCAGCGCGTCGCCGACGCGTGCGAGCCAGCGCTCGCCGGCCGCGGCCACGTCGTCGACGCCGAGCACCGCGGCGCTTGCGCGGTCCCAGGTGGTGGAGGTGTAGAGCGTCGCATGCGCCAGGTCCAGCGGCGGGTGGCTGTAGCGCGCCTTCTCGAGGTCGACCAGCACGGCGCGGCCGTCGCGCAGCAGGAAGTTGCCGGGGTGGGCGTCGAACGCGATCAGGCGCCGGCCCGGGCGCGCCGGGGCGGCCAGCAGCGCCTCGAAGCCGCGGCGCTGCGCGTCGATCGCGCGGCGGCTGGCCGCGTCGAGCGCTGCCGCGTCGAGGTGCAGGGCCTGGGCCTCGATCTCGGCGTGCAGCAGCGCGAGAGGGTCCGGCGCGTCGAGCAGCGGCGCGCGCTGCGCCGGCAGCGGCAGCGGCAGCGCATGGATCGCGGCCAGCGCGTCGACGATCGCCGGCAGGTCCTGCGGCAGGCGCGCCGGCCGGCCGACGATCTCCTCCACCAGCAGCGCGCCGCGCGGCAGGTGGTCGTCGGGCGGCAGCACGCCGTGCAGGCGCGGCACCTGGCCGCTCGGCGCGGCGCGCTCGAAGCATGCAGCCTGGTAGGCCAGGTTCGTGGCGGCCGGCAGGTCGAGCTGGCTCTGCTTGGGTACCCGCGCCAGCACGCCGGTGCCCCTGAGGCGCAGGTGCGCGTGCGCGAGGCCGGCATCGGGCAGCGGCTCGATCGGCGCGTCGGCCCACGGGGAACGCCGGGCACGCAGCGCGGCGCGCAGGGCCTCGGTCAGGGAATCGGTCAGGGCGTCCATCCGAGTCCGTCCAGCTGCAGCAGGTCGGGCGGCTCGTCGATGTCGGCCAGCGGCGCCAGCTCGGCATGGCGCAGGCCGAGTTCGTGCAGGCGATCGCGGGTGCGGGCCATCACGACCGGCGTGCTCCAGGGCATGGGCTCGAACAGGCGTGGTTGCGGGCCGCGCAGGCCGACCAGCGCGTAGCCGCCGTCCAGCGCGGGCACGAACACCGCGTCGTGTCTGTCGAGCGCGGCGGCCGCGACGCGCAGCACCGCGGCGTCCAGACGCGGCGCGTCGGTGCCGATCAGCAGCACCCGCGGCGCGCTCTCGAAGGCCTGCGCGAACGCGGCGGCGATGCGCGCGCCGAGGTCGCCCTCGGCCTGCACGGCAAGCCGCACGCCGCGCGTGGCCCAGGCG
>QJOU01000145.1 GCA_003265685.1 Piscinibacter caeni | reverse complement strand
CGCGCCGGCCAGCTTCGACCGGGCGTTCGCGATCGGCATCGCGCTGAACCTCGGCTTCGTGGCGGTGGAGGCCTTCTACGGCTGGCGAGTCGATTCGCTTGCGCTGCTGGCCGATGCGGGCCACAACCTGAGCGACGTGGCTGGCCTGGTGCTCGCCTGGGCGGGTGCGCTGGCCGGCCGGCTGCGGCCGGGCCCGCGCCACACCTACGGCTTCAAGCGCGCCAGCATCCTGGCCGCGTTCGCCAATGCGCTGCTGCTGCTGGTGGCGATGGGCTCGCTTGCCTGGGAGGCCGTCGGCCGGTTGCAGGTGCCGCACGAGACGCAGGGCGTCACGATCATCGTCGTCGCCGCCGTCGGCATCGTGATCAACGGTGCGACAGCCTGGCTCTTCATGCGCGGCCAGGACGACCTGAACGTGCGCAGTGCCTACCTGCACATGGCCAGCGACGCGCTGGTCTCGGCCGGCGTGGTGGTGGCCGGCGCGCTGACGCTGTGGCTGGGCTGGGCCTGGATCGACCCGGTGGCCAGCCTGCTGATCGCCGCGGTCATCGTGATCGGCACCTGGAGCCTGCTCCGCCAGTCGCTGCACCTGCTGTTCGACGGCGTGCCGGCGCATGTGGACCTGCGCGCGGTGCACGACTGCCTGCGCGCGCTGCCGGGCGTGGCCGAGGTGCAGGACCTGCACGTCTGGGCGATGGGTACCTCCGAGGTGGCGCTGACCGCCCACCTGGTGATGCCCGGCGGCCCCGCGGACGACGAGTTCCTGCGTCACGCCACCGACGAACTGCGCCGGCGTTTCCGCATCGGCCATGTGACGCTGCAATGCGTGCGGGCGCCGGTCATGGAAGCCTGCGGCACTGTGGGCCGCGCGCGACAGGCCTGAACCGGCCCTCTCCTGGGGGGATGGCGCGCCGCCGGCGGCTGCGGATACTTCCGGAAACGATCCGAGGCGCCACCATGAACCACTTCAGCCACGCCCCGCAGTCCGCCGTCGCCCTGCACCTCGCGCTGCCGCCGCAGCGCCGCCTGCGCGCGCCGTCGAAGCTGCCGACGCTGGCCGGGCCGGGCTGGTGGCAGCGCCTGGTGGCGCTGTTCGAGCCGGCGGCCGCCCGCGCGCGCCGCGAAGCGCGCGCCCAGCGTCGCAGCGCCCAGGTGCTGGCGCTGCCGAGCCGGTTCCGCTAGGGCCTGATCAGACCGTCCACGGCGGCGGGGCGTCCGCCGCGATGCCGTAGCGCGCGATCGCGTCCGCGGCGCCTGCATGGTCGAGCGCCGTCAGCGCGGCCAGCACCACCTGGAAGCGGTCCACCTCGAAGAAGCGGCGCAGCGCAGCACGTGTGTCGCTGCGGCCGAAGCCGTCGGTGCCCAGCGCCGTCATGCGCGCCTCGAGGTAGGGCGCCACCGACAGCGGCCAGGCGCGCAGCCAGTCGCTCGCCGCCACCACCGGCGCCGGGCCGGGCAGGCAGCGCTGCAGGTGCGCCATGCGCGCCGGCTGGCCCGGGTGCAGCCGGTTCCAGCGCTGTGCCTCGCGCGCCTCGCGTTCGAGCTCGGCATAGCTGGTGGCACTCCAGACCTCGGCTGCCACGCCCCAGTCGGTGCGCAGCAGGTCGGCTGCGGCCAGCACCTCGCGCAGGATCGCGCCCGAGCCGAGCAGTCGCAGCGCCGGCGCGTCCGCCGCCTGCGCGCGCCACAGGCCGCGCACCACGTCCGCGTGGGCCGCGGCGGGCAGCGAGGCCTGCGGCTGGTTCTCGTTGCCCACGGTCACGTAGTAGAAGACGTCGCGCTGCTGCTCGAGCATCTCGTGCATGCCGTGCGCCACGATCACCGCCACCTCGCCGGCGCTGGCCGGCTCGTAGACGCGGCAGTTGGGCACCGCCGCGGCGGCCAGCACGCTCGAGCCGTCCTGGTGCTGCAGGCCCTCGCCGCCGAGCGTGGTGCGGCCAGCCGTCGCGCCGAGCAGGAAGCCGCGCGAGCGCTGGTCTGCCGCGGCCCAGATCAGGTCGCCCACGCGCTGGAAGCCGAACATCGAGTAGTAGATGTAGAACGGCAGCATCGCCACGCCGTGCACCGAGTGGCTGGTGGCCGCGGCGGTCCACGAGCTCAGTGCGCCGGCCTCGCTGATGCCCTCCTCGAGGATCTGGCCGTCCTGCGCCTCGCGGTAGCTGAGCACCGAGCCGATGTCCTCCGGCTCGTAGCACTGGCCCACGTTGCTGTAGATGCCGACCTGCTTGAAGAGGTTGGCCATGCCGAAGGTGCGCGCCTCGTCGGCCACGATGGGCACGAGGCGCGGGCCGAGCGCCGGGTCCTTCAGCAGCGCGCCGAGCATGCGCACCACGGCCATCGTGGTGCTCATCTCCTTGCCCTCGGCGTTCAGCGCGAAGCCGCCCCAGCCCTCGACCGCCGGCACAGGCACCGGCGCTGCCGTGCTGCGCCGCACCGGCACGAAGCCGCCGAGCGCGGCGCGGCGCTCGCGCAGGTAGCGCAGCTCGGGCGCGTCGTCGGCCGGCCTGAAGAAGGCGAGGTTCTTGGCCTGCTCGTCGGACAGCGGCAGGTTGAAGCGGTTGCGGAACGCGATCAGGTCCTCGTCGCCGAGCTTCTTCTGCTGGTGCGTGGTCATGCGGCCCTGGCCGGCCTCGCCCATGCCGTAGCCCTTCTTGGTCTGCGCCAGCACCACCACCGGGCGGCCAACCGTGCGCAGCGCCTCGGCGTAGGCGGCGTGGATCTTCACCAGGTCGTGCCCGCCGCGCTTCAGGCGGTCGATCTGCTCGTCGGTCAGGCCCTGCGCGAGCGCGGCGAGCGCCGGATCCTGGCCGAAGAAGTGCTCGCGGTTGTAGCGGCCGTCCTTGGCGGCAAAGGTCTGGAACTGGCCGTCCACCGTGCTGGCGAAGGCGCGCAGCAGCGCACCGCCCGCGTCGCGCGCGAACAGGCCGTCCCAGTCGGAGCCCCACACGAGCTTGATGACGCGCCAGCCGGCACCCGCGAACAGCGCCTCGAGTTCGTCGACGATGCGGCCGTTGCCGCGCACCGGGCCGTCGAGCCGCTGCAGGTTGCAGTTGACCACCCAGACCAGGTTGTCCAGCCCCTCGCGCGCGGCCAGCGTCAGCGCGCTCATGCTCTCGGGCTCGTCCATCTCGCCGTCGCCGAACACGCCCCAGACGCGCCGTCCCTGCGTGTCCTGCAGGCCGCGGTGCTGCAGGTAGCGCATGAAGCGCGCCTGGTAGATGGAGCTGATCGGGCCCAGCCCCATCGAGCCGGTCGGGAACTGCCAGAACGTGGGCATCAGCCAGGGGTGCGGGTAGCTGGACAGGCCGGTGGCCCCCTGGCCCGCCGCGCTCAGCTCCTGGCGGTAGTGCGCCAGGTCGTTCTCGCTCAAGCGCCCTTCGAGGAAGGCGCGTGCGTAGACGCCCGGCGCCGAATGCGGCTGGTAGAAGATCAGGTCGCGCGCATGGAAGAAGTGGTTGAAGCCGACCTCGAACAGGTCCGCCGCGCTCGCATAGCTGGCGATGTGCCCACCCAGCTCGCCATGCGCCTGGTTGGCGCGCACCACCATCGCGAGCGCATTCCAGCGCATGATGGACGCGAGCCGCTCCTCGATGGCCAGGTCACCCGGGAAGCGCCCCTGGCGCTCGACCGGGATGCTGTTGATGTAGGGCGTGCCGCGCGGCGGCTCCCAGCCCACCGCCGGCGTGCGCGCGAGCCGCGCCAGTTCGTCGAGCAGGAAGCGGGCACGCGCCGGGCCCTCGTGGGCCAGCACCGCGGCGAAGGCGGCGCGCCACTCGGCGGTTTCCTGCGGGTCGGAGTCGTGCGGCGCCAGGTGGGGCTGGATCGAATCGTCGCTCATCGCCGCCGCGCGACCCAGTAGGTGGCGCCCTCGTCCCCGTAGCGCTCGGCATGCGGCACGTTCGCGTCGAGCACGAAGGGGTCGCCCGTGCGCAGGTGTTGCGTGGCCTCGCCCACCGTCAGCCACATCTCGCCGCGCACGACCAGGGCGCGCACGCCGAAGTCGTGCGTGTGGGTCTCGAGCACCGTGCCGGGTGCCCAGCTGCGCTCGAGCACCTCGTCGAAGCCGTCGGCGCGGGCCGCGGCGGCGAAGCGGTCGAAGGTCGGCGGGTTCATGCCCGATGCTCGAAGTGCGTGACGAGTTCGCCGGCGAGGGCCGCATTCTCGATCAGCCCGTTCGCGTCGGCCACCTGCATGCCGTTGACCCACACGCCGTGCAGGCCGATCGCATCGGTGTGCAGGCGCGGTGCGCCGCCGGGCAGGTCGAACACACGCCGCGCGGTGCTGCGGCCCACGCGGGCCGGGTCGAACAGCAGCAGGTCGGCCGCCCAGCTTTCGCGCAGCAGGCCGCGCCCGGGCAGGCCGAACAGCGCGGCGCTCTGGTGCGTCAGGCGCCGCACCGCCTCGGCGAGGCTCATCACGCCGCGCTCGCGCACCCAATGGCCCATCAGGTGCAGGCCAAAGCCGGCGTCGTTGAAGAAGGTCAGGTGCGCGCCCGCGTCGGACAGCGACACCACGCTGTGCGGATGCGTCAGCAGCCGGGCCACGGCCTCCTCGTCACTGTTGAGCAGCTGGGCGGTGAAGATGGTCTGCAGGTCCTCGTCGAGCGCGAGGTCGAGCATCAGGTCGAGCGGGTCCTTGCCGGTGCGCCGGGCCAGCTCGGCGATGCTCTTCTGCTCCAGCGCGCGGTGGCGCTCCTGCGCCACCTGCACCACGTGCACCTTGTCCCACTCGCCGTTGAAGAGCCGGAAGGCCGAGGGCCGGGCCAGCTCGTCGCGCACGTTCTGGCGGAACAGCGGGTCGGCCAGCACCGCCTCGAGCGCCGCGCCCTGTTTGCCCAGCGCCGCCTGCCAGCTGGCCAGGCCCTCGACGGGGTAGGGCGAGGCGAGCGTGTACTCCATCGTCAGCGGGCAGCACGACACCTGGCCGAGCAGACGGCGGCCGCGCTCGTTGGCGGCGCTGATCGCGTCCAGGTCGGCGAACACCGCGCCGGGGTTGGTGCCGTTGTGCAGCAGCGCGGCGATCATCACCGGCCGGCCCGAGCGGGCGCTCATCTCCTCCAGCAGCGCCACCGGCATCTGCGCGCCCTTGGTCACCATGTAGACGCCGCGCCGGCCGCCGGCGCCCATGGCCTCGATGAGCGCCAGGTGCTCGGCATCGCCGGCCAGGCGCGAGGGCATGGGCGCGCCGCCGGCGCCGTTGTGCGCCGGGCTGGTGGAGCTGGCCAGGCCGACCGCGCCGGCGCGCATCGCCTCGTCGACCAGCGCCACCATCTCCGCGATCTCCGCGCGCGTGGCCTCGCGCCGGTTGGCGTCCTCGCCCATCACCCAGGTGCGCAGCGAGGAGTGGCCCACGTAGGCCGCCAGGTTGACCGCGCTGCCGCGCCGGCGCAGGAAGGCGAGGTACTCGGCGAAGGTCTCGAACTCCCAGCGGATGCCGCGTTGCAGCACCTCGAGCGACATGCCTTCGACCTGCGTCAGGTTGCGCATCGTCAGCTCGCGGTCGGCCGGACGGCAGGGCGCGATCGTGAAGCCGCAGTTGCCGATCACCGCCGTGGTGACGCCGAGCGCCGGCGAGGGCCGCACGAACGGATCCCAGGTGAGCTGGGCGTCGAAGTGGGTGTGGCTGTCGACGATGCCGGGCATCAGCGCCAGGCCGTCGGCGTCGATCACGCGCCGCGCGTCGGCGGCGAGGTCGGTGCCGATGGCGCGGATGCGGCCGCCGCGCACGGCCAGGTCGGCCCGGCACGGCTCGGCGCCGCTGCCGTCGTAGAGCGTCGCGCCGCGGATCAGCAGCTCGTCCATCGTTGCGCCCTCAGGCGGCCCGCCGCTGCGGTGCGAACAGGTCTTCCATCGCCCGCCGGGTGCGGTAGGCATGCGTGCCGGTGTCCATCGCCACGTCGGCCCAGGAGAGGCTCTGGCCCTGCTTCACCGGCCGCACGACCTTCACGCCGTGCGCCAGGCCGAGCGGCAGGCCACCTTCGCCGTTGTTGAGGGCGATCGAGGTCGTCGCCGGCAGCAGCTTGCCCCACACCGTGTAGCCGCCTTCGCCGTCGAGCAGCTCGCCGGGCTGCAGGTCGCGCTTGGCGGTGGCCACCACGTCGGCGTTCCAGCCGGTCGCCACGCCGGTGGGCTCGCCGCGCAGCGCGACGCTGGCGACCGACACGCCCACCTCCAGCCCGATCAGGTGCCAGCGCTTGTAGAGCGTGAAGTAGCGCCCGCTCGGGTCGGTGTGCGCGTTGTATTCCTCGAAGCAGTTCCTGATGTACTCGGTCTCGCCCTCGACCGTGACCCACACGCCCATGCGGATGTCGTAGGGGATCCTGCGCCCGTCGGTCTCGAGCGAGGAGATCACCTCGACCATGCCCTTCTTCTCGAGCACGCCGCCCTCGCTCTTCGGCCGCGTGACGTAGGGGATGTCCTCCACGCTCGCCGGCGGGTACAGCAGGCCGTTGCTCGGCACCGCCAGACCGGTGGCGTTGGAGACCGCGGTCGATTCGATCGAGGGCTTGGAACCGTCGAGGAAGCTGTTGAACATCTTCGGGTTCAGCCCGCCGCGCTGAGCCTGCTCGGGGGTCAGGCCGTAGTGGCCCCAGACGGTGTCGGGCGTCGACTCGCAGAAGTGCGGCAGCCACTTGTGGCCGCGCCCCGCGGCGACGACCGGGAAACCGCAGGTGCGCGCCCAGTCGACCAGGTCGCAGATCAGCGCAGGCTGGTCGCCGAAGGCCATCGAGTACACCACGCCGGCTTCGGCTGCCTTCTTCGCCAGCAGCGGGCCGCAGAAGGCATCGGCCTCGACGGTGACGTTGACCACGTGCTTGCCTTGCGCGAAGGCCTCGAGGCAATGGTCGACCGCGGCAATCGGGTGCCCGGTGCACTCGACGATCACGTCGATCGCCGGGTGCTTCACCAGCGCGCGCCAGTCCTCGCCCACATGCGTGCTGCCGTGATTCAGCGCCTCGTCGAGCGACGCGGCCTCGGTGCGCTGCGGCTCCCAGCCGACGCGCGCGAGGTTGGTGCGCGCTGCGGCGGGCGAAAGGTCCGCAATGCCGACCAGGTGCACGCCCGGCGTGCGCGGTACCTGCGCCAGGTACATCGAGCCGAACTTGCCGGCGCCGATCAGGCCGACGCGCACCGGCCGGCCCTCGGCCTGGCGCTGCAGGAGCTTCGCGTGCAGGTTCATGTCAGGCGGCCTTCTTCGGTTCGTCGATCCGGTCCAGCGAGGTGACGAGCGCGCTGCCCGGCATGCCGTTCTTCCACGGCAGCTCGACCGGGTAGTCCTTCAGCAGGCAGTCGTCCGGGAGGCACTCGATCGGGGTGAAGTCGCGGTGCGCGATGTACTCCGGGCGCTTGAAGCGGCGGATGTGGTTGGACACTGCACACAGCGACAGGTAGACGCTGACGCGGTTCCACGGGCTCAGGTTGCTGCTCGACGCATGCACCAGGCAGGAGTGGAACAGGATCATCGAGCCGGCAGGGCCCGTGGGCGAGACGATGCCCCCATTCCTGCCGCCGGCACGCTCGACCAGTTGCGCGACGAGCGCGTTGTCCACCGTCCACAGCGGGTAGCTGGTGGTGGTGAGGTCGTGCTTCGCGTCGATCACGCCCTTCTTGTGGCTGCCGGGAATGAACATCAGCGGGCCGTTGAACGCGTTCACGTCGTCCAGGAAGATCGCCACGTTCATGGCCCGCTCGGTGGGCATCAGGTCGTCGTTGCGCCAGGTGCCGTAGTCCTGGTGCCATTGCCAGACGTCGCCCTCGAAGGCCATCTTGCCGTTGATCTTGAACTGGTGCATGTACACCTTCTCGCCGAACAGGGCTTCCACCGGCTCGACCATGCGCGGGTGGCGCGCCAGCTTCGCAAACGGTTCGCTGTACAGGTGCGCGGCGAAGTTCGTGCGCACCGCGTCGCGGCCCTTCTCGCGCACGTTGTAGGCCTCGCGCCGCGCATACAGCGCGGGCACCGCATCGGTCAGCGTCTTCGTCTCCTCGGGGCTGAACAGGCCGGGGAAGAACAGGTAACCGTCGCGCTCGAACTGCGCGAGTTGCTCGGGGCTCAGTTTCATCGTTTCTCTCCGGAGGCAAGCGGCACGTCCGCGAGGCGGCGCGCCAGGTGGTCGGCGGCATGCCGGCAGTGCGCGCGCATCAGCTGCTCGGCCCGCTCCGCATCGCCGGCGGCGATCGCGCCGGCGATCGCCTCGTGTTCGTCCCACACGGTGTCGCGCAGCGCCGAGCGCTGCAGCGTCGCACCCATCGCGCGGCGCGCGTGGCTCCAGTGCAGCTGCGCGCTGCGCTCGATCAGCGGATTGCCGGCGGCGGCGTAGATGGCGCGGTGGAACGCATGGTCGGCCTCGATCAGCGCGGCCACGCTGCGGCCGGCCGCCGCCTTGCGGCCACGTTCGATCAGCCGGGCGTCCAGCGGCCGTCCGTGCTCGGCCGCCAGCCGCGCGGCCAGCGCGTCGAGCGCGCCGCGCACCTGGTAGACCTGCGCGATCGACGCGACGTCCAGCGTGCTGACCTGCAGGCCGCGGCCGGGCGCGTCTTCCACCAGGCCGTCCTGCTTCAGCAGGCGCAGCGCCTGCAGCACCGGCTGCCGCGACACCTCGAACTGCTGCGCCAGCTCCTCCTGCACGATGCGCTCGCCCGGCGCCAGCGTGCCGGCGCTGATCGCGTCGTGCAGCGCGCGGTAGACCTGGTCGACCAGGTCCGGGGCGGTCTCGAGCTTGAGCAGGCGCGGCGGCATGAATTCGTACTCTGTATACAGAGTACAGCATCGGGGCGCCACCCGGCAGCGGGTTTGCCCGCAGGCTCCTAGAGCCGGGCCGGCACGCTGTCGTCGACCAGGCGCTTCAGGCCCTCGTGCACCCAGGGGGTGTCGCGGTGCAGCCCGATCAGATCCGACACCACGACGTAGCGCACCACGTCGCGGAAGGTCAGCGCGCGCTCGACCGGCCAGCTGGCGTAGCTCTGCGCGGCGCCGCGGATCATCTCGGCGGCCGCCGGACCGTCGGCCCCCAGGCGCTGCGCCACCACGTGGCGGTACAGCGCCTCGCCGGAGAGCTCCGGCCGGCTGCGCGCGACGGCGTGGTACAGCTCGAGCATCTCGCGGCAGCAGGTCAGCGCGAAGCGCTTCTCGCGCCAGCGCGCCAGCATGCCGGGCGACGCCGGTGCCGCGCCGGCGCGCGGCGGCGCAGTCGGCGGCAGCCCCGCCGGCGGCGACGGGCGCACGCCGCCGCACAGCGTGATGAAGGCCCAGCGGCGCGGGTGGGCGACGAAGGCGGCGCGGCACTCCTCGCCGCAGAAGACGAACAGCGCGCCACCGTGGACATGGCGGTGTTCGACCTCGAGCGTGACCGGCCGCCCGCAGACGGGGTCGGCGAGTGCGACAGGACCTGCGGCCGGCATCGGGCGCCTCCAACGGGGGGCCGGCGGCGGCCGGCGACCTCCGGTGTACGGCGGCTCGCGACGCCTTATTCCAGCCCGCGCCTCAGGCCGCCACCGCGCGCAGCGGCGCGCCGCTGCGCTGGCGCGTGGCCCAGTCGTCGACCTGGCCGACCGGTGCGTCGTCCGGCGCCAGCATGCCGCGGCCGCGCACCAGGTCGGCGGCGCGTTCGGCGATCATGATGGTCGGCGCGTTCAGGTTGCCGTTCGGCTCGGTCGGGAACACCGAGGAGTCGATCACCCGCAGCCCCTGCAGGCCGCGCACGCGCAGCTCGGAGTCGACCGCCGCCAGCGCGTCCTCGCCCATGCGGCAGCTGCCGCAGGGGTGCATGGTCGACTCCATGGTCTCGCGCACGAAGGCATCGATCTCGTCGTCGGTGCGCACGTCCTGGCCCGGCGCCAGCTCCTCGCCGCGGTACGGATCCATCGCCGGCTGGCCGACGATCTCGCGCGTCAGCCGCACGCAGCGGCGGAAGCCGTCGCGGTCGTCCTCGTGCGCGAGGTAGTTGAAGCGGATCTCGGGATGCACGTAGGGGTCGGGCGAGACCAGGTGCACATGGCCGCGGCTCTTGGGCTTGTTCGGCCCGGTCAGCACCATGAAGCCGTGGCCCTCGATCGGCTCGTGGCCGTCGTAGCGCATCGCCGCGGGCAGGAAGTGGAACTGGATGTCCGGCCAGCGCAGCCCGGCGCGCGAGCGGATGAAGCCGCCGGCCTCGAAATGGTTGCTCGCGCCCAGGCCCTCGCGGGTGGCCAGCCAGCGCGCGCCGATCGCCAGCTTGCCCATCGGCCCCATGTGGCCGTTCAGCGTGATCGGCTGCTTGCAGGCCCACTGGATGTAGATCTCGCTGTGGTCCTGCAGGTTGGCGCCGACGCCGGGCAGGTCGTGCTTCACCGCCACGCCGGCGCGCTGCAGCACCTCGCCCGGGCCGATGCCCGAGCGCTGCAGCAGGTGCGGCGAGCCGATCGGCCCGGCCGCCACCAGCACCTCGCGGCGCACGCGCGCCAGGCGCACCTCGCCGCCGTCGACCTCGTAGCGCACGCCGGTGGCACGCTTGCCCTCGAGCACGATCTCGCGGGTCATCGCGTGCGTCACGACCTTCAGGTTCGGCCGGCTCATCGCCGGGCGCAGGTAGGCGTTGGCGGTGGACCAGCGCACGCCGTCCTTGACGGTCATGTGCATCGCGCCGAAGCCCTCCTGCAGGTAGCCGTTGCAGTCGTCGGTCTTGGCGTAGCCCGCCTGCGCGCCGGCCTCGACCCAGGCGCCGTACAGCGGGTTGGCCATGTCGTTGCCGTTGTTGGTGTGCAGCGGGCCGTCGCCGCCGCGGTAGGCGTCGCCGCCGAACTTGAAGTGCTCGGCGCGCTTGAAGTAGGGCAGGCAGTTGCGGTAGCTCCAGCCGTGCGCGCCGAGCGACTCCCATTCGTCGAAGTCGTAGGCGTGGCCGCGGATGTAGACCAGGCCGTTGATCGACGACGAGCCCCCCAGCACCTTGCCGCGCGGGCAGTGCAGGCGCCGGCCGCCCAGGTGCGGCTCCTCGGCGGTCTCGTAGTGCCAGTTGTAGCGCTTGGTGTTCATCGGCAGCGAGAACGCGCTGGGCATCTGGATGATCACGCTGCGGTCGCTGCCGCCGTACTCGAGCACGAGCACGCTGACCTGCGGGTCCTCGCTCAGGCGGGCGGCGAGCACGCAGCCCGCCGAGCCGGCGCCGACGACGACATAGTCGAAAGTCTCTTCCATGGCTCGCCTCCTTCAGCGCACGGCCGGCACGGGTTGCGGAGTGGCCGCCTCGCGGTGGCCGTAGTCGCCGAAGCGGCGGCTGCCGAACAGCCGGGCGCCGGCCCAGTGCACCAGCGCCGCGGCCACGAAGGCCGGCAGCGAGGCCGACAGCAGCGCGAAGCCCGGTCCGGCGGCCAGCGTCTGCGGGTTGAAGACCAGCACGTAGACGCCGAAGCCGACCGCGAGCGCGGCGAGCGCGAACGGGTTGAAGCCCTTCCAGTAGGCGAACGGGCTGGCCGCGTCCGAGGCGAACACCGCGCGCAGGCTGATGCGCTGGCGGCGCAGCAGGAAGTAGTCCGCCATGCCGATGCCCGCGAGCGACGCATTCAACGCCGAGGTCCAGACCAGGAAGATGAAGAAGCCGTCGTACAGCCCGGGCGTCAGGAACGCCAGCGCCAGCGGCACGATGCAGAACAGGATCACGAGGCCGTCCCACGACACCCGCGCCATCAGCCGGCCGCCGAGCTGGCGCAGGCCGACCACCGAGGTGTAGAGGATGTTGATCATGCTGGTGACGTTGGCGAAGGCGACGAAGCCGAGCGCGACCACACCGACCACCAGGCCGCCGACGCCGGTCATCCACACCGTCGGGTCGCTGTGGCCCATCGCGGCCGCGCCGAGCAGGCCGACCACCTCCCCCAGCGCCGCGGCGCCGAACACGCCGATGACGTTGGGCCAGAACGAGGTGCGCTGGTTCTTCGACAGGCGTGCCAGGTTGCCGAGGTAGGGCCACCACGAGAAGCCCGCGGCGATGTTCACCTCCACGGCGATCATGAAGTTCAGCCGCTTGTCGGCGCTGGGCGGGTCGAGCGCGGCCAGGCCCATCAGCTCGTGCCAGGAATGCTTCGCGAAGATCAGCCAGAGCATCGCGAACATCAGCGCCACCAGGGCCGGCGCCATCACCATGTTGAACCACTTGATCGAGGTCGGCCCGCGCGCCACCACCAGCCCGGTGATGACGATGGCCAGCCCGGCGAGCACCGCCACCAGCAGCGGGTGCGCCGGGGTGCCGGCGGCCTGGCCGGTCTGCAGCAGCGTGAGCATGCTGTCCACCGAGCGGCCGAACATGATGCCGAGCACGGCCAGCCAGCCGAGCGTCAGCAGCACCACGGCAAGCGCATAGACCAGCCGGCTGCCGTTGCGGCCGAAGGTGCTGCGCAGCAGCGTGAACTGCTCGGTGCCGTACTTGCCGCAGGGCAGGCAGGTCGGCAGCGCAACCAGCATCACGCCGATCAGGTTGCCGATCACGATCGCCGCGATGCCCTCGCGCGGGCCGACGAAGGCGGCCGTCGCGCCGCCGATCAGGAAGGCCCAGGTCGCGATCGCGAGGGCCGAGTTGGCGTAGGTGAACTCCCAGAAGCCCCACAGGCGTTCGCCGGGCAGCAGCGGGGTGTCGCCGCGTTCGGCGGCGAGGCGGAATTCTTCGGTGCGGTCCATGGTCAGACCCCCCAGGCCAGGCCGCCCAGCAGCAGCACCAGCGTGAACGCCAGCGCGCCCCACCAGTCGGCCGCGCCCAGCGCACCGGGCCAGTAGGGCTGGCGCTCGAGCGCCTCGTAGGAGCGCAGGCGCATCTCCAGGTCCTGCGCGCGTTCGGGGTCGAAGTTGTCGTGCATCGTTGTCTCCTCGACATGAATGCCGGCGCGGGGTCCGCGCGTGGCGATTGTGGGACGAAGGCCGGGGCCTTGTCTTCAGGGCAGGGTGATCCAGACGGCCTGGGTTTCCAGCAGGTGGTCGAGCTGCTCGGCGCCCAGGTCCTTGCCGAAGCCGGACTGCTTGAAGCCGCCGAAGGGCAGCGCCGGGTCGAGCGTGCTGTGGGCGTTGACGTACACCGTGCCGGCCTGCAGGCGCGGGATCAGGCCGTGCACGCGCGCCAGGTCGTTCGAGTAGATCGCCGCGGCCAGGCCGTAGGGCGAGTCGTTCGCGCAGGCGAGCGCCTCCTCGAGCGTGTCGAACGGTGCGGTCACCAGCACCGGGCCGAAGATCTCCTCGCGCACGATGCGCATGTCGGCGCGGGTGTGGGCGAAGATCGCCGGCTCGACGAAGCAGCCCTCGCGGCGCGCGCCGCCCAGCAGCAGCTCGGCGCCTTCGGTCAGGCCCGCGTCGATGTAGGCGCTGACGCGCTGCTTGTGCTGCGGCGAGACGAGCGGGCCGATGAAGCAGTCCGGATCGAGCCCGGGTGCGACCTTGAGCGAGCTCGTCACCGCCACCAGCTCGCGCAGGAAGGCGTCGTGCACGCTGCGCTGCACGTAGACCCGCGTGCCGGCGTCGCACACCTGGCCCGAATTGAAGAACACGCCGTTGGCGACGGCGCGCGCGGCGGCGGCGAGGTCGGCGTCCTCCAGCACCAGCACCGGCGACTTGCCGCCGAGCTCGAGCGTCAGCCGCTTCAGCCCGCTCACCGCAGCCCGGCCGACCTCCTGGCCGACGGCGGTCGAGCCGGTGAAGCTGAGCTTGTCGATGCCCGGGTGGCGCGCCATCGCCGCGCCGATCTCGCGCCCGGTGCCGGTGACGATGTTGACGACGCCCGGCGGGAAGCCGGCTTCCTCCACCAGCTCGGCGAAGCGCAGCGTCGACAGCGAGGTCAGCTCGGCCGGCTTGACGACCACGGTGCAGCCGGCGGCCAGCGCCGCGGCCACCTTCCAGGCCATGGTCTGCAGCGGGAAGTTCCAGGGCACGATCGCGCCCACCACGCCGACCGGCTGGCGGCGCGTGTAGGCCACGTAGCGCCCCGGCAGCGCCGAGGGCTCGACGGTGCGGCCGTGCAGCTTGCTGGCCCAGCCGGCGAAGTAGCGGAAGGTGTCGACCGTGCCCTGCACGTCGACGTCGCGCGCGGCGACCACCGACTTGCCCATGTCGACCGATTCGATCTCGGCCAGTTCGCCGGCATGCTGCTCGATCAGGTCGGCCAGGCGGTGGATCAGGCGCTCGCGTGCCAGTGGCTTCATCGTGCGCCACGGCCCGCCGTCGAAGGCGGCGCGCGCGGCGGCGACGGCACGGTCGAGGTCGGCCGGCGTGGCCATCGCGATGCGGGTGATCTCGCCGAGCGTCGAGGGTTCGATCGAGGCGTCGGTCGCGCCGTTGCTCGATTCGAGCCACTGCCCGCCGATGTACAGGCGCTGCGGCCGGGCGAGGAAGGCCTGCGCGGCGGCCGAGACGCCGTGGCGCTGCAGGTAGTCGGTGACGATGCGGTCCAAGGTCTTCTCCGGAAGGGCTCAGCCGCGCGCCTGGGCGCGGGCGTGGAAGATGAAGCCCAGGCTGTTGAGCAGCAGCTGGGCGGCGAGGATGGGCGTGGTGCCGGCCGGGTCGTAGGCGGGTGCGACCTCGACCAGGTCGATGCCGACGATGCGGCCCTGCGCGCGCCGCGCCAGCGCCTGGATCAGCTCGAGCACCTCGCAGTAGAGGAAGCCGCCGTGGCTGGGCGTGCCGGTGCCCGGCGCAATCGACGGGTCGAAGGCGTCGATGTCGATCGTCAGGTAGTAGGCCGGCGCCTCGGGGATGCGCGCCAGCACGCCCTCGGTGCCGAGGGCGCGCACCTGGCGCACCGAGAGGATGTCCGAGCCGGCGGCGCGCGCGGCGTCGTAGTCGCTGCGGTTGGACGAGCTCACGTTGCGGATGCCCAGCTGCGTCATGCCCGAGACATGCGCCATCTCGCTGGCGCGGCGCAGCGGGTTGCCGTGGCCCCAGCGCACGCCGTGGCGCTCGTCGACGAAGTCCAGGTGCGCGTCGACGTGCACGATGTGGATCGGCCCGCGGCCCTCGAAGGCGCGCATCACCGGCGCGTGCACCGAGTGGTCGCCGCCCAGCACCACCGGCATCGCGCCGGCGGCCAGCACCTTGCGCACCGCATGCTCGATGTTCGCGTTGCTCCGGGTCTGGTCGGTGTGCACGATGTCGGCGTCGCCGATGTCGACCATGCGCACCTGCTTGCGCGTCAGGTAGGTGGTGTCGTCCTCGTGGTCGTAGGCGCCGGCGTGGCCGAAGGCGAACAGCGTCGAGGCCTCGCGGATCGCGCGCGGGCCGAAGCGCGCGCCGCTGCGCCACTGCGTGCCCATGTCGTTGGGCGCGCCGAGGATCGCGACGTCGGCGTCGATGCGGTCCCAGTCCAGGCAGGGCGGCGCCTTGCCGAAGGTGCACAGGCCCACGAAGGGCAGGTTGAGCCGGCCGGTCTCGTAACCGTTGTCGGCAGCGGGGGTGGGCATGGGGCGGTCTCCTCGAATGGCGTGCCGGCGGTCGCTGGCGTGGGGCGCATCTTCGGGATCGCGTCGCTTCGATAAAATACCGAACAACAAAAGTTCACATCGCCACAACCGATGTGATCCCCGGGCCAACCCGTAGCGGGAGCGCACGATGCGACAGCTGCACGACGTCGACCTGAAGTTGCTGCGTGTGTTCGTCGCGGTGGTGCGGCACGGCGGCTTCTCGGCCGCGCAGGCGGCGCTGAACGTCGGCCAGAGCACGATCAGCGAGCAGATGACGGCGCTCGAGACGCGCCTGGGCATGAAGCTGTGCGACCGCGGCCGCAGCGGTTTCCGCCTCACCGAGCAGGGCCACGCCACCTACGCGGCGACGCAGCGCCTGCTGCTGGCGGTGGAGAGCTTCTGCATGGACACCAGCGTGCTGGCCGAGCGCATCGCCGGCCGCCTGCAGCTCGGGCTGATCGACAATACCGTCACCGACACGGCGTCGCCGCTGCCCGCGGCGCTGCAGCGTTTCCTCGCGCATGGCGACGAGGTGCGCATCGACATCTACATCGGCAGCCCGGCCGAGCTCGAGGCGCGCGTGATCGACGGCCGGCTGCATGCGGCGATCGGCCATTTCCCGCTGCAGGTGGCGGGGCTCAACTACCAGGCGCTCTACGAGGAGGCCGACGGCCTGTTCTGCGCGCCGGGCCACCCGCTGTTCGAGGCCGCGGGCACGCCGGCCGAGGCGGGGCTGATCCGGCGCAGCCGGGTCGCCGCGCGCGGCTTCCTGCAGCAGCGCGACCTGCGCCTGCTGCAGGCGGACGAGGCGGCGGCGACGGTCGACAACGTCGAGGCGCAGGCGCTGCTGCTGCTCTCGGGCGCCTACATCGGCTTCCTGCCGCTGCACTACGCGCAGCGCTGGGTCGAGCAGGGGCGGCTGCGCCGCGTCGGCGGCCGGCGGCTCGAGAGCCGCTGGCCGTTTGCGCTCATCACCCGGCGCGGCGCGGCCGTGCCGGCCGTGCTGCGCGTGTTCGTCGACGACCTGCTCGCGCTCGCGACACCCGCGCCTACACCGCCCGCGCCGGCGCGGCGTGCAGCGGCCGCGCGGCCGGCCGCGCGTCGATGAGCGAGGCCACCATCTCGGCCGTGGCCGCGCCCAGCGTCCAGCCGAGGTGGCCGTGGCCGGTGTTGTAGAACACCCGCGGGCTGCGGCCGCGGCCCACGCGCGGCATCATGTCCGGCAGCATCGGCCGCAGGCCGGCCCAGGGCACGACGCGCCGCGTCGAGACGCCCGGGAAGCACTGTCGCACCCAGGCCACCAGCGGCGCGATGCGGTCGGCGCGGATGTCGCGGTCCACGCCGGCGAACTCGGCGGTGCCGGCGACGCGGAAGCGGTCCGCCCCGAGCCGGCTGGTGACGAGCTTGGCCGCGTCGTCCAGCAGGCTGACGCTCGGCGCAGCGGCCTGGCTGGCGGCGTCGTCCAGGTGCACGGTGATCGAGTAGCCCTTGACCGGGTAGACGTTGACGCGGTCGCCGAGCTGCGCCGCGAAGCCGCGGCTGCCGACGCCGGCGCACACCACCAGGCCGTCGAAGCGTTGCTCCTCCAGGCCACTGCCGTGGCGCAGCGCGACCGTCGCGCCCTGCTCGTCGGCGGCCACGCGCGCCACGTCCGTGCCCAGGCGCAGCACTACGCCGCGGCGCGCTGCCGCCTCGGCCAGGCCGACGGTGAACTTGTGGATGTCGCCGGTCGAATCGCTCTCGGTGTAGAAGCCGCCGTAGTAGTCGCCCGCGAGCGTCGGCTCGAGGGCGCGCATCTCCTGCGGCGTGACGGCGCGGCGCTCCAGGCCGCCTTCGGCCAGCAGCTTCGTCACGCGGGCGGCGTGCTCGAAGCCGGCGCGGTCGCGGTAGACGTGCAGGATGCCCTGGCGGCGGTGGTCGAAATCGATGCCTTCCTCGGCCGCCCAGGCGAACAGGTGGCGGCGCGCCTCGACCGCCATGCGCGCGGTGGCGACGGTGTTGTCGCGGTAGCGCGCGATGCTGCCGACGAACTGCGCGAACCACGACAGCTTGTGCCAGGTCGGGCCCGGGTGCACCAGCAGCGGGGCATCGCGCCGGGTCATCCAGCGCAGGCCCTTGGCGATCGTGCTCCAGTGGTTCCAGACCTCGGCGTTGGAGGCGGAGAGCTGCCCGCCGTTGGCGAACGAGGTCTCCATCGCGGGGTAGTGATGCCGGTCGAACAGCGTCACCGCGTAGCCGCGGCGGGCGAGGGCATAGGAGGTGGTGACGCCGGTGATGCCGGCGCCGATGACGGCCAGGTGTTGCATGGTGCGATCTCTTCAGGACACGACACGCCAGGGTGGGCCCCGTGCGCGCCGTGGCGCGCCGGAGGCCCCCTCTGTACGTGACCTGAGAGATTCACCCGGGCCGTGGCGGCGCCGGGCTTGCTCCTTCGGTGCGCGGGCGGGCGTTGAAATCGCCCGCGCTCTTCAGAGTTCATGCACGACGCCGGTCCGGGTGCCTGAGAGATTCCGGGGCGGTTGCTCCTTCGGCGCCGACCTCGCGCAGCGCGCGGGCCGGACTCTCCCGATGTCGTGACGGCCTTGCGGCCGCGGGCGGATTATCGCCTCGGTCCACCCGTCGGCGTCAAGCCTTGCCGGCCGGCGGCGCCTGCTTGAGCCGACGCAAGCGCCGGCGCGCCCCGAGCCGCCACCATGGCCGGCAACGCAGCCCTGGAGCCGTCCATGGCCCTCGTCCCGATGGATCCCGTCGATGCCGCCTGGTACCACATGGACGGGCCGGAGCACCCCGCGATCATCACCGCCGTGCTGCTGACGCGCCGGCGGCTCGACTTCGCGAAGGTGCTCGCGCTGTACCGCGAGCGGCTGCTCGGCTTTGAGCGCTTCCGCCAGCGTGTGGTCGAACGCGGGCTGCCCTACGCCACGCCGCACTGGGAGGACGTGGACGACTTCGAGCTCGAGCGCCACATGCACCATGTCGCCCTGCCGGCCCCGGGGGATGCGCGGGCGCTGCAGCGCCATGTCGCCGACATGGCCAGCATGCCGCTGGACCCGGCCCTGCCGCTGTGGCAGGTGCAGGTGATCGACAACGTGCTAGGCGGCGGCGCGCTGCTGATGCGCTGCCACCACTGCATCGCCGACGGCACCGCGATGATGACCGTGGCCTCGCGCCTGTTCGATGCCCCCGGCCGGCCGGCCCTGGCGGCGGCGAAGCGCCGCCCGGCCGCCGCGCCGGCGCCGGCCTGGCTCGCGG
>QJOU01000144.1 GCA_003265685.1 Piscinibacter caeni | reverse complement strand
AGCCGGGGCCGGGCTCGCCACCGCGCAGCGCGGGCGCGGCGGCGCTGCCGGCGATCTCGAAAGCCTCGGCCGGTGCCTCGGCCTGCCAGCGCCCGCGCAGCTCGCCGCGCTCGAAGGCCTCGTTGGGCAGCGGCCGGCCGTCGACGAACACCAGCTCGGGCTCGGCCTGCGCGTCGGTGAACAGGTCGCCGCGCGCCACCACGACGTTGGCGATGCGCCCCGGCTGCAGGCTGCCCAGCCGGGCCGACTGGCCGATCAGCGCGGCCGGCTGCGTGGTCAGCGCGGCCAGCGCGCGATCCGGGCTCAGCCCGCGCCGCACCGCCTGGCGCAGGCGCGGCCAGAACTCGCGCGCCGGGTCCTTCAGCCCGGCCGCCGTCACCGCGAAGGGCACGCCGACGCGCTCGAGCAGCGCCAGGTTCGACGGCGCCTGCTCCCAGTGCTGCAGCAGCTGCAGCGGCACGTCGATCGCGGTGTCGGGGTCGGACACGTCCGGCGCCTCGGGAAAGGCCAGCGGCACGATCACCGGCAGCCCGCTCGCCTTCAGCCAGGCAGCGCGCCGGTACTCGTGGCCGGTGCCCTGCAGCACCATCTGCAGGCCGAACTCGGCACGCAGGCGCGCCGCGCGCGCCAGGTCCAGTTCGTCGAGCGCGTGGTGGATCACCGGCTGGCGGCGCTCGAGCACCGCGGCCAGCGCCTGCAGCGAGCTGTCCGGCGGCAGGCGTTCGCCGCCGCCCGCGGCCGACGCGGCCTGGTACCAGCGCGCATCGAGCAGGGTCTGGCGCGCCAGCGCCACCGCGCCCATCAGCGAGCGCGGGTAGTCGGAGCGCTCGGTGCGGTCCACCTCGAAGGCGAGATGCTGCGCCGCGCGGGCCGCGATCACCTGGGCCTTGGCCGTGCCCAGATCGCCCGGCTCACCGGGTTCGCCGGTCGCCAGCAGCGCGCTCTGGCCGCGGAACACGCCCGTGCCCGGCACCGCCAGCACGGCGGTGAAGCCGAGCGCACGCTGGGCGCGCAGGTCCTCGGGCTTGAACTCGAGCTGCTCGGCGACCGACTGTTCGGGCCGCACGAAGCGGTTGGCCGCGGCGATCGAGCGGCCCACCAGCGCGGCAGCGGCCGGCGGCCGCTCGCGCGGCGGCGGCAATTCGGCGCCCAGGCCCCAGCGCGGCCGGGCCGGCGGCTCGCGGCGCAGCGCGGCCGGCACGCCGACACTGGTCGACAGGTCGATGAAACCCGGGTAGACGGTGCGCCCCGGCAGCGCCCAGACACGTGCCCCGGCGGGCACCGGCACGTCGGCGCCGGCGGCGGCCACCAGGCCGTCCTTCAATACCAGGGTGCCGCGCTCGATCACCTGGCCCGGCGCGATCACCAGGCGCACCTCGGTCAGCGCATGCCAGCGCGGCGTGCCGTCGTGCAGGCCGGGCGGGCGGTCGGCCACCGGCTGGGCGCGGACCGCGAGCGGGCCGATGGCGCACAACAGCAGCGCCGCCACCAACCCGGCCGATCGTCCCGCGTCGCGTCGAACACGCATGCCTGCACCCCGATCGTGTCGTGGCCCCCCCGACAGGAATCGAACCTTGTCGATGGTTACCTATGAAGAATGTTGGCCTTTGCAGCTTGTGGCTCAGAAGCTACCCCAAGCGCTACCCCCGACGAGCTTGATGCGAATGCTGGCAGAGAAGGAGGCTGGGCTGCCGGTCACCGATCTGTCCGCCAGTCAGTCGCGTGTGCTTGAGGGAAGCCGGGTCACCACCTGCGCAGAGCAAGCAGCCCTACGCCGCGGCAGCGCCCGCTGCCGCCGGCGGTAGGGGCACGTCTGGCGCGGCCTTGTTGCCACCAAGGACCGTTCTGAAATCGGCAAGGTAGCGCTCGGCTTCGGCCACGCTCTCGAGGTGCTGGGCAATCTGGCCTTCGTCAAGGAACTGGGCGATGTGCCTCTCGCCGACCTTGCCATCGACCCAGGTCAAGGTCGCAAGATGGATTGGACCGTTCACGCCGCCGGGGTTGAGGTCGATCGTGTGCTTGAGCGTCCAGGCCGCCGCAAAAATGCCCTCTGCCAAGTTGGGCATGCCGCCCTGCCAAAACGTCTTCCTGATGAAGCCAAGAAACGGGTCGGCAATTCCCTGACCACTCCCCATCGAGGCGTACCAGATGCGTTCGTTCTTGAGCTCAGGCTGGAAGTCATTGACCGCGAACTCACACAGTTGCAGAAGCTTGCGGGTACGAAACGCGACGAGCGCGCCGTACTGCCCCTTTGGCGCCTGGGTGAACCCGAAGTCGTTGATACCGGCGATGGACATGCGCTTGCCCACCTCAACGGGATCGAGGCCGGTGAAGCCCTTCTCACCGCTTCCAGCGGCCTGCATTGCAGCGAGCTGCGCGCAGAAACGCTGGTTGAGTCCAATCTGACCAGTGCCGGCCAAGATCAGCGAGTCAGCTACGACATCGAGCTTCCTAGTAGGTTGCTCAATCGTCGGGGCGCCTAGGTTTCCAAAGGTGGCCGAACTGTCCGACCCGACCACGACGCCATCCTTGCAGCAGATGCCGACCAGGACCGTCACGACCGCGTCAGCCCTTAAAGACGCTGTTCACCTTCATCTCCGGGTACGCCTTGTACACGGACGAAACCAGCTCGGCGAAGCTGAGCCGTCGGACGAAGGCTGACACTTCACGCAAGTAGTCGCGGGCCCGCGGCACCATCGAGCTCAGCACTTCATTGCCACGCCGCTGTCCTTCTGCCGTAAGGCGGTACTTCTTCCAACCGCGCGTTGTCGCCTCGGAGACCGCGAGGCCCTCGAACTCCAGTCCCTGCAGCTCGCCGTAGAGCGAGGAGTCAAACGGGCCGTAGTCGTACGGGACGAACTTGAACCGTTCGCCGCCAAGATCGCTCGCAACGTTCTTTTCGATCAGGAAGATCAGCTTCTGGACCTGAACCGGCGAGTGCTCGTCACCCTCTCCGGCGGCTAAGGCCGCCAACAGCAACGTGCGCTTGTCCATGTCTCGTCCTTCTTTGCCGCCACCCCCAGCGGTTGCGGCAGATTGTAGTGTTTGACGTGAGCAGAAACTGACAATGTAGGCGGCCATTGCTCCTCACTTCGTAGACAAGCGGCTGCCGTTCCCGTCGCAGTAGTCGGAGAAGAGTCAGTCTATGGGGTGTGGTGTGTTCACTTAGCTCGGACAGACCCACCGGACACGGCAGAGATCAAGATGGCGTGCGTGTTTGGCGTAATCCTGGCTCTTGAGGTTAAGCGCTTCGCGGCCTCTACTGCGAAGTGAGAGGCTCACCTCTGGACCGCGTACCATCCGCGCATGCCGCCCCTAGTCAACGAAGCTGAACACGCCCGGTTCTGGGCTGCGCAACCCATGCCGCCACGGGCCGCATGGCTTGACCAGTACGCGACCCTGATGGGCAAGCTCAAGCCCGCGACGACGCCTGACGAGGCCTACCGCGCCGCGGAGCGCTCGTACTCCGTGCAGGGCTTCTGCCACCCTCATCTGGCCCTCGCCTCCGACTTGATGTTGGGCCCGGCCTAGATCACTCGGCCAGGTCGAACCGCCCGCGCAGTTCGTCGACGATCGCGCGGAATGGGCCCATGAGGCCGACCGCGTGGTTCACGGTTCGCAGGTCCCAGTTTCGACCCTGCACGTCGACCCAAGTGCGCTCGACCGACCCAACAACGGGCGCCAGCTCGGGGCGGCGTCGAGTCACCTCGATCACCTCGGGCAGCGCGTCTAGACGAACCTGGACCATCGCGCGCAACTGCGTCGCGGTGCGCTTCTCACGCATGCCCATCGTCGTCCCGTCGTTCTTGTTGCGGAAACTGTACCGCCTGCGGGAGTGGCTCACGCCATGAGATACCCGAGGAGGACACTGGCGGCATGGCAGGCCTTCCCCTCATCCGTTCGCCCTACGTGCGCGATCCGGCGCGCCGGTGCGAGTGCTGCCACTTCGTCGACATGCGGCCCAGCGTGCGCCGACCGGGCGCCTACAGCGTTGCGTGCGGCAACCCGAAGTGTCTGCCCGGTCAGGGTGGCGAGGGCAAGGCCTGCAGTTGCTTCGAGCGCGAGCCAGGAACCGACGATGATCTCGAGCGATTGGCACCGCTGTCTCCGCACTGACAGCCAAGGAGGCTGCGCCCATCAAGAACTCCTGACAGACCGGCCCGGCCAGCTCGAGGACCATCCTGGCCGCAACTAAGACGCGCGCCAATGGATGCCCGGGGACTGTCTTCTGATGGCCGCTACACAGTAGTCTGCGGCGCCTTCCGTATGACCTCCGGCAAGTTCGCACCGGTGTTCAAGGTCTTCGCCGGAAACGACCTGTCCGCGACCCCGGTGTATCGCCAAGCCTACCCCTCGCCCGGGCCGAACTTCCATGCCGAGCAGGAAGCAGTCGGCGCGGCTGCGGTCATGGCGCGAGAGTGGATCGCCACGGCCGGCCCGGGCGTCGGCGACTAGGTCGCGCGGCCGCCACCCCTCGCGCCGTACTTGGCGCTACTGCGGTGCCGCGTCCGTCTGTCAGGCCGACTGAAGTCTCTTGGCCTTGCGCCGCGAGGCGCCGTATATGAGCCCGGAGCCGAGCAGAAACATCGCGTAGCTCTCGGGCTCAGGGGCAGGGGACGCCACCGAGGCCACGGAGAGTCGCAAGTTGTCGAGCGCCACGTTCGACTCCGGCGTGTCGTACATGTCGGTCTGCCGGATCGTGAGCCGCGTCAAGTGCTGCCAAGCGTCGCCGAACGTGAAGGTCTCGAAGTCGTCGAGCGGGCCCGCGCCGTCGCACTGCATGCGCAGCGCCTGGCTGAACGAGACGGTGGAGCCATCGCTCAGCAGGCCATCGAACACCATGTTGTAGTGAGCGATCGACGGGCTGCAGTCAGTCCGTCCCTGGCCAGCGACCGCTCCCATGAACGCTACCCCGATGTCCACGCCCTCGAGCCCGAACTCCTGGTTCTGCTGCGAGTAGATGTTCATCGTCGTGTTGTCGAGGAAGTAGTCGAACACCAAGAACTTGGTCCCGTTGTTCGCGAACCACTGCGGGTCGGGACCCGCGATGCCGTACTCCCCCGGCCAGGCGACGGTCGGGTCCGGGACTGTGCCGATGACACCCGGGTCGAACACGAATCCGTCTGTGAGCAAGTTGCCCCGAAACCAGCCGGTGGCTGGCTGGTTGTTGAAGTCGATAGTGAGGTCAGTGTTGGCGGTGGCGGTGACCGCGTTACATACCAAGACGCCAGCCACGAGCAATCGGGCATATGCGGACATCCTGCTTCCCCCCTGTTACGGTGCGAACCGTCGACGGTTTAGCCGATCGCTTCGTGCGAGCCGACCCCCAACTTGAGGGGCATCGGCATCCCATGGGAGACGCGCGAGACGCAAAGCTTGGCCAATCAACTTGGTGCCGCGACTGTGGAGCAACCGCCCAACCTAGGCCCTTCGCGCTCGTTGCTCATCGAAGGTGCTCACGCCTGCCGCCGGCATAACGTGCCCAAGTCACGCACTGTGACCTCCCCGCGGCTCAGCCGCGCCACCAGCAGCCGGCCGCCGTAGCCGGGCCTCTGCGCCTCGGGGCACCGCTCGAGCTGCAGTGAGGCGCTGCTGCCGCACTCGGCACGCTCGAGCAACTAATGCGGCGCGGCGTCGAACGCCTCCGCCGGCGCAAGCCTCATGAGGTCCCGTGCGTCGTCTTGAGTGCCGTAGAGCCATCGCTCCACGTCGGCCCGCTCGATCGGGATGACCGACCGCTTGTCCTGCATGTTCGGCGGGCGCTTGGGATCCGGCCGGTGCATACGGTTCATCAGCGGGTGCGCGTCGGCGTTGATCGTCAGCATGGTGAAGCTCTCGACCAGCTCGCCGGTCGCCTTGTCGGTCCAGGTGTTCCAAAGCCCGGCCAGGCCCCACAGCTCGCCATCGGCCCTGCGGAAGCTCCACCACACGTTCTTGCCGGTCTCCCAGCACGGTTCGTAGAACGCGACGGCCGGCACGATACAGCGCTGCCCGCGCTTCCATGGATCCTTGAAGGTCGCCTTCTGCGCGAGCTCCTCGCTGCGCGCGTTGCACGTCGAGAAGGTCAGCTTCGCCGCCTTGGCGAACCAAGGAATCAGTCCGAACTGTCCGACCACTGCCTCTGCCTCGTGCTCCGTCGAGTCCCGCGCCGGTCGAACGAAGATGCCCGGTCGCTGCGGGTAGACCTCGGCGCCCCGCCAGGGGTTGTGCCGGCCAATGTGCCAAGCGCGCTCGACAGCAGCATCGTCAGGGGAGATATAGCGAGTGCACACGGCGCCACTGTAGCTGCACGCTTGGCCGCTTGAAGATTGGGTAGCGCGCTCCCGGATTTCCTGTCCCACGCATCCGCTCCACGAGGTCACGGCTTCATGCGGCGACGACTTAGTCGCCCTCGACGACCGGGCAAGGTGTTGTGCTGAAATCAGATGTCGCCAGGACCACTGTAGGGGGAGGAGTGAGCCAGACGCTAATTGGGCAGTACCTTGCCGAGCTCGCCCGACTTCGCCAGGTCAGCGGCAGCCGGCGCGAATCAGTGCTGCGCGAGGCCTTCAAGGATCTGCTGAAGGCCTGGGGCCGCCAGCACGACCTCGTTTTCGTGCCCGAGTACGAGCTGGACACCGCGACCAAGGACCGCCGCTACGTCGACGGCGCCCTGTTGCACGAGCTGCGTGTACCCTTCGGCTACTGGGAGGCCAAGGACGAGAGCGACGACCTAGACGCCGAGATCGCGCTCAAGTTCAAGCGCGGCTACCCGCAGGACAACATCGTCTTCGAGGATGGCCGCCAGGCCGTGCTGATCCAGCACCGCGAGGAGGTGATGCGCTGCGAGGTCACCAACGTGGCGGCGTTGGAGAAGCTGCTCAAGCGCTTCTTCGCCTACGAGCGGCCCGAGATCGAGGGTTTCCGCCAGGCCGTCGAGCAGTTCAAGGCCGACCTGCCGGCGGTGCTGAAGGCGCTGCGCGAGATGATCGAGCGGCAGTACGCCGAGAACGCCGCCTTCCGGCGCGCCGCGGCTCGCTTCCTGAAACACGCGCAGGAGGCGATCAACCCCGGCCTGGTCGACGCCGACGTGCGCGAGATGCTGATCCAGCACGTGCTGACCGAGGAGATCTTCGCCAAGGTCTTCGACGACAGCGAGTTCCACCGCAAGAACAACGTCGCGCACGAGCTGTACCGGCTGGAGGAGACCTTCTTCACCGGCGGCCTGAAGAAGGCCACGCTGAAGGGGCTGGAACCCTACTACGCGGCGATCCGCAGCGCGGCGGCTCGCATCGGCAGCCACCACGAGAAGCAGACCTTCCTGAAGGTCATCTACGAGAACTTCTACAAGGTCTACAACGCCAAGGCGGCCGACCGGCTCGGCGTCGTCTACACGCCGAACGAGATCGTGCGCTTCATGATCGACGGCGCCGACTGGCTGTGCGAGCAGCACTTCGGCAAGAGCCTGGTGGACCGCGACGTCGAGATCCTCGACCCGGCCACCGGCACCGGCACCTTCGTCTGCGAGCTGCTCGAGCACTTCCGCGGGCAGCCGAAGAAGCTGGCCCACAAGTACCGCGAGGAACTGCACGCCAACGAGGTGGCGATCCTGCCCTACTACGTGGCCAACCTGAACATAGAGGCCACCTACGCGGCGATCACCGGCGAGTACCAGGAGTTCGCCAACCTGTGTTTCGTCGACACGCTGGACAACGTCGGCCTGCACACGTTGGCCCACGGCAGCACGGCCGACCTGTTCGGCAGCGTCAGCGACGAGAACGTGGCGCGCATCAAGCGCCAGAACAGCCGCCGCATCAGCGTGATCATCGGCAACCCGCCGTACAACGCCAACCAGGCCAACGAGAACGACAACAACAAGAACCGCGAGTACCCGGCGATCGACGCGCGCATCAGGCAGACCTACATCGCCGAGAGCACGGCGCAGAAGACCAAGCTGTACGACATGTACGCGCGCTTCTTCCGCTGGGCCAGCGACCGGCTGGATGCGAACGGCGTACTGGCCTTCATCACCAACCGCAGCTTCCTCGACAGCCGTACCTTCGACGGCTTCCGACGCACGGTGGCGGCCGAGTTCGCCGAGATCCGCATCGTCGACCTAGGCGGCGACGTGCGCGCGAACCCGAAGCTCAGCGGCACGCGGCACAACGTGTTCGGCATCCAGACCGGCGTGGCGATCGGCTTCTTCGTCAAGAAGGCGGGGCCGAAGGACCGCTGCCGGATCTTCTATTCACGCCGGCCGGAGCTGGAGACGGCCGAGGAGAAGCGTGCCTTCCTGTCGGGCGCGCGCTTGGCCACGATCGACAAGGAGGAAGTGAAGCCGGACGCGAAGGCGAACTGGCTGGACCTGACGCACAACGACTTCGAGGAACTGCTGCCGGTGGCGAGCAAGGAGACGAAGTCGGCGAGGCGGGAGCGGGACGAACGGGCAATATTCAAGCAGTTCTCGCTAGGCGTGGTGACCGCTCGTGATGAGTGGGTCTATGGTGAATCGCGGGAGGCGGTTGCGGGGAAGGTGAGCTACTTGGTCGACACCTACAACGCCGATCGCAAGCGGCTGGCGGGGGTGGTCAACTTGCCTCGTACCGCGAGTGAACTCAACACCGCCATCAAGTGGTCTCGTTCGGTCAAGCGGGACTTGGCGAACAACGCCGTCTATCGCCTTGAGTCGGATCGTGTCGTTCGCGCGGAGTACCGTCCATTCACGACGGAATGGCTGTACTACGACAGCCAGTTGAATGAGATGCAGAACCTCACTGCACGCCTCTTTGGCGTGTCAGGTAGTCAACCGAACCGCTGCATCGTCCTGACTGACGCAGGCTCCCAGAAGCCATTCATGGTTTCTTCATTGGAACGGGTCTTCGACTATCACTTCGTTGGGGCCGCTGCCGCCGCTGTCGCGCTGCCGGTCGCGCGCATTGAAGCTGGCCACCGCCTCGACAACATCACCGACTGGGCCCTCAAGCAGTTCACGGCCCACTACAAGGCCGGCCCCGGCAAGCGCCTGCCGGAGCCGACCAAGGAAGGCATCTTCCACTACGTCTACGCGGTGCTGCACGACCCCGTGTACCGCGAGAAGTACGCGCAGAACCTGAAGCGCGAGTTCCCGCGCGTGCCGCTGTACGGCAGCCTGCGCGCCGACTTCTGGCGCTGGGCCGGGTGGGGCCGCGCGCTGATGGATCTGCACATCGGCTACGAAGCGGTCGAGCCCTTCGCCCTGCGGCGCATCGACATCCCCGACGAGAAGGCGCGCGCCGCCGGCCAGGCGCCGAAATGCATCCTAAAGTCCGAGCCGGAAGCCGGGCGCATCGTGATCGACAGCGAGACCACCCTGTCCGGCGTGCCGCCGCAGGCATGGGCCTACCGGCTCGGCAACCGCAGCGCGATCGACTGGGTGCTCGACCAGCACAAGGAGAAGAAGCCTAAGGACCCGACGATCCGCGCCAAGTTCGACACGTACCGCTTCGCCGACCACAAGGAGCGCGTGATCGACCTGCTGGCACGGGTTGTGACGGTCAGCGTCGAGACGCTGCGCGTCGTGGCCGAGTTGGAGGGCGGGCCACGATGAAGGTGCCGACGAATCGGGTGGTGCTCACCCAGGCGCGCAGCCTGTTCGAACCGATTCACCGGCTTAGGATTGGCCTCGGCAACAGCGCGCTCACCTCCTGCGATGTCTTCACGGCGGCAGGGTACTTGGTCATCAAGACGAACACCGGCGACGTGAAGGCACCGGCTGAAGGCGAATTCTGGCCTCCGGCGAAAGTCACGATGCGGCAGTTGAAGTTGCTTGCCAAGATGTACTGGCGCTCAGATGAACCACTGGTGATCGAGCGCATCGGCGTCCGACTCAAGGTCGGCAGCACCGTCTTGGCGCCATAGCGTCTCGAGCCCACCTGCTCACAGCTCGCAGTCGGCTTTCAGTGGTACTCGCCTTACACCTGGCATGGCAGTGAGCGCATCGATGCGCCGCAGCGAGTCACTGCTCCAACGCAACCACCGGCCGAATCTGCGCTCCGATGATCACGAAGACCTTGCCGGTCCACCTATCGAGCACGTACGCCGGAGGCATCCCGTCACCCCGTTGCCCTGGCACCAGCGTGTACCGGCCGAGCCAGACGCTCGTCGCGACAGCTAGAAGACCCAAGCCGATGATGAACTTCTGGAACGTTGTCATGCCGTCCCCCCCAGGGTGGTCGCGAGCGGCACAGCATGCCACCCCGGCAATTGGTTAGGCGACCTTGTCAGTCACGAGTGCCTAGGCCGATACTTCACCTTGTGAGCAAGCCAACACCCCATACTGATAAGTCGTCGCCCACCCGCCAAAGCGACGACGATAGGGCGCTGTCGGTGCCTTGCGTGACCCAGGTGCTTCGGGGCGAGGACCCGTTGGCAGACCCGCTCGAGGTGGAGTTTCGAAAGCGAGCCGAACGCGTGCGGCAATCTCGGTCATCGCTAGGCGCATCTTCGGTCACCAAGTAGCCTTCCGCCGGTTCGACCCTAGCAGTCGCTCACCGGAACGTTGAGTGACGCCATGGCTGCCTCGGTGTCGCTCAACACCAACGACAACCTCGCGCGAAGATCAGTAGAGGCTGTTGGCCAGCGGCGAGCTCGCCGACCTTCGCTCGTGGGAACGCGATGACAAGTGCGGCTTCGCCCCCGCAACGATCGCGGAAACAACCACGACGACTGCCACAGAAGCACAACAACACAGCGGCTGCTATGCATGGGTCCGCGGGGCGGCAAGTCCAAGCAATCCCGTCGGAATACTTCAATGAGGCCGTAGCTCGCTAAGCCGTTGTCTCGGTTCGAATTCTCGGCAGGTTGCCGCAACACGAAGTTGCGCCGGACGTGCCGATTCGGACGACGCCCCACATAAGCGGACTCAGGTGTGGTAGACGATTTAGGTCGCCCAATCCTTGGAGATCCTCCATGCGACAGACGACGACCACCGGTCCGCTCCAGAGCGGACTTCACGACGCTACCTCGGTACCCGAGGCGTTGCTCCCCATCAGAAAGGTCCTCGCCATCCGTGGCATAGGCCGCTCGAGGCACTACGAGGACGTGGCCGCCGGCCTCTATCCACCCCCCGTCAAGCTTTCGTCGAGGTGCGCCCGCTGGCCCGTCGGCGAGGTGCTCGTCATGGTCCGCGCGGCAATCGCCGGAAGGCCCGAAGCGGAGATCAAGGAACTCGTGCGCCGGCTCGAGTCCGCCCGCACAGTCTCTCAAGCGGCTTGACCATGGCTACTGAGAGAGGGCGCTCGCGCCTACAGGGCGCAGCCAAGAGTCCTGCGCGTGTCCCGTTGCCTGAAGGCACGTTGGTGTTGCCGCCCGTGGCGCTCGCTGACCTTCCACCGGGCGGCGTCATCGGCTCGTTCCTCGGAATCGCGGCGCTGCGGTTCTCAACGCCGGTGGGTACCGTCGCAGTCTTCTTGCACGACCTGACCGACAACGACATCGCGCGTGTCCTCGACGCCCAGCGCCGCGAGGCCGAGGCGCAACTCGGAGCTGGGTATGCGCGCGGGGCGTTCTGGTGGGGGCGGCCATGACTGCAAGCGCGGTCGACTCCAAGGTATGGGCAATGCTTCTGGCGCGGGCGGCCATCGCGGGCTTTCAGTTGTGGCGCACCGACCCGGCCGACGGCGTGCCGATGTTCTTCGTCGCGCGCTGGGGCATGGTGCGCGCACTGTCGTCGATCGAGGAGGTCGAGCGCCTCCTCTGCGTGGTGGGCGCGCCTGCATGAGCGTGCGCACGACGGCCCGCGTCTGGGCGAACTCGAGACACTCCGGCACCGAGTTGTTGATGCTGCTCGCCATCGCCGACTTCGCGGACGACGACGGTCAGGCCTATCCGAGCGTTGCCGGCCTGGCGGAGAAGTGCCGTATGAAGGCGCGCAATGCGAACTACATCCTTACCGCGCTGCAGGCCAGCGGCGAACTCGCCGTTCGGTACAACGCCGGCCCCCGAGGCAAAAACCTCTACCACATCGTGTTCGCGGCGATGAGCCGACCAGCGCTCAGCGGCGAACCCCTGCAAGGTGGTGCACCCCTGCAAATCTCTGCAGGGCTGCAATGCAGTGCTCAGACCCCTGCAATGCAGTGCGCGAAGCCCCTGCAACCCATTGCAGCCGAACCGTCATTGAACCGTCAGGAACCGTCAACGGCTGCTGATCCAGCGCGAAGCGGTTGCGAGGGCAAGCGCGGGTCCAAGCGGGCACGATCGACAGACGTTGATCTCCGGTCGTGGCTGGAAAGGATCAAAGCGAAGGGCGAGAAGGCGATCCCTCCGGACGATGCGGTTCACCAGTACGCTGAGCAAGTCGGCCTGCCGCCCGACTTCTTGCTCCTTGCATGGCAAGAATTCCGCGTCCGCTATGCACAGCCAGACGCCAAGCGCTACAAGGACTGGCGTGCAGTGTTTCGCCGGGCTGTCCGCGAAAACTGGCTGAAGCTCTGGTACGTCGACGGCACCGGCTACGCCCTCACGACCGTCGGCTTCCAAGCTCAGCGGGTGCACACGGAGCGGGCGGCATGAAGGCGCCAGTACCTGTTGACGAAGTCGCGGGTCTGCGCGTCCCACCGCACTCGATCGAAGCCGAGCAGAGCGTGCTCGGCTGCCTGTTGCTCGACAACAGCGCCTGGGACCGCGCAGGCGATCTGCTGCGCGCCGAGAACTTCTACGACCGCCGACACGGCACGATCTACAGCGCCATCTCGTCGCTGGTGACCGTCTCAAGGCCGGCCGATGTGGTCACAGTCTTCGAGCACCTGCAGCGGCTCGGTAAGGCGGAGGAGTGCGGCGAACTTACCTACCTGAATGCGCTGGCCGCGAGCGTGCCGAGCGCGGCCAACCTGCGCCGGTACGCCGAGATCGTGCGCGAGCGGGCCGACGAGCGGGATCTCATCACCGCGGCCGATACAGCGCTCACGATCGCGCAGGGAGCCGGAACCTTCGAGGACCGGCTCGACCGCATCGACAGCTTGTTCGATGGGATCGCCCGCAAGACCTCCAAGCAACGACCGCGACACCTGTCCGAAGTGATCACGGAGCGCATCGATCGGATCTCGGAGTTGCACGAGGGCAAGGCGCAACCCGGGTGGCCAACCGGCATCCCCTGGCTGGACCGCGCACTCAACGGTGGGCTCAACCCCGGGCGTGTCTACGGGCTGGCTGCGCGCCCATCGGTAGGCAAGTCGTCGCTCGGGGCGTGGATCGGGCTCGAGATGGCACGCAACGGCCATCCAACGCTGATGCTGAGCCAGGAGATGCCGGCCGGCGAAGTCGCTGACCGGGTGCTGAGCAGCGTGGGTCGGCTGGACTACGGGCGCCTGCAGACGGGCGCCTTTGGGGACGAAGACTGGGGCCGCCTGGCAGAGGCTGCCGAGAGCGGCAGTCTGCTGCCGTTCTACGTGGACGACCAGCCTTCGCTGCGCCTGATGGACATCCGCGCCAAGGCACGCGCCGTGAAGGGCCTGAAGGTCTTGATCGTCGACTACCTGCAGCTCTGTGCCGGCAGCGGCACTCGGGACAACCGAAACGGCGAGATCGAAGAGATCACCCGCGGACTCAAGGCGCTCGCCAAGGAGATGGGCGTAGCCGTGCTGGTGCTCTCTCAACTCAATCGCGATGTCGAGAAGCGCGCCAACAAGCGTCCGAATCTTGGCGACCTACGCGACTCCGGCGCGATCGAGCAAGACCTCGACGTGGTGATGTTCTTGTGGCCAGTGCGCGAGTTCCCGGGCGAGGGGCGTCGCATCCTGGGCCTCGGCGTCGACAAGAACCGCCAGGGCCAGCGCGGGGAGATCGGGCTCGACTTCTACGGCGCGACCCAGCGCTGGGGCCAGAGCACGGCCGACATCCGACCCTCAGTATCGCCTTCCGGGGGCTTCGAGTGAGCGCAGCCTGGGTCTACACCTGCAACCTCTTGGCAGATCCGGGAGCCTTCCGCGCGCTCGCTGGGCGAGTCCGGGGCACGATCTGCGGTGGCCTCCGATACTCACAGGAGGATTGCCGGTCCACTCGGGGGCTGACAGACCAAGAGATAGGCCGGATCTGGCACGAACTGGCCAGCGAACTGGCTGAAGGGCACCCTCGCGACCGAAGCCTGGTGCCTGTCTCCGCCGGCGCGGGCCATTCGGTGGGACATGCGTGCGCTTCGTCGATGGGCCGCGCCCAAGAAGATCACAGGTGTGATCACAGGGCGTCACAGGCTCGCTCACGCGTCTGCGCCTTGCGTGGTGGCGCGTCGTCAGAGTTGCGCAGGGTGCCCACGTCACAAGCAGGTCACAGATGCGCCACTGCCAAAGTCACCGCTTTGGAGGCCCACCGGCCTTCTTGCGAACGGAACTGCGAGAACCGCGACCCACATGCCACCGTCCAAGTTGGCGTCACAGTACCGAGGTAGAGGAGACCATCATCGCTGTCGTCCTTCCCATCATCGGCGCCTTCGCCTCCGTCAGCGCCGGCATCGCGGCCGGCGCGACGCTCGTCGGCTTCCTCCAAGTTGCCGGCGGCATGATGCTGGCGGCCGGCGCGCTGTCCGGGGACAAGGATCTGCTGAAGATCGGCGGGCTGATTTCCGGCGCCGGCGCGATCAGCAACACGCTCAGTACCACCGCGGCCGCAGGCGGGGAGGCATCGGCTGCGTGGGGCGCTGAAGGGTCGGCCGCAGGCAGCGACGCAGCCCAGTTCGGCAAGTACGGGTGGCAGGACCCGTCGCTGACGTCGGCCACCGCCGGCCCCAACGTCGGGACGATCGGCGCCGACGCGGTGGCTGCTGCCGGCACGACAACGGACCCCGCGACCAGCATCCTTGGCTACGCACAGCGCTTGGGCGGGAAGGGCGCGCCGACACAGGCCACGCAGGCCATGAGCGCTACGGCCGCGCCGGCACCGAGCGTCACGTCGCAGTACGTCGACCCGGTGCAGGCCGCTGGATCCAAGATGGACTCGACGACCATGAACTCCATCCTGCAGAGCGCTTGGGACAAGACCAAGGCGCTCGGCACCGGCCTGGGCGTCTTCGTGCGCAACAACAAGGAGCTGGTGCAACTCGGTGGCGATGCTTTGAAGGCAGCGCTTGGCCCGGACGCCGAACGTGTGGACTTCGAGCGCCAGCAACTCGAGCGTCGCCTGCGCAATCTCAACGACCCAGTCCAAGTTGGGGCGACGGGAGGATGGCGGCAACTTGCGGGCATCCCCACCCTCCGGACTCTGCGCGGACTCTCGACGCTCCAACCGCTGCCCGGACTGACAGGCCTGCCTGCCCGGCGGCGACGGACCTAGATTGCCACCGGTGCAGTGAGACGCCCAATCGCCTGGCGCAGACTGTCTGCGGCGTCCTCGCAGGCGTTGAGGAACTGGCGCTGGATGTCCGGATTCAGGCACCGAAGCGGCTCGCCTTCGTCCTGGCAGGCCAGCGCCAGCATCGCACGCAGCTTCGCGGCCGATGACTCCAATTCCAGCAACGCCTCTTCAGGGACGCTTACGACGGATACATTGTCGATAGCCATTCATCGCTCCTAGTCAGTGGTGAAAGGTCAGGTCCGGCTCGGTGTTGGAGTACCTTGCCGGGCCGCTTTGCGTGGAACGGTCACGCAGCCATGAACGGGATTACCTCTGCCCCGTCACGCAGTTTGTCCAGTCGATCCGCGTACCACTGCATGAGCTTGGTCCGCTCCGCGAGGTACAGCGCACGGTTGTATGCTGCTCGCACCTCATCGCGTTCCTCGTGTGCGAGTTGCTTCTCGATAACGTCCGGCGCGAAGCCGGCTTCGTTCGCGATGGTCGAGAACAAGGTGCGCATGCCATGGGCCGTGGCCGCTCCCTTGTAGCCCATGCGCGCCAGCGCGCTATTCAGCGTGTTCTCGCTCAGCGGCTTGCCGGGATAGAAGGGGGAGGGGAACACCAGCGCGTCGCCGGTCGAGAGCTTCTTCATCTCGGCGAGCACGGCCAGGGCCTGCGTCGACAGCGGCACCAAGTGCTCTGTCTTCATCTTCATCCGCTCGGCGCCGATTCGCCAAAGCGCCCGTTCGGTGTCGAACTCACTCCACAGCGCGCCGCGCAGCTCGCCAGGGCGGACCGCGGTCAGTACCAGCAGCAACAGTGCGTTCTTCGTGCTCGGGTCGCCGTCGTACACCGCGAGCTTGCGCAGAAACCCTGGCGCGTCTGCCTGTGATAGCGCGGCGCGATGCCGCACCTTGTGACCCTTGAGGAACTCGGACGGCCGCAGGGAGTAGGTCGGATCGACGGTCAGCAGTTCGTGCGTGATCGCGTACCGGAAGACCGCGCGGATGCGCTGAAAGATCCTGCCCGCAGTCTCGCTGGCGCCGGCCACCTCGACGGCCTTGACGACATCACGAATGTCCGCGGGCTTGAGGTCGGCGATGGGAGTGCGCCCGAGCTTCGGAAACACGTGGTTCACGAGGCTGGCCTCGACCATGTCGTGAGTCTTCTCCGACCACTTGGACCCCTGGCGATGTTCCAGCCACTTGCGCGCCACGGCCTCGAAGTTGTTCGTGAGCGCAGCCGCTCGAGCGGTCTTCTCCGCCTTGCGCGCCGAGCTGGGATCGACACCGGCCGCAACCTGCTTGCGGGCAGCGTCGCGTCTCTCTCGCGCATCGGCCAGGCTCACCTCGGGATAGGTTCCCAACGAGAGCAACTTCTCCTTGCGGTCGAAGCGGTACTTGAAGCGCCACCACTTCCCGCCGGCAGGTGAAACCTCGAGGTACAGGCCGAGGGTGTCGTACAGGCGCTTCGCCTTCTCCTGCCGTTTGGCGCGCTTGATCGCCGTGTCAGTGAGTGCCATGGGGGTAGGTGGCTGGGGTTGTTGGGTAACTGCGCCCCCAATCTACCCCCATCAACCTCAGGCTTCAAGACGATCACAGCGGACAACACCGGACTCTCGGCCCTCGGTGCACCTCGCAATCACTACGACCGACGAGATCTACTGGATGTTTTTGGACCCTTCCGTGGTCCCCCCGACAGGAATCGAACCTGTATCTGCCGCTTAGGAGGCGGCCGTTCTATCCATTGAACTACGGCGGGAGGGCGCGATTCTAGGTCGCGGGGGGCTCAATTCCAGCGCCAGGTCCAGATCAGGTCCAGCGAGCTGTCCTCGCCCGACTGCGCGCGCAGCGTGAAGCGCTGGGCGATGCGGTAGATCAGCTGCCAGCTGCCGGCGGTGGCGGTCAGGCTGCGCTCGTAGCCCACGTACCAGCGCCGCGAAAGCTGCTTGCCCAGCGACACCACCGTCTCGCGCACCTCGCCCTCGCTCTGGCTGACCGACAGGTTGTCCAGCCCGAGGGCCTGCAGCAGCTGGTCGGTCGGGCCGGGCTTCTCGCCGGCCAGCAGGGCCAGCGCGGCGCGCTGCAGCAGCGCGGTGTCGGTGCGGCCCAGGCCGTCGCTGGCGCGGCCCAGCACCAGCCAGGAGAGCTTGTCCATCTCCGACATCTCGGGCTCGGAGAACAGGCGCACGCGCGGGTTGGCCGCGCTGCCGGTGACCGCCACGCCGACCCGCACGTCCAGGTTCGGGCGCGTCGCCTCGATGTCCAGGCGCGGGTTCTCCACCGGGCCGTTGAACACCAGCTCGCCGCGGTCGATCTCCAGCTTCTGGCCGTAGGCGGCGTACTGGCCCTCGACCGCGCGCACCGTGCCGTCGACCGCCAGCCGGCCGCCCGGCGCCGTGACGTGCAGGTCGCCGGCCAGGCGCGTGTCCAGCCCGCGGCCGCGCACACGCAGCGCGTCGCCCAGGTCGACCCGCAGGTCGAGCACGACGCTCGGCAGGCGCAGCGCCGTGCCGCCTGGCGCGGGGCCGGCCGGCGCCTTGGCGCCCTGTCCGTTGCCGCGCAGCACCACCACGTCGTCGCCGAGCGCCGGGGCGTCGCCGCGCGTGAAGTCGATCAGGCCCTCGTCGACCCGGAAGCGGCCGTCGAGCTGCAGCCGCTCGCGCTCCAGGCGCACCTGGCCGTCACCGCTGGCGACGATGCGGCGGTCGACCCGCCCGAGCAGCTGGAACTGGCGCGCCGCCACCGTCAGCCGGGCCTGCGGCGCCGCCCCGAGGCTGGCTTCGCCGCCGATCTCCAGCGTGCCGCTGCCGGCGCGGGCGCTGAAGCGCTCGATGCGCGCCGTCGCGCCCTGCAGCGCGATCGCCACCTCGCCGTCGCTGACGTTCACGCCCTGTACGAAGTTGCGCACGCCGAGCTTGCGGCCCTGCAGCGCGCCGGTGTACTCCGGCGCCGCGAAGGTGCCGCCGATGCCGGCGCTGACACGCAGCTCGCCGGCCAGGCGCCAGCCCGGCGGCACCCACGGCCCCCAGGTGCCGAGCTGCGCGACCTGCAGCTCGAGCACGCCCGAGACCGGCGTGTCCGGCGCCGGCCAGAGCGCTTGCGGCGAGGTGCGCGCGACGAAGGCGCCGGCTGCCACACCCAGCGTCGAGCCGGCCAGTCCCTGGGTGAAGCTCCACACGCCGTCGGCCACGTTCAGGCCCAGGCGCAGGTCGCTCAGGCCGAGCGCCTGGGTGCCGGTTTCGTCGGTCACCGTCAGGTCGCCGCGTTCGCGCTGCAGCACGATGTCGGCCCGCACCGTGGGGGCGCTGGCCACCTCCAGCGTGGCGCCGACGCGCAGGTCGCCGCCCCAGCCGAACTCCGGCTGCGTCCGCGCCAGCAGCGGCGCCACCGCCACCGGGTCGATCGCGGCTTTCCCGTCCAGCGTGGCCGGGGTCGCGCCGTCGGCGGCCTGCCAGGCGATGCGCTCCCAGCGCAGCAGCGCGCCGGGCAGCTCGGCGCGGCCAGGCTGCAGCACGAGGCGCAGCGGCGCCTGCGCGAAGCCGCCGGCCTCCAGGCCGACCGCGCTGCT
>KZ836143.1 GCA_003265685.1 Piscinibacter caeni | reverse complement strand
CGCAGCAGCAGCACCAGCGGCGGCGGCATCGGCGCGCCGGTCACCTCGCGCGGGGCCTGCTCGCCGAGCCGCGCGTTGCCCCAGCTCGCCAGCGGCACGATGTCGCCCGGCACCGCGGCGCGCGCGCTGCGCCAGAAGCGCTCGAAGTAGGTGCCGGTCTCGTGCGCGAGCGGGAAGTCGCGCCACACCAGCTCGCGCGTCATCTCGACGTTCAGGCCGAGCATGAAGGCCTCGATGAAGCNCCACACCAGCTCGCGCGTCATCTCGACGTTCAGGCCGAGCATGAAGGCCTCGATGAAGCGCCGGTTCGGCTCGAGCAGCGCCACCGTGTCGGCCGGCACCTGCTGCAGCCCGGGCAGCAGCCAGTCCTGCGACAGCCGCGCCAGCGCCTCGGAGGCCGGCAGCGTGTAGCGCGGGATCAGCCCGAGCGCGCCGCCGGGCAGTGCAGCATCGGCAGGGGCCGGCGCGGGCTCGGCGCGTTGCACCGCCGCGCGCCAGCGCAGCGCCAGCATCGGCACGGGGTCGAGCTGCGCCTGCACGCTGGGCCGCTGCGCCACGAGCAGCGGTTCGAGCGGCAGCACGGTGAAGATCGGCAGCGGTGCGGGCGGCGGGTTGACCAGCGCGAGATGGCGCCGGGCCGCGGCGCGGAACACGGCCGCATCGGCGCTGTCGACCGGTGGGGGCGGTGGTGGCGGTGGAGGCGGCGGCGGGTCCGGCGGTTCGGGCGGCTCGGGGGGCTCCGGCGGCTGGATCGGCAGATCGACCCCCGGTGGGCGGATGCCGATGATCGGCGCGGCCCGCGGTGCAGCGCGGGTCACCACCCCCGGTGGCCCGATGATGGCCGGTGACAGCTCGGGCCCGATCGCGAAGGCCGGCCGGCGCGGCGTGCCGGCCACGGCGGCCTCGGTCATGCCGGCATACAGCAGCGAGGGGTTGGGCGGCGGCGCGCGCCGGCTGACGTCGTCGATCGTCACGCAGCCACGCGCCGGCGGCTCGAGGCGGAAGATCACCGACGGCGCCATGAACACCTGGAACAGCCGGCCGGTCACGGCGACCGGCGGCGCAGCCGCATCGAGCTTGCGGGCCACCAGCGCGGAGCGTCGCGCCAGTGCGCCGCGCGGCCGCGTCAGGCGGCGCAGCGGCGCGGACAGCGTCGCGTCCGAGGCGTTGGTGCGGGCGATCAGCGCACGCATCGAGGTGGTGGCCTGCGGGGCCTGCGGGTCGGGCAGGCGCAGCTGCGCGCGCGCCGGCGCGGCCAGGCGCCAGAGCATGTCGTCCTGCCCGGCGGCGCCCTGGGTGAACGGGCGCACGTGGCGCTGCAGCAGCCGCGTGCCCACCGCCCCGGCCAGCTGCAGCTGGCGCAGCCGCTGGTTGACCGCCGCCATCTCGCCGGCCTGCGCCCAGGCCTGCGCGACCAGCTCGTCCTGCTGCGCCTGCACGACGCGCGTGCCGAGCCCGGCGGCCACACGCTCGCGCGGGTCGAGGTTGACCTCGTCGAGCCAGGTCGGCGGCAGCGTGGTCCCCACCTGCCGGCGCCCGGCCAGCCAGCGGCCGTAGACCGGCGGGCCGACCAGCGGGTCGTCTTCGTCCGCATCGAGGCTGGTGTTCAGCAGCGCCTGCAGCGCGCTCTGCCAGCCCGGACCGGCCGCATCGGCCAGCGCCATGCGCGGCATGCCCACCGGCTGCAGCGCGCCCTCGAGCGCGATCAGCCCGTCGCGGCCCGGCGTGGCGGGGTAGGCGAAGCCGGGCCGGCCGATGTCGAGCGGGCGGCGCCCGACAAGCTCGGACAGGTCACGCGGCACCAGCCGGTCGACGATGGTCTCGAAGTCCTCGCGCGCGCCGGTGCGGAACTGCCAGTGGTGGTAGACCGGCAGCGCGATGCGCGACGGGTCTTCCGCGTTCGGCCAGGCCGGCGCCAGCGTGGCGCTGGCGGGCGGCGGCAGGTTCAGCCCGGCGCGCCGGCCGACCTCGAAGGTCGGCACCACGCAGGCCAGGTACTCGGTGTGCGCCTCGAGCCGGCGCGGGCAGAGCAGCCGCGCCACCGACAGCTCCGGGCGCGTGACCACCAACTGCTCGAGCGCTGCGGCGCTGGGCGGCGCGTCGCCGGTCCAGCTCAGCTGCGCATGTGCCCAGGCCCAGGATTGCGCCAGGTCCGGCAGTTCCTCGGCCACCTTGGCCGGCGCGGCGATCTCCAGCACCGGCAGCGGCTCGCTGCCGGCCGGACGCAGGCGCACGCCGTCCTGCACGCGCACCACCACCAGCGCGATCCACGGCCGCAGCCGGCCCTGCGCGTCGGCCGCGGCGGGCGTGAACAGCCAGGGCAGGTCCGGGTTGTCGAACTCGATGGCGGCCAGGTCGAGCGCCTCGAAGTCGGTGCTGCCGTCCGGCGGTTCGGTGCGCAGCACCTGGCGCGGGTCGATGCCGATCACGTCGGCCGGGCCGCGCACGCGCACGTCCACGCCCGGGTCGGTGGCGGGGTTGCCGGTGACGGCCAGGCTGACCTTCAGGTTCACCGAGGCGGGGAGGCCCGGCGCGCCGGTGTCCGGCTGCGCCAGCCGCGCGGCGAAGCCCTGGCGCAGCCAGGGGAAGAAGAGCAGGCGCGCGGTGCTCATCTCACGGCGCCGCAAGGAAGCTGGGCAGGGCCACGGCCGCCAGGCGCACCCGCGGGGCCGGCGCGGCATCGTCGCGCAGCGGCTCGGCACGCCGCAGCGTGCTGCGCGCGGCGGCACCCTGGCGCGCATGCAGCTCGGCCTGCGCGCCGGCCAGCGTGTAGCGGCCGAGCGTCTGCACACGCTGCGGCGCATCGGGCGCGAACGAGCGGTCGATCACCTTGGTCTCGTACTCGAGCGCGTAGTCAGCCGCCTGGTCGAGCCGGAAGGCCGGCGTACCCAGACCGAGCTGCACCCCCGCCTCCATCGGCACGAACGACGGGCTGGCGAGCATCTGCGCATCACTCAGCTCGAAGAACTGGGCCGGGGCGAAATCCTCGTTCAGGCGCGTCAGCGTTTCGGGCGGCTCGGCCCGGCCGTCGACGCTCACCGCGGCGATGGCGAGCGTGCGCGCGCCGAGCACCGGTGCACCGCCGAAGCGCCGCACCGGCTGCGGCGTGGCCAGCGGCACCACGCCCTGGCGCACCGCCAGGCTGGCCAGCGGATGCACCAGCACCGGCGCGCCGGCGCTCGCGGTGCCGCCGCCCGGCTCGCGCAGCACGACGATGCGCGACTGCCCGGGCGCCAGCTCGCCGTGCCAGTTGCGCGCGTCGGTCAGCGCGGCCACGAGCTGCGCCAGCACATCCACCGCCGGCGGCGCGGGCGGCCGTGCGCCGGAGATCAGCGTCGCGTCGACGCGGATCGAGACGTCCCACCACAGGATCTCGAACGTCGCCTTGGCACGCAGCGCGAGCGGCCGCGGGCCTTCCAGCGCGCCCTCGACCTTCACCTTGAACAGGTTGCGCGTGCCCTTGCGGATCTGCATGCTGGCCAGGAACTCGGCCAGGAAGTGGAACGGGTTCAGCGTGATCAGCACGTCGAAGCCGACGTCGCCGGTGACGTTGAAGCTCATCGGCCCTTCGGCATACAGGTGCGCCGCAGCGCCGAACTGCACCGTGTTGGACGTGAGCGCGAAGTAGGCCTCGCAGGTGAGGCGCGGGTTGCTGCCGGTGGTGAGGTTCAGCGCCAGGCGCTCGAGCTTGGGGAAGCCAGCCGGCGGCGCGAATGCATGGTGCAACCCGCCCACCGCGAGCGCGAAGCTGCGCGGCGAGCGCCAGCGCATGCGCAGCGCCATCGCGCCGGTCAGCACGAACTTGTCGAGCAGCTTGGAGTCGACCAGCACCGCGTCCACCGCGGCCGTGCCCTGGTCGAGGTCGAACACGCCGAGCGCGTCCATGCGCAGCACCAGCAGCGGGCTCTGCTCGCGCGGCAGCAGCGCGCTGATGCGGCCGAGCACGAACAGCCGGTCGCGCACGCCCCACTCCACCAGCACCGCCAGGTCCATCGTCACGATGACCGGCACGCCCCAGGTGATGCGCAGCATCGGCCCGAGCACGTAGCTGCCGCGCTGCGCCGGGAACACCCGCTCCAGCCCGGCGAGGATGGCCGCGGCATTGGCCACCGGGTCCTTGGGGAACAGGATCAGGTCGAGCGTGCGCTGGCGCAGGCCTTCGCGCAGCGCGTCCTCGCTGACGGTGCGGTGGATCGCCAGCAGCCCGCCGATGCCGGCCAGCTCGAAGCCCATCGGCAGGCGGATCGGGCGGAAGCCCTCGGCGGTGATCAGCAGCACCATCGAGTAGCCGCGTGCGCCGTCGGGCAGCCGCGTGGAGATCAGCCCGATCGCCTTGACCGACACCAGCTGCGAGATCTCCAGCTCGAGCATGCCGGCGTACTGCCCCTTGTCGGGGTCGTGGAACACGAAGCCGCCGCCCTTGACGCTCTTCGCGTCGACCACCAGGCCGATCGCGCGCGGCGCGAGGAAGCCGAGGTCGAGGTTCACCAGGCCGAGGTTGGCCTGCGACTTGTCCTGCGGGTGCGTGAGGGTGGCGCGCAGGCCGATGTGGTCCACGCGCGCCAGCACCGGCCCGATGTGGCCGGACAGCGAGAGACCGAGCGAGAGGTCGAGGTGCGGCGCGGGGTCGAGCCCGCCGTCCACGCCGAGCAGCAGCTCGTCGAGCCGCACCGGCCCGAGGCTGCGGCCCACCGCGATGCGCCGGTGCAGGCCCTTGGCCGCCGGCTCGCCGCCGGGCAGCAGCGGCAGCGGCTGGTCGGGCGCCGGCCGCGGCGGCTTGGGCGGCGGCGCCGGCACCTTCTGGCTCTCGAAGTCGTTCAGCGCGCCGGTCAGCTGCCAGCCCTGGCCGCTCGCGTAGCGCGTGCCGATGTCGAACTTGACGGTGGTCTTGCGGTCCGGCAGCAGCGAGCCGATGAAGCCGTCGATGGTGCTGGCGTCGAAGCTCAGCACGCAGCCGAGCAGCGCCAGGTCCAGGCTCGGCCCGCCCTCGTCGACCGCGGCCTTCAGCGCCACGCTGCGCACGCCGAAGCTGAGCATCTTCGTGTCGGGGAAGCGGAACAGCAGTGCCCGGTCGGGTGTCTCGGTCGAGCGCAGGGTGAGCGCGATGCGCTGCCCGGGCGGCGCCGCGGCGCTGAGCTCGTTCGCGCTGAACCACAGCGGCAGGCCGGCCGCCTGCAGCTCGAAGCGCAGGCGCAGCCGCTTCGACAACTCGACCTCGAGGTCCTCCTCGCCGCTCAGGCCCACGAACAGGCCGGGCCCGCCATGCGCCTCGGGGATCAGCGCGAACGTGGTGGCGAGCGAGGCATCGAGCGTGCTGGTCGGGTCGTCGTCCTGGTCGCGTGCGTGCCAGCGCACCGTCAGCATGCGGCTGGACAGCAGGTCGGCCGTGGACTCCGGCGTCGGGATGGCCTGCAGCGGCGGCACGGTGTCCCAGCCGTACAGCATGTCCAGCGCGTTCTGCTTGGCCCAGTCCTGGAACAGGCCCTTCTTCGCGATGCGCATCACCGCCAGCACGATGGCGGCCAGGCGCAGCGTCGGGTTGGACAGCGCCTGCGCGTCGCCTTCGCTTTCGAGCCGTTCGAACGGCCCGCTGCCGGCGAACAGGAACTTGAGCAGCCCGACGACGGCGGACAGCGCCCGGTCCAGCGTCGTGTAGCCCTCGCCGAGCGGCGACGCGGTCTCGGCCATCCAGCCGACGAACTGCATCACGAACCACAGCTTCGGCCGGTGCCGGTAGACGTAGTCGGTGGCGAGCAGATCGATCGCCAGCACCTGCACCTCGTCGGCCACGTCGACCAGCAGTTCGTCGAGATGCTTGCGCCGCTCGGTCAGCGCCTGCAGCAGCGCGAGCAGGTCGATGTCCTCGCCGCCGACGTAGCGGTCGAGCGCCGTGTCGCCGCCCGACGGCGCCGGTGCAGCGCCCAGCGGCCCGAGCGCGATGCCCAGCGTGCGCGCCAGCGCCTCGCGCTGCGCCGCGTCGCCCAGCGTCGCCTCGCAGTAGCGCAGGAAGGCGAGCAGTTCGCCGACCAGGCCGCGCAGCCAGGAACCGTCGTTGTCGTCGGCCATGTCAGTGGCGCCCGGCCGCCCGAAGCCACTGAGCGCCCCCTCGGGGGGCCGCGAGCGACAGCGAGTTCGGGGGCTTCATCAGTCAGTCCCCGAGGGCCCGCAGCTTGTCGACCAGCGACTCGCCGAGCGGCGCCTTCAGCGGCTCGTCCTCGGGCCGCACCGCGCCGGCCGGCGGCGTCAGCTCGGCGCGCTGCTCCATCGCCACCTCGGGTGTCAGCAGGTGCGGCTGCTCCGCGCCGTCCAGCGGGTCGGGCAGCGCGCAGATCACCTGGTGCACCGCCTCCAGCACCTCGCGTTGCGCGCTGCCGCTGCCCTCGCTGCGGCGCACGAACAGCACGCGAGCGAGGTTGCTGCGGAACAGGATGAAACGTGAGTGGCTCAGCCGGTCGAGCTGGCGCACGTGGCGCGCGGCCACCTGCGCATAGGCGTCGCGTGCGCGCTCGCCGCCTTCCTCGAGCTGCGCGCGGCCCGGCGCGCCGCCGGCGATCGGTGCCGGCCGCGCCATGGCCGGGCGCGGCGTCGTTCCGGCCGGCGCCGCGCCCGAATCCGGCCGGATGTCGAACACCGGACGCAAGGTCCACGAGAAATCGGGCCGGCGCTCGCTGCGCACCGTGGTGCCGGCCGGCCAGCCATGCGTGGGCAGAAAAGCCGGCCGCTGCGGGATGCGCTTGCGCAGCACGATCGGCACGTCGCGCTCGCTACGCCCGGCCGGGAAGGCGAACGCGCCGTCCGCGCCGTCGAGCCAGCCGAGCCGGTCGCCGCCGATGTCGCGGCGCACCAGGTCCTGCGCGAACGAGAGGCTGTGGTCGATCAGCGTGATGTAGGACGGCATCACGTTCTTGAACCCGCTCGAGGTGAATTGCAGCAGCCGCGCCGGCTGCGCCTCGCCGCGCCGCCAGTAGCTCATCTGCGTGGCGCTGCTGTAGTGCACGTCGCCCGACAGCAGCACCACGCGGCGGTGCGGCGCAAGGCGTGCGGTCAGCGCCTCGAAGGTGGTGGGGTCGAGCGCCCAGCCCTCGATCGCGTCCGGGTTCAGCCCCGGCATGCCCTCGCCGCCGCGCCCGGGGCCGATCTGGCCCGGCGTGGAGAGATCGAAGGCGCGGTACGCGCCCGGCGCCACCACCTCGTCGAACACCGAGGGCGCCAGCACCTGCAGCGGCGCCACCACGAGCAGCACCTCGCGCCCGGCCGGCAACGGCGCGGCGGGCACCTGGTCGTCGATCATCGTGGCGGCCACGTTGCCCGGCGGGCCGAAGCGCGACGCGAAGCTGCGCCGCGTGCGGTTGTCGAGCACGGCCACCTGGAAGCTCGAGCCGTCGACCGTGTAGTGCCACTTCATCGGCGCGTTCACCGGCGCGTGGCGGCCGTGCGGGCGGGCCAGGTCCACCGGCTGCGGAAGGAGATCGAGGCCGAACAGCCGGTCGAGCTCGCGCGTGGCGGCGGGCAGCGGCCACTCGGTGGCGCCGGCGCCGAACAGCCGCACCACCTGGTTCAGCACCAGCCGGCCCGGCGCGCCGGCCTCGTAGCGCAGCAGGTCGTTGCCCCAGTCCTGGAACACTGCGTAGGCGGCCAGCGCGTTGCGCACCACCTGGCGGCCGAGCGGCTGCGTGCGCACCGCGTCGGCGGCCAGCACGCGGCGGCACCACTCGGGGTTGAGGTTCCAGTCGTCGGTGACGTCGTGGTCGTCGAACACCATGTAGGTGGGCACGTTGGCCAGCGCGCGGCGCACCTTGGGCTGGCCGGCCGCGAAGCGGCGCAGGCGCTCCAGGTCGAGATGCACGCCGCGCCACACCGGCCAGACATGCTCGCGCGCGAACTCCTCCAGGCAGCGCGCCAGCGCGGTCTGGCCCAGGTTGAGGTAGCCGTCGTCGGCGAAGGTCTTGCGCTCGCCGGGGGCCGGGTCGTCGGTCCAGCCGGTGACCAGGCACTCGAGCAGCGCGCCCTCCAGCGGCGCGTCGGCCACGTCGGGCGGTGCGGGCACGGCCACGCCGCCGAGCGTGGGCACCTCGGGCGCGAGCCAGGGCCGGGCCTCGGCCACCTGCAGCGCCTCGCGCAGGAACGGGGTCCATTGCGCGGCGGGCACCAGCGTCTTCAGGTGCTCGCACCAGCGGTCTTCCTGCTGGTCGCCGAAGCGCTGCTGGCGCCGGCGCAGCTCGGCCAGGATGGCCGTGGGCCCGGCCAGCAGCACGCGCTGCGGCGGCTGTGCTTCCGGGTCGATCACGCAGTCGACATCGGCCACGCGGGCGATACCGAAGCGCTTGACCAGCGCGCGCATCACGCGCGCCTGCAGCTGGCGCATGAAGGTCTGCACGACGGCGGCATGCTTGCGCGCCAGTTCCTCCATCGCGCGGCCGGTGTCGGGGTCGAGGTCGGCGCGCTGCTCGGCACCCAGCACCGCCAGGCTGTCGGGGTCGCCGATCAGCGCCAGGAAGCCGGCATGGCCCCTGGGCGGATTCGGCTGCGCGAGGCGCTGCAGCATGAAGTGCGCGAAGCAGTCGGCCAGGCGCCGCTTGTTGCGCGGGCCGATGGTGCCGGTCTTCTCGTCCGGCCGCGGGCGGATCGCGTTCCAGTCCGTCCAGCGCGCGTTGCCGAAGTAGTCGACCGAGGCGTCGTCCAGCTGGCTGCGTGCGTACATCGGCGCCGCGTCGATGGTGTCCTTGCCGGGCGAGCGGGCCACCGCGTCGAGCGGGATCTCTTTCAGCGCCTCCCAGCACCAGTCGGCATCCACCGTGAGGTACATCGCCGCGAACTCGCCGAACGAGAGCAGATGGCTGCTGCCGTCGCTCGAGGTGAAGCGTGCATCGGCCAAGGTCAGCTCGAGCCGGCCGCCGGGCGGGAAGGCCTCGAGCGTGGCCGGGTAGCGCTGCGATGCCAGGTCGAGCTGCTCGTCCTTCATCACCGGCACGCGGCCGACCAGCAGCGATTCGGGGAAGGTCGCGAAGGTCTTGAGCCGCGTCCCGGCGGCGCGCAGCGTCTCGACCTTCGGTGCCGTGGGCGACTCGCTGTCCGACAGCAGGCGGTGGCCGAGGCGGTTCAGCAGCATCAGGTGGGGCGCGGAGACGTCGTCGGCGTAGATCTGGTCACCGCCCAGGTAGAGCTGGTGCGGGCGCTTCAGCGCCGCCGGGCCGAGCGGATCGCCCTCCTGGCGCGACTGCCCGGCAAACGCCTGCTCGACCAGCGTGTCGATCCACGGCATCGCGTCGTAATGGTCGTTGGCGACGCGCCGGCACGAGCCGTACAGCACGTTCAGATCGGTCAGCAGCGCCGGCGGCAGCGCGAAGCTGGGCAGGAAGCCGGCCGTGTAGCCGAGCGGCGCCTCGCTGACCCACGCGCTCGGCGGCAGCCCGGCGGCGCTGAAGCGGCCGAGCAGGCCTTCGCTGGCGAGCGTGCGCTTCGCCGTGCCGTCGGCCGGCTGGAAGGCCAGGTCATACGCGTAGTTGACGCCCGGCTGCAGCGCCACGGCCGGGGCCGGCCGGCGCACGACGACCAGCGCCACGTGCAGCCGCTCGCCGATGCGCAGCGTGGGCGTGGCCGGCGAGGTGGAGATTGCCTTGACCGTGGTGCCCGACTTGCGCAGCCCTTCCCAGACCGACAGCGTGACGCTGGCGCTGCGGCTCAGCGCGACCCACACCGCCACCGCACGCGGCTCCACGCGCCGCAGGATCGGACCGGCCAGCACGAACGGCAGTTCCACGCGCGGGGTCTCCTCGGGCCGGTGCCGCGGCGCCCATCGCACGCGGCACCGGCACCGTAGTCCCTTGGCCGCACGCGCGTATCCCTAGTTCGGCAGGTGTCGGAGCGGCCCCGATCGCCCCGCCGATCTAGCATGCAGCGGCCGCCACCCCCGGGAGCCCCCATGCCGCTCGACCTCGACGCCCTGCTCGATGCGATGACGCTGGACGAGCAGGTGAGCCTGCTGGCCGGTGCCGACTTCTGGCACACCGTGCCGATCCCGCGGCTCGCGGTGCCTTCGGTGAAGGTGAGCGACGGACCGAACGGCGCGCGCGGCGGCATCTTCAAGGACGGGCCGAGCACCGCGTGTTTCCCGGTGGGCATCGCGCTCGCGGCCACCTGGGACGCCGCGCTGATCGAGCAGACCGGCGAAGCCCTCGGCCGCGAGGCGCGCCTCAAGGGCGCGCGCGTGCTGCTCGCGCCCACCGTGAACCTGCACCGCACGGTCTACAACGGGCGCAACTTCGAGTGTTACGCCGAGGACCCCTGGCTCGCCGGCGAGATCGCGGTGGCCTATGTGCGCGGCCTGCAGCGCACCGGCGTGGCGGCGACGGTGAAGCATTTCGTCGGCAACGAAAGCGAGTTCCAGCGCCTGACGATCAGCTCCGACATCCCCGAGCGCGCGCTGCGCGAGCTCTACCTGCTGCCCTTCGAGCGCGCGGTGCGCGAGGGCGGCGCCTGGGCGGTGATGACCGGCTACAACCGCGTGGACGGCACCTTCATGGCCGACCATCGGCGCCTGGTGGAAGACGTGCTGCGCGGCCAATGGGGCTTCGACGGCCTGGTGATGACGGACTGGGCCGCGGCGCACGACACCGTGGGCAGCGTGCTGGCCGGCTGCGACCTCGAGATGCCCGGCCCGGCGCGCGAACGCGGCGCGAAGCTCGTCGAGGCCGTGCAGGCCGGCCGCCTGAGCGCGAGCGCGGTGCGTGCCTGCGCGAAGCGTGTGCTGCGCCTGGCCGAGCGGGTGGGCAGCTTCGCCGACCCGGTGATCCCGCCCGAGCGCGCCGACGACCTGCCCGAACACCGCGCGCTGATCCGCCGCCTCGGCGCGGCCGGCTGCGTGCTGCTCAAGAACGAGGGCGGGCTGCTGCCGCTCGCACCCGCGCCCGGCCAGCGCGTGGCGCTGATCGGCCGCGCGGCCACCGTGCCGCAGATCATGGGCGGCGGCAGCGCCAACGTGAACGCGCATTACCGCAGCGCCCCGGCCGACGCGCTGCGCGAGGCCTGCCCCGGCGTGAGCTTCACGCACCACCCGGGCGCCGACATCCACCGCCTCGTGCCGCGCCAGCCGCAGCCGATGACGCTGGAGATCTACGCCAGCGCCGATCTCTCCGGCCCGGTGGTGGCCACGCAGACCGTGCCCGACAGCGAGGTGCAGTGGATCGGCAGCCGGCCGCCGGGCATCGCCGCGGGCGCGCCGTTCTCCTGCCGCGCGCGGCTGGAGTACATCGCCGAGGACGACGGCGAGCATGCCTTCTCGCTCGTCTCGGCCGGCCGCTCGCGCCTGGCCATCGACGGCGCGCCGGCGCTCGATGCCTGGCGCGACTGGCGGCGCGGCGGCACCTACTTCACCTTCGGCTGCGACGAGATCGTGCACCGGCGCCGGCTGCGCGCCGGCGAGCGGCTGGCGCTGCAGGTGGAGTTCACCAGCACGCTGCCCGACGTGCCGGGCCAGCAGGCCGGCGTGCATGCGCTGCGCATCGGCGCGAGCCGGCTGCTCGACGAGCGCGACATCGAGGCCGCCGTCGCGGCCGCGCGCGGCGCGGACCTGGCGATCGTGTTCGCCGGGCTGAACGCCGAGTGGGACAACGAGGGGCTGGACCGCCCCGGCATCGCGCTGCCGCACCGGCAGGACGAGCTGATCGCGCAGGTCGCCGCCGCCAACCCGCGCACCGTGGTCGTGCTGCAGAGCGGCTCGCCGCTGCTGCTGCCCTGGCTGGCCGACGTGCGCGCCGTGCTGCAGGCCTGGTACCCCGGCCAGGAATGCGGCCACGCGATTGCCGACGTGCTGCTCGGCGCGGCCGAACCCGGCGGCCGCCTGCCGCAGAGCTGGCCGGCGCGCATCGAAGACACGGTCGCCCATGGCGACCCGGCCGCCTACCCCGGCGTGGACGGCCACGTGGCCTACACCGAGGTCCTGCTGATCGGCTACCGGCACCACGAGGCCCGTGGCATCGCACCGCGCTTCGCGTTCGGCCACGGCCTGAGCTACACGCGCTTCGAGCACAGCGGCCTGCGGGTCGATCGCCCCACCCTGCAGCCGGGCGAGACGCTCGCCGTCACGCTGACCGTGCGCAACGTCGGCAAGCGTGCCGGCAGCGAGGTGGTGCAGCTATACGTGCACGACGAGCAGTGCTCGCTGCCGCGGCCGCCGCAGGAGCTGAAGGCGTTCGCGAAGGTCTTCCTCGTGCCGGGCGAATCACGCGAGGTGCGGCTGAGCCTGTCGATGCGCAGCTTCGCGTTCTACGACGACCGGCGTGGTGCCTGGGTGGCCGAGCCGGGGCGCTTCGAGCTGCGGGTGGGCGCGTCGGCGGCGGATATCCGGCAGCGGGTGGGGGTGGTGTTGGAGGGGGAGTGGGTGGAGGGGATGGAGAAGCTGTGGTGAGGAGTGCACTCGTTCAGTAGACGAAGAAGTCCGCCGCCGTGATCGCGGTGCCCGGCGTGACGGTGGCAAACAGGATCGGCGCCACCGCACCCGTGCCGTCGGCATCGAAGAACAGCAGGCCGTGGACGCTGTCGTAGACGATGCGGTCGCCGGCATCGCCGGCGGCCGCCCCGGCCCGGAACGCGCCGGCCGCCAATGCACCGGTCGGCCCGATGCCGGCGAAGACCGTGTCGTCGAGCTGGATCACGTCATCGGCGGCGACGAAGTCGGCGATGCGGTCCACGTTGCCCGACGCCGACAGCGGCGCGTTGAAGCGGAACGCGTCCAGCCCCGCACCGCCGAATACGCTGTCGTTGCCGGCGCCGCCGGTCAGCGTGTCGTTGCCGGCGCCGCCGGCGAGCGTGTCGTTGCCGCCGCCGCCGCTGAGCACGTTCGCCGCGGCATTGCCGTTCAGCGTGTTCGCCAGGACGTTGCCGGTGCCGTTGATCTTCGCGGTGCCTGTCAGCGTCAGCCGCTCGAGGTTCGCGCCGAGCGTGAAGTTCACGCTCGACTGCACGGTGTCGATCTCGGTGGCGAGCGTGGTCGTCTCGCGGACGAGGTCGCGCGCGGCGTCGACGTAGTAGGTGTCATTGCCGCTGCCGCCGACCAGCGTGTCGTTGCCCAGGCCGCCGTCGAGCCGGTCGGCGCCGCCGCCGCCGGTCAGCGAATCGTTGCCCGCGCCGCCGCGCAGCAGGTTCGCCGCGGCGTTGCCCTGGATCACGTTGACCAGTGTGTTGCCGTAGCCGTTGATCGCCGCCGCGCCGGTCAGCGTGAGCGCCTCGAGGTTCGCGCCGAGCGTGAGCGTGACGCTCGACAGCACCGTGTCCACGTCGCCGGCGAGCGTCGCGGTCTCGACGATCACGTCGCCGCGGGCGTCGACGACGTAGGTGTCGCGGCCGCTGCCGCCAACCATCGTGTCGTTGCCGGTGCCGCCGTCGAGACGGTCGGCACCGCTGCCGCCGACCAGCGAGTCGTTGCCCGCGCCGCCGCGCAGCACGTTGGCGGCGGCATTGCCGTAGAGCACGTTGTCCAGCCCATTGCCCGTGCCATTGACGGCGGCGTCGCCGGTGAGCTTGAGCCGCTCGAGGTTCGCGCCCAGGGTCCAGGTCACGGCGCTCTGCACGAGGTCGATCGCGCTCGACGCGGTTCCGAACTCGAAGATCCGGTCGGCCGCCGAATCGACGACGTAGGTGTCGTTGCCGTCGTCGCCGTAGAGCGTGTCGGCTCCGGCGCCGCCGTCGAGCGTGTCGTTGCCGGCGAGGCCGGTCAGCGAGTCGTCGCCGTCCAAACCCTGCAGGCGGTTCGCGCCCGCGTTGCCGCCGACGAAGTTGGCCAGTCCGTTGCCCGTACCCTGCAGGTTTGCGCTGCCGACCAGTTGCAGGCTCTCGAGGTAGCTTCCGAGGGTCCACGACACAGTGGCGGCGACGAAGTCGATGCCGCCGCTCGCCAGGCCGTTGGTCTCGACGATGCTGTCGTCGTCGCCGTACACGTTGTACATGTCGCCGCCGTCGCCGCCGATCAGCGTGTCGCTGCCGCCCGCGCCGCCTTCGAGCAGGTCGTTGCCCGCCTCGCCGTAGAGCCTGTCGTTGCCGTTGCCGCCCTTCAGCGTGTCGTTGCCGGCGGCGCCGTAGAGCTGGAACTGGCCCAGCGCGGCGCCGGAGACCTCGATCCGGTTGTCCTTCGTGTTGCCGCGGCCGACGGCGTTGGTGTCGCCGAGCAGCAGCAGACTCTCGAGCCCGGAGCCGAGCGTGAAGCCGCCCGCCAGCACCCACACCGTGTCGGCCGTGCCGCCGGCATCGTCGTCGCTGTCCTCCTGCACGAAATCGCCGGCATCCTCGACGACGTAGAGGTCGTCGCCGCCCTGGCCGCGCATCACGTCGTCGCCGCGGCCGCCGTTGAGCGTGTCGTTGCCCGCGCCGCCGAGCAGCGAGTTGGGCTGGGTGTTGCCGCGGATGACGTTGTCGCCGTCGTTGCCGATGCCGTTGATGAACTCCACGTTGCCGATCAGCGTGAGGTCCTCGAGGCCGGCGCCGAGCGTGTACGTCACCGAGGACCGTACCTCGTCCCGGCCAGAACCGGAATACGTCCCCTCGACCACCAGGTCACCGGCACTGTCGACGTAGAAGACGTCGTCGCCGCTCTGGCCGATCATCGTGTCGTTGCCGGTGCCGCCGTCGAGCGTGTCGTTGCCCCCAAGGCCCTCCAGCCAGTCGTTGCCGCCGTTCCCGTTGATCAGGTCGTTGCCCGTGTCGCCGGTCAGCGTGTCATTGCCCCCGCTGCCAGGGATCGTGTCGTCGAGCACCGGCACCGGCAGCGATGCGGCGGCAGCGGTCGACAGCCTGGCGGCGTCGGGCTCCGCGGCAGGCGAATGCGCCCCCGGCGCGACTGACGCGCCAAGCAAGAAGGCGGATTCTTCGACGCGTGCGCCGTGGACGCCGAGGCGGAGGGGGCCGTCGATGCGAGCGGGATCCAGCATGGGCTTCTCCGGGGGCGGGGCGTCATCGCAGCCGGCCGGCCGTTGCTCGCCCGGACCGAGGGTAGTTGGCGTCGCTGCGGCGTCCCATTCGGGATTGGCCCGATGCGGGGGGGAACCCCTCTCGTTCGATCGAGGGGGACGGGCGGCAGCAGCAGCGGCCGGCGTCGCCTGAAGGCGAGTGCCGGGTTCCGCCCGATGCGGCGCTTCGCCTTCCCGGAGGGCTCCCCAACGAAAACGGGGCGCCCGACCCCGTCGAACGCCCCGCACTGGCCGGATCGAGCCCCGTCGCTCACCCCTTGACACACACCACCTGCTTCAGCGTGTGCACCACCTCCACCAAGTCGCGCTGCGCTTCCATCACGGCGTCGGGGTCCCTGTAGGCTGCGGGCGTTTCGTCGATCACGTCCTTGTCCTTGCGGCATTCGACGCCAACGGTTGCGACGCGGCGGTCGGCCAGGCTCGCGTGCCCGGCCACCGGGGGGTGGGCGAAGCCCATCGGCAGCATCGGCTGCGTACGCTCCAGCACCGGCACCGACCCCACGGGTCCACGTGGGTGACCACCCCGTGGAGCCGCACACTTCGCGCGCTGAGGTGAGCGGCGCGGGCCGCGAGGAAGCGCCTGCCTCCCGACGTGTCCGCGTCGGTTCGCCCCTCGTTTCCGAATCGAGCTCGAGAGGGAACCGCATCCAACAGGGTTCTGAACACAGCCCCCAACAACTGCGTAAATGTCCTGCTCAAGTTCGCCGCCGTTTGGCCGATCACTTCGATTTGCCTGCCCATTGATGCACCGACGATGCAAACCTGTTCGAACAGCCTGGTGAAGACCTTGGTCGCGCTAGCCATCACCAGCGCTTCTGCACTCGGTCTGGCCGCCGACCCTGCGCGTTCCGCGGCCACGACTCCAGCCGGCTGGGTGTTCACGTACGTGCAGTCGGGCAAGGAACAGACCGTGGTCGTTGACCAGAGCCAACTGACGTGCGGTGCCGACACGCGAGGGCGCAGTGCCGAGGTGTACCTGGGCAACGTGGGCAACACCTTGGCCGCGGATGCCAGCCGCGGTGGCGCCATCAAGTTGCGCGACGTACTGGTACAGCGCGCTGCGACCGATGAAGACCTTGCCGGGCTACACGGCAAGCCCCGTGTGATCTCAGCCGTGCAGAGCAGCCCGGCCAGCAAGCTGATGACCATCGAGACGGTCACAGGCGAAAAGTGGATCACCTGGGTCGGTGACAGCCAGCGACCCGTCTTCGACTGCTACGTCTCCGAGCCCTTCAATCAGTTCCGCCCCATCCCGGCCGTCTTCGAATCGATGCCGAACCCTTCGGCATGGCGCTTCCTGGGCGTACAAGCCTACGACGCCGCTGGCCTGGCCGCCTTCAAAGTGGAATCGTCCCGCATCGCCAAGGCTGATCAGGACGCGCGCGAGAAAGCGGCATCGGCCACAGCCGCCTCGCTGGCACAGTGGCGCAAGGCCATCGCGTCGGGCGATCAGACCTCGTGCGGTCTGGTCGTCGAGGTCAAGTCGAAGGTGGTCTCCGTGCAGACGCGCGATCGCGGACTCGTGTGGATGCAGCGCGAGCAGCTACGCCAGCCGGGCAACGCCTGCGACATCTGACGCGGCGCCGTGCAAGCGGACAGCCGCGGGGAAGAAGCCTTCGTCGGCAATGCCGATCGTCCAGCGACAGGTTGCGGGATCCACGGTCCTTCAACCCACAGGGCCGAGAGACGCAGTTCAGTCTGTTGCCGACAGCCTGATTCGGCAACGCGTGCAGGCATCGGGGCCATGGCCCGACAATACGTGGCCCGCCTACACGGCCCCGGTGACCGACCTGATTCCTTCCGATGCCTGATATCCCTGAGATTCCCGAGGCTGCTCCGGGCCCGGCGCCCCATGCGACGCCGGACACGCCGACCGAGGTGGCGCCAGCTTCCCGCGCGCCGGCGTCACAGCCCGAACCCAGCGTGGCCGACACCGCGCGCCTGCTGGCCGAGCACTTCCCGGCGCTGTTCGGTGCGGGCGTGATCAAGCCGATCAAGCTTCGCATCCAGTCCGACATTCATCAACGGGCGCCAGGAGTCTTCACCAAGAAGGCACTCTCCGCCTTCCTGCAGCGCTACACCACCGCGACCGCCTACCTGCGGGCCCTGGTGGCCGAGGGTGCGATGCGCATCGATCTCGACGGCCAGCCGGCCGGCGAAATCGCCGCCGAACATCGCGATGCTGCAGGCCTGGAACTCGAGCGGCGCCGTGCCATCGTCGAAGCAAAGAAACTCGCAGGGCGCGAGGCGGCCCGGGCATCGCGTCATGACGCCCGCCCGCTGCGCCCGCCCCGACCGCCAGTCCCTTCCCAACAGGCGGCAGTGTCGCAGCCCGCTTCGCAAGCGACCGGGGAGCGGCCTGCTACTCATGGCGCCCGCCCGGTGCAGCCTGGTTCGTCCGATCGCCCACGGCGCCCCCGACTGCCCCAACCTGGCGTGCAACGAGGTTCCGGCCAGCCCGGCGATAGTGGTTCGGGTGCGCCACGGCGCCCGCACAAGCCCCTGCCCGAGCGGAACCCTGCCCGTGCCCAGGAACAAGAGCCCGTCAACGCGCCGGCCTTGCCGCTGACTCCCGAGCAGGCTGCCGAGGCCGAAGCCCGCCGCCAGCGAGCATTGCTGCTGCGCAGCTTCGAACAGAGCCCGCTGTCGAAGGCGAACTTTGGGGCCTTGAAGGGGCTGAGCGAGGCAGCCCTGGACGCGCTTCTGACCCTGGCGCGGCAGGAGCGCGGCTCACGCTGATGGCCTCGGCGCTCAGCGCATCTCGAACATCTCCTGGTGGAACCGCGAGGCCGCGAGCCCGTGCGCGAGAAAGTCGCGGCGCAACGATTCACCGAAGCCGGACGGGCCGCAGAACCACACGCTGGCCGACGCCCACTCGGGCACGCCGGCGCGGATACGCTGGCCATCGAGCCGTGCGTCGCCGCGGTCGTCGGCGATCACGTGCAGGCGCACGCCGGCGGCGCGCGCATCGGCCTCGAGTTTGGCGATCGCCGCGGGCTCGTAGACCGCCGTCGGGTGGAACAGGTCGATGGCCCTCTGGCCCGGCTGCGTGGCGAGCTGCTTCATGCGCGCGATGAAGGGTGTGATGCCGATGCCCGCGCCGACCCAGATCTGGCACGGCCGGTCGTCCTCGAAATCGAAACAACCGTAGGGGCCTTCCACCGTGACCGGCATGCCCACCTTCAGGCGCTCGCGCAGCCGGCGCGTGTGGTCGCCCAGCGCCTTGGTGATGAAGGTGATACGTGGATCGCGCTCGTTCCACGACGAGGCGATGGTGTAGGGATGCGCGCCCTCGCGGGTGTCGGACGTGACGAAGGCAAACTGACCCGCGGAATGGCCTGGCCAGCCCGGCTGCAGGGCGATGCGCGACTCGATCACGTCCAGCGAGGGGTAGTGGATCAGCGTCTCGATGTTGCCCTTGACCCGGCGGCCGGCTCCCACGCGCCCGAGCAGCACGAGCACCGCGGCGACACCGCCGCCGGCCATCAGCGCGGCCAGCAGCCAGCCGACCGGCTGCGCCCAATAGTTGAACTTCGCCAGCACCACCGAGTGGAATACCAGCACCAGATAGGCCAGCGCGATCCACTTGTGCGTTCGCGCGAACAGGTGGTACGGAAAGCGTTTGACGAGCGCCAGCACGATCAGCACCAGCGCCGCATAGAAGGCCCACTCGCCCAGGCCTTCGGCCAGACCACGCTGCGCGGCGAGCCAGCCTTCAATCGTGTCGCCGGCCAATTGGGGCCGGGGCCCACGTACCGGCCGCTGCAGCCAACCCCAGCCCACCATCCACTTCGTGCCCTGAGCCCACCACCAGTGCATCAGCGAGACCAACAGCGCGGCGATGCCCAGCCACTTGTGCAGCCGGTACATCTTGTCCAGCCCGTCGAGCCGCGGTTCGAGCCAGCGAGGACGCAGTGCCAGCATCATCGCCAGGCTCATCGCGCCGATGGCCAGTACGCCGCTGTACTGCATGAAGACCGTGCGGAAGGCGAAGTAGCTCGCCGGCTGCGGCCACGGTGTGTCAGCCATCAGCCAGACCACGGTGACAACCGCGAAGGAGCCGACGAGGAAGCGTTTGATGCGTTTCATGGCAGAGCGGGGGGCGCCTCGGTTG
>QJOU01000141.1 GCA_003265685.1 Piscinibacter caeni | reverse complement strand
CGTGCCGCCACCGGCCTACGAGCCGCCGGCGGACCCGGAGGCCTGGGCCCTGCATCCGCCGCTGGCCGCGCCGCCGGCGGTGCTGCCGGCGCCGCGGCCGCTGTTCAACACGCCGGAGCTGCCGGACGAGGCGGCCGCCCCGGGCCCGGCCGAGATCGCGCCGGAGGACGACACCGGCGGCGGGAACGTCGACGAGGCGCCGGTCGCTCAGCCCGGGTAGAGCCCGTGCACGCGGCCGAACAGCCGCGTGAGGCCGAACAGCGCGTCGATGTTGGGCGTCGGCACGCCCAGCCGCTGGCCCAGCTCGTGCACGACGCCGACGATCGCATCGAGCTCCAGCGCTCGGCCGGCGTCCACGTCCTGCAGCATCGAGCTGCGGAAGGCGCCGAGCTTGCGTGTCACCGCGTGGCGGTCTTCCGGGCTCTGCGCGATCGGGCAGCCCAGGCACTCCCCGATCTGCGCCGCCTCGCGCATCGCGCGCGAGCAGAAGTCGTGCACCAGCGCATCGTCGAGCAGGCGGTCGGCGGTGGCACCGGTGATCGCGCTGACCGGGTTGATGGTCAGGTTGCCCCACAGCTTGTACCAGATGTCGCTGCGGATCGCGGGCGAGACCGTCACCTCCAGCCCGGCCGCGCGCAGCAGCGCACCGACGCGCTCGGCGCGCTCGCTGCTGCCGCCGTTCGGTTCGCCGACGATCAGCGCCCGGCCCATGCGGTGCTCCACCAGGCCCGGCTCCGCGGTCGTGGCGGCCAGATGGACCACGCCGCCGAGCACGCGCTCGAACGGCAGCGCGGCGGCGATCGCGCCGTCGGGGTCGACATGCGCCAGCGGCGCCGTGCCGAGCGCGGCCACGCCCTGGCCGAACCACCAGGGCACGCCGTTCATCGCCGTCAGCACCAGCGTCTGCGGGCCGAGCAGTGGCGCCAGGCGTGGCGCGACCGAGGCCAGTGCCGGCGCCTTGACCGCGATGATCACCAGGTCCTGCGGGCCGAGCGCGGCGGGGTCGTCGCTCGCCTGCACCGGCGCGGTGTGCAGCTGGCCGCCCTCGCGCAGGCGCCAGCCCCGCTGCTGCAGCGCCGCCAGCGTGGCGCCGCGCGCCAGCGCGCTGACGCGCGCGGTGCCCTGCAGCGCGAGCCGCGCGCCGAGAAAGCCGCCGATCGCGCCGGCGCCGACGATGCAGACCTTGTCCATCATGGGTGCTTCCTGAGCCGAGTGATGTCGATGAGGGAGGAGTCGAGGCCGGCCTCCTGGCATGACAAGGGGACCGGGTCGCCGGCCAGGCGCGCCGCCGCGACCGCGCCCAGGGCCGGCGCCGTCTGGATGCCGTAGCCGCCCTGTGCGGCCAGCCAGAAGAAGCCGGGCGCCAGCGGGTCCTCGCCGACCACCGGTTCGCCGTCGGCCACGAACGAGCGCAGCCCGGCCCAGCTGCGGATCGGGCGGCGGATCGTGAACTGCGTGGCCGCCTCGAGCCGCGCGATGGCGGTGGCGATGTCGAGCTCCTCGGGCTGCACGTCCTGCGGCACGGTCGCGTCGGCATTGGCCGGCGAGGCGAGCAGCACGCCGGCGTCGGGCTTGAAGTACCACTGCTCGTCGATGTCGACCACGCAGGGCCAGTCCGCGACGGCCAGCCCGGCCGGCGGCGCGAAGGTGAAGGCCGAGCGGCGGCGCGGCTGCAGGCCGATGGGCGGCAGGCCAGCGAGGGCCGCGAGTTCGTCGGCCCAGGCGCCGGCGGCGTCCACCACTTGCATGGCCTGCCAGCGGCGCGCGCCGGCGCGCACCGACCAGCGCGTGCCGTCGCGTTCGATGGCGTCCACCCGCGCGTCGGTCACGAGCGTCGCACCGCGCGCGCGGGCCCCGCGCAGGAGGCCCTGGTGCAGCGCGTGCACGTCGAGGTCGGCGGCGCCTTCGTCCCACAGGCCGGCGACGACGCGTTCCGGGCGCAGCGCCGGTACGCGCGCCAGCACCTGCGCGGCGCTCCAGCGCGGCAGGCCGAGTTCGGCGGCGGCCGCCTCGAGCCCGGCCTCCTGGCCGGGCCCGGCCACGCTCAGCGTGCCGCGCGGCTGCAGCAGTGGCGTGGCGCTGAAACCGGCCGGCGGCGACTCGAAGAACACGCGGCTGGCGCGGGTGAGGGCGCGCACCGCGGGCGGTCCGTAGCTCTCGATGAACATCGCGGCCGAGCGCCCGGTGCTGTGCCAGCCCGGCTGCGACTCGGCCTCCAGCAGCACGACGCGCCGCTGCGCCGCGGCGAAGTACGCCAGCGACGCGCCGGCGATGCCCGCGCCGATGATCAGCAGCTCGGTGTCCGTCGCGTCCGTCATGCGGCCATGGTAGCCGGCCGCTGGCAGAATCTTCGCTGCCATGAGCAAGGCCTTCACGAAGGAAACCGACAGCGAGGACGACGAGGACCTCGCGCTGCCCGCGCTGCCGCAGGGTGCGAAGAACTACGTCACCCCGCAGGGCTACGCACGGCTGCGCGCCGAGCTCATGGGCCTGCTCGACGACGAGCGGCCCAAGGTCGTCGAGGTGGTCTCCTGGGCCGCCAAGAACGGCGACCGCTCCGAGAACGGCGACTACCTCTACGGCAAGAAGCGCCTGCGCGAGATCGACCGCCGCATCCGCTTCCTGACCAAGCGGCTGGACATCGCTGAGGTCGTCGACCCCTCGGCGCACCACGGGCACGACCAGGTGTTCTTCGGCGCCACCGTCACCTACGCCAACCAGAAGGGCGAGGAGCGCACCATCACGATCAAGGGCATCGACGAGGCCGACAACCAGAAGGGCGAGGTCAGCTGGATCGCGCCGATCGCCCGCGCGCTGCTGAAGGCGCGCGTGGGCGACGAGGTGAATCTGCAGACGCCGGGCGGGCTCGAGCGAATCGAGGTCATCGACGTGAGCTACCCGGAGCCGGTGCGCTGAGCCGCTTCAGGCCGCGTCGGCGAACCACTGACCGTGGATGCCGAAGGGCACGCGGCGCGGCAGGCGCACGCTGGCGACCGGCGCGGCGGCGAGGTTCGAGGCGTCCAGCACGACCAGATCGCTGCCGTGCCGGGCCCGGTCGTAGACCAGGCTGAGCAGGTAGCCCTCGTCCTCGCCGGCCCCGGCGCCAGCCGGCACGAACACCGCCTCGCCGGCCATGCGGCCGGGGCCGAAGTCGTGCGCAGTGCAGCGGCCCGTCTCCAGATCGTGGCGGCGCAGCACCGTGTGGGTCGGCGCGCCGTTGGCGAAGTCGCACAGCTCGAGCACGCTGGTGTGCCGGTGGCGCAGCCCGGTGCGGCGTTCGTCGATGCGCGGGAACTCGACATGGCGGCCGTCCAGCGGCCGCTCGTCCACCGTGCCGCGCTCGAGATCCAGCACATAGCGGTACAGGCGCGTCGGCGCATCGAGCCGCTCGCCGCGCACCACGTCCAGCACGAGGGTCGAGCCGTCCTCGTAGGCGTTGACCGTGTGGCCGATCGTGCCGGGCGCGATCTCGAACCAGCGCATGTCCGCGCCGCACGCGCCGCGCGGCAGCACGCCGAGGCGGGCGCCGTAGCTCTCGCTCCAGCGGATCGGTTCGGGGTCGCGCCAGCCGCGGTACAGCACCGGCAGGTCGAAGAACAGCACGTGGCGCTCGGTGATCGCGAAGTCGTGCATGTAGGTCGGGCTGTCGACCTCGATCGGCTCCGCCTGCTGCAGCACGCCGGCCGCATCGGCGCGGTAGAAGGTCAGGTAGGGCGCCTGCAGCGCGTAGGTGAAGAACAGCAGCTCGCCGGTCAGCGGGCAGATCTTGGGGTGCGCCGTCATACCCTGCGTCAGCGCGCCGCCGAAGGTGTGCGGCCCGAGGCTGCGCAGCTCGGCGTCGACCTCGATCGGCGGCGTCGTCTCGGCCAGCGCGAGCAGCCGGCCGGCGTGGCGCACGATGCTCGTGTTGGCGGTCGTCGGTGCGTCGACCCAGCGGTTGCGGTAGCCCAGCGCGCGCCCGCCGGCCAGCCGCACGGCATGCAGCATGCCCTGGCCGAGGAACCAGTGCGGCGTCGGGCCACGGCGCGGGTTGGGGCCGTTGCGCACGTAGGCGCCACTCAGTTCTGGCGGCAGCGTGCCCGTCACCTCCAGTTCGTCGACGCCGATCTCGTCGTCGACCGGGGCGAAGTTGCCACTCAGGTGGAAGGGCAGGGCGGCGGTCGCTTCGGTGGCAGGTGGCGAGCTCATCGTGGTGTCTCCTGGGTGTCGTCGGTGTCGAAGGCGAGGTGCAGGGCGTGGGCACGCACGTCCGGCGGCCACGCGGCGGTGTGGGCCTCGAGGCGCTCCCGGTCGCCCGCGAACAGGGCGCGGCTGGCCTCCTCGAAGCCGGCGAGGTTGCCGGCGATGGCCGACATGAAGCGGTAGGCGCGCTCGCGCTGCTGGCGCAGGCGCGCCCGGTCGGGCTGGGCCTTGCGCGCCTCCTCGACCAGGCGGCGCAAGGCGACCGACGCGCCGCCCGGCTGGGCGGCCAGCCAGTCCCAGTGACGCGGCAGCAAGGTGACTTCACGCGCCACCACGCCGAGGCGCGGCCGGCCGCGGCCGCGCGGCGACGGGGCCTCGGGTACGCCCGCCGTGCCGAAACGGGCCTGCAGATCGGCATCGCTGCCGCGCAGGTCCAGATCGATCTGCTCGCCGCTGCGGTCGTCGAAGACCAGCAGCGGGCCGTGGTCCGGCTGCCGCTCGGCCCGGGCGACGGCGAGCGCGACGCTGGCGAGCGGGCCGGCTGCCAGCTGCGTCGTGCCCTCGAAGGCGGTGTACTGGGAAGGCGCGGGGTTCATCATGGCGAGTATTTTTGCCCGGGTTAAATAATTCGTCAATAAAGCCCGGATGAAAATAATGCCATGCGCAGGCAAGTGCCGCTGCGGCAGGCGGTGCCCGCGCGCGATCGGAAAGGTCGGGGGAAGGCGGCCGGGCGCGCCGGCCGGCGCCTACGGCTTGACGCGCGCGACGCGCAGCACCGAGGTCGTGCGCTTGAGGGTGCGTATCACCTCGGCCAGATGGAGCCGGTCGCGGACCGAGAGCAGGAGCTTCAGCTCGCTGGTGGTGGAAGCACGTTCGTCGCCCATGTCGATGTGCGTGATGTCGGCCTCGGCCGAGGCCACCGCCGAAGCCACCTCGGCGAGCACGCCCTTGCCGTTCCTCAGCAGCAGCGTCACCGCAGTCTCGAACGGGCGGCTCGGCTGCTCGGCCCATTCGACGCTCATCCAGCGCTCGCTGTCGCGCTCGAACAGCCGCTTGCCGACGCTGCACTCGTTGGTGTGCACGGTCAGGCCCTCGCCACGGCCGAGATAGCCGACGATCGCGTCACCCGGGATCGGCCGGCAGCAGGCGGCCAGCTGCACCGAGGCGCCCTCGCTGCCGTCGATCAGCACCATGCCCTGCAGCGGCGCGCTGTCGTCGCTGGCATAGCGGCCCATGGTCAACGTCAGGGCGTCCGGGCGCTGGCCGTCGTCGGCCATGAGGCGGGCGATGCGCTTGGCCACGATGCTGGCGATCTTGCGGCCCAGGCCGATGTCGGTGAGCAGCTCGCTGCGGTGCCGGTTGCCGCTCCAGCGGGTGACCTGCTGCCACAGCGCGGCGTGCTCCTCGCCCTCGCCGGGCAGCTGCAGGCCCTCGGCGCGCATCGCCTGCGCGAGCATCTTCTCGCCCAGGTCCTGCGACTCCTCCTGCTCGAGCGTCTTCAGGTAGTGGCGGATCTTCGAGCGCGCCCGGCCGGTGCGCACGAAATTCAGCCAGGCTGGATTCGGCCGCGCGTTCGGCGCGCTGACGATCTCGACCACGTCACCGCTGTGCAGCTCGGTGCGCAGCGCCACCGGCTCGCCGTTGACCTTGGCGGCGACGCAGTGGTCGCCGACGTCGGAGTGGATCGCGTAGGCGAAGTCCACCGGCGTCGCGCCCTTGGGCAGCGCGAGGATCTTGGACTTGGGCGTGAAGACGTAGATCGCGTCGGGGAACAGGTCGATCTTGACGTGCTCGAGGAACTCGCTCGCGTCGCGTGTCTCGTCCTGGATGTCGAGCAGGCTCTGCAGCCACATCGCGCCCAGGCGCTGCGCGTCCTGCGCGTGGTTGCCGCCGGCGCCCTTGGACTTGTACATCCAGTGCGCCGCGATGCCCTTCTCGGCCACCGCATGCATCTGCTCGGTGCGGATCTGGAACTCCACCGCCGTGCCCAGCGGGCTGACCAGCGTGGTGTGCAGCGACTGGTAGCCGTTCGCCTTCGGGATCGCGATGTAGTCCTTGAAGCGGCCCGGCTGCGGCTTGTAGAGCTGGTGCAGCACGCCCAGCGCGAGGTAACACTCGGGCAGCGTCTGCACGACGATGCGGAAGCCGAAGATGTCGTTCACCTGCGCAAAGCTGAGGTGCTTCTCGCGCATCTTCTTGTAGATGGAGAAGAGCGTCTTCTCGCGGCCGTACACCTGGGCCGGCAGCTTGGCGCCGGCGAAGGCCTTCTCGACGTCGCGCTGGATGCGCTCGACCACGTCGCGCCGGTAGCCGCGCGCCCGCTGCACGGCCTTGGACAGCGCCGCGTGGCGCCATGGCCGCAGGTGCTGGAACGAGAGCTCCTGCAGCTCGCGGTAGGTCTGGTTCAGGCCGAGCCGGTGCGCGATCGGCGCGTAGATGTCGAGCGTCTCGCCGGCGATGCGCACGCGCTTGGAGGGCACCATCGCCTCCATCGTGCGCATGTTGTGCAGCCGGTCCGCGAGCTTGATCAGGATGACGCGCACGTCGCGCGCCATCGCCAGCAGCATCTTGCGGAACGATTCGGCCTGCGACTCCTCGCGCGTCGAGAAGCGCAGCTTGTCCAGCTTGGTGAGGCCGTCGACCAGGTCGGCGGTCGGCGCGCCGAAGCGCTCGATCAGCTCGCTCTTGGCGATGCCGCAGTCCTCCATCGCGTCGTGCATCAGCGCGGCCATGATGGCCTGCACGTCGAGCTTCCAGTCGGCGCACAGGCCGGCCACGGCGATCGGGTGCGTGATGTAGGGCTCGCCGCTGGCGCGGCGCTGGCCGAGATGCGCTTCGTCGGCGAAGCGGTAGGCGTCGCGCACGCGCTTGATCTCGGCGGCGTCGAGGTAGTCGAGCTTGGCGGTCAGGGCCGCGAAGGAGGCCGCCGAGGCCTCGGCGGCGCCGGGCTTGGGCGCCGGCGCGACGCGCCGGCCCGACACGACGGCCGGGTCGCTGATCGCATCGGGGGAGCGGGCGCCCATGCCGCGAATTTAGCAGGCCGGTTCGCGGGCCTGCAGGGGCGGGGAGATGGAAGGTGGGCCGGGTCGCTCAGACCGGCACTTTGCGCAGCATCTCGACGCCGACTTCGCCGGCGGCGATCTCGCGCAGCGCGGTCACGCCGGGCTTGTTCTTGGTCTCGATCTTCGGCGCGTGGCCCTGGCTCAGCATGCGGGCGCGGTAGGTCGCGGCAAGCACCAGCTGGAAGCGGTTCGGGATCTTGTGCAGGCAGTCTTCGACGGTGATGCGGGCCATGGAACGCTCTCTCGCGGGCAGGTCAGATGAGGTTCAGCGCGGCAAACACCTGGGACTTGTTGCGGCGCTGGGCGGCGTACTTGAGCCGCTGCGAGTGGACGACGGTCTTCAGATCGAACAGCGCCGTCTCGAAAAGAGCGTTGATTATAACGAAGTCGAAGTGCCGGGCCTGCGCCACCTCGAGGCGGGCGTTGGCCATGCGCGTCTCGATCACCTCGTGGCCGTCCTCGCCGCGGCGCAGCAGACGCTGGCGCAGTTCGTCCCAGCTCGGCGGCAGGATGAAGATCAGCACGGCGTGGCGGAACAGCTTCTTGATCTGCAACGCGCCCTGCCAGTCGATCTCGAGCACCACGTCCTGGCCGTGCGCAATGCAGTCCTCGATCGCCGCGCGCGAGGTGCCGTACAGGTTGCCGTGCACCTCGGCCCACTCGAAGAAGTCGCCGTGCTCGATCTTGGCGCGGAACTCGGGTTCGCCGATGAAGTGGTACTCGCGCCCGTCCTGCTCCTGCCCGCGGGGCTTGCGCGTCGTGTGCGATACCGACACCATCAGGTGCGAATCGAGCTCGAGCAGGGCCTTGACGAGGCTGGACTTGCCGGCGCCGCTCGGCGCCGCGACGACGAACAGGTTGCCGGGGTACTCGATCGGGGTGGCGTTGTTCATCGCCGGCGCAGTCTAGCAGCGGCCCGTCTCCGGGTTCGTCCGGATGACCAGGCAGGGTGCCGGCTGCTCCAATCACGCCAGTTGGAAGCGCTTCCAAACGTCCGGATTTCACGCCCCATGCCCACGCCGCTCGCCATCCCGCCGCGTTTCGCCGGTACCGATTTCACCTGGGGAGTGGCCACGGCCTCGTTCCAGATCGAGGGGGCGACCCAGGCCGACGGCCGGCTGCCCTCGATCTGGGATCGCTTCTGCGCCACGCCGGGCAAGGTGCTGCACGGCGACACCGGCGAGCCGGCCTGCGACCACTATCGCCGCTGGGAGGGTGATGTCGAGCTGATCGCCGGCCTCGGGGTCGACGCCTACCGCCTCTCGATCGCCTGGCCGCGCGTGCTGCGCGAGGACGGATCGCTCAACGAGAAGGGGCTGGACTTCTACCGCCGACTGCTCGACCGCCTGGCCGAGCGCGGCATCCAGCGCTACGTCACGCTCTACCACTGGGACCTGCCGCAGCACCTGCAGGAGCGCGGCGGCTGGCTGAACCGCGAGACCGCCTACCGCTTCGCCGACTACGCCGACAAGACCAGCCGCGCGCTGGCCGGACGGGTGAACGCCTGGATGACGCTCAACGAGCCCTGGTGCTCGGCCTACCTCGGCCACGGCAATGGGCACCACGCGCCCGGCCTCGCAAACCCGCGCTACGCGACGCAGGCCATGCACCAACTGCTGCTCAGCCATGGTCTGGCGCTGCCGGCGCTGCAGGCCAACGACCCCGGCGCGCGGCGCGGCATCGTCGCCAACGTCGGCCGCGGCACCAGCGACGGCCCGCGCGAGGCCGACCGCGAGGCGGCCCAGCTGTACGAGGTGATGCACAACGCCTGGGTGCTGGACCCGTTGTTCCTCGGCCAGTACCCGGCCGAGCTGCAGCGCCTGTGGCCGGGCAGCGAGCCGCTGGTGCTCGAGGGCGACATGGCGATCATCGGCCGCCCGATCGACTTCCTCGGCATCAACTACTACTTCCGCAGCAACCTGCGCAGCAACGGGGCCGGTGGCTTCGTCGACGTGCCGCTCGAAGGCGTCGAGCGCACGCAGATGGGCTGGGAGGTCTACCCGCAGGGCCTGGAAGACCTGCTGCGCGGCTTCAAGGCGCGCTACGCGGCGCTGCCGCCGATCTACATCACCGAGAACGGCATGGCCTCCGACGACCGTGTCGTGAACGGCACGGTCGACGACGCCCAGCGCATCGCCTACCTCGAGCGCCACATCGCCGCCGTCGCGCGCGCTGCCGAGGCCGGCGTGGACGTGCGCGGCTACTTCGTGTGGTCGCTGCTGGACAACTTCGAATGGGCCTTCGGCTACGAGCGCCGCTTCGGCCTCGTGCACGTCGACTATGCGACCCAGCAGCGCACCCTGAAGAACAGCGCCCTGGCGCTGCAGGCTTTCCTCGCGGCCCGCCGCCGCTGAACCCACGGCCCACGAGGCCAATACGACGAAGGAGACAACGATGACTTCCCGCACCCTCGCGCCGATCGCGCTGGCCGCCGGCCTGGTGTTCAGCGGCCTGGCCCAGGCCCAGAAGGCCGAAGTGATCCACTGGTGGACCTCCGGCGGCGAAGCCGCCGCGATCAAGGAGTTCGCCGCCGCCTACACCAAGGCCGGGGGCACCTGGGTCGACACGCCGATCGCCGGCGGCGGCGGCGCGCAGGCGCGCACCGTGATGGCCAACCGCACGATGGGCGGCGACCCGCCCACCGCGGCCCAGTACAACTACGGCCGCCAGTACGAGGAGATCATCAAGGAAGGCCTGCTCAACGACCTGGACGACGTCGCGACCAAGGGCAACTGGGACAAGCTGCTGCCCGAGAAGATCAAGAACGCCGTGAAGGTGAACGGCAAGTACTACGCGGTGCCGGTGAACCTGCACAACGAAAACTGGGTCTGGTACAACAAGGCGGTGCTCGCCAAGGCCGGCGCGAAGGAGCCGACCACCCTCGACGAGATGTTCGCCGCGATGGACAAGGTCAAGGCGAGCGGCGCCATCCCGCTCGCGCTGGGCGGCCAGGGCTGGCAGGAGGGCATCACCTTCCGCGGCGTGCTGCTGGCCACCGGCGGCCAGGAGCTCTACAACAAGACCTTCAAGGACAAGGACACCTCCGGCCCCGGCTTCCGCAAGGCGGTGGAGACCTTCAAGAAGCTCAAGGGCTACGTCGACCCCGGCTCGCCGGGCCGCGACTGGAACCTCGCCACCGCGATGGTGATCGAGGGCAAGGCCGGCTTCCAGATGATGGGCGACTGGGCCAAGGGCGAGTTCGTCAACGCCGGCAAGGTGGCCGGCAAGGACTACGGCTGCTTCATGGCCGGCGGCCCGAAGATGCCCTACGCGATCGGCGGCGACGTGTTCGTGTTCCCGAAGCAGAAGGCGCCGGATGCCGCTGCCGCGCAGAAGAAGCTCGCCGCGCTGATGATCTCGCCGGAGATGCAGGTCGCCTTCAACAACAAGAAGGGCTCGATCCCGATCCGCACCGACGTCGACACCAGCAAGATGGACGTGTGCGCCCAGGCCGGCGTGCAGGCCATCAAGGAAGGCCGGCTGCTCGCGAGCGACAACGAGCTGCTGAGCCCCGACGCGAAGGGCGCCTTCGAGGACGTGGTCAGCAAGTTCTGGAACTCCGACATGTCGGTCGACGACGCCGTCAAGTCGATGACCGCGGCGCTCAAGCGCTGAGTGCCTGAACTCCCCGGGGCCGCGGGCCCCGGGGCTCTCCATCGTCGAGGGGTCCGTCATGGCTCGTCCCAAGCGGCGGCGCCTGAACCTGGCGCTGCACGCGGCATTGCTGCCGCTGGCCGTCACCGCACTGCTGGCCTACGTCGGTTCGGTGCTGTGGAGCATCCGCATCTCGCTCTCGTCCTCGCGCCTGTTCCCGCGCGACGACTGGGTCGGCCTGATGCAGTACGAGCGGCTGTTCGAGACCGACCGCTGGATCGTCTCGCTCAACCACCTCGGCATCCTGGCCGTGGTCTACATCCTCGGCGTGCTGGTGCTGGGCACGCTGATGGCGATCTTCATCGACCAGCAGGTGCGCGCCGAGAGCTGGTTCCGCACCATCTTCCTCTACCCCTACGCGATGAGCTTCGTCGTCACCGGGCTGGTGTGGCAGTGGCTGTTCAACCCCGGCCTCGGCCTGCAGAACGCCTTCCGCCAGATGGGCTGGGAGGGCTTCACGCTCGACTGGACGGTGCGGCCCGACATGGTGCTCTATGCCGTCGGCCTTGCGATGATCTGGCAGGGCAGCGGCACCACGATGGCGATCATCCTGGCCGCGCTGCGCGGCGTCGACGAGGAGCAGTGGAAGGCCGCCCGGCTGGACGGCGTCTCGCGCCCGCGCTACTACCTGAGCGTGGTGCTGCCGCAGCTCAGCCCGGCCTATGCCACCGCCTTCGTGCTGCTCGCGGTGGCGCTGGTGCGCACCTTCGACGTCGTGGTGGTCATGACCAGCGGCGGCCCGGGGGACGCCAGCGAGGTGCCGGCCAAGTTCATCATCGACCACCTGTTCGGGCGCAACAACATCGGCCTCGCGTCGGCCGCCTCGGTGGTGATGCTGTCCACCGTGTTCGCGGTGCTCGCGCCGCTGCTGTACTGGCGCTCCAGGGTGCAGGCGCGCCTGGCCGCGGGGCACTGACATGAGCACGCCCGAAAGCAAACCCACGCCGGCGCGCCCGCGCCGCCCCTGGATCACGCCGGCACGCGTGGGCATCTACGCCTTCCTGCTCGCCACCTCGGCGTTTTTCCTGCTGCCGCTGTACGTGATGGTGATCACCTCGCTGAAGACACCCGAGGAGGTGCGCCAGGCGACGTTGTTCGCCTGGCCGGCCGCGCCGCAGTTCGGCAACTGGGTCGAGGCCTGGTCCAAGGCCTGCATCGCGCTGGCCTGCGAGGGCATCCAGGGCGGTTTCTGGAACTCGGTGCGCATCACCGTGCCGGCCACCATCCTCTCGGTGTTCCTCGGCGCGCTGAACGGCTACGCGCTGAGCTTCTGGCGCTCGAAGTGGGGCGACATCCTGTTCGCCATCATGCTGCTGGGCGCCTTCGTGCCCTTCCAGGTGATGATCTACCCGCTGGTGGCCTGGTTCCGGCTCGGCGGCTTCTACAACACCTACTGGGCCATCCTGGTGGTGCACTGCGTGTTCGGCATGCCGGTGATGACGCTGCTGTTCCGCAACTACTACATCGCCGTGCCGCAGGAGCTGTTCAAGGCCGCGCGCATCGACGGCGGCGGCTTCTGGCGCATCTTCTTCCAGCTGATGCTGCCGATGGCCACGCCGATGCTGATCGTCGCCACCATCCTGCAGGTGACCGGCATCTGGAACGACTTCCTGTTCGGCCTGATCTTCGCGGGCAAGGACAACCACCCGATGACCGTGCAGCTGAACAACCTCGTCAACACCACCTTCGGCGAGCGCCGCTACCACATCGACATGGCGGCGACGATCCTCACCTCGCTGGTGCCGCTGCTGGTGTACTTCTTCTCCGGCCGCTGGTTCGTGCGTGGCATTGCCGCAGGCGCCGTCAAAGGTTGAACAAGATGTCCAGTGTCCAGATCGATTCCCTCGACATCGTCTTCGGCAACGTCACGGTGCTGAAGGACCTCTCGCTCTCGGTGGCCGAGGGCGAGTTCCTGGTGCTGCTCGGCCCCTCGGGCTGCGGCAAGTCCACGCTGCTGCACACGCTGGCCGGCTTCAACGAGGTCGCCACCGGCAGCATCCGCATCGGCGAGCGCGACGTGACCTACGCCGACCCGAAGGACCGCGGCATCGGCATGGTGTTCCAGAGCTACGCGCTCTACCCGACCATGAACGTCGAGCGCAACATGTCCTTCGGGCTGCGCGTGGCCGGGCTGCCGCGCGAGGAGATCGACAAGCGTGTCGCGCGCGCCGCGCAGATGCTGCACCTGACCGAGCTGCTCAAGCGCCGGCCCTCGCAGCTCTCGGGCGGGCAGCGCCAGCGCGTGGCGATCGGGCGTGCGCTGGTGCGCGACGCGCAGGTCTACCTGTTCGACGAGCCGCTGTCCAACCTCGACGCCAAGCTGCGCGCCGAGCTGCGCCGCGAGCTCAAGCAGCTGCACCTGCAGCTCGGCACGACGATGATCTACGTGACGCACGACCAGGTCGAGGCGATGACACTGGCCAGCCGCATCGCGGTGATGCAGGGCGGGCGCATCCGCCAGATCGACACGCCGCAGCGCGTCTACGCCGAACCGGTGGACATGTTCGTGGCCGGCTTCCTCGGCGCGCCGAGCATGAACTTCGTCGAGGGCCGGCTGCAGCGCGAGGCCGACCGGCTGTGGTTCGTCGCGCCCGCGCTGCGCGCCGACGTCAGCGGCTACCGCTTCGCCGTGCCGCCGGCCGAGGGGGCCACGGTGGTGCTGGGGGCGCGGCCGGAGCAGGTCTCGCTGGTCGCCGGCGACGCGGCCGATGCCGCCGGTCGGGCGCGGGTGCTGCTGGTCGAGCCGATGGGCTCGAACCAGGTCATCTGGCTCGACGCGTCGGGCAGCTCGATCGCGCTCGAGCGCACCGCGGGCGATGCGCCGGCGGTCGGCGAGCAGCTCGCGTTCACGCTGCGCCCGCACGGCTTGTCGCTGTTCGACGCGAAGACCCAGCTGCGTCTATAGCCGTGGCCACCCTCGCCGACGTCGCCAGGCGCGCCGGGGTCGGCCTGGCCACTGCCTCGCGTGCGATCTCCGGGCGCGGCTCGGTCGCGCCGCAGACGCTGCAGCGGGTGCGCGAGGCGGCCGCGGCGCTGGAGTTCACGCCCTCCAAGGTGGCGCGTTCGCTGAGCCGGCGCACCAGCGACATGATCGGCGTCTACGTGCCGGTCTTCTCGGGCGACTTCTATGGCCCGGTGCTGCAGACCGTCGACGCCGAGCTGCGCGCGGTCGACCGGCACATGGTCGCGGCCAACGGCTGCGGCGGCGGCGATGCGCGGCAGCAGGCGCTCGACGGCATCCGCTTCCTGCTGGAGCGGCAGTGCGACGGCCTGCTGGTGATGAGCAACGCGCTGGTCGAGGCCGATTTCGCCGCGCTGTGGCGCGAGCAGCCGCGCCTGGTGCTGCTGAACCGGCTCAGCCCGACGCAGCCGGGGCACTGCTTCGGCACCGACCACCGCCTCGCCGGGCGCCTGGCGGCGCGTGCGCTGCTGGCGCGCGGGCACCGCGAGATCGCCTGCATCGCCGGGCCGCACAGCGCGCCGGACAACGAGGAACGCATGGCCGGCTTCCATGCCGAGCTGGCGGCGCACGGCGTGCGGGTGGCGCCGGCGCACCAGGTCGAGGGCGACTTCAACCTCCCCGGCGGCCAGGCCGCCGCCGCCGAGCTGCTGCGGCGCGGGGCGCTGCGCTGCACCGCGCTGTTCTGCGCCAACGACCTGATGGCGATGGCCGCGATCTCGGTGCTGGCCCATGCCGGCCTGCGCGTGCCGCAGGACGTCTCGGTGCTCGGCTACGACGACAGCGTGCTGGCCGCCTACACCGCCCCGGCCCTGACCACGGTGCGTGTGCCCATCGGTGCGGCGGCCGAGAGCGCCTGCCGCTTCCTGCTCGACCAGTGCTACGGGCTGGCGTTGCCCGTCGCGCGCGAGTTCCCGCCCGAGATCGTGTGGCGCGAATCGCTGATCGCCGGGCCGCACCCGGCGCTCGCCTTGGAGACCTTCGCATGAAGCAGGCCGTCGCGATCGGCATCGTCGGCACGGGCAACATCTTCCCGGCCTACCTGAAGACCCTGCAGCGCTGCCCGCGCGTGCGCCTCGTCGGCGTGGCCGACTCGGACGCGGCGCTGGCGCAGCGCCGCGCGCAGGAGGCCGGCGTGCCGGCCTGTACGCTCGACGAGCTGCTCTCCGGCGAGGCCGAGCTGATCCTCAACCTCACGCCGCCGCTGGCGCACCACGCCGTCGGCCTGCGCGTGCTGGAGGCCGGCAAGCACCTGTTCACCGAGAAGCCGCTGGCCGCGAACTTCGCCCACGGGCGCGCGCTGGTCGAGGCGGCGCGTGCGCGCGGGCTGCGCATCGGCTGCGCGCCCGACACCTTCCTGGGCGCCGGCGCGCAGGCGCTGCGGGCGCTGGTCGATGCCGGCACGGTCGGCACCATCCGCCACGGCAGCGGGCACTTCATGGTGCACGGTCCGGACGACTGGCACCCCAACCCGGCCTTCTTCTACCGCGCCGGCGCCGGGCCGATGCTCGACATCGGCGTCTACCACGTCACCCACCTCGTGCATGCGCTCGGCCCGGTGCGCACGCTGCGCGGCAGCGCGCACGTGACGCACGCACGCCGGCCGATCCGCAGCGGCCCGAACGCCGGCCAGGTGCTGGAGGTCGAGGTGCCCACGCACCTGGTCACGCTGCTCGGCTTCGCCGGCGGCGCCGAGGTGGCGCTGACCACCAGCTTCGACGTCTGGCAGCACACGCATGCGCCGATCGAGCTGTACGGCGACGAGGGCACGCTGATCGGCCACGACCCCAACACCTTCGGCGGCACGGTGCGCTTTGCCGTCGGGCGCGGTCCCTGGCAGCGCGCGCCGGGCGGCCGGCCCTACCACCAGAACTCGCGCGGCATCGGGCTGATCGACATGGCGCTGGCGCTGCGCGAAGGCCGGCCGCATCGCTGCAGCGAGGCGCTCGCGCTGCACGTGCTGGAGGTGCTCGACGGTGCCGTCGAGGCCGGCCGCAGCGGCGCGACGCTGACGCTCACGACCACCTGCGACCGCCCGGAGCCGCTGGCCGGCCGCTTGTTCTGAACCCCTCGGAGTACCCCATGCCCACCGCCGCCGTCCAGCTCTACAGCCTGCGCGAGGCAGGCGATCTCGATGCCCAGCTCGCCCTCGCGAAGGAGGCCGGCTTCGACGCGGTCGAAAGCGTGGCAACGCACGGCCTCGCACCGGCGGACTTTGCCGCGCGCCTGGCCGCGCACGGGCTGCGCGTGGTGTCGATGCACGTGTCGCTGGCGCTGCTCGAGGGCGAGCGCGAGACCATCGTCGAGGCCTGCCGCCTGAGCGGCTGCCCGCTGGTCGTGATGCCCTGGCTGCCGATGGGCGAGCGGCCGAGCGGCGGCGCGGGCTGGACGGCACTCGGCCGCCGCCTGGCCGCCCTCGGCGACGCGCTGCAGCGCGAGGGCCTGCGCCTGGCCTATCACAACCACGAGTTCGAGTTCCTGCGCCACGACGGCCGCCTCGCGCTCGAATGGGTGCTGGACGCGAGCGCCCCCGGCCAGCTCGGCTGGGAGGCCGACCTGGGCTGGATCCACCGTGCCGGGGCCGACGCGGCGCACTGGCTCGAGCGCTATGCCGACCGGCTGGTGGCCGTGCACGTGAAGGACGTTGCGCCCAACGGATCGGCGGTCGACGAGGACGGCTGGGCCGCGCCGGGGCAGGGCCTGCTGGCCTGGGACACGCTGCTGCCGCTGGCGGCCGCGCGCACCGGCCTGTTCATCCTCGAGCACGACCGCCCGGCCGAGGCACGCGCGCTGCTGCGCACCGGGCGCGCCTTCCTGCGCGAGCGGCTCAGCGCGTAGCCGCGGCCGGACGTGCGCGGTAGACGGTCTGCGCCGCCTCGCCGAGCGCACGCAGCGCCGCCACCGCGGCGCGCGAGGGCACATGCTCGCGGCGCGTGATCAGCCCGAAGCTGTCCATGCGCACCTGCAGGTCGATCGGCAGCACGGCGAGCATGCCGGCCTCGCAGTAGGGCCGCACCACCTCCTCGGGCAGCGCCACCAGCATGTCGGTGCGGCGCAGCAGGTTGGTGATCAGCGGCAGCGAGCCGCTCTCGACGATGCGCGCCGGCAGGCGCAGGCCGCGCTGCAGGAACATCGCCTCGACGCGCTCGCGCAGGATGCTGTCGGCCGCCGGCATCACCCAGGTGTGCTCCACCAGGTCGGCCACGCGCAGGCGGCGCCGCTGCGCCAGCGGGTGGCTGGCGCGGGCGATCAGGTGGTGCGGCTCCTCGGCCAGCGGCTCGACGCGCAGCGCCGCGGCATGCTCGGCGTCGAGCACGCGGCCGATCACGATGTCGAGCCGGCCCTGCAGCAGCTTGGCCACCAGCGGCCGGCTGGTGTCGATCTCCACGCTGACCTGCATGCGCGGGTGCTCGCGCTCGAGCATCGAGATGGCCATCGGCAGCAGGTCGGTCGCCGGGCTGAGCACGCTGCCGATCGAGACCTTGAGCCGCTCGCCGCGCTTGAGCGCCTCCACCTCCTCCTGCGTGCGGCGGATCTCCGAGAGCACCGAGTGGGCATGCCGCATCACGATCTCGCCGTAGGGCGTGGGCTCGACGCCGCGCGCATGGCGCTCGAACAGCGGCACGCCGAGCGTCTTCTCCAGCTCGCGCAGCAGCTTGGAGGCGGCCGGCTGGCTCATGCCCACCGCGTCGGCGGCGCGCAGCACGGAGCGGTCGCGGTCGAGCTGGGCCAGCAGCACGAACTGGCGTGTCGTCAGGCGCGCGGGAGAGAGGCGGGCAAGGGGGGTGCTCATGCGGGAAAGCCCCGAGCGAAATATCCGGATGGAATATACCTCGCGCCCAAGAATTCATTTGTTCGGCATACCACCAACCTCTAGGCTTCGCCCCCATGACCTGGCCCACCAAGCTTCCGTTGATCGCCATCCTGCGCGGCATCCGTCCCGAGGAGGCGCTGGCCCATGCGCAGGCGCTGGTCGAGGCCGGCTTCGACGCGATCGAGATCCCGCTCAACTCGCCCGGCTGGGCGAAGAGCGTGCGCAGCGTGGCCGACGCGCTGGGCCCGCGCGCGCTGGTGGGCGGCGGCACGGTACTGCGCAACGAGGATGTCGATGCGCTCGCTGCGGCCGGCGGCCGGCTGGTGGTCACGCCGAACACGCGGCCGTCGCTGATCGCGCATGCGGTGGCGCGCGGGCTGGTCGTCGCGGCCGGCTTCGCCACCGCGAGCGAGGCCTTCGATGCGCTCGATGCCGGCGCGCAGGCGCTCAAGCTCTTCCCGGCCACCACCTACGGGCCGGGCCACGTCAAGGCACTGAAGGCGGTGCTGCCGCCGGTGCCCCTGTTCGCGGTCGGCGGCATCACGCCGGCCAACCTGGCCGAGTACCTGAAGGCCGGCTGCCTCGGCGCCGGGCTCGGCAGCGACCTCTACAAGCCCGGGCAGGACCTCGCGCGCACCGCCGCGATGGCGCGTGCCTTCGTCGACGCCTACCGGCAGGCCACCGCATGAAGATCACCAAGCTCAGCACCTACCGCGTCGCCCCGCGCTGGATGTTCCTCAAGGTCGAGACCGACGAGGGCATCACCGGCTGGGGCGAGCCGGTCATCGAGGGTCGCGCGCGCACCGTCGAGGCCGCTGTGCACGAGTTCGCCGACACGCTGGTCGGCCAGGATCCGATGCGCATCAACGACCTGTGGCAGACCATGTACCGCAGCCACTTCTACCGCGGCGGCGCGATCCTGATGAGCGCCATCGCCGGCATCGACCAGGCGCTGTGGGACATCAAGGGCAAGGCGCTCGGCGTGCCGGTCTACGAGCTGCTCGGCGGCCGCGTGCGTGACCGCATGAAGGTCTACAGCTGGGTCGGCGGCGACCGGCCGAGCGACATCGTCGAGGACATGCAGCGCCTGATGGAAGGCGGCTTCGACACCTTCAAGCTCAACGGCACCGAGGAACTGGCGCTGCTCGATTCGCCGCGCGCGGTGGACGCCGCGGTGGCCAAGATCGCCGGCGTGCGGGAGGCGCTGGGCTCATGCATCGACTTCGGCATCGATTTCCACGGCCGCGTCTCGGCCCCGATGGCCAAGCCGCTGCTGAAGGCACTCGAGCCCTACCGACCGCTGTTCGTCGAGGAGCCGGTGCTCGCCGAGCAGGCCGAGCAGTACCCGCGCCTGGCGGCGCATACCTCGATCCCGCTGGCCGCGGGCGAGCGCATGTTCTCGCGCTTCGAGTTCAAGCGCGTGCTGGCCGAGGGCGGCATCGCGATCCTGCAGCCCGACCTCTCGCACGCCGGCGGCATCACCGAATGCCACAAGATCGCCGCAATGGCCGAGGCGCACGACGTGGCCTTCGCGCCGCACTGCCCGCTCGGCCCGGTGGCGCTCGCCGCCTGCCTGCAGGTGGACTTCACCGCCTACAACGCGGTGCTGCAGGAGCAGAGCATGGGCATCCACTACAACCGCGGGGCCGAGCTGCTCGACTACGTGCACAACAAGGACGACTTCCGCATCGTCGAGGGCTACATCCACGCGCTGCCCAAGCCGGGCCTCGGGGTGGAGATCGACGAGGAGCGCCTCGAGCACGCCAGCCGCAACCCGCCGGACTGGCACAACCCGGTGTGGCGCCACAAGGACGGCACGGTCGCGGAATGGTGAGCGACGAGAAGAACGCAACGCAGGAGACACCATGGCAGGCATTTCGCTGAAGGGCGTGGGCAAGACCTACGCGGGCGCCGCGCAGCCGAC
>KZ836142.1 GCA_003265685.1 Piscinibacter caeni | reverse complement strand
GTCGGCGCGCGCCGGGCGCGGCAAGCGGCCGAACGCGGGCAGCAGCAGCAGCGCGGTGAGCGGCACCAGCGCCGCGGCGACGAAGAACACCGCGCGCCAGCCAAGCCCTTGCACCAGCGCGGCCGCGAGCGCCGGGCCGACCAGCCCCGGCACCACCCAGGCCGCGGCCAGCAGCGCGAACAGGCGCGGGTGCAGCGCCGCCGGCACCAGCTGCCCCATGCCGACGTACAGCGCCACGCCCAGCATGCCGCCGCCGAAGCCCTGCACCACGCGCCCGGCCACCACCCAGCCCATGCCCGGCGCGGCGCCGGCGATCAGCAGCCCGGCGCCGAACACGAGCAGCCCGAGCGCGGTGGCGCGGCGCGCACCATGCCGGTCGCACGAGCGCCCGGCCGCCACCATGCCGATCACCGAGGTGGCCACCATGCCGCCGAAGGCGAGCGCGNCCATGCCGATCACCGAGGTGGCCACCATGCCGCCGAAGGCGAGCGCGTACAGGCCGAGCCCGTCGAGCGCGGCGGCGATGGCCGGCATCGCCGCGGCCAGCGCCATCGCCTCGAAGGCGATCAGCGAGACCAGCGCGATCGCGCCCAGGCTGGCGGCGGCCAGGCCGCGCGAGAACAGGCCCGGCGCGGGCGGCGTCGGCACGGTGAGGCAGGAGTCCATCGCGGCAGAATAGGACCTCGAGTCCACTCGAGGTCAAGCGATGGCGCAGGAATTCCTGAGCGTCGGCGAACTGGCCGCCCGCAGCGGCGTGGCGGTGACGGCGCTGCACTACTACGAATCGCGCGGGCTGCTGGCCGCGCAGCGCAGCGCCGGCAACCAACGCCGCTACCCGCGTGCCGTGCTGCGCCGCGTGGCCTTCATCCGCGCCGCGCAGCAGCTCGGCATCGGGCTGGCCGAGATCGCGCAGGCGCTGGCCGCGCTGCCCGAGGGCCGCACGCCGACCAAGGCCGACTGGGCACGGCTGTCGACCCACTGGCGCGCGCGGCTGGACGAGCGCATCGCCGCGCTGCAGGCGCTGCGCGACCGGCTCGACGGCTGCATCGGCTGCGGCTGCCTCTCGCTGCGCGCCTGCGCGCTCTACAACCCGGGCGACGAATGCGGCGCCGCCGGCCCGGGCCCGCGGCGGCTGATGAAGCGCTGACGCGCCCGGTCCCAGCCCCAGTGGAAGGTGTAGGTGTAGGGCAGGAAGAAGGCGAGCATCCCGGCGTCGAGCAGCAGCGCCTCGATCCAGGAAATGTGCAGCCACCACACCGCGAAGGGCACGCACAGCAGCACCAGGCCGCCTTCGAACAGCAGCGCGTGCACGACGCGGGTCCACGGTGTCGCGCGGCGCCCGAGCGCGGCCAGGGCGCGGTCGAAGCCGGCGTTGAAGGCCACGTTCCAGGCCAGCGCGATCAGGCAGTTGGCCAGCGTCACCACGCCCATCGCGGCCCAGCCGGTGTCGAACAGCCAGCCGAACAGCGGCGTGCAGACCAGGATCGCCAGGGCCTCGAAGGCGAGGGCCTGGGCGACACGTTCGGGCAGGGACTTGGGTGGGCAGAGGGGCGGGGACATGCCGCGATGATGCAGGCCGGTCCCGATGGAACAAAGTGAATAACCATCGACAATCCCGATGGATGAACAGCCCCTCCGTCGACGCCCTGCTGGTGTTTGCCGAAGCTGCCGCGGCCGGCTCGTTCTCGGGCGCGGCACGTGCGCTCGGGCGCAGCCAGTCGAGCGTCAGCACCGCCATCGCCAACCTGGAGGTGGACCTGGGCGTCGCGCTGTTCGACCGCTCGACGCGCAAGCCCACGCTGACCGAGCCCGGCCGCGCGTTGCTCGCACGCAGCCAGGAGGTGATCGATGCGGCGCGGCGCCTCGACCGCGCGGCGCGCGCCTTGGCCACCGGCACCGAGGTGCGCCTGACGGTGGCGCTGTCGGACACCTACGCCTCCGATCCCTTCGAGGCCGCGCTCGGCCGGTTCGACGAGCGCTTCCCGGACCTGCAGCTCGAATGCCTGATCGCCGAATGCGACGACGTGGTCGCGCTGGTGCGCAGCGGGCGGGTGCAGCTCGGCGTGGTCGAGGCGCAGCCGCGTTACCCGGCCGAGCTGCAGGCGCAGAGGCTGGCCGCGCCGATGGAGCTCGGCCTGTACGTGGCGCCCGGGCATGCGCTCGCGCGCGCGAAGAAGGTCGACGACGAGGCGCTGGCCCGGCACCGTGCGCTGCGCCTGACGACCATCGTCCGCCCCGCGACGGGCGATGCCGCGCCGACCGGCTGGTCCGCCCCGAGCTACCTGATGCTGATGGAGCTGGCGCAGCTCGGCTTCGGCTGGGCCGCGCTGCCGCGCTGGCTGGTGCAGCGCTACGGCGGCGGGCGGCTGAAGGAGCTGCGCGCCAACGGCTGGCCGCGGCGCGTGGCGCTCGACCTGCTTAGCGCGCGCCAGCGCCCGCTCGGGCCGGCGGGGCAGTGGCTGCAGCAGGTGCTGGTGGGGTGAGGGCCGCGGCGCTCAGCGCCGGCCCGCGGCGGCCCAGCGGGCGACCAGCACCACCTTCAGGGCGTCGTTGAGAACGAGGCAGCACGCCGCCGCGTAGGTGAGCAGGGCGAGCGACTGCCAGGCCGGCAGCGGCGCGAGCCCCGGCAGACCTGCGTGCGTGATCAGTGTGCCGACCAGCAGGTCCAGCAGGAGCGCGGTGGCGAGCGGTCGGCTCGGCCGCGTCGCCCACCAGCGGCGACGCTCGCGTGCCGAGACGATCGAGAAGACGGCGAAGTAGAGCAGGGTCAGGAAGCTGAAGGTGTACAACGCCTCGTCGCGCGCGGCCAGGCCGAACCATGTCCATGCGACCCACAGCGCGAGCAGCGCCTGCGCCACCATCACGGACCCGAGCACGGCCGAGGCCGCGACCCAGCCGCCGATGTTCCAGGTCTCCGGCTGCCGCGAGGGCCGGACACGGTCGGTGGCCAGCGCGATCTTGGCGAAGTCCGTCATGAACACCAGCAGCAGCATCGCGAACGCGGAGACGGCGAACCGGCCGGTCGCGAGGAAGGTGATCGCCACGTAGGCCGCCTTGAGGATGGTGCGGCTGATCTTGTTGATGATCCAGGTGAGGATGCGCTGGTAGATCGCCCGCCCCTGCTCGACCAGCGCGACGATGTCGGTCAGCCCCGCCTGGGTGAGCACCACGCTGGCCGCGCCCTTGGCGACGTCCGTGGCCGAGCCGACGGCGATGCCGACCTCGGCCTGGCGCAGCGCCGGCGCGTCGTTGACGCCGTCGCCGGTCATGCCTGTCACGTGGCCCGCGGCCTGCAGGTGCCGCACGACGGCGTACTTGTCCTCGGGGTAGACCTCGGCGAAGCCGTCCGCATCCGCCAGCAGGTCGGCCGCCGCGACACCGGCCCCGGCGCTCGCGGCCCGCAGGTCCGCCACGCGCCGGATGTTCGACAGCCCGACGTCTTGTGCGATGTCGTTCGCCACGGCCAGCGCGTCGCCGGTCAGCATCTTCACGGCCACGCCCAGCCCGCGCAGCTCGGCGATGAATGCGCCGGCATCCGGGCGCGGCGGGTCGAACAGGGCCACCAGCCCGATCAGCGAAGGCGTGCCGCCGCCCGAGCCGCGCGCCACGGCGAGCATCCGGTGGCCCTTCGCGGCTGCCGCCGCCACCTGCGTCTCCAGCGCATCGATCTCGCCGGCCGGCAGGGCGCAGACCGCGGCGACGGTGCGCACGGCACCTTTCACGACGCGCAGCCGGTGCCCCGCCTGCTCGACCACCGCCTCGGTGCGGCGCGTCTGCGCGTCGAACGGCGCGAAGGACACCGGTGTGACCGGCGGCTGCCCGTCGAAGACGCGCCGTCGCTGCGCCTCGGCCAGGAAGGCCAGGTCGATCGGGTCCTGGTCGGCCTCCTGCGAGGCGAGGGCGCCGGCGCGCAGCACGTCCGCCTCGGTCGCCGGCCCGAGGGCGGTGACGCCGGTGACCGCCAGGCGGTTCAGCGTGATCGTGCCGGTCTTGTCCACGCACAGCACATCCATCGTCGCCGCGTCCTCGGCCGCGCTGAGGCGCGTGACCAGGATGCCTCGCCGCGCCAACTCGCGTGCCCCGACGGCCATGCTGACGGTGAACATCACCGGCAGCGCCACCGGCACCGCGCTCATCAGCAGCACCAGCAGAAGCGGCACCATCTCAAGCAGTGGCACCCCGCGCAGCAGCGATAGCACGGCGACCACGCCGAGCAGCGCGCCGACGATGAGGAACAGCCAGCGGACGATCCGCCCCACCACCGCCTCGATGTGCAGCCGCGGCCGCGCGGTCTGCACCAGCTCTGCGGTGCGGCCGAAGCGGGTCCGCACCCCGGTCAGCAGCACCACGCCGTTGCCCTCGCCGCGGCGGACGACGGACCCGGACGACAGCACGGCTCCCGCGGCCATCGCGGCCGGCGCCGATTCGCCCGTGAGGGCCGACTGGTCGACGCTCAGCTCCCCGGTCAGCAGCTTCAGGTCGGCCGGGACGATGTCGCCCGGCCGCAGGCGCACAATGTCGCCCGGCACGAGTTCGCGCGCCGCGGCGACCTGCCAGCGTCCGTCGCGCAGAATGCGCGCCGACACCTGCAGCCGCTGCCGCAGCGCCTGCACCACGCCGGCCGCCCGCTGCTCCTGCACGAAGCCCAGCACCGCGTTGACAACCAGCAGCGCGCCGATGACAGCCAGGTCCGCGAATTTCCGCAGGTAGGCCGACAGCGCCATGATGAGTTCGAGCATCCAGGCCGAGAGGCCCCAGAACTTCGCCAGGAAGCGCCGCACCGGGTGCTGCGCCGGCTCGGGCACCTCGTTCCAGCCGTGCCGGGCCCGGCGGGCCTCGACCTCGGCGGCCACGAGGCCCGTGCGCGGATCCACCGAGAGCGCGGCCAGCGTGTCTGCGACGGACAGCGCCGCCGGGTCCAGCCCGGCGTCGGATGCCGCGCCGTCAGGCGGGCGGGCATCGGTCGGGCCGTTCACGATGCAGGCACTCCCCGACTCGCCGGGCGCCTCACTGCGCGCCGCAGCGCTCCTGCGCGTGCTCCTCGACCCAGCGCCGCGCCTGGACGATCGCCCGAGCGAGGCGCTGCGCGCCCTGCGGGCTCAGGCCCTCGCCGAGCCCGAAGGCCTCGCCCTCGATGGCCAGCAGCCAGGCCGGCGGCGGCGCGCCCGGCTGCACCTGCTCGAACACACCCAGCACGGCGGCCGGCGCGAGCGAATGGCTGGTCGGCGGGTGGCCGCGTTGCGGCGCCAGCGGCGCGAGCGCGACGCCACCCGCCACCGGCGCACGCGAGGCGTCGACGAACAGCACCGCCTGCCGCCCAGCCAGGTCGAGCGCGTGCTCGACCTGGAGCTGGAACTCCTCCAACAGCTCGACCTCGGCGCACGACTGCGCGCGCAGCGCGTCCAGCAGCAGCGGGCCAAGCGCGTCGTCGCCGCGGCTGCGGTTGCCCACGCCGATCACCAGCAGCCGCGGCGCGTTCACACCGGCAATCGCTCCAGGCGGCCGTTGGCATGTCGCAGCACCGTGTCGACGAGGCGCTCGTCCGCATCGACCAGGTTCACCTCCAGCGGCATCTGGCCGAGCGCGTGGGTCGCGCAGCTGAGGCAGGGGTCGTAGGCGCGGATCGCCACCTCGAGGTGGTTCAGCAGCCCCTCGCTGACCTCGCGGCCGTCGAAGTACTGCGCCGCCACCGAGCGCACCGACTCGTTCATCGCCTGGTTGTTGTGCGTGGTGCTGACGATCAGGTTGCACCAGGCGATCAGGTCGTCGTCGCCGATCGTGTAGTGGTGGATCAGCGTGCCGCGCGGTGCCTCGATCACGCCGACGCCTTCACGCCTGGCGGGGCGCTGCGCCGGCAGCGGCGCGGTCAGCTCGCCTTCGAGCAGTGCGGGCTCGTCGAGCAGCCGGGCGATCACCTCCATCGCATGCAGCATCTCGATCATGCGCGCCCAGTGGTAGGCGAGGGTCGCGTGCACGGGTCCGCGGGCGAGGAATCGCTGCCGCTGCGCCTCGGCCCGCGGCGTGTCGATCAGGTCGCATGTCTGCAGCCGCGCCAGCGGACCGACGCGGTACCAGCCGGCCTCGCGCCCGAGCGCGCGCAGGTGCGGGAACTTCATGTAGCTCCAGGGCTGCGTCTCTTCCTCGATCAGCGCCATGTAGCCCTGCACGTCGGCACCGTCGAGGAAGGTGGCGCCGTCGGCATCGCGCGCGCGCAGCACGCCGTCGTACAACTCCATCGCGCCGTCGCCCGGCCGCACCAGCGACAGGAACGACGAGCGCAGGCGCCCGAAGCCGTCGTACAGCGCCGGGTTCTGCGCATGCAGCGTCGCCACCAGCTCGACCGCCTGCTCGCACCACTCGAGCATCTGCGGCGCCTGTGCGGCCAGGCCGTCGCGCTCCTCGCGCGTCAGGTGACGGTTCACGCCGCCGGGCACCGAGCCGCTGCCGTGCACGCGCTTGCCGGCGGTGAGCCGGATGACCTCCTGCCCGTACTTGCGCAACAGCACGCCCTGGCGCGCGATGTCCGGGTGCGCGGCCGCCACGCCGACGATGTTGCGCCGCGCCACCTCGCTGTCGAAGCCGAACAGCAGGTCCGGCGATGAGAGGTGGAAGAAGTGCAGCGCGTGCGACTGCATGATCTGGCCGTAGTGCATCAGCCGGCGCATCGCCTCGGCGGTGGGCGGCAGCTGCCGGATGCCGAGCGCATGGTCGATCGCCTTGCTGGCCGCCAGGTGGTGCGACACCGGGCAGATGCCGCACAGGCGCTGCACCATCACCGGCACCTCCCAGTAGGGCCGGCCGACGATGAAGCTCTCGAAGCCGCGGAACTCGACGATGTGCAGCCGCGCCTGCTGCACGCGGTTGTGCTCGTCGAGCAGCAAGGTGACCTTGCCGTGGCCCTCGACCCGCGAGACCGGGTCGATGGCGACCCTGCGCAGGGTTTCAGTCATAGTGGATCAGCCCGTGGCCGAGATGTGGCGTGCGGCCTTCGAGCAGCGCCGTGAGGAAAGCCCAGATCGCATCCGCGCTCGGCGGGCAGCCGGGCAGGAAATGGTCGACATGCACCACCTCGTGGATCGGGTGCACCTTGGCCAGCGGCAGCGGCAGCTCGGGGTCGTTGGGCACCGCGCTGTCGGCCGCGAGGCCGGGCCGCGAGTGGTAGACCTCGGTCAGGATGCGCCCGATGTCCAGCGCGTTGCGCTGCGCCGGCAGCCCGCCGGTGATCGCGCAGGCGCCCACCGCGACGATCGTCTTGCAGGCGGCGCGGAACTCGCGCAGCACGTGCACGTTCTCGGCATTGCACAGCCCACCCTCGATCAGGCCGATGTCGCAAGGCCCGCAGTGTTTGATGTCGGTGAGCGGGCTGCGGTCGAACTCGACGATCTCGGCGAGCTGGAACAGGCGCTCGTCGATGTCGAGGAAGGACATGTGGCAGCCGAAGCAGCCGGCCAGCGAGACGGTGGCGATCCTCGGCTTGCTCATGGTTCATCCTGCTGCGATACCGGCGCCTGGTCGAAGCGCCGCTCGCCGATCGGGATCACGAAGCCGCGCCGCTTGGGCAGGATCGCGCCGACCGGGCAGACGCTCGCGGCGAAGTCGGTCGCAGCGAACGTGCTGTCACCCAGCTTGCCGCTGGTCGAGTTGACCAGCAGATGCGACCCGATGCCGTGCCCGCCGATCGCGAACACGTCCTTGCCGTCCACCTCGTGGCTGGCGCGCACGCACAGCTTGCAGAGGATGCAGCGGTTCAGGTCCAGCCACATCGTCGGGTGGCTCGCGTCCACCGGCCGGTGCGGATAGAACTCCTCGAACTGCGGCCCGAGCATGCCCATCTCGTAGGCGGTGGCCTGCAGCAGGCAGTTGCCGCTCTTCTCGCACGAGGGGCAGAAGTGGTTGCCCTCGACGAACAGCATCTGCAGCAGCAGGCGGCGGTCGGCGTCGCGCTCGGGCGTGCGGTTGGCGACACGGTCGCCCGGCGCGGCGCGCGTGGTGCAGGCCGCAGCCTTGCGCACGTGGCCCTTCGCGTCGGTCACCTCCACGGTGCACAGCCGGCAGGCGCCGCTCTGGCCGAGCCGCTCGTGCCAGCACAGGTGCGGCACGTAGTGGCCGGCGCGCCGCGCGGCCTGCATCAGCGTGTCGCCGGGTTCGAACGGCACCTCGGCGCCGTCGAGCTGGAAGCTGTGGCTCATGGTGCGATCCGGGGGGCGTGGGCCAGTTCGTCGTCGGGGTCGTGGCGCCGCGTGACGCGCCGTGCGCTGGCCAGCTCGGCGTCGGGGTCGAAGCCGGGCACGAAGTCGGGCGACTGCAGGCGCCGCAGGTAGGCCGGGCGGAAGCGGTCGATCGTGTGGCGCAGCGGGTTGGCCGCGGTCGCGCCGAGGCCGCAGTGGGTGCTGCCGTGCAGCAGCCGGTCGAGGTCGCGCAGCTCGGCTTCGTCGAACAGCGAGCCGTGGCCCTCGGCGAGCTTGTCCATGCGCCGCACGATCAGCTCGGTGCCGACGCGGCAGGGCGTGCAGAACCCGCAGCTCTCGTGGGCGAAGAAGTGGGCGAAGCCACGCGCCACCTCGAACAGGTCGCGCCGCGCGTCGAACACCATGAACGCGCCGGCGGTCGGCACGTCGTCGAAGGCGATGCGGCGGCCGAACTCGTGCGCCGCCAGCGTCTGCCCCGACGGGCCGCCGACCTGCACCGCCTGCACCTCGCTCGCACCGCAGTCGGCCAGGATCTGCGCCACCGTCACGCCGAACGGGTACTCGTACAGCCCGGGGCGCTCGCAGTCGCCGCTGACCGAGTGGATCTTGGTGCCGCTGCTGCCCGGCACGCCGAGCCCGGCCCACCAGGCGCCGCCATGCTGCGCGATCTGCGCCGCCGCGCACCAGGTCTCGACGTTGTTGACCACGGTCGGCTGGCCCAGGTAGCCGCATTCGACGGGGAAGGGCGGGCGGATGCGCGGCGTGCCGCGCTTGCCCTCGAGCGACTCGATCAGCGAGCTCTCCTCGCCGCACACGTAGGCGCCGGCGCCGAGGTGGATCGCGACGTCGAAGTCGAAGCCGGCCTGGCCGGCGATGCGCAGGCCCAGCAGCCCGGCGGCGCGGCGCGCGGCCAGCACGGCCTCGAGCGCCTCGAGCATCCAGCGGTACTCGCCGCGCAGGTAGACGAAACCCTGGCGCGCGCCGAGCACGAAGGCGCCGACCGTCATGCCCTCGAGCACGGCGTCGAAGTGGCGCCGCAGCAGCACGCGGTCCTTGAAGGTGCCGGGCTCGCCCTCGTCGGCGTTGCACACCACCACGCGCGTGCCGCCCTCGGGCACTGGCGCCTGGCGGCACAGCGTCCACTTCAAGGCGGTGTCGAAGCCGGCCCCGCCGCGGCCGCGCAGGCCGGACTGGCGCAGCTCCTGCAAGGTCGCGTCCGCCCCGCGCGCCAGCGCGGCGCGGATCGCCTCGCCCTGCGCGGGCGGCGCGCCGAGCAGCACGTCGGCGCGGCGCACCTGGTCGTCCACGCGCTGCCACTCGGCCGGCCACTGCGCGGCCGGCACCTGCGCGCGCACCAGGTCGGCGATCTCGTAGATGCGCTGGCTGTCCAGCCGCGTCAGCACCTGGTGCTGGTTGACCAGCAGCGCCGGGCCCTGGTCGCCCAGGCCGATGTCGGAGCAGAAGCCGACGCTGACCAGCCCGTCCTCGCTGACCTTGCCGGGCTCGATCCACAAGCGCCGGCACAGGTCGCGCGCCAGCACGTGGCTGCCGGCCTGGCGCTCGATCACGTTGTCGCTGAACAGCAGGTGGTAGCGCCCCACCGGCTGCAGGTGGAAGAAGCGGTAGAAGCCGGCCACGCCCTCGACGACGGCCGCGCTCAGCCCGAGCGCCGCGCCGATGCGCGCCAGCAGCTCGCGCGGCAGCCAGTGCGTGTGTGCCTGCACCTCGCGCAGGATCTGCACCAGCTGGTCGCGGCGCCGGCCGCGGCGGTTGAGCACCTGCTCGACGATCTCGTCCTGCGTGGCGGTCATGGCGAGCCGATTGGACCTTGAGGCCGGAGGCGCGACCTTGACATCGCTCAGCGGGCGCGGTCAAGCCCTGTCGAGCAGCGCCCTCGCCTTTTCACTGGCCGCACGGCCCACCTGGCCCGACAGCGCGAGCGACACGCCGGCCGCCAGCATGCCTTCGAACGCGGCGCGCACCTCGCGCGTGCCGACGGCGCGCAGCTGGGCCAGCCGCTCGGACTCGCTGCGCACGCGGCCGAGCGCGAACAGGTCGAGCGCCGCGTCCTCCAGGCGGCGGTAGGGCCGCTCGAGCGCGCGCAGCCGGCGCACGGTGATCTGGTTCTGGGCCCGCTCCAGGTCCAGCGGCGCCACCTGCCGGGCATGCGTGCGCAGCAGCCGCATGGTCTGGGTCAGCAGCTCGTCGAGCTGCTCGGGCGCCGTCGAGGCCTCGATGACGAACTGACCGAAGCCGTCGTACAGGTCGGCCGAGCAGGCGGTGTAGTAGGCCAGGCCGCGCTTCTCGCGCAGCTCGGCCAGCAGCGGCGAGCTCATGCCGTCGCCGAGCACGCCCGCGGCCACGCTGCCGGCCATGTCCTCGGCCGCCAGCCCGGGCAGCGGGAAGCCGAGCACCGCGTGCGTCTGGCTGCTGCCGGCCAGGCGCAGCGAGCGGATGCCGCCCTCGTAGGCCGGCGGCTCGACGCGGTTGGGTGTGCCGCGGGGCATGTCGCCGAACGCCGCCTCGACGGCCTTCAGCAGCGCGTCGGGCTCGATGCCGCCGGCCACGCCGACGATCAGGTTGGCGCCGCTGTACAGGCGCTGCACGTGGGCCACCAGGTCGGCGCGCGTGAAGCGCTCGATGTTGCGCCGCGTGCCGATCACCGGCTGCGCGGCCGGGTGCGTGCCGAAGCAGGCCTTGTCGAACAGGCGGAAGGCGCTGGCGAGCGGGTCGTCCTCGTCGTCGGTGAACTCGTGCAACAGCACCTGGCGCTCGCGCTCCAGTTCGTCGGCCGGGAAGGCGGCGTGGCGCACGATGTCGCCCAGCATGCCGACGAAGGCGGCCGCGTCGCGCGCCAGGCCGTGCATGTGGAAGGCGGTGTGGTCCTTGTCGGTATGCGCGTTGACCTCGGCGCCGAGCCGCTCGGCGTCGAGGTTGATGCGCGCCGCGTCGCGCGTGGCCGTGCCCTTGAAGGCCATGTGCTCGATCACGTGGCCGATGCCGCTGGTCAGGCGCGTCTCGTGCAGGCTGCCGGCGCGCACGAACACGCTGACGCTGACGGTGGGCAACGGCAGCGGCACGGCGACCAGGCGCACGCCGTCGGGCAGGGGGGTGACGAGGGTCGGGGCGGTCGGGGCGAAGTCGGTCATCGGCGGCGCTCGGCAGGGAGGGCGAGGATACGCCGCGCCCCGCGGCGCTCAGCCGCGCCCGAGCGCCGCCAGCAGCTGGGCCCGGTCGGCCTGCGCGGCCGGGTAGTCGGGCTGCAGCTTCAGCGCCTTGTCGACGCAGCGCAGCGCCTCACGCAGCCGGCCGCGCAAGGCCAGCACGCTGCCCAGGCCGTTCCACGCGCCGGCATCGGCCGGGCGCTCGGCCAGCGCGGTGCGGAAGGTGCGCTCGGCCGTGTCGAGCGCGGCGCCCGCCTCGTCGCCGCGGCCCAGCCGCTGCAGCGCCTGGGCCACGTTCTTGTGGCTGTAGCCGCGGGTCAGCTGCAGGTCGCCGTCCTGCGGGTGGCGCGGGCAGACGCGGTCGAGCAGGCGCAGCGTGCGCTGCGCCTGCGCCAGCGCGCGCGCCGGCGTGGCGTCGAGCAGCGCGAAGTAGCGCTCCTGCTGCTGCCACAACTCGGTGTGGATCTCGGCCAGCGTGCCGCGGCGCAGCGCCGGCACCAACTCGCGCAGCCGCTCCACCAGCACGGTCACGTCGCGCCGCCAGTGCGCATCGCGCAGCGGGCAGGCCTGCCAGGCGAGCAGGCTGCGCAGCGGCCGCGGCAGGGCCTCGGCCGCCGGCAGCCGCGCGCCGCCCACCAGCACGGGGATGACCTTGCGCCGCGGGCTCGCCAGCGCCGCGGCGATCTCGCGCCGCAGCACGTCGCGCGGGTCGGCCAGGCGGGCACGCTGGCGCGGCGCGAACCACTTCGGCCCGATCAGCACCAGCACCACCTGCGTGCCGCGCAGCGCCGCCTCGATCTCGCGCTGCCAGCGCATGCCGGGCGCGAGGTCGTCGACGTCGCGGAACACCAGGTCGGCGCCGAAGCGCAGGTTCAGGTGCTCGCCCAGCCGGGCGCACCAGGCGGCGCTGTCGGCGCGGCGGTAGGAGAGGAACAGGGCCGGCATCGCCGACTCAGGCACCTTCCAGCGCCGCGCGCAGCGCCGCCAGGCGCGCGCGGTGCGGCGCGGCGCCGGCCAGCGGGTTGGCGGCCAGCGCGTGCAGCTCGAGCTCGGCCGCGGCCGGGTCACGCTCGTTCAGCAGGCTGTCGACCAGCTGCAGCCGGGTCTCGAACTCGCCGGCGCGGCAGCCCGCGGCACGCCAGTGACGCAGCGCCTGGTGCAGGAGATGCAGCGCGCGCGTCCGGTCGCCGTCGTGCAGCGCGAGCGCCGCCTGGGCGTCGGCATGCAGCGCCTGCAGCGCCTCGGCGCCGATCCATTGCGGTGCGGCCGCCACCTCGGCCAGCGCGGCGCGCGCCCGCTCGGAGTCGCCGAGCGCCACCGCGGCCTGCGCCAGCAGGCACAGCAGCAGCCCGCGGCGTGAGCGCAGCGTCCAGGTCGGTTCGCCGAGCGCGCGCTCCAGCCCGCGCAGGGCGAGCGCGGCACGCCCGGTCAGCAGGTGCAGCCGCGCCAGCCCGGGCTGCGGATCCCAGCCGAGCGCATGCGCCTGGCGGTAGGCGGCCTCGGCGCCGTCGAAGTCGCCCACGCACAGCTGGATGTCGCCCAGCACGCAGTAGGCGTCGCCCTCGGCCCAGGGCGCGGCGCGTGCCAGCAGCGTGGCGGCGCTGTGCGCCTCGGCCAGCGCGCGCTCGTGCTCGCCCTGCATGCCGAGCACCGCGGCACGGTGCAGCTGGCAGGTGCCGGGGAAGGCCGGCATGCGGCTCGTGCGCCCCCATTCCTCGAAGGCGTCGGCGAACTGCGCGGCGCGCAGCCAGTCGCAGCGGTAGCGCGCGGCGTACAGCACCGAGCACAGCGCCCAGCCGGCCACCCAGGCACGCACGCCGCCCAGGCGGATCACCGCGGCGGCCTCCTCGTGCTGCGCCAATGCGTCGTCGACGCGACCCAGCACCAGCATGGAATGGCCGCGGTAGACCAGGCCGAGGCACTCGAGGTCGGTGTCGCGCAGCGCGCGGGCGATGCGGCAGGCCTCGTCGGCCAGCGCCAGCGCACCCTCCGCGTCGCCGCCGCCCAGCGCCAGGCGGCTGGACATCCAGGCATGGTGGCCGTGCTCCGCACCGACGGCGCGCCCGGCCAGGAAGCGCGCGGCGCGCTGCAGCAGGCCGCGCGCGAGCACGCCCTGGGTCTGGTCGGTGCGGATCTGCACCAGCAGCAGCGTGGCGCGCGCGGCGCCGAGCGCATCGCCGGCCGCATCCTGCGCGGCGACCGTGCGCTCCAGCGCCGGCACCACCTCGGGGCCGCGTCCGCCGCAGATCGCGGCCTGCGCCCAGGCCTCGACGTCGGCCGGCGCCAGCGCGGCGGCGGCATCGGCGGCGGCATAGGCGGCACAGGCCGCGTCCCAGTCGGACTGCGCGGCGGCGGCCTGCGCGGCGGCCAGCGGGGTGTCGGTGCCGGCCCCGGCCTCGTCGGCGCATTGCTCCAGGCAGAAGCGGTAGCCGTGGCGCGCGTAGGTGCGCACAGCCTCGGGCAGGCCGGCCTCGGCCAGCGCGCCGCGCGCCAGGCTCACGACCCGCTGCAGCGCGTTGTCCACCACCACCGTGCCGGGCCAAAGGGCGTCGAGCAGTTCATCCTTGGGCACCACGCGCTCGCGGTGCCGCACCAGGTAGCACAGCAGGTCGAACACGCGCGGCTGCAGCCGCAGTTCGCGGCCGTGCACACGCAGCGTGCGGCCCGCTTCGTCGAGCTCGCAGGCGCCGAATCGGAAGGTCGTCGCGGGATTCACGTACCAGCCTGGCATCGCCCTCGGGCCCTCGCCGCATTGTGCAGCAGCGCCCCGTGCGCGCAGATGGGCGCGCACGCGTGCGACCCCGCCTCGATGGGGGCGGGCGGGGCCGCACGCGGCGCGCCCGGCTCAGGCGGCGGTCATCGGCTCGATGACGCCGCGCACCTCGGTCACCTTGGTGGCCGGGAAGCCGCTCAGCCGCGCGTGCTCGTGCACCGAGGCTTCCTGGTCGGCCAGGTAGATGCAGAAGGTCTTGTCGTCCACGACGTAGGACTGCACCCACTGCACCTTGCCCGCCAGGCGGGCCAGGGCGTCGTTCGAGGTGGCCGAGGCGGCCTTGAGCTGCGGGCCGTCCAGCCGGCCCACGCCGGGGATGTGACGTTCGATCAGGTAGCGCTTCATGGTGTGTGTGTCGATCCAGCCCGCGGGAACAGGGAACCGCCGGGCCGCCCCGCGGGATCGGGCGGACCGTCGTCGCAAGAAAGGGGGTCAGCCGGCCGGCACCGCGCTGTCGCGCAGCACGATGCGGCCGAACACCGGCACGATCTCGTCGGCCGGCAGCCCGGCCTCGGCGGCATGGGCGCGCAGCGCCGCGGCGTCGATGGCTTGGTAGAGGCAGACGCTGCCGAGCCGCCCGTCGGCCTCGCGCACCACGTGGCTGCACAGCCAGTGGGTCTCGCGCGGCTGGCGCCGCTCGGCGCGCTCGCGGGCCTGCGCCAGCGCCGTCTCGATGTCGTCGGTCTCGTCCCAGCAACTGCGCCGGCGCACCAGGTGCACCAGCGTGCGCGCGAACGGCCGGCCGACGTGCAGGGCCGTCACCGGCAGCACCTCCTGCGCCGGCAGGCGCGCCAGCGCGGCATGCTCGTGCACCGCGGGCAGGCCGTCGGCCGCGACGACGCACAGCAGGCCGAAGCCGGTGTCGCCCTCGCGCAGCACGTAGGCCTGCTGCCAGTGCGCGGACAGGCCGGTGCCGAAGTCCGCCAGCGCGCGCAGGCGGTCCAGCGCGGCCTCGAGCGCGGCGGCGCCGGCGGCCACGGCCGGCCGGCGCACGATGTAGGTCTGCATGTTCGTCTCGCCTCGTGCCCACGGCCAGCAGCGCCCCGGGGACGGCGCCGTGGGAACCGCCGCGCCCCGCGTCCGCCGCCCCCGCGTGGCGGGCAGGGCGAACCGATGGCTGCAAGCGTAGGCAGCGCGGCCGCGCGCGTCCTTGGCGCGGCCTGATCGTTTGCTGATGCTTTGCTGTGCCGGCGGCTAGGAGTCTGCGCGGCAGAAACGCGGGCCCGGGTTTCTGCCGCGCAGGCTCCTAGACGATCACGAAGTCCGCCGCCGTCAGCGCGGTGCCCGCCGTCACGGTGGCGAACAGCACCTGCGCGCCGGCGCCCGAGCCGTCGGCGTCGTAGAACAGCGATCCACTCGCGCTGTCGTAGACGATGCGGTCGCTGGCGTCGCCCGCGGCCGTGCCGGCGCGGAAGGCGCCGGCCGCCAGCGTGCCGACGCCGATCGCGCTGAACACCGTGCGGGCGAGCAGGAAGCTGTCGTCGGCGGCCACGAATCCCTGCACCTGGTCGACGTTGCTCGTGGCGTTCAGCGCGGTGCCGAAGCGGAACAGGTCCGCGCCGCTGCCGCCGGCCAGCAGGTCGTTGCCGAGCCCGCCGTCGAGCACGTCGCCGCCCGCGCCGCCGTTGAGCGTGTCGTTGCCGCCGCCGCCGCGCAGTTCGTTGGCGCCGCCGTTGCCGGTCAGCGTGTTGGCCAGCACGTTGCCGGTGCCGTTGATCGCGGCGCTGCCGGTCAGCACCAGGTTCTCCTGGTTGGCGCCGAGCGTGCGGGTGACGCTCGCGCGCACGGTGTCGATCTCGCCGGCCGGGCCGGTCTCGGTGACGACGTCGCCCGCGTTGTCGACCACGTAGGTGTCGCCGCCGGCGCCGCCGACCAGTGTGTCGGCGCCGCTGCCGCCGCTCAGCACGTTGGCGGCAGCGTTGCCGGTGATCTGGTTCGCCAGCGTGTTGCCGGTGCCGTTGATCGCGTTGCCGCCACCCAGCACCAGACGCTCGAGGTTGGCGCCCAGGGTCCAGGTGACGCTGCTGTTCACCGTGTCGACGTCGGTGGCCAGGCTGCTCGCCTCGAACACCATGTCGCCCGTGCTGTCGACGAAGTAGACGTCGCTGCCGCGCCCGCCGGCGAGCAGGTCGATGCCCGCACCGCCGTCCAGCGTGTCGTTGCCGCCGCCGCCGTCGAGCAGGTCCTCGCCGTTGCCGCCGGACAGCGTGTCGGCGCCGGCGGCGCCGAGCAGGGTGTCGTCGCCGTCGCGGCCCTCGACGCGGTTGCCCAGCGCCGAGCCGTACACCGCCTCCGAGCCGGCGGTGGCGATCAGGTGCTCGAAACCGGAGAACTGCCCGCCGCCGGCCACCAGCATCGAATCGGCCGTCAGGTCGAAGCTCGTGCCCTCGGCGGCGGCGTCGGCGGCCGACAGGTCGAGCAGGTCGGTGCCGCCGTTGCCCTCGTAGACGCCGGACAGCGAGGCGACCACGGTGTCGTCGCCGGCCCCGCCGTAGATCGTGTCCATGCCGCCGGCGCCGATCAGCAGGTTGTTGCCGTCGTTGCCCGACAGCAGGTTGGCGTTGAGGTTGCCGGTGGCCAGCAGGTGGGCGCTGCCCAGCAGCTCGACCCGCTCGATGCCGAAGCTGCCCTGGCCGGCCGTGGCGGAGAGCTGCACCGAGACGAGGCTGCGGACGGTGTCCGTGCCGCCGGTCGCGCCGGTGACGGCGTCGATCACCAGGTCGCCGGCGTCGTCGACGAGGTACAGGTCATCGCCCTCGGCGCCCTCCAGGCGGTCGGCGCCGGCGCCGCCGTCCAGCGTGTCGTTGCCCTGCCCGCCGGCGAGCGTGTCGGCGCCGGCGTCGCCGCCGATGGCGTCGTTGCCCGCACCGCCGGTGATCGCGTTCGCGGCGCTGCTGCCGACCAGCGTGTCGTTGCCCGCGCCCGAGACGAGGCGCTCGAAGCCGGTGAAGCTTTCGCCGGCGAAGTTGGTCGCACCGGTGGCGAGGTTGACGAGGTAGTTGCCGGCGTAGGAGGTGGTGTCCAGCGTGTCGATGCCGTCGCCGCCGACCGCCTGGTCGGTGCCGATCACGCCGTAGACCAGGTCGTCGCCCGCGCCGCCCAGCGCGGTGTCGTTGCCTGCGCCGCCGTTGAGCGTGTCGTTGCCGTCGCCGCCCTCGAGCCGGTCGGCGCTGATGCCGCTGCCGCCGCCGAGCTGGTTGGCGCCGGCGTTGCCGATGAGTACGTTGCTGCCGGCGTTGCCGCTCGCGTTCAGGTTGCCGCTGCCCAGCAGCTCGACCCGCTCGATGCCGTAGCCTGACTGGCCGGCCGTGTCCGACAGCACGACAGAGACCGTGCTGCGCAGCGTGTCCGACCCGGCCGGAGCGTCGTTGGCGGTCTCGAGCACGAGGTCGCCGACGTCGTCGACCAGGTACAGGTCGTCGCCGTTGCCGCCGCGCAGGGTGTCGGCGCCGAGGCCGCCGTCGAGCGAGTCGTTGCCGTCGCCGCCCGCGATGTCGTTGTTGCCCGCGGTGCCGATCAGCGTGTCCTGGCCCGCGCCGGACACGAGGTGCTCGAACTCGGTGAAGCTCTCGCCGGCGAAGTTGGTCGCGCCGGTGACGAGGTTGACCAGGTAGTTGCCGGCGAAGGAGGTGGTGTCCAGCGTGTCGGTGCCGTCGCCGCCCACCGCCTGGTCGGTGCCGAGCACTGCGTAGACCAGGTCGTTGCCGGCGCCGCCCAGCGCGGTGTCCGCGCCGCCGCCGCCGTTGAGCGTGTCGTTGCCGTCGCCGCCCTCGAGCCGGTCGCTGCCCGCGCCGCCGTTCAGCGTGTCGCCGCCGCCGCCGCCGACCAGGGTGTCGTTCTGGTCGCCGCCGTTCAGCCGGTCGCTGCTCGGCCCGCCGGTCAGGCTGTCGTTGCCCGCCTCGCCGTTGATGACGTTGAAGAAGCTGCCCAGGTTGGTGTTGCTGGCGTAGACCGTGTCGTTGCCGGCGCCGGCCGAGAGCAGGATCTCGGCCGGCAGGCCGAAGCCGGGCGAAAACGTGTTGAAGGGCCGGAAGTCGTAGCTGTCGTCGCTCGCGGTGCCGCGGAAGTCCGTCAGGTAGGTGTCGAGCAGCTCGACCTCGACGAAGGGCAGTGTCGTGCCGAGCTGCAGCACGCCCTGGATCAGGTCCACGCCGTCGCTGCCGATGCCGCCGTTGACGATCCAGCCCGTCACGTCGGTCACGCTGTTCAGGTCGAAGCCGTCGTCGCCGGCCTCGCCGTACAGGCTGTCCTGGCCGGTGCCGCCCACCAGCAGGTCGTTGCCGGTCCAGCCGTACAGCAGGTCGTTGCCGGCGCCGCCGATCACGGTGTCGTTGCCGACCCCGCCGTCCAGGCTGTCGTTGCCGTTGCCGCCGTCCAGCGAGTCGTTGTCGCTGCCGCCATCGAGGAAGTCGTTGCCGTCGCCGCCGGCCAGCGTGTCGTTGCCCAGCCCGCCGATGACGGTGTCGTCGCCGGACGTGCCGGCCAGGTTGTTCGGGTTGTCGTCGCCGTTGATGACCGCCATCTCGTTCTCCCGGGTTGCGCTCGCCGATGTGGCGCTCGCTGGTGTGCCGGGATGATTCGGGGCGGGGCGTTACGCCGGCGTTATCGGCCTCGGCCCGGTGCACCCGCGGACGTGGGGGTGGGGCGCCGGGTCAGCCTTGCCAGCGCAGCAGCACCAGCCCGCAGGCGCCGGCCACCGCGAGGCGCTCGTCGTCCAGCCAGGCGCAGTGGCCCAGCGCGCCGTCGACCACCAGCGCGGCCAGCGTGCCGCCGCCGACCTGCCAGACGCGGATCCCGCCGTCCTCGGCCACCGAGGCGATCAGCCGGCCGCCCGGGTGCACGGCGCAGCCGGTGACGCGCGCATGGTGGCCGAGCAGCACCTGGCGCTCGCGCCCGTCGGGCCAGTGCCACAGGCGCAGGCTGGCGTCGTCCGAGGCGCTGGCGAGGAAGCTGCCGTCCGGCGCGAAGGAAAGCGCATTCACGGCGCGGGCGTGTTCGCCGAACTCGAGCAGGCCGAGCCGGCGCGCCGCGTCGTCGGCGGCTAGGCGCTCGGTGCCGGCGAACCAGGCCTCCCACAGCGCGTCGCCCTCGGCCGGCACGCGCCAGCGGCGCAGCGTGCCGTCGACGCCGCCGGTGACCAGCAGCCGGCCCTCGGGCTCGAAGGCGCAGGCGGTCACGCTGTCGCGGTGCGCGACGAAGGCGAGCCGCCGGGTGCGGTCGCGCAGGTCGGCCAGGCGCACGGTGCGGTCGGCCGAGGCACTGGCCAGCAGGGTGCCGGCCGGCTCGAAGGCGCAGGCGTTGACCGCGCCGCGGTGCGCCGGCAGGCGCGCCACCAGCCGGGCCTGCAGGATGCCCCAGAGCGCCAGCGTGCCGTCGCTGCCGCCGATCACCAGGCCGCCGGCGTCGGGCGCCAGCGCGCAGGCCAGGGCCAGGCCGGCGTCGCCGGGCGGCACGCAGCGCAGCTCGGTGCCG
>QJOU01000138.1 GCA_003265685.1 Piscinibacter caeni | reverse complement strand
GCGGGCTGGAGCGCGCCCACCTCGAGCGCGAGAACTGGGTGCTGCGGCGCGCGCTCTCGCAGCGCACGCCCAGCGCGGGCGCGCTGGTCGGCCACTCGATCGCCATCAAGGGCCTGCAGGCGGCCCTGCAGCGCGTGGCCGCGGTCAGCAGCACGGTGCTGCTGACCGGCGAGTCGGGCACCGGCAAGGAGCTCGCCGCGCTCGCGCTGCACGAGCACAGCCCGCGCCGCGACGGGCCCTTCGTGCCGGTCAACTGCGCCACCATGTCGCCCGAGCTGATCGAGCACGAGCTGTTCGGTCACGCGGCCGGCGCCGGCGGCCCGGCGCGCGACGGGCTGTTCGTCTACGCCCAGGGCGGCACGCTGTTCCTCGACGAGGTGGTCGACCTGCCGCCGGCGCTGCAGGCCACGCTGCTGCGCGTGCTGGAGGACCGGCTGATCCGCCCGGTCGGCAGCGAGCAGCAGATCCCGGTGGACGTGCGCATCGTCGCGGCCACCAACCGGCCGCTGGCCGACGAGGTGGCGGCCGGGCGCTTCCGCGCCGACCTCTACTACCGGCTGCAGGTGGTGGAGATCAACCTGCCGCCGCTGCGCTCGCACAAGGAGGACATCCCGGACCTGGTGGCGCACTTCATCGCCACGCTCGCGCCGCAGCTCGGCGTGGCGCCGATGACGGTGAGTGACGACGAACTCGGCTACCTCGCGCAGTACGACTGGCCGGGCAACGTGCGCGAGTTGCGCAACCTGATCGAGCGCTCGCTGATCCTCGGCGCGCTGAACGTCTCGGCGCTGTACCAGGGCCTGGCGCGCCGGCGCCCCGAGCCGGTCGCCGCGCCGCCTGCGCTGCCCACCGACCTGCACGCGCTCGAGAAGCAGCACATGCGCAGCGTGCTCGAGTCGGTCGGCGGTGACAAGACACGCGCGGCGCAGCTGCTGGGCATCTCGCGCCGCACGCTCGAGCGCCGGGTCGCCGAGTGGTCCCAGGGCTGAAACGCCTCGAGCAGCTGCCCATCCGCGGCAAGCTGCTCGCGCTGGTGCTGCTGCCGCTGGCGGTGGTGCTGCCGCTGCTGGGGGTGATCCTGCTGGTGTGGGCCAACCTGGCCTTCGACAACCTGCTGATCACCAAGGTGCGCGCCGACCTGGCGGTGGCGCACGGCTACTTCGAGCGCGTGCTCGGCGAGGTGGGCGCGAGCGCGGCCACGGTGGCGGACTCGAACGCGCTGCACCTGGCGCTGGCGCGGCCCGACCGCGCGTCGCTGGTGCCGCTGCTGCGCCGCTTCAAGTCGCGCGAGGGGCTGGACTTCGTCAACCTGCGCGCCCCCGACGGCACGCTGCTGGTCACCGACCATGCGCTGGCCGCCGCAGGCGCCGCCGGCGTGCCGCCGCTGCGCCCCGGCGTCGAGGGCCGGCCGCGCGCCGCCGTGGAGGTGCTGGCGCCGCAGCAGCTCGCCGCGCTGGCGCCAGCGCTGCAGCCGCGTGTCGCGGTGCCGCTGGTGCCCACGCGCAACGCCGCGCCCACCGCGCGCACGCAGGAGGACCGCGCGATGGTCGTGCTGGCCGGCGCGCCCGTCGTCGCGCCGGACGGCACGCTGCTCGCCCACGTGCAGGCCGGCGTGCTGCTGAACCGCAACCTGCCCTTCATCGACCACATCAACGCGATCGTCTACCCGGAGGGTTCGCTGCCCTTCGGCAGCCGCGGCACCGCGACGCTGTTCCTCGACGACGTGCGCATCAGCACCAACGTGCGCCTGTTCGGCGCCGAGGCCGGCCACCGCGCGATCGGCACGCGCGTCTCGCAGACGGTGCGCGACGCGGTGCTCGGCCGCGGCCACACCTGGCTGGACCGCGCCTTCGTCGTCTCCGACTGGTACGTCTCGGGCTACCTGCCGCTGTCCGACGGTGCCGGGCAGCGCGTCGGCATGCTCTACGTCGGCTACCTCGAGCAGCCCTTCATGCTGCTGAAGTACGGCGTGCTTGCGGCCATCGGGCTGATCTTCTTCGCGGTGATGGTGGGCGCGGCGCTGGTCTCGCTGCGCGCCGCGCGCGGCATCTTCGGGCCCATCGAGCGCATGGCGCAGACCATGCAGCGCGTGCAGGGCGGCGCGCTGGAGGCGCGCGTGGGCCCGGTGGCCAGCACCGACGAGGTCGGCGCGCTGGCCGCGCACCTCGACCGCCTGCTCGACGCGATCGCCGCACAGACCCGGGCGCTGCAGCGCTGGAACGCCGAGCTCGACGCCAAGGTGGCCGAGCGCACGCGCGAGCTGGCGGCCGCGCAGCGCCAGCTGGTGCGCAGCGAGAAGCTGGCCGCGGTGGGCCAGCTGACCGCCAGCATCGCGCACGAGGTGAACAACCCGATCGCGGTGATCCAGGGCAACCTCGACCTGGCGCGCGAGCTGATGGGCGCCGACGCCGCCGCGCGCGTGCGCGCCGAGCTGAAGCTGGTGGACGAGCAGGTCGAGCGCATGCGGCTGATCGTCACCCAGCTGCTGCAGTTCGCGCGGCCGGCCGAGTACGCCGGCTACATCGCCGAGGTCGACACCGGCCAGGTGCTGCAAGACAGCCTGGTGCTCGTCGCCCACCTGCTCTCGCGCACCCGCATCGAGCGCGTGCTGGACTTCGCCGCGACACGCCGGCCGCAGATCAACCGCAACGAGCTGCAGCAGGTGATCGTCAACCTGCTGGTCAACGCGATCCAGGCCATGCCCGAGGGCGGCACGTTGCGCCTGGCCACGCGCGACAACGCCGAGGGCGGCGTCGACATCGTGGTGGCCGACACCGGACCGGGCCTGGACGCGGCGCTGCTGGCCGAGCTGTTCCAGCCCTTCGTGACGCACAAGAAGGACGGCACGGGGCTGGGCCTGTGGATCAGCCGCAGCATCGTCGAGCGCTACGGCGGCGACATCCGCGCCGCCAACCGCAGCGACGGCGTGCGCGGCGCCGAGTTCACGGTGGTGCTGCGCGGCGAGGCGGCGGCCGCTTGAGCCTACTGCTCCAGCAGATCGAAGCCCTGCGTCTCCACCTGCACGAAGGCCCGCGTCAGCCCGGCCAGCGTGCGGTACGCCTGCGCGCGCGGCTGGGCCTCGACCGCGTCGCACAGCTTCTCGATCCAGGGCTGCACATGGGCGCGGAAGAAGCGGCGCTGCTGCTCCAGGTTGCAGACGGCCGCGTCGTCGCCGGCGATCAGCCAGCGCATCACCTCGAAGACGCCGGCCACGTGGTCCTCGGTCTCGCCGCGCCGCTCGTCGCGCGCCAGGCCCAGGCGCGCCAGGTCAGCGCGCAGCGCGGCCAGCGGCTTCTCGTTCAGGAAGCCGCTCAGGTAGTACGAGCCGTAGAGGAACACCTCGGGCTTGCCGACACCGCCGAACAGCGCGTCGTACTCCTCGGCCAGTTCGCGCGGCGAGGCCGCACGCAGCGCCGCCACCAGCGCCTGCCAGGGCGCCTCGAGAAAGCCGCCGGGCTGCGGCGCCTCGGTCACCGCGACGGCAAACTGCGCCAGCAGCGCCGCGTCGGGCGGCGCGAGCCAGAGCCGCGCGAGCAGGCCGTACAGCTCGGCGCGGGCGAGCTCCTCGCTGTCATCGGCGGCCGCGAAGGACAGGGGCTGGGCCGGATCGCTCATTGGACTACCCTCCGTGCTGCGCACTCCGGGATTCGCGCTTGGGAGCGGCCCGGTGCGCTCATAGGACTACCCTCCGTGCTTCGCACTCCGGGATTCGCGCTTGGGAGCGGCCCGGCGCGCTCATAGGTCGGTGATCTTCACTTCGTTCGGGTTGCTGAAGATGTCGACCACGCGGCAGTCGCTGCACATCTTCAGCCGCTCGGCCGCCGCGCCCTGGAAGGCGGCGTGCCCGGCCAGCTTGCCGAGCATCGCCTCGATGGCCTTGAGCGTGCCGAAGGGCTTGCCGCACTTCACGCAGCGGTAGGGTTCGGCCTCGTGCAGCACGCGCGCCTGCTTGCGCGCGCGCCCGCCGTCGGCCAGCCACAGGCGCGGCTGCAGCGTGATGGCCTGCTCCGGGCAGGTGGTGGCGCACAGCCCGCACTGCACGCAGTTCTTCTCGACGAAGCGCAGCTGCGGCCGCTCGGGGTTGTCGGCCAGCGCGGCCTCGGGGCAGGCGCCCACGCAGCTCAGGCACAGCGTGCACTTGCCGGCATCGATGGCCAGGCTGCCGAACGGCGCGCCGGGGGCCGGCAGCGCAATCGCCTCGGCCGCCACCGGCGCCTGCGCGAGCAGGTGCTCGAGCGCGAGGTCGAGCGTGGCGCGCTTGTCGGCCTGCACCGCGAAGCTCGCAGGCTGTGCGACGCCCTGCGCGGCCGGCGCGCGCAGCGCGGCATCGAGCACGGCCAGGTCGCGGGCATCGCGCGCCTCGAGCAGGCGCAGGTGTTCGCCCGCGTAGCCGAGGCCCGCGAGGATGGCCTGCGCCTGTGCCATCTGCTCGGCCAGCGCGCGGCGGTACTCGGGCGCCTCCTCGTCGGTGAGCAGCACCCACACCTGGCTGGCACCGCAGGCGATCGCGGCCAGCCACAGGTCCAGCCCGACGCTCGCGGTGTGCCACAGCGGCAGCGGGATCACGCGCGCCGGCACGCCGTGCACGGACGCATCGACCCGTGCCGCGCGGCCGAGCTCGCCGATCAGCCGCGCGCCGGCGCCCTCGCTGTGCAGCAGCAGTGCCGCATCCTGCCCGCCCGCGTGGCGGTAGGCCGTGAGCACGGTGCGCAGGCGCCGCCCCTGGTCCGCCGCGCCGGGGTAGGCGAAGCCGAGCGCGCCGCTCGGGCACACCGTGCTGCAGGCGCCGCAGCCCACGCACAGGTGCGGCTCGACGACGATGCCGCCGCCCTCGCCCGCCTTGCGGCCCTTGCGGCTGGCGTCGCTGCGGATCGCACGCGCCGAGCAGACCTCGATGCAGGCGCTGCAGCCGATCTGCTCGTTGCGGCTGTGTGCGCACAGCTTCGCCTGGTAGCGGAAGAACTTCGGCTTCTCGAACTCGCCCGACAGCTCGCGCAGCTGCAGCACCGCCTGCACCAGCGCGCGCTCGTCGCGCCCGACGTGGAAGTAGCCCTGCGGCTTCTGGTGCATCGTGAAGGCCGGCGCATCGCGCAGGTCCAGCACCAGGTCGAAGGTCTCGGCCAGCACCTGCGGGGCGCGCGCGAAATCGATCGCGCCGGCCGCGTCGCAGGCCTTCACGCAGGCGCGGTGGCCGGCACAGCGCGCCAGGTCGACCTGGTAGGAGAAGTCGATCGCGCCCTCCGGGCAGGCGGCGATGCAGGCGTTGCAGCGGGTGCACAGGTCGAGGTCGATCGGGTTGCCGCTCTCCCACTCGGCCTGGAAGGCGCCGAGCCAGCCGGCCAGGCGCGTCAGCCGCCCGGCCTGCACGGCGCGCTCGTGCGCCTGCGGCAGCGCGCCGCGCTCGACCAGCAGCGTGGTCTCGAGCCGCTCGGCCAGCATCGCGGCGGCGCGTTCAGCGGCCTCGGCCGGCCCGACCACCAGGCAGCGGCCCTGCGAGCGGTAGCTCACGACCGGCACCGGCTCGGCCTCGGGCAGCTGCGCCGCGGCCAGCAGCGCGGCCAGCTTGGGGGCGGCGGCGCGCGCGTCCTTCGACCAGCCGCCGGTCTCGCGCACGTCGACGAAGCGGATCGGCCGTTCGGTCAGCGGCAGCGCACCTTCGGTCTGCTCGTTCAGCTCGAGGAACAGGGCACGTTCCTGGGTGCAGGCCACCACCAGGTCGTCGCCCGAGCGCGCGGCGCGCTGGAAGCTGGCGGCCTCGCGCCGGCACAGCAGCGTGTGCGGCTCGGCCAGGCCCTCAGCCGAGGCGCCCGGGGTCTTCGCCAGCGCCTGGCTCAGGCGCTCGCGCATCGCCGCGTCCAGCGGCATCGTCCGGTTGCAGTCGCACAGCAGCGTCTTCATCGGGGGTCTCTCTTGCGGGGGTCGCCACGGCCGGGCCGGCCGCGTCCGGCGCCGCCGGCTCGTCGCGGAACAGGCCGAGCACCTGCGACTGCACCATCTGGCGCAGCATGCTCGCGGGGATCGGGTCGGGTTTTCCGTAGTCGTCGATGTAGATGTCCAGGCCGTCCATCACGTTGAACTGCGGGTCGGCGAACAGCTTCTTCAGCGCGGTGTTCTTCACCGCCGGGTCGACGTCGCGTGCCACGAAGCGGGTGAAGTCCGAGGTCGGCATCAGCGCCTGCGCCTGCTCGAGCGTGGGCGGCGGCTCGGCGGGGGGTGCGGGCTCGGCGGGCGGCGCAACCGGCACCGGCGGCTCGGCCGCAGCCAAGCTCGGTGCCGGCGCTGCGGGCACGGCCGCCTCGGCCGGCGCCGCCGGCGGCTCGGCCGGCACATCGCGGCCGTCGCGCACCTGCGCCTTGCGCCGCGACCAGCGCGACAGGAAGCCGGCGTCCTCGCTCATCGCTCGCCCGGGGCGCGAAACGAGGCCGGCCGCTTGCGCTGCTTCGGCTCGGGCCGGTAGTGCGCTTCGGTGAAGGCCTGCAGCCACTCGCGCCACTCGGGCTGCAGCGGCGCGTTGTCGACACGCTCCTGCGCGTCCATGCGCCGGCCGGCCTCGTTGTACGAGAGCGTGACCTGCTCCGGCCAGGCGCGCGACGGGTCCTCGTCGTCGATGCGCCAGACCACGAACCAGACCGGCGCGCCGCTGGTGAGGTTGAGGAAGTAACCCTCGCCCTCGTCGGCGTACAGCGTCACGTCGAAGCCGGGGTGCAGCGTGCGGCGCAGCGCGCCGTCGTCGCGCAGCACGCGCGGTTCGGCGCCGAAGCCGGGCTGCATGGTCACCACCTCGACGATGCGGTGGCGCCAGTCCTCCCAGCGGTTGGGCTGGGCCTCGCGCTCCATCACGACCGCCACGCTGACCGAAGGACGCGGCGAGCTCATCGGCGTCCCTAGGTGTTCTTCGAGATCGTGATGGTCGGGAACTTGGCGCTGAAGTCCTTGGCGCGCTGGGCGATCTTCACCGCCACCTGGCGCGCCACGCCCTTGTAGAGCGCCGCGATCTCGCCGTCCGGGTTGCTGACGACGCTCGGCCGCCCGCTGTCCGCATCGACGCGGATCGACAGGTTCAGCGGCAGCGCGCCGAGGTAGTCCATGCCGTACTCGGCGGCCATCTTCTTGCCGCCGTCGGCGCCGAAGATGTGCTCCACGTGGCCGCACTTCTCGCACACGTGCACCGCCATGTTCTCGACGATGCCGAGGATCGGCACGCCGACCTTCTCGAACATCTTGATGCCCTTCTTCGCGTCGAGCAGCGCGATGTCCTGCGGCGTGGTCACGATCACCGCGCCGGTCAGCGGCACGCGCTGGCTGAGCGTGAGCTGGATGTCGCCGGTGCCCGGCGGCATGTCGACGATCAGGTAGTCGAGATCGGTCCAGTTGGTCTGGCGCAGCAGCTGCTCGAGCGCCTGCGTGGCCATCGGGCCGCGCCAGATCATCGGGTTGTCGGGCTCGATCAGGAAGCCGATCGAGATCACCTGCACGCCGTAGTTGACCAGCGGCTCCATGGTCTTGCCGTCGGCGCTCTCGGGCCGGGCATCGATGCCCATCATCATCGGCTGGCTCGGGCCGTAGATGTCCGCGTCGAGGATGCCGACGCTCGCGCCCTCGGCGGCCAGCGCCAGCGCCAGGTTGACGGCCGTGGTGCTCTTGCCCACGCCGCCCTTGCCCGAGGCCACCGCGACGATGTTCTTCACGTTCGGCATCAGCTGCACGCCGCGCTGCACCGCGTGGGCGATCACCTTGGTGGCCAGGTTGGCGCTGACGTTCTCGACCCCCGGCACACCGCGCGCCGCGGCGATCAGCGCCTTGCGCAGCGCTGGGATCTGGCTCTTGGCCGGGTAGCCGAGCTCGACGTCGAAGGCCACGTCGCCGCCTTCGACCTTCAGGTTCTTCAGCTGCTTGGTGGAAACGAAGTCCTTGCCCGTGTTCGGGTCGACGACGGCCTTCAGGGCTTCGAGCAGCGCGGATTCGGAGACGGCCATCGACGTGAATGTTTCGAGGATGTAAGGCGGGGCAGTCTAGCGCAGCGTGCATACCCCCGTTTCGCGGGGCCCCTACCGACCAAGCGGCAACAAAACGCTCGTGATCGATTCACGCAAAGGCCTGTTATGTCGAGGTAAAGCACCGCGACGTGTCAGGTTTTTACTTACGCGGCGCGACGTTTCGTTGTATCGCTGCACTTGAAGGAGGAAGCGTTTCCAATAGATTCCCGCTCCGTCGAGACAAGTGACACCAAGTCACGTCGGAGGGCGACATGCGGAGGATTCTGGGATGGGTGCTGGCGGCCGCGCTGGCAGGCTGCGACATGGGCAGCACGCCGGCCCCCGAAACGCCCGGAACGGGCACGGACGGCGGCACCACGGGCGGCAACACGGGCGGCAGCACGCCCGATCCGCACAGCCAGGAACCCGACCCGCCGCCGACGGGCAGCGCCGGCGGCGGCAGCAGCATCAAGCCCTCGCCGGGCTGCTTCAGCGCCGCCTCGCCGCGGCGCCTGAGCCGCACCCAGTTCGTCAATGCCCTGACGGACACGAGCCGTGAGCTGCTGGCCGGCGACACCGCGGTCGCCGCCAAGGTGGCGGCGATCGTGGTCGACCAGGCGCAGTTCCCGGCCGACAACCCGATCAACCCCGACAGTGCGCGCCACAAGGGCTACGAGCGCATCGACCAGGCGCTCAACAGCCGCCAGGCGGCGGCGATCGACACGGCCGCCAAGGCGCTGGCCGCCGAGCTGACGGCCGACGCGAACCGCGTCGCCACGCTGCTGGGCGGCTGCAGCGACGCCGCGTGCCTGGACAACTTCATCCGGCGCGCCGGCCGGCTGCTGTTCCGCCAGCCGCTCAGCGATGCGGAGGTGGCGGTCTACCGCAGCGCCGCCGGCGGCGCCACCGACGCCGCCGCGCTGCGCAAGGTGCTGGCGACGATGATCGCCTCGCCCAAGACCTTCTTCGTGCTCGAGCGCGGCCAGGCGGTCGACGCGGGGGTGAAGTGCGCGCCGCTGACCGCCCACGAACTGGCCACCCGGCTCGCGCTGCACCTGTGGGATTCGATCCCCGACACCACGCTGGCCGCCGCGGCCGACGACGGCAGCCTGCTGCGGCCGGCGGTCTACCAGGCCCAGGTGCGCCGCATGCTGGCCGACACGCGGGCCGACCGCGCGCTGCGCGGCTTCTTCCGCCAGTGGTTCCGGCTCGACGAGCTGGTCGCGCTGAACGGCAAGGTCGGCAACGCGAAGTTCGACGCCTTCGCCGCCGGCTACCAGCCGCTGCCGGGCACGCGCGACGCCGCCATCACCGAGGTGCTGGACATGGTGTCGTGGCTGGCCGCGAACAACGGCTCGCTGCAGCAGGTGCTGACCGACCGGCACTCGTTCGCGCGCAGCGAGGACCTGGCCACGCTCTACAAGACGCCCGTCTGGGCCGGCGGCAACGCCGCGCCGCCGCAGTTCACCGAGCCGCAGCGCGTGGGCCTGCTGACGCGCATCGGCGTCGTCGCCAACGGTGCCTCCGACACCACGCTGCCGATCCAGCGCGCCAGCCGCATCCTCGGCGGGTTGACCTGCCAGTCGCTGCCGCCGCCGGTGATGGACCAGAGCAACAAGGCGGCCGACCTGTCCGGCGTGCTGAGCACGCGCGAGCGCACCGAACGTGTCACGCAGATGGATGGCACCAGCTGCGTCAGCTGCCACAAGGGCCTGCTCAATCCCTGGGGCTTCGTGTTCGAGGGCTTCGATGCGCTGGGCCGCGTGCGCGCCACCGAGGTGGTGCGCGACGACAGCGGCAAGGCCCTGGGCGAGAAGGCGATCGACAGCGCGGTGACCGCCAAGCTCGACGGCCTGGCCGCAAGGCCGCTGACGAGCGCCGCCGACGCGCAGCAGTACGTGCTGGACAGCGGCGCCTTCGAACGCTGCTTCGCCGTCAACCAGGTGCGCTACGCCTTCGGCCGCAACCACACCGAGGACGACGCCGAGATGATCGACGCGGTGCGCAGCCAGGCCGCCAGCGGCACCAACCTGCGCAGCCTGTTCGCGGCGATCGTGCTGCGCCCCGAGTTCCAGTCGATCGTGAGGACCCGATGAAGCCGCTCTACGACAAGCTCTCGCGCCGGCAATTCCTGCGCGGCGCCGGCGGCACGCTGCTGGCACTGCCACTGCTGCCCTCGCTGCTGCCGCGCGAGGCCGAGGCGCAGGCCACCGCGGCCGCCTCGGCCGAGCGCTACTTCGTGCACATGACCACCTGGCACGGCTGCTTCCAGGAGCCGTACTTCGGCGCGATGGCCAGCGCCGCACCGAACGCGCGGGCGACCCACGGCGGCATCGAGGTGCGCCGCCTCGCGCTGCCCTTCACCACCGAGGGCGACAGGACGGTGCTCAGCAGCATCCTGCGCGCCCGCGCCAGCCTGTGGACGCCGCGCCTGCGCGGCCTGACCAACGTGATCAACGGGCTCGACTTCGCGCGCGGCGTGGGCCACAACCGCGGCGGCACGCTGGGCGGCAGCGACAGCGATCCGACGATCGACCAGGTCATGGCCGGGGCGAAGAGCTTCTACCCCACGCCGGTGGCCCAGCCGGCGATCGTGCGCAACCCGGTCTCGCGCTCGCGCAGCGGCAGCGGCACGGTCGAGACGGCCGCCGTCGCGGACAGCAACGTCAAGCTGTTCGACCGCCTGTTCAAGCCCACCGGCGGCGGCAGCAGCGGCGGCGGCACGCCCGAGGTGCCCGAGTCCACCGTGCTGGTCGACCGCGTCAAGGAACACGCCGACCTGGTGCTGGCCGACCCGTCGTGCTCGGCCGACTGCCGCGCGCGCCTGAACGACTACCTGGACATGCTCTCCGAGGTGGAGGCCAAGGTGCAGGCCACGCCGCCCGCGCCGCCGCCGGGCAGCAGCAGCTTCGCGCGCCCGGGCGTCGACACGCTCGCGCTCGAGCAGTCGGCCGGCTTCTACGGCGAACCGCCCACGCAGGTGCAGTGCGAGCAGCTGTGGAACGACATCGTCGTGGCCGCGTTCGCCGCGGGCATCAGCCGCATCTACGTCTGCGGGCCGACGACCTACACCTTCGGTCCCGAGCCGGAACATTCCTGGCACAACGCCTACGCCCACGGCCAGGACGCCCCGAGCGTCCGCGCCGGCTTCGGCGCGGCGGTGCAGCGCCAGTTCGAGGGTGCGGTGCTGGACATCGCCGCCAAGCTCGACCAGGTGCGCACCGCCGACGGCGCCACGCTGCTGGACAAGGCGCTGGTGGCCAGCAGCTTCGAGCTGGGCAGCGGCGGCAACCCGGGGCACCACCACAACCGCTGCATCCCGATCGTCAGCATCGGCAACGCCGGCGGGTACTTCGCCACGGGCATGGCGCTCGACTACCGCGACCTGAACGGCTTCACCTGGTCGTCGGATCCGCACTGGTGGGGCGGCCTGCTCTACAACCAGTGGCTGGGCATGGTGCTGCGTGCGATGGGCGTGAGCCGGGCCGATGTCGACAGCACGCAGTTCGGCTACCCGACCACGCGTGCCGACAACACCGACCACACCGATGCGATGTGGGCCGTGGCGGGCCAGGACCTGCCCTGGCTGAGGGCCTGATCCGATGCGCCTCCGCTTCGTTTTCGCCGCCCTCGTGCTGGCGGCCGCCGGCGCCCGTGCGCAGGACGCCGCCAACGGCGAGCAGCTCTACACCAAGGCGCAGGTCAGCGGCAAGCTGAGCTGCTCGGCCAACGCCTGCCATGGCCGGACGGACAACCCGCAGAACCGCATCTTCTTCGGCCTGCAGGCCGCCAACATCAAGGCCGCGACGCAGCGCGTCGCGCAGATGCGCTTCCTCGAGAATCGGCTCGGCGACGCGCAGTTCAACGACGTGGCCGCCTACCTGGCCGGCAAGCTCGGCGGCACCCCGGGTTACCTGCAGGTGGTGGCGATGCCGGTGCCCGTGCTCGCGCCGGCGAGCCTGAACTTCGGCGCCGTCGACCAGCTCACCACCAGCCCGACGCAGACCGTCACGATCCGCAACGCGGCCAACGCCAGCGCGCCGCTCTCGCTCGGCGCGATCAGCACCACCGCCGGCAGCGACTTCCGCGTGGCCGGCGGCAGCTGCAAGAGCGGCGACAACATCCCGGTGGGCAGCAGCTGCACCGTGCTGGTGGACTTCACGCCCAGCATGAGCGGCACCCGCTCGGCGCAGCTGAACGTGGTGCACAACGGCGCGGCCGGCGCCAGCACGCTTCCGCTCACCGGCATCGGCATCGGCAGCTCGCCGGTCATCACGCTCTCGCCGCCGGCGCTGAGCTTCTCGCAGACCGTGGGCAGCACCTCGTCGGACCTGCGCGCGCTGGTCGGCAACACCGGCAGCGGCGCGCTGCGCCTGAGTGCGTTGACGATCGCCGGCCCGCAGGCGGCCGAGTTCACCCTCGCGCCCAACGCCGACTGCACCGCCGGCACCACGCTGGCCAGCGGCGAGAGCTGCGGCGTGATGGTGCGCTTCGCACCGGGCGCCGCCGGCACGCGCGCGGCCACGCTGACGATCGAGCACAACGCGCTGGGCGGCAGCTCGTCGATCGTGCTGACCGGCTTCGGCAACAGCACGCCGCTGCCCGGCCTGCTGCTGGACGCCGCGCGCATCGACCTGGGTGAGCAGGTCGCCGCCGCGCGCAGCGGCGAACGTGTGCTCAGCCTGATCAACAACGGGCAGGCCGATCTGCTGCTCACCGGGCTGAGCCTGGCCGGCACACGCGCCGGCGAGTTCGCGCTCGGCGGCAGCTGCGCCGTCGGCACGCCGGTGCCGGCGCAGGGCAGCTGCACGATCGCCGTCAGCGTCACCCCGGCCGACCTCGGCCCGCGCGAGGCCCGGCTCACGATCCGCTCCAACGCCCCGGCCGGCGACGCGAGCGTGACGCTGGCCGCCACCGGCGTGCCCGAACCGGCGCCGTCGGTCGGGCTCTCGCAGGCGGCGCTCGGCTTCGGCACGGTGGCCATCGGGGCGCGCTCGGCGGCGCGCACGGTGGTGCTGACGAACACCGGCAACGCGCCGCTGGACCTGGGCAGCATCGCCGCCAGCTCGGCCGACTTCGAGCTGACGCACGACTGCCCCGCGAGCCTGGCCAGCGGCGCGAGCTGCGCGCTGGCGGTGGTGTTCGAGCCGAGCGCGGCGACGGTTTCCGAGGTGCTGGTGATCCGCAGCAACGCGGCCAGCTCGCCGAACAACATCGTGCTCAACGGCCAGGGCAGCAACAGCTCGTTGGCGGTGCTGGACTGGGCCGAGGGCGGCGGCCCGGTCGACTTCGCCAAGGCGCAGGTCGGCGCCGCCACCGAGCCGGTGCTGCGCACGCTGGTCAACCGCGGCCCGGGCAGCGCGCGGGTGGCCACGCTCGCGGTGGCCGGCACGGATGCCGGCTCCTTCGTGGTCGGCGGCGGCAGCTGCCGCGCCGGCAGCACGCTGGCCCTGGGCGCGAGCTGCACGGTCGGCGTGCGCTTCGCGCCCACGGCGCTCGGCGCGCGCAGCGCGACGCTGCAGGTCGGCACCGACGGCAGCAACCCGCCCGAGCTGGCCCTGGCGGGTACCGGCGAGGGCTTCGCCGCGGTGCAGCGGCCGATGAGCGCCGAGCCGGCGGCACTCGACTACCGCAGCGGCGGCACCGTCACCACCGGCACGCGCAGCGCGGCGCTGACGCTGCGCATCGTCAACGACAGCACCGCCACCAGCACGCTCAGCGCGGTGACGACCAGCGCCGGCTTCGTGCTCGAGACAGCCGCCGGCGGCGACGCCTGCCCCGGCGTGCCCTGGACGCTGGCCCCGGGCGCGTCGTGCAGCGTGGCGGTGGTGTTCGCGCCCGATGCCGGCGGCGCAAACACCGGCACGCTGAGCATCACCACCAGCGCGGGCCAGCTCACCGAGGTGCCGCTGACCGGCGACGCGGTGACGGTGATGACCAACCGCGGCAGCGCCGAGGCCGGCGGCGGCGCCGTGGCGCCGCTCGCGCTGCTCGCGCTGCTGCTGGGGCTCGCCGCGCTCGCGCGGCGGCCGCACGCCGACTGATTTTCGATTCCATGACCCGAGGACTCCACGTGAACCGTATCTGCCGCTTTGGCGCGGCCGGCACCCTGCTGGTGCTGGCCGGCTGCGCCCAGCTCGACGCCATGGCCCCCAAGGCCTGGGAGAAGGACCGCCTGGCCAAGAAGGAAATGACCATCGAGGGCGACGGCCATGCCGGCAAGCTCGACCAGCGCGTCTACAGCGCGCGCGAGAACGCCTCGGGCGGTTATGGCGTGGGAGGAGGCGGCTGTGGCTGCAACTGATCGCCTGCACGGCAGCATCGTCGCCGCCGCGCTGGCCCTGCCTGGCGTGCTGCCGCAGGCCGCGCTGGCGCAGGGCGCACCGACCGAGGGCACGGTCTCGCTGCGCTACCTGGGCTACCGCGACAGCCAGTCGGTGCAGACCCGCTACCCGCAGTACACCGGCCGCGAGGTCGAGCGCCTCAAGCGCATCGCGGTGGACGCGCCCTCGCTGGCGGTGACGGCGCCGATCGGCAGCAACTGGGCGGTGGAGGGCTCGCTGCTGGCCGAGGAGGTGTCCGGCGCCACGCCGCGCTACTACTCCGACATCTCCGGCGCGACGGTCTCGCCCGGCATGAAGGACCGGCGCACCGCCGGGGACCTGAAGCTGACGCGCTACTTCGAGCGCCAGTCGGTCGGCGTCAGCGCCGCGGGCTCGAGCGAGAACGACTACCGCTCCAGCGCGCTGGCGGTGGACACGCGCTTCTGGACCGAGGACCACAACACCACCTTGAACCTCGGCCTGGGCGGCGCCGACGACCGCATCCGCAAGATCGACGACGGTAGCGGTGCGGTGAACTGGAATTCGCGCCGTTCGTTCGACCTGATCGCCGGCCTGACGCGGGTGCTGACGCGCAACGACATCGCGCAGCTGAACCTCACCTACAAGGGCGGCAACGGCTACTACGACGACCCGTACAAGAGCTTCGACAAGCGCCCCGCGCGGCGCAAGGAGGCGGCCGCGCTGCTGCGCTGGAACCACCATGTCGCCGCGCTCGGCAGCACGCTGCGCAGCGGTTACCGCTACTACCGCGACAGCTGGGGCATCCGCGCGCACACGGCGGAGGCCGCCTGGGTGCAGCCGGTCACGTCGCTGCTGAAGCTGACGCCGAGCCTGCGTTACTTCAGCCAGAGCGCGGCGCGCTTCTACTACGACCCGGTGGCCGACATCAACGAGTACCCGGCGCCGATCGGCAACCCGAAGTACAGCTCGCCGGACCAGCGGCTGTCAGCCTTCGGCGCGGTGGCGCTGGGGCTGAAGGCCGAGCTGCAGCTCGGGCGCTGGACCACCGACCTGAAGATCGAGCAGTACGAGCAGCGCTCCGAATGGCGGCTCGGCGGTGAAGGCTCGCCGGGCATCGATCCGTTCCACGCCACCACGCTGCAGCTCGGCGTGGCGACCAACTTCTGACCCGGGAGACACGATGGACTTCCGACTGCGCCACATCGGCCTGTTGATGAGCGCCGTACTGGCGGGATGCGGCGGATCGGGCTCGTCCTCGGAGACGGGCGGCGCACCTGCACCTGCACCTGCACCTGCACCTGCACCTGCACCTGCACCTGCACCCGCACCCGCACCCGCACCCGCACCCGCACCCGCGCCCGCACCTGCTCCGGCGCCAGCTCCCGCACCTGCCTCACTGCCGCTGCGTGGCGTCTCGCTGGCCGGCGCCGAGTTCGGTGAGGGCAGCCTGCCCGGCACCTACGGCACGAACTACATCTACCCGAGCGTCTCGAGCGTCGACTACTTCCGCGCCAAGGGCATGACCGTGGTGCGCCTGGCGTTCCGCTGGGAACGCCTGCAGCCCACGCTGATGCAGCCGTTCAACAGCGACGAGCTGGCCCGCCTGAGCGCGTTCGTCGACGGCGCCACCGCCGGCGGCACGACGGTGCTGCTCGACCCGCACAACTACGCGCGCTGGCACGGCAACCTGATCGGCTCGGCCACGGTGCCGAACGCCGCCTTCGCCGACTTCTGGTCGCGCCTGGCGGCCCGGTACAAGGACAACCCCCGGGTCGCCTTCGGCCTGATGAACGAGCCGCACGACATGCCCACCGAGCAGTGGCTCGCGGCGGCCAATGCCGCGCTGGCGGCGATCCGCGGCGCGGGCGCGGGCAACCTGGTCACCGTGCCCGGCAATGCCTGGACCGGCGCACACAGCTGGGCGCAGAACTGGTACGGCACGCCCAACGCCACCGTGATGAAGGGCATCGTCGACCCCGGCAGCAACATGCTGTTCGAGGCGCACCAGTACCTCGACGCCGACTCCTCGGGCACCTCCGCCAGCTGCGTCAGCGCCACGATCGGCAGCGAGCGGCTGCAGGGCTTCACCACCTGGCTGCGCAGCAACGGCTACCGCGCCGTGCTCGGCGAACTCGGCGCGGCGAACAACGCCACCTGCAACCAGGCGGTGGCCGACGCGCTCGCGCACCTGGAAGCCAACCGCGACGTCTGGAGCGGCTGGGTCTGGTGGGCCGCCGGCCCCTGGTGGGGCGACTACATGTACTCGATCGAACCGAGCGGCACCACCGACAAGCCGCAGATGGCCACGCTGGCACCCTACCTGGACTGACCCATGCTCACATCTCGTCGACTGCAGGTCCTGCTGATGTGCGCCAGCCTCGCCGCCTGCGGCGGTTCGGGCAGCGGCAGCGATGCCAACGGCGCGGCGCCTGCACCTGCACCTGCACCTGCACCTGCACCTGCACCTGCACCTGCACCTGCACCTGCACCTGCACCTGCACCTGCACCTGCACCTGCACCCGCGCCCGCACCGGCACCGGCACCCGCGCCCGCCAACGGCAACCCCTTCAGCGGCGCCACGTTCTACGTCGACCCGGAGTACGTCGCCGCCGTCGACGGCTCGCTGGCCAAGGTGACGCCGGGATCGGCCGACGCCACGCGCATCCAGGCCGCGCGCCGCTTCCCCACCGCGGTGTGGCTGGACCGCCTGGCGGCGATCGACGGCGCGAAGGCGAGCGGCGGCATGATGGGCCTGGCCGACCACCTCGACGCGGCGCTCGCGCAGCAGCAGGCCGCCAGCGGCGGCGGTGCGCTGGTGCCGATGACGGTGACCATCGTCGTCTACGACCTGCCCGACCGCGACTGCGCCGCGCTCGCCTCCAACGGCGAGCTGAAGTCGGCCAGCAACGGCCTGGCGATCTACAAGGCGCAGTACATCGACCGCATCGCCGCGATCCTCGGCAACGCCAGGTACGCCGGACTGCGCATCGCCGCGGTGATCGAGCCCGACTCGTACCCGAACATGGTGACCAACCTGTCGCTGCCGGCCTGCGCGACGGTGAACCAGGGCAACATCTACAAGGACGGCCTGCGCTACGCGATGGCCAGGCTCGCGCCGCTGGCCAACGTCTCGATGTACCTCGACATCGCACACGCCGGCTGGCTCGGCTGGGACAACAACCGCAGCGCCGCCGTGGCCGCGTACAAGGACCTGATCGCCGGCGCGACGCCGGGCGGCGACCTGGGCATCATCCGCGGCTTCGTGACCAACACCGCGAACTACACGCCGCTGGACGAACCCTTCTTCGACGGCACCGACGACATGGTGCGCAGCGGCGGCACGACCGAGTTCTACGAGTGGAACCGCGCGGTCGACGAGCTGAGCTACATCGACCGCCTGCGCGCCGACCTGCTTGCGGCCGGTTTCCCGCAGGACCTGGCCTTCATCGTCGACACCGGGCGCAACGGCTGGGGCGGCAGCGCGCGCCCGCAGGCCGCCGCGGCCGACGTGGACGACATGCGCATCGACCGGCGCGCACAGCGCGGCAACTGGTGCAACGTTCGCAACACCGGCGTCGGCGAGCGCCCGCGCGCGAACCCGGACAGCGCGCGCCCGTACCTCGACGCGTACGTGTTCGTGAAGCCGCCGGGCGCCTCCGACGGCACCAGCGACAGCACGGCCACCACGCCGAACGACGAGGGCAAGCGCTTCGACCCGAAGTGCGGCAGCGGCAACGTCGACGCTCTGCAGGGCGCGCCGCACGCCGGGAAGTGGTTCCACGACCAGTTCCTGATGCTGCTGCGCAATGCCTATCCGCTGCTGAACTGATGCGCAGGGCCGGCCGGAACCGATTCGCGCTGCTGTCCCTGCTGGGCGCACTCGTCGCCTGCGGCGGGGGCGGCGGCGAGGCGGGCCCCGGTGCGGGCGCGCCTGCACCGGCCCCGGCGCCGGGCTCGGCCCTGTCGGAGGTGCGGCAGGGCGAGGGCACCTTCTACGGCGCCACCGGCGCGGGCAACTGCAGCTTCGACGCGAGCCCGCAGGACCTGATGGTCGCGGCCATGAACCAGGCCGACTACGCCGGCGCGGCCGCGTGCGGCGAATACGTCACGGCGACCGGGCCGAAAGGATCCGTCACGGTGCGCATCGTCGACCGCTGCCCCGAATGCGCCCGCGGCGACATCGACTTCAGCGCCGAGGCCTTCGCGCGGATCGCCGATCCGGCCGCCGGACGCGTGCCGATCCGCTGGCAGGTGGTCGCCGGCAGCCTCACAGGGCCGCTGCGCTACCGCTTCAAGGAAGGCAGCACGCGCTTCTGGACGGCGATCCAGGTGCGCAACCACCGCCTGCCGATCACGGCGCTGGCGATCCGGCCGGCCGGCGCGGCCGACTGGATCGACGTGACGCGCACCGACTACAACTACTTCGTCCACCCGGAGGCGATCGCCCCCGGCACGCTGCAGGTGCGGGTGACCGCGCTGGGCGGCGCCGTGCTGCTGGACACCCTGCCCGAGCCGGCCGGCGGGCTCGAGATCGACGGACAGGCCCAGTTCCCTTGAAAGCCCCTCGCATGCACCCGCTCGCCCGCCCCACCTTGCGCCGCCTCGAACTGCTCTGCTGCCTCGCGGCCGCCGCCCTGGCCGCCGGCTGCGGCGGTGGCGGCACGTCGACCGTGGCCTGGAACAACACGGGCGATGGCTCGTCGCTCGGGCCTGCGCCGGCGCCCGCGCCTGCGCCGGCCCCTGCGCCGCCTCCCGCACCTGCACCTGCACCTGCACCTGCACCTGCACCTGCTCCCGCACCTGCACCTGCTCCCGCACCTGCACCTGCACCCGCGCCGGGTTGCGGCACACTGGCGCTGTGCGAGGACTTCGAATCCGGCAACGACGGGGATGCCCCGGACGCCACGCGCTGGACCATCGGCGCACCGGACTGCTCCAAGCCCGACGTCAGCAAGGCCGTGATCGACACCGCGCAAGCCCGCAGCGGCACCCGCTCGCTGCGCATCGACGCGCCGGGCGAGTACTGCGGCCACGTGTTCATCCAGAACAGCACGATCGCCTCGCTCGGCCCGCTGGTCTACGGGCGCTTCTTCGTGCGGCCCAGCGTGGCCATCGGCGACCAGCACGTCACGTTCATGTCCCTGCGGGACGCGGCCGACAACAACAGCGAGCTGCGCATGGGGGGCCAGAGTGGCACCCTGATGTGGAACCGCAAGTCCGACGACGCCACGCTGCCCGAGCTGAGTCCGGTGGGCATCTCCATGGGCAGGGCGCTGCCGGCGCTGACCTGGACCTGTGTGGAGTTCGCGATCGACTCGAACGCCGGCACGCTGAAGACCTGGGTGGACGGCGACGCCGTCACGGGCCTGGAAGTCGACGGCACGGCCACGCCGGACATCGACCGCCGCTGGCTGCAGCGCGGGACCTGGAAGCCCTCGCTGGCCGACTTCAAGCTCGGCTGGGAGCAGTACGCCAACGTCGCGAACACCCTCTGGTTCGACGACATCGCGCTGGGCACCCGCCGCATCGGCTGCGGCACGCCATGACGCGGTGCGGCGCGCCATGAAGGTCGCCGAGTTCGGCATCGAGTTCGAGGCCATGGGCACCGCCTGCCGCGTGCGCCTGGCCGGGGCCGACACGGCGAGCGCCCGTGCGGCCGCCGAGGCCGCGATCGCCGAGGTGCGCCGCATCGAGGCCAAGTACTCGCGTTACCGCGCCGACAGCATCGTCTCGCGCATCAACGCGGCCGCCGGCAGCGCGCAGCCGGTGTCGGTGGACGACGAGACCGCCGACCTGCTCGACTTCGCCGCCTCGCTGCATGCCGCCAGCGAGGGCCTGTTCGACATCACCACCGGCGTGCTGCGCCGGGTGTGGGATTTCCGCGCCGCGAAGCTGCCCGAGCCCGCGGCGCTGAGCGCCACCCTCGCCTGCGTGGGCTGGCAGCATGTTCAGTGGCAGCGCCCGTTCGTCGCACTGACGCGGCCGGGCATGGAGCTGGATTTCGGCGGCTTCGGCAAGGAGTACGCCGCCGACCGCGCCGGCACCCTGCTGGTCGAGCGCGGCATCGCGGGGGGTCTGGTGAACCTCGGCGGCGACATCCGCGTGATCGGCCCGCGCGCCGACGGCACACCCTGGCCGCTGGGCATCGCGCACCCGCGCCGCGCGGGGGCCGTGATCGCCAGCATCGCGGTCGCCCAGGGCGGCCTGGCCACCAGCGGCGACTACGAGCGCTTCTTCGAGCTCGACGGCCGGCGCTATTGCCACATCCTCGACCCGCGCAGCGGCTGGCCGGTGCAGCACTGGCAATCGGTCAGCGTGCTCGCCCCGGCCTGCCTGGCCGCCGGGGCGCTGACCACCATCGCGATGCTGCGCGGCGCAGCGGCGCACGAGCTGCTGCGCAGCCAGGGCGTGGGCTTCCTGACCGTCGACCCGCAGGGCCGGATCCACGAGGAAATGCCGGGTTGATCGCCCGGCCCGCCCGGGCAGGTCGGCGAGTTGGTCGTCGCGCCCGCGCCGGCGCTCAGCCGGTGCGCCGGGCCGGCGCCAGCCAGCGCTCCAGCGTGGCGAGCATCTGGTCGGTACGGATCGGCTTGGCGATGTGGTCGTTCATGCCGGCCGCGAGCGCGTCGTCGCGGTCGCCGACCATCGCGTTGGCCGTCATCGCGATCACCGGCAGCCCGCGCAGCGCGGGGCGCTGGCGCAGCGCGCGGGTCGCGGCGTAGCCGTCCATCACGGGCATCTGGCAGTCCATCAGCACGAGGTCGACACGCTCGCGCTCGAGCAGGTCGAGCGCCGCGCGGCCGTCTTCGGCCACCACGACCTGCAGCCCCGCCGCCTGCAGCAGCGCGAGCGCGATCTCGCGGTTGATCTCGTTGTCCTCGACCAGCAGCACACGCGCGCCGCGCAGCGCCGCCGGCAGCGTGAGCGGCGCCTTCGCGGGCGCGGCCGGCGGCGCCGCGGCCCCG
>QJOU01000137.1 GCA_003265685.1 Piscinibacter caeni | reverse complement strand
GCGGCCTCGCTGCTGCCGCGCTGGCGCGAGCTGGCGCGCCGGCTGCCGCCGCACGACCTGCTGGACCGCATCGCGGCCGAGGGCGATCTGCACGCCCGCGTGGCCGCCAGCGTGCCGCCGGCCCGCCGCGCGCTGGCGCTGGAGGACATCGACGCCATGCTCGGTGCGGCGCTGCGCCTGGACGGCGGGCGCTATGCCACGCCCTATGCCTTCGTGCGGGCGCTGCGCCGCCGCCGCGTGGTGCCGGAACGCGCCACCCATGACGACGCGGTGCGGCTGCTGACGGTGCACGGCGCCAAGGGTCTGGAGGCGGAGGTGGTGTTCGTCGTCGATGCGGATGCGGCGCCGGCGCGGGCCGAGACCGGCACGCTGCTGGTCGACTGGCCGGTCGAGGCGCCGGCACCGCGCCGCTGCGCGTTTCTCTACGCCGAATCGGCCTGCCCGCCCGCGCTGCAGCCGCTGCTCGACGCGGAACGCCTGGCGCGGCGGCGCGAGGAGCTCAACGGCCTGTACGTGGCGATGACCCGGGCGCGCCGGCGCCTGGTGCTCAGCTCGACCGAGCCGGGCCGTGCCGCCGATAGCCACACGAGCTGGTGGCAGCGAGTCGAGCCGCTGGCGCAGCGGGTCGACCTGCCGGTGGCGCCGCCGCGCGCCGCGGACGAGACGCACTGCACGCTCGAGGCCCTGCCGGCCTGGCGCGCCCCGGTGCCGCCCGCCGCTCCCGAGGACGCGGACACGCCGGCGCGTCGCCTCGGCCGCGCGGTGCACCGCACGCTGGAGTGGTGGGCCGGCGGCGGCCGCGAGCTCGCGCCCCTGGCCGCCGCCGCGGCGGCCGAGTTCGGTGCCGACCCGGGCGAGGTGGCCCGGCTGGCCGAACGCATCGTCGCGAATCCCGACTGCGCGCGCTTCTTCGAGCCGGCGCGGCTGCGCTGGGCCGGCAACGAGGTGCCGGTGGTGTACGAGGGCGCGCCGCTGCGCATCGACCGGCTGGTGCTGCTCGACGAACCCGCCGGGCCCTGCTGGTGGGTGCTCGACTACAAGCTGCGCCGGCGCCCCGAGGAACTGCCGGCCTACCGCGCCCAGCTCGCCGGCTACCGCGCCGCGGTGCAGGCCGCGCAGGCGGATGCGCCGGTGCGGGCCGCCTTCGTCGCCGGCGACGGCGAGCTGGTCGAGCTCGACTGAACACCTGGGCGCCCGCGGCGCCGAATAGCGTGCGTTTGGCCACGCTGTTCGGGGCTTGGGGCGGACCGCGGCGGGCGTCCAATCGGGGACACGTCGCCTGCCTGTCTCGATGGTCGCCCCTGCCACGCCCACCGCTGCCCGACCCCACCCGATCCGCGCGTTCGGGCGCTACGAACTGCGCCAGCTGCTGGGCAAGAGCGCCGGCAGCACGGCCTGGCTGGCCTTCGACCCACGCCTGGGCCAGGAGGTGATGCTGACCATCCCGCGCGTGCAGCCGCCGGATGCCGGCGCGCTCGAGCTGCGCCTGCGCGAGATGAAGCAGGCCACGCGGCTGAACCACCCGAACCTGGCCCATGTGATCGAGGTCGGCGTGCAGGACCACTGGCCCTTCCTGGCGGTGGACCGCGCGCTCGGTGTCACGCTGGCGGAATGGCTGGCGGCCCACCCGCGCCCGGCGCCGATGGAGCTGGCCGGCCTGCTCTGCCAGGTGCTGGCCGGGCTCGCGTTCGCCCACGAGGCCGGCACGGCGCACCGCGACATCCAGCTGCACCAGGTGCTGGTCAACGAGCAGGGCCAGGTCCGCCTGACCGGACTGGCGGTGGCCGAGCCGCCGCGGCCGGCCGGCGCCGCCGATGTCCCGGCCGAGACCGGCACCTTGCGCGCGCAGCGCGACGCCGCGCAGCGCGACGTGCTCGCCTGCGGCCTGCTGCTGCACCAGCTGCTGGCGGGCGCCCCGGTGCTCGACGAGCCCGACCTCGGCGCCGTGATCGCCCGCATGGCGCCGCAGGGGCGTGACCTGGTGCGCCTGCCCTGGAGCACGCCGCAGCCGGTGCCCGAGGGCCTGCGCGCGATCGCCAACCGCTGCACCGCCACCCAGGAGCGCCAGCGCTACCACAGCGCGCGCACCCTGCTGCGCGCGCTGGAAGGCTGGCGCGAGGTCGACGGGCAGGGCAACGGCGACCCGCTCACGCTGCTGCTCGACCGGCTGCGCAGCGTCGGCCACCTGCCGGCGCTGCCGGGCATCGGCCAGCGCGTCGGCAAGCTGTCGGCCAGCGACAGCCAGCGCACCGACGAGATCGCCGAACTGCTGCTGCAGGACATCGCGCTCTCGTTCGAGCTGCTGCGCACGGTCAACTCGGCGCAGGTGCGCGGCACGCAGATCGGCGGCAGCGGCCCGGTGCTGACGCTGCGCCGCGCCGTCGCGCTGATCGGCGTGGACGGCGTGCGCAGCGCCGCCAACGCGCTGCGGCCCTGGCCCGGCCCGCTCGGCGAGGCCGGCGCCGCGGCGCTGAACCGCACGATGGCCTGCGTGCGCCTGGCCGGCCACGTGGCCCAGGCGCTGCGCCCGCCGGGTTACGACGGCGAGGTGGTCTACCTGGTCGCGCTGATGCAGAACCTCGGCCGCCTGCTGGTGCAGTACCACTTTCCCGAGGAGGCCGAGCAGATCCGCCAGCTGATGCAGCCGGCGCCGGCGCCCTCCGGCGGTGCCGACCTGCCCGGCATGAGCGAGGAGGCCGCCTCCTACGCCGTGCTGGGCGCCGACATCGAGGCGCTCGGCGCCGCGGTGGCGCGCCACTGGGGCCTGGGCGACGAGGTGCAGCACATGATCCGCCGCCTCTCGCCCGGCAAGCCGGTGCGCACGCCCGACAGCGATGCCGACGTGCTGCGCGTGGCCGCCAGCGCCGCCAACGAGGCGGTCGACGCGATGACGCGGCTGCCCGCGCCCAGGGTCGGCCCGGCCATCGTGCAGGTGGCGCAGCGCTACGCGCGTGTGCTGCACCTCAGCCCGAAGGACGTGCAGGAGGCGCTGCAGGGCGCCCGCGCCTCGCTGCAGACCGGTGCGCCGCTGGCCGCCGCGCCGCGTACCCTGTCGCCGGACGCCGCCGCGACCGCGGACTGATCCCCGCCCATGGCCGCTGTACCCGCCGTCACCGCCGACACCGCCCGCCGCCTCGGCCGCTTCGAACTGCGCCGCGAGCTGGGCAAGGGCGCGCAGGCCACCGTCTGGCTCGCGCTCGACACCCGACTCGAGCGCGAGGTCGCGATCAAGGTGCTGGCCGCCGGCGTGAACGTGGCCGGCGACGACCTGACGCACTGGCTGCAGGAGGCCCGCAGCGTCAGCCGGCTCGCGCATCCGAACATCGTTCCGGTGTTCGAGGCCGACGTGCACGACGGCCGCGCCTGCCTGGTGTTCGAGTACGTGCCCGGCCGCACGCTGGCCGAGCATGCGAGGGCCCGCGGCGCGCTGCCGCCGCACGAGGCGGCCGGCCTGATGCTCGGCGTGCTCGATGCGCTGCAGGCCGCGCACGAGGCCGGTGTGGTGCACCGCGACCTCAAGCCCAGCAACGTGCTGGTCGACGGCCACGGCCGCGCGCGGGTGATGGACTTCGGCATCGCGGCGCGGCTGAAGGAGGGCGCCAACCGCGCCGCCGCCGCGCTGATCGTCGGCACGCCCGGCTACATGTCGCCCGAGGCGACGCGCGGCGCGCCCGCCACGCCGGCGATGGACGTGTTCGCCGCCGGCGTGATGCTGGTCGAGCTGATCAGCGGCCGGCCGCTGGTGGCCGAGCGCGACCCGTACCGCGCGATGAAGCGCGTGGCCGAGGAGGACCTCGCGCTGCCGCCGGACCTGCCGGCCGCTGCCGACGACACGCTGCGCGGCGTGCTGCGGCGCGCGATCGCGCGCGACCCGGCACAGCGCTGGGGCAGCGCCGCGGCGCTGGGCGACGCGCTGCGCCAGTGGATGGCGCCGCAGCCGGCTGCACCGGGCGGCAACAGCGGCACGCTGGACTTCCTGCTGCGGCGCATGCGCCACAAGAGCGACTTCCCGGCGCTGTCGGACTCGGTGGCGCGCATCCAGCGCATCGCAAGCTCCGAGCACGAGAGCCTGACCAGCCTGTCCAGCGAGATCCTGAAGGACGTGGCGCTGACCAACAAGCTGCTGCGCCTGGTCAACACCGCCCACTTCTCGCACGCCGGCGGCGGCTCGATCAGCACCGTCTCGCGCGCGGTGGCGCTGGTCGGCTTCGCGGGCATCCGCAACATGGCGCTCAGCCTGGTGCTGCTCGAGCACATGAGCGACAAGCAGCAGGCCGGGCAACTGAAGGAGGAGTTCCTGCGCGCGCTGATGTCCGGCTCGCTGGCCGGCGAGCTGTGCCGCGTGCCGCGCGAGGGCGAGGAGGCCTTCATCGGCGCGATGTTCCAGAACCTCGGCCGGCTGCTGACCGAGTACTACTTCCCGGAGGAGGCGCGCCAGATCCGCGGCATCGCGCTGGCGAGCCGGCACGACGCGCCGTCCAGTGCCGCGGCGCTGCTGCAGGCCGAGACGGCCGCCTCGGTGAGCGTGCTGGGCCTGAGCTTCGAGGACCTGGGGCTGGGCATCGCGCGCAGCTGGGGCCTGCCCGAGACGCTGCAGCGCTGCATGCGCAAGCCCGACGGCGAGCCGCCGGCGCGGGTGCCGGACAAGCCCGCCGACCGGCTGCGCTGCCTGGCCGTGGCCGCCAACGAGCTGACCGACACGCTGCTGCGCACCGAGGGCGACCCGACCGCCGCGCTGGCCGCCACCGCCGAGCGCCATGCCCGCGCGCTGGGCCTGAGCGCGCGCGAGATCGCCGGCGCCACCGACCAGGCGCGCCAGCGCCTGGCGCAGATGGCCCGGGCGATGAACCTGCAGGTGGCGCCGGGGTCGCCGTCGCGCCGTCTGCTCGCGACCGTGGTGGTCGAGCCGCCGCCCCAGCCCGACGACTCGCTCTCGCCGCACCAGCTGCAGGCCACCGTGACCGCCTACGCGCCGACGCTGGTCGAGGCGCCGGCGGCCGCGGCGGCGCCGGCGGTCAACGCCGCCGAGGTGCTGGCCGCCGGCATTGCCGACATCACCAACTCGATGGTCGAGAGCTTCAAGCTCAACGAGGTGCTGCGCATGATCCTCGAGACCATGTTCCGCGCGCTCGGGTTCCGCCGCATCGTGTTCTGCCTGCGCGACCCGAAGACCGACACGCTGACCGGCCGCTTCGGCCTGGGCGAGGGCGCCGAGCGTGTCGCGCAGCAGTTCAAGGTGCCGCTGAAGGGCGGCACGGACCTGTTCGCCGCCGTCTGCGCCAAGGGCGCCGACACGCTGATCAGCGACGCCAGCGCGGGGCAGATCGCCGCACGCCTGCCGGGCTGGTACCGCAGCGGCGTCGACGCACCGGCCTTCCTGCTGCTGCCGCTGCTGCTCAAGGGCGCGCCGTTCGCGCTGATCTATGCCGACAAGGCCGAGCCCGGCGGCATCGCGCTGGGCGAGAAGGAACTGGCTCTGCTGCGCACGCTGCGCAACCAGGCGGTGATGGCGTTCCGCCAGGCCGGCTGAGGGTGAGGGCGACGGGGAGGGTGACGAGCCTTACCCTCCTCAATGTCGAGACAAACTCTAGTCTTGACAAATACTTAGAGAAGCATCCGGAAGTCGGGTGACACACCAAAGTGACACACCGAGGCGGACTGTAGCAGGCGGATTGAGGGCCTCGCCCGTGCGCATGCGAGCATTGCGACTCCTGGCGGCACATGCGGGGGTGGCCTGTGGATGCATCACAAGCACTGAAGGATGCAGAAAACGTCCTGCGCGACTTCATCGCCCTTGCTTTGGAATCGGAGTTTGGTGCGGACTGGCCGGCGCAGTGCGGTGTGTCGGCTGAGCGCATTGCCCGATGGCAAGAGCGGCGCGGCGTCGAAGAAAGGCGCCAGGCGGCCGGTGCGGTCGAGGAGCGGCTTCTGTACTACGCCGACTTCTACGACCTGCGCCCAATACTGAAGAAGCACTGGGACAAGTTCGCCGCCGCACTTGGTGACTGGAAGACCATGGACGTGTGGCTCTCAGAGTTGGAGAAACTGCGTGATCCTGACGCCCATAGGCGCGAGCTTCTCCCGCATCAGAAGGCGCTCGCAGTGGGCATCTCAGGGGAGATCCGAAACCGAATCATCCGCTTCAGAAGCAAGCTGGAAACCGCCGAGGATTGCTTTCCACGGATCGAGTGTTCCCGAGACAGCCTGGGCAACGTCGCCACCCACAGAACGGCCTGCGCGGATACGAAACTCGTACTGCGGCCTGGAGACGTCATCGAGTACGTTGTGACTGCTTCCGACCCGCTTGGAGGTCAGCTGGAATACAGGCTCCTCGCAAATGGACGAGGTCCGCGACACAACGCATGGCAGTCCGACAACGTATTCAGACTGGAGATTGGGATTGGCGATATCAGGCAGGCCTTCCAGGTAACGCTGCAAGTTCGCAGCCAAAGGGACTATCACGCGAGGGGTGAGACAGACGATGTGCACGTGTACGGCTATCGGGTGTACCCGCGCAACTAGTTGGGCACAGCGTCAAATGCCTTCGGGGGCGCCGGCCGGATCAACTCCACTGCCTCTTGCTGGGTCCCAAAGAGCCACTGGTCGACATCCTCGAAGTCCACCGGGATGACTGAACGCTTGTCCTGCATGTGCGGCGGCCGCTTGGGATCCGGCCGGTGCATGCGGCTCATTAGCGGGTGCTCATCAGCGTTGAGCGTGAGCATGGTGAAGCTCTCGGCCAGCTCGCCACTTGCTTTGTCGGTCCATGTGTTCCACAGGCCGGCCAGGCCCCACAGTTCACCGTCGGCCCTGCGGAAGCTCCACCAGACGTTCTTGCCCGTCTCCCAGCAGGGCTCGTAGAAGGCCACCGCAGGAACGATGCAGCGCTTGCCGTGCTTCCACGAGTCTTTGAAGGTCGCCTTCTGGGCCAACTCTTCGCTGCGTGCATTGCACGTCGAGTAGGTCAGCTTGGGGCTCTTGGCGAACCACGGGATGAGGCCGAACTGGCCCACCACGGTCTCCCGCCGGGGCTCGGTTGAGTCCCTCGTGGCGCGGATGAAGATGCCCTGCCGCTGCGGGTAGACCTCTGCACCGCGCCAGGGGTTGTGCCTGCCGATGTGCCAGGCGCGCTCTACTGCGGCATCGTCGGGTGAGATGTAGCGGGTGCACATGCTGCTGCGGATCCTATCTGCAGCTCAAGGCTCACGGCGAATGCACCAGCTGGGTCACGTCCCGGGTGAACTGCCGGGCCATCGGCGAGTGCCAGCCAGAGGGTCCCAGGTCCGGCACTGGACGGATCATCCACTCCTGAAGCACCGCGGCAGGCAGGCCTTGCCCTGTAGGCCAACGCTCGATTCCTCGCAAGATCATCCGGTCAGGCAGTACGTCCTGCACCGTCACCCCGTACAACTCGCGCACTGCGCCATCTGCACCCACCTGGCCGCCGTGCCCCTCGGGCCACATGGCAAGCCTCCTGCCACCCGGCGTGAGGCGGTCGCTGAGGAGCGTGACAGCCACCCAAGGGGCCGCGTCGATCTGTTCTCGCGGCAGTAGGACGCCCTGCCGGCGCAGCAGTTTGACCAGCGCTTGCATGAGGATACTGTACATGCATACAGTATAGGCATGCGAGCCGAACTGAGCCCAGGACAATGGATCGATGCGGTGGCACTGCGCCTTCAGCAGCGCTGGCCTACTGTCGACCCCGAGCAGCTTGCAGAGGTCGCGTGTGACCTGCTGAAGGTGCCCGAGCTGCGGGCCATGTTGCCTGCGCAAGCGGCGGCTGAGTGGCTGCGCCCCGTTGAGCAGGCCGAGTGACCTAGCCCTCTCGCAGCTTGGGTGTCACGTCGCGGCAGCGTTGCTCGACCTGATGCGCTGCCCGCTGCATAGCCTCTTCCGAGAGAGGTGTGGCGCCCTGCGCATCGAGCAGCTGGGCAAGCTCTCGGCCGCTGTACACCCGCACCGCACCGCGCCCCTTGCGGTCCACAAACCAGCCAGGCAGCGCGAGGACTGGCAAGGCACTCACGCGGTCTCCCGTAGCACTACTGAGCCACTTGGACAGCCACTGAGCTTGTCGCTCTGCCTGTTCCAACGGCTCGGCGGATTTCCAGTGCGGGAACGCGAGCGAACTGCCATCGAACACCACCCGTGCCCCAGCCTTGCCTCGGATGTCGCTGCGCTTCGTGTAGCCCTTGGTCTCAACGGCGAAGACACCTCGACGCGAGATGACGACATGGTCAATGTTGAATCCGTCGGCAGGAAAGTCATGGAAGACCGCTGCCCCTTGACGCATGAGCTGGTCCAGTTCCTGGCCCACGGCCACCTCAGCGTCATAGCCGGCCCTGAGGTTGTCGAGCGTCGCACCTGTTCGAATCAGCTTCCGTGTGATCAGTGCCACGAAGCCGAGCACGAAGGCCACGTAGATGGGCACGAAGCCGAGCATCTTCTCCAGCGTCTTGACGTGGGCCTGCGCGAGGAACAACGCAAGGATCACAGCGGGGAAGAACATCAGCGCCGCTATGTCCCAGGCCAGGTCGTTGTGTGCCTCGTCCAGTTGCTCGCGAAGCGAATGCCCTGGAGACCGCAGCAGGTCGATGCCTATGGGGGAGCGCTTTGCGTTGCGTGCGCGGCGCTTCCGGACGACTAGGAACGCAACTGCCAGCGCAGGCCCAACGAAGACCGAACAGAGGACGCCAATGACGATGGGCAGTTGAAGTAGCAGTTCGTTCATCGGGCGTGCGGGGCGTCCTCTCTCCGATCAGGCAATGTACTCGGCACGGTGCCCTGAAGGGCCCAGGCGAAGGCCTTGAACGCGCAGGAAGCGCCGGTAAGATCCCCGGCATGCCGCCGCTCATCACCGAAGCCCAGATCCTCGCGCAATGGCCTCTGCCCGAGGGCATGACCCGGGCCGCCCGGATGGATACCTACTCGACCCACCTTGGCGAGCTGACGCCCGGCATGGCCATATCCGATGCCTATGCGAAGGCTGGCAAGGCCTACGAGATGAACGGCATGGTGAACCCGCGCCTCGCAGCTCTCTGTGACTTCATCGAGGCAAGCCTGCTGCCACTCGACAAAAAAAACAGACCGGCCTGAGCCAGTCTGTAGAGGTCACCACGGCGGATAGTCGTCAGCCGTTGCGGGCGCATCTGGGGTTGCCTGGCGGGCCGTCAGCGGAGGCTGCGGCAGTTCTGTCTCCGGCAGGCCGTTGCGGTCCAGCTCTGGCTCCCGTGCAGGCCTCGCCTGGGATCCGCTCCGCGCCACGAACGGGAAGACCTTCACGGTGCTCAGCGGGCCCGAGCCGCGCCCCTGGGGATGCAGCTCGATGGTGTCGCCTGGCTGGCACCGATAGGCCCCCACGCTCCATGCTCGCGTAGCGTCCATGCGCGGGTAGGACCGGCCATAGATCCAGCACTTGGTCCTACACGACGTGGCCAGCACGAAGCCGGCCATGCCCTGCGCGCCTACCAGATCGGCCAGGCTGTCGAACTTGAAGGCGCCCATGGGGATCGTGCAGGCACCCCCAGGGGCCAGCTCGAAGCCCTCGGGGATCGCCTCACGGGCCTTCTCATGCTGGCGCTGCAGAGCCCGCTGCCGGGCTTCCGCGCGCTGCCGCTGGGTAGTGGTGTAGGTCACCTCAGGCCTTCATCTTGGCGATGAGCGCCTTGGCCGACACCCAGGCCCGACCACTGCCACGCGGGCGCGCCATCAGCTCGTTGGCCTGAGGATCACGGCTGACCTCGAAGCCCATCGCCTCCAGTGCCTTCATGTCCGCGGACGGGTTGGCCACGTCGAAGGCGCGGGCCAGCTCCACGAACCCGCCGACATCGCGGCCCATCGTGAGGCGCTGCAGGGCAGCATGCAGGGCATCCGGCCGGGCCTTGAGGGAAGAGAAGAACTCGCCCACGCGGCTCTCGTCCATGCCGTCCTTGGCCAGGGCCTTGACCACCGCGCGCCGATGCAGCTCGATGCCGTCCTCCACCAGCTCCAGGGCACGCGAGGGCTCGATGCCACCGTCACGGGCCAGCGCATGGGCCACGCTCTGCAGGTCCCCAGTGCCGTAGGCGATGAGGCCCATGGCACGGGACACGCTGGAGTCGTAGGCCTGCTGGGGCAGCGGGTCGATCATCTGCGCCCAGGTCGCATCGTCCTCGGCGGCGAAGTAGTCCGCGCCGGGGTCCTGTGCGGGCTCTTGCTTGGTCTCGGGCTGGGGAGCCTGCTGGCCCTGCGCGGGCGCTGCCACGTCGATCCACCGGCCGTGCTCGTCCTGTCGGATGAGGCCCATGCGCGCCGCGGACTGCACATCGGTGCGGCTGCTCTCGTCGCCCGGGATGAGCTGCACGCTGGCCTGAGGGCCCATCCGGCGGAAGGACTGAGCCACGCTGGCGGGCGTGGAGTCGTCTCGGCCGACCACATGGCGGGACACGCCGATGTCTTGGGCACCATGGCCCACAGTGACGCGGATGGCGCCGGTGTTGACGCGGGTCAGCAGGTGCTCCTGCGCCGGAGCGTTCGAGGTCGGGAGTTGATGTGCCGCGAGCGACTCGTGGTCGACGAAGCCTTCGGGGGTGTTGATGAATCTGACAGTCATGGGTTGCTTTCGATGAGGATGGAGGAGAGAAGGAAGACCGCCGCACAGCCAGCCGGTAAGCCAGCCATGCAGCAGCCCCACGGGAGCCCGGTGAGGCCCTCGCGGTGTCGGGTGGGGTAGGAGAAGGGAAAGCGAAACGGCGCCCCTCGTGAGGGCACCGGCGGGACGGTTCGGAAGGTCTGCGAGGCGGCGCGGCACGGCCGGGCACCGAGTAGCTGCCCGTCTTGCGGATGGCCGGCAGGACCTCGGAGGTGACCCACTTGCGGAACCGTTGGGCCTCGGGCTTGCGGCTGGGCATGATCAGGGCGTAGAGCCCCGACTCGTTCACACAGGTCATCGGCCGGCCCGGAACCCCAGAAATCCTGAGGTTTGTCAGCTCGTCCTCGGCGAGGCCGGCGGTCCAACGGCTGGCCCCCTTCGTCGTGTCCATGCTGAGGGCCGCGCAGACGTCCTTGGCAATGAACCAGGGCTCGCCGAATCCCAGGTCGATCACGCGCAGGTTCAGGCCGGGGCTACTCCAGCGACTCCAGGGCCGCCTGCATGGCAATCCTGCGGGCCTGTTCAGGAGGCACTCGGCTGCGCTCCAGCTCCAGCAGGCGGACACCTGCCGGGCCGAACCGCTCAGCCAGTTGCTGACCCAGCGGGAGGACCACCCGGGGTGGCAGCTCTTGCACCACCTGGGAGACTCGCTCGAGCTTGGGGTTCCAGTAAGAGCCCTTCGACAAGCGGGGCGCCAGCAGTCGGAACCGCCGTGCGAGCTGGGTCCTGAAGGCATCGTCGGACACGAACCTCCGCGGCTCGGCCTGGCCCAGCATGACCATGGCCAGCACCTCGTTGACCACCTCTGCTGGGGAAGCCGACTGGTTCACCGCGAGGATCTGCTGGTCCTTGAGGAGTACCGGCCGGGAGAAGGCCTGCCCGGCTTCCGCTGCGGCCTGGTGCTCTTGAGCTTGGGAGACCATGCCGGCCCAGTCGGTCTCCAGCAGGCTCCACAGCGGGTGGCCGGGGTTGCGCTGGCGCGCCTGGTCGACCATCCGTCGGTAAGGCCTGAGGTGAGCGACCAGCACGGGCTGCTGCCGCGGGTCTCCGTGCCGGGCCTTGCGGGCCTTGTGTGCACGGCAGTAGTAGCTGCGACCATGGACCGGATCCTTGCAGCCGGCTAACTTGCATAGAGAGTGCATAGAAGTGGCCCACTGGGGCCGAGTTGGTTGTGAAGGAGGCGCCCAGGGTGTGGGCACGCAGGCGAGGAAAACTCCTCGGGGAGGCCCTGCCAGGCGAGCTGCAGGAGCACTACTGGGGCACCGCCAGGCGCACGGCAGTGATGACTGCTGGCAAGGAATCCACGGACACTGCGCATGGGTGGTCGAACCGGCGTAGCCGCCCTGCAGGCCTCATCAGTTCCCAGCCGCTGTGCTGGGCTTGATGGTCACATTGCAGTTGTCACGGCCCACCGTTCTCCGTGGTCGTGATCCGTCGAGCCTCGTGAGCAACGCGCAAGGCCCTACCGGTTCTTTAGGTTGCGGAATTGCTTCGGCCTGGCCGAGCCCCAGTGCTTTCTCTAGGTTGCGGAATTGGCTGGCCTGGTCAGCAGAGCCCCGCGGCCTCCAGCTCATGGCGGTGCACGTCGTCGAGGCGCTGCTGCGCTTTCTTCAGCCCGCCGGTGCGTGCAGTAGCGGGCAGACGCTGGATGAGTGCAGCCAGAGCCTTTGATGCAACCCGGCCGAGGGCCGCGTAGGCCTGCAAGGTGCGCTCTCCATACCGGCCCAGGGTGACCTCGTCAATCGAGCGCACATCGATGGTGTCGCAGTTCTGCAGGACAACGAAGAGAGTCGAGCGCGAGAGGCTGCGAGTCGACGTGTCGCCCGAAGTCTTCAGGCCCAGCACACCCGACAAGATGTCGTCGGTCTGCGGTATCGAATCGATGAGGTCGGATGCGCTCCAGTAGTCGGCAAGGAATCGCGCGACGGAAGCGTTGTCGAAGGTCTTCGGGATGTTGGCCATTGAAGCTGACGGTTGTTCGGCGAGGTGCGATGGAGCGCCCTGCAGCCGATGACGTTGCGAATGAAGTAGCCCGACCACGCGCCTCCTCACCGGCGCCTCTCTAGGCGTCCGGTTGCCGAAAGGACGTCCTCCGCGGGACTTGGCGCGGGTCGGGCAGACTTCTCTATCAATAGGTGCGCAGTCGATTGCGATTGACGCCTGACGGTCACGTAATAGCCTTGTAAAAACAATCACTTAGGAATCTTTCTTGGCGCCTCCAAAGTGTTCAGTTAATTCGGCACAATCGAGACGTGACGAAACCAGATCGCCAGCGTCCGCCGGGACGGCCGCCGGGCACCCGCTTCGCGCTGAGTGCCACCAAGGAACTGCAACTCTTGGACGAGTTGAGGAACGGAGTCGGGCCGGTCAACCTTGCCGAGACTGCTCGCGCGTTCGGCATAAGCCGGGGCACATTGCTCCGCTACATCAAGGAGGAGCCAGGCCTGCAGCAACGCATCGAGGCCCGCCGAAACGTCGAGGGTCGCGGATACGTGCCCGTCTCGCGCGGGACCCGTGCAACCAGGCGAGCCGCAAAGGCACGCCGAGAGGCATTGGCCGCGGCGCCGAGACCGGTGGCGTCAGACCCGCCCATGCCACCCGCAGTGGCAGCAAAGCTGCAGCGCGAGCTGGACCGGATGGACGCGGACGCAGCGTTCTTCAGCGACGACAGTCCAACGCCCCCGGACATGTCAGGCGAGCAGCGCGTTGAGCGCATCAGGGCTCTGATCCGAGGGGGGCCGTTCGGACGCTCGAAGGGTTGAGGTGCCGCGGCCGGCGGGTGAGCCTGCCCGAAATCGTCCGTTTTCGAGCACTGCACGCCTCCCTGCCCGAAACCCAGCTTGACGGCATTACGGGCAGATGAGTACATTCGGGCTACCTTTTCGGTCACCTCAGGAGCCCCAGCGTGTCCCGTGTCTTCGCCTACTGCCGCGTCAGCACCGCCGACCAGACCACCGACAACCAGGCCAAGGAGATCCAGGGCGCGGGCTTTGCTATCGCCCCTGCCCGGGTGATCTCCGAGACCATCTCTGGCTCGCAGGCTGCCCGCGAGCGGCCCGAGTTCTGCCGGCTGCTGGACCGCCTGGAGTCTGGCGATGTCCTTGTGGTCACCAAGCTGGACCGCCTGGGGCGCTCCGCAGTGGACGTGCGCAACACCGTCGAGTGCCTTGCTGGCATGGGGGTGCGCGTGCACTGCCTCGCGCTGGGCGGAGTCGACCTGACCAGCTCTGCCGGCAAGCTGCAGATGCAGGTGCTGGCGGCCGTGGCGGAGTTCGAGCTGGACCTGCTGAAGGAGCGGACCGCGGCGGGTCTGGTGCGGGCCAAGCAGGAGGGGAAGCGGTTCGGGCGGCCCCCGGCTCTCAGCGCCGCCCAGGCAGAGCAGGTGCGGCAGCGGCTCGCCCGCAGCGAATCCGTGGCATCGCTAGCCAGGGAGTTCAAAGTCGGCCGTGCCACCGTGCAGCGTCTGCGTGCTGCCGAGGTCTGAGTCTTTGCTAGGGTGACGTTTTAGTTCGCTCCCTTCGGCTCGCTTGCGCATTCGCTGTCTCCGCTGGGGTGGATATGGCGCATGCCCCTCGCTGGCCTCTCCCAGCTCCATAGCGCCCCGCAGGCTCCGTGCAGCTACCGGCGCACACCTACGAGGCACCAAGCGGTCCAAAGCGCCCTAGGCCGGCTTCCTGTCGGACCGCACTCGCGCCAGGTCGACAACCACCTGCACGCGCCCCAGCTGTGCCGTCCAGGCCCCGGGCTCGGACCATGCGAGGCAGAAGCCGGGCGCACCGGCAATCCAGAAGACTCCCGCGCCGCGGACTGGTGAGACCCAGCGAGCGAGCCAGGCGAGGCCCTGCGTGGCCTGGTCGAGTCCCGGGATGGCGTGGATGGTGATCGGCGTCATGAGGCCCCTTCGGTTGACGCTGCAAGGCGCAGCGGGCCGGATGGTGCTCACGGGACCGGGCAGGGCCAGCAGTGACCGAGCGTGCCGTGTTGACTCTCTCCAGGGCAAGGGTTGCCGGTGGCGGAGCCGTGCCGAGCCGGGAGCTACCTGACAGCGTGAGCGGCGCCGGTGCGGGACCGGGCGGGTTGCCTCAAGGGGACGTCAAGAGGTCCGTGCGAGGAAACGACGGGGGCACCGGGGGGGGGGGGGAATCGGCGGCCTTGTGCTCATCAGATGTCGCTGCACATTTTTGCTGGCAAACAGCCGGGGCCCGACGCGGCCTTGAGCGTTAGCCAGGATAACCGCGTAGCAAGGCTTGGTGTTCGCCCGAGTCGATCCAGGCCGAGACTGCACGGCGCCGTGCAACCATGTGCTCCGGAATCCACAAACCGAGGAGGGCTAGATTCTCGCGTCCAAGCATAAGCAGCGCGGAGTTGGCTGCCTCGCCGGCTGCGCGGAGCGTGTCCTCCCAGCCCTCGAAGTGCCTGACCTTCTGCTTCAGGAGCGGGCTCGGTGCGCGTTCAAGGTCAATGAGCCCGAGCTGCGTGAGAGGCTCGAGCAGCCCTGATCGCAGCCGGCCAGTGAAGTCAAAGTCAATCCACGGCATCTCCTGGAGTACGCCCAAAGTTGTCGTCACGTAACGGACCTGTTCGCGCGGTACTCGATTGCGCGCCATGATCTGTTCGATCTCTGCCGCAGACCGCTCTCGAGCGTGCGTCACCGTCAAGTCCTTGCGCTTCTGTGCAACTCGGAGTGCCTCGAAGAGGTCAGCGCCTAGCAGCCCGTGGAATGCGCGGCGTACTGCCCGCACCCAGGGAACACCGTATTGCGCAGTTTCCAGGTCGTGTATGCGTCGTGCCATGTCGCCACCCTGCGCCAAGATCGAACGCACCCGCTGCTCAAGCTCCTCACGCTCGCGGGCGCGCATGTAAGTAGCTCTGGCGACCAGGAATGACTCACCAAACGTGTTGCGGCCGCACACGTTGCCGATGTTCGTCTCCAAGCCATCTGCAGTCTCGACGAGGAACCCACCCTTGTGCGGCGTTCGGCAAGACCTGAGCCCGCACTGACACTTCTGGGCGAAGTGATAGTCAGTGAGCACGCGAGACAGCTTGTGTTCTCGCTGGTCGAGCACCGCTTGGAACGCTGGCCGCGCCTGCATGTCTTGGTAGCTCTGGGGGCGATCAATTAGGCGCTTGCGCTGCTCTGGCTGGTACATCAAATGAGTCTACTGGATAGAAGCACAGGGATGCAACGGCCGGGCCGCAGAGGCTTTGCCAAGGCCACTAGCGCGGCCGCAACGGCCGCCAAGGAAGATCCGCGTGGGGTACCAGTGCGGGAGCGACTGCGGGGGGCGGGCGGGCTCCCAGGCGAACACCTGGGCATTCGGAGGGACCGAGTGGGTCCAAGTGCAGTAGAAGGCTGGCGGGACTTCAGGCGGGCCTCAGCGCTAGAGGCGGCGCCCCCGGACTTGGGGCTGCCAATCATCGCGGTGTGCAGCCCCGACTTGTGGATGAGCCCTGGGGGCGCCTCCCCTCGAGCCGAAGATCACCTTAGCCTTGTCCGGACAGTCAACTTAGTCCAGAGCGGTGGTGGGGGCGATCAGCTCCAGGTGTTGCGTCGTGCGCAATGCGGCTGGCAGCGAGAAGGGAGATTTCGCGCACCACGTATGCGGACGTAACAAGTGCCACGGCGAACTCCTCGGTGAGACTACCTGGCATCGCAACTAACGCTAACAAACTGCCTCAGCGACGCCAACATTGCCGTCCGCCATCGGACTGCCGTGGTTACAGGCTGGGCGCTTGGTAACGCAGTCGGAGTTCGTCGCCGGTATCGTCTCGACATCCTAGGGAAAGGAAGCGGCGAGCCGCAGCGAGGGATGCATCCGACTGTGGAAAACAAGCTGTGGAAACTTGCTGCGCTGCAACAGATTCGGCGCCCACTCACGTAGGACGTAAGTACGCTATATCTGGGGCCCACCCCTTGTGGATAACGCTACATGTAGTGTGTACGTCGTGCTATCCTGAATTCTGAAACGAAAACGGCCGGAGAGTTGCACCTCCCCAGCCGCCCCGCCCCAAGCAGTGGTCTGCCCGGGGTGACTGATCCCGAAAGATCACGCCGTCACGGTCGTGATGCTAGCTGGAACAGGGTTTCGAGGGCAGATCGTTTTCTCTAACTTACTGTTCTTGAAAGTAGACGATGGACTGTCAGATCACTTGCATCACGAAATCCAACCCCCGCGGGGGCCACGAGCACATCACGCATGCGGGAAATCCGGCTGCAAATTGGATGTGGACTGTGCCGCAGATCATCGCGAGCATCGACGCCGGAACAAACACCTTCTACGTTCGCGACCCGAACACGGGGAAGCGTGCCAACGTTGGTGTGGTTCGGCCCGCCGGGCACCGGCCGTACATCCGGACCTACGCCGACGGCGTTTGGAACGACAACCTCTTATCGCTGAACTCCTGCCCTCTCGGGCTGGCTGCGTAAGTTGATTGCCGGGCACCGCGGGGGTCTTCGGGACCCTCGCGGGGCTTAGAGCGGCCTGAACGTTCAGGAGGGCATCAACGCTCTGCCAACTTCAGCGCAGCCAGCTCCACCGGCTTCGAGTACCGAATCTTGCGGGACAGTCCGAGGGGCCACTCGGCGGCCCTGGGACCGGCGTAGGTGTCAGCGGAAGTGGCGCCTAGCTTGTGCCCGACGAAGCGCGCGATGTCCCGCTGCATGAGGCCGATGAACGACGTCCGCAGTCAAGCGCGGAGCGCCCTCAGCTTCACTGCCGGGAACCTCAACGCCTCCACCGCGGCCCTTAGGTCCATGTCGGAGACGTGCGTATAGACCTCCTCGGCCTTCGACAGTCCCGTGTCATGTCCGATGACGCGCCCGATGGTGGCCCTGTCGACCCCGGCAGAGTGCAGGGCGGTCCGCACGGTGTGGCGCAGTGCGTGGAAGACCGGCGCGGCAGTGTTCGCGGTGGCCCGCTTGTGAAAGGCGTTGAACCAGTCCGAGAAGTAGGCCCCCGGCTTGCCCTTGCGCAGCGGCAGCTCAGGCCATAGCGAGGCCTTGGCGGCGTTCCTCAGGGCCTCGACGTAGTCCAAGAAGCCGAGCCGGACCAGCTCGCTATGCACGGGCACCCGCCGGATCCCCGCTGAGGTCTTCACTGTCGCCCCCTCAGCCTCCTCCGTGATCCGGATGAAGGCTCCGTGCTTGGTCGACTCGATATCGGCCACGCGAAGCTGGCACAGCTCGCCCACCCGGGCTCCGGTGTAGAGCCCCAGCAGGGGGATCCAGTAGGCCGCGATTCGGCCGGCCTTCGGGGCCGTGGGCAGTTCCTGCCTGGTGAACAGGGGCAGCGAGAACAGCGCGCGCAGCTCATCATCGGTCCAGGGCCTACGCGGGTTCTCCGTGCGGTGCTCGATGTCGATCCCTTCCCAGGGCTGCCGGGGGATCAGCTCAAGGTCCCGATAGGCGTAGACCAGCAAGGACTTGACCCAGGTAATGCGGTCGTGGGAGGTCTTGGAGCTGGTGCCCAGGGTCTGCAGCCAAGCGCGGAAGTCGTCACCCATGGCCCGGGTGATGGCCTGCACCGGCGGATTGCCGGAACGTTCCTCGAACAAAGCCAGCGCACGCTCGCAGGCCCTCACGGAGTCCTCGGAGCGCTTCTTCACGCCCCTCCATCGCTCGAATACATGGCGGAGCCGGTCCGGGGCCTTCTGTGTCGCCTTCAGGGGCGCGTCTGGAGTAACGATGTCTTGCCCGTCATCGCGCCTCACGATGTCTGCAAGGGCCGCTCGGTACGCGCGCAAGCACTCGAGGAGAGCGGGCCGGGCCTCGGGGGCCTTCCAGTCGACCAGCAAGCCGAGCTTTCGGGCCTCGCTGTCGGCCATCTTGACCACCGCGGACAGGCTTCGCGATGCCAGGGCCGTGGCTGCAGCCTGATCAACTGTCGCGTTGACCTCGGCGAGGCGGGCCAACTGGGTCGACGTCAGTCCGTCGAACGGGGACCGCTGCGCCAGCTCGGCCAGCTCCGCAGCAGAGGGAAGGGTAGGAGCCGCCGGAGGCCCCAGACGCAGCTTGGTGAGGTTCCGATAGCTGAAGGCGTCGGTGAATCGCAGCCAAGTGTCGGCTAGCTGCGGGTCGCTGCGCACCTGCTCGTCCCAGTGCAGCAGCCGGACCCGGATGCACTTGCCAAGCGTCGGGCCAAGCTCTGGCGTAATCTGGGCCACCGGCTCGGGGTTGAGTTCACGGCGCTTCTCTGCGAACTCCTGCAGCAGCTCGGCCCGGGCCTTGGTGCCCCTGAGCTTGGCTTCGCCATAGTCGCTGGTCTCAAGGGACCGGATGAGCTTGGTGCTGCCCCCGTAGGCGGGCTGCAGGTCGAGCGGGATCATCACGCGCAGCTGCCACACGGTGCCGCGCTGGTACATGCCTGGAAGTTTCGCCACGGTCGATTGCTTCATGTGTGTGGACCAAAGTGACACATGGCAATGACACACCGACTGTCCGGAAACCCGCGCCAATGCTGGGCCCCGCGTGGATGCTAGCTTTTCGATGGGGAGGGTGACGAGCCTTACCCCCGGCACTGGTTGCAACGGTTAGGGCTGCTTCGTTCCCGACCTGACCCGGTTGGCCGCGCTCCCATGCGGGGAGGCCCGTCGCGGACCATTGTAGGCGAGCGGGCGCGGCGCTCGGCTCAGCTCAGCGCAGCTGCAGCTCGTCGCTGCCGTACTCGAGGCCGAGCGGCTCGATCACCAGGCGCTTCGGCCCGGCCTCGACACGCCCCGCGACCATCGCCTCGACCCCCTGCGCGCGTGCGATCTCGACGCAGGCCTGCGCCCGATCGGCCGCGACGAACAGCGCGAAGCCGGCGCCCATGTTGAGCGTACCGTAGGCCTCGTGGTTGTCCTGCCGGGCATGTTGCTGGATGAAGCGCAGCACCGCCGGCACCGGCGGAATCGCCTCGATGCGGTAGCTCAGCGCCGCCGGGTGGCGCAGCAGCTTGCGCCAGCCGTGGCCGGTGATGTTGGCGCAGTAGTGCGGCACGATGCCGGAGCGCGCAAGCGCCTCGGTGACCGGCGAGTACAGCACGGTGGGCGCGAGCAGTGCCGCGCCGTAGCTCAGCCCCGGCGCGATCTCGGTCAGGTAGCCCTGCGGCAGCCGTTCGACCAGCTTGCGCGCCAGGCTCAGCCCGTTGGCGTGGATGCCGCTGGAGGCCAGCAGCACGATCGCGTCGCCCGCGCCCAGCTTGTCGCCCAGCGACAGGCGGGTCTTCGGGTTCACGATGCCGGTGCAGCTGGCCGCGAGGTCGATGCGCCCGTCGGCCACGATGCCGGCCAGCGCCGGCGTCTCGCCGCCGCCCCAGGCCACGCCGCAGCGGTCGCAGGCGGCCTTCCAGCCCGCCACGAGCGCCTGCGCGCGCTGGCTGTCGCCGAACCAGTCCGAGCCGCCGGCAGCCCAGTAGGCCTGCACCACCAGTGGCGTGGCGCCGACCGTGATCAGGTCGTTGATCGCCATCGCGATGGTGTCCTGCGCGATCGCGTCGTACCAGCTGCGCCCGGTAAGCTCGTGCATCGCGTCGGCCACCAGCGCCTTGGAGCCGAGGCATTCGACGATGCTGGCGAGGTGGAACGGCCCGACGTCGACCACGTAGGCCGATTCGCCGCGCGAGGCGACGATCTCGGTGAAGCCGTGGGCGGCCAGGTTGGCGCCGGTGGCGGCGGCGGCGCGCTGCGCAGCCACCTTGAGCGGATCGATCAGGTCGTAGACGACGCCGGATTGTTCGTAGCTCAGCGTGCCGTGGGCGTCGGGGCGGGAAGCGTCGGTCATGGGGCGGGATTATCGGCGAGGCCATGCGTGCGGCCGCCGCGAGGGCGGCCCGTAGAATGGTTCGCATGAGCTACCTCGTGCTCGCCCGCAAGTACCGCCCGCGCCGCTTCGAGGCGCTGGTCGGGCAGGAGCACGTCGTGCAGGCGCTGGCCAACGCGCTCACCCAGCAGCGCCTGCACCATGCCTACCTGTTCACCGGCACGCGCGGGGTGGGCAAGACGACGGTCTCGCGCATCCTCGCCAAGTCGCTCAACTGCACCGGGCCGGACGGCTCAGGCGGCATCACCGCCAGCCCCTGCGGTACGTGCGACGCCTGCCGCGACATCGACGCCGGCCGCTTCGTCGACTACGTCGAGCTCGACGCGGCCAGCAACCGTGGCGTCGAGGAGATCTCGCAACTGCTCGACCAGGCGGTCTACAAGCCGGTGCTCGGGCGCTTCAAGGTCTACATGATCGACGAAGTGCACATGCTCTCGACCACCGCGTTCAACGCGATGCTCAAGACGCTCGAGGAGCCGCCCGAGTACCTGAAGTTCGTGCTGGCGACCACCGACCCGCAGAAGGTGCCGCCGACCGTGCTGTCGCGCTGCCTGCAGTTCAACCTGCGGCCGATGGCACCGCAGACCGTGCAGGAGCACCTGGCGCGGGTGCTCGGCGAGGAGGGCATCGCCAGCGAGCCCGGCGCGCTGCGCCTGCTGGCGCGGGCCGCGCGCGGCTCGATGCGCGACGCACTCTCGCTGACCGACCAGGCCATCGCCTTCGGCGCGGGCACGCTGGCCGAGGCCGGCGTGCGCCAGATGCTCGGCGCGGTGGACCGCAGCCATGCGGTGCGCATCCTCGAGGCGCTCGCCGCCGGCGACGGGGCCACGCTGATCGGCGCGGTCGACGCCTTGCGCGGGCTCGGCCTGTCGGCCGCCGGCACGCTGGAGGAACTGGCCGCCCTGCTGCAGCAGATGGCGGTGCTGCAGGCCGTGCCGGACGCGCTCGACGCGAGCGACCCGGACGCCGCGACCGTGGCGCGCCTGGCGGGCCTGCTGCCGGCCGACGAGACGCAGCTCGTCTACAGCATCGCGCTGCACGGCCGGGCCGAGCTGGCGCTGGCCCCGGACGAGTACAGCGGCCTGGTGATGGTGCTGCTGCGTGCGCTGGCCTTCCGGCCCGCCGGCGGCGCCGCGTCCCGTGCCGGCGAGGCGGCGGCCTCGGCCGCGGCCCGGACGCGCGCGGCGCCGAGCACGGTCGCCGCGGCACCGGCGCGCCCGGCGGCGGCCGCCGCGGCACCGGCCCCCGCCG
>QJOU01000136.1 GCA_003265685.1 Piscinibacter caeni | reverse complement strand
CGCCATCGCCGCCGCGGCCCACGACCCAGCGCCACGCAGCGCACCAATCGAGCTGCCGGCCGCCCCGCACGTCGGCGCGACCGTGTCCGCCCCGGCCGTGGCGGCCGCCGCGGCACCCACAGCCGCGACGCCGGTCACTGTGCCGCTGGCCATGGGCCCGGCCGACGCCGGCTTCGGCGAGGCCATCGCGACCCAGGTCAGCGTGCTCGCCCGCGACGGCGTGCAGCAGGCCGAGCTGCACCTGAACCCGGCCGAGACCGGCCCGGTGTCGGTGCAGATCGTGCTGGAGGGCACGCAGGCGCGCATCGACTTCGGCGCCGACGCGCTGCCGACGCGCCAGGCCATCGAGGGCAGCCTGCCCGAGCTGGCCGCCGCGCTGCGCGAGGAAGGCCTCACGCTGTCGGGCGGCGGGGTCTCGGAGCACGCCCGCGGCCGCCACGAGCCGCCGGCCGAACCGGGCGCCGGCGGCACGCCGCGGCGCAATGGCGCGCTCGCCGACCCGGCAGCGGTCGTGCGCAGCGTGCAGATCGCACGCGCCGGCGGCGGGCTCGACCTGTACGCCTGACCCGCGCGGCGGCGCCGCCGCGCCGGAGTGGCCGGCCTTCCGCCCCCTTATCACCGCATCGTGCCGGGGGCGCATTCGAATAATCGTCTTCATCCGCCGGCCCCCGGGCCGTGCCCGCATTGCAAGGAGAGCCGATGTCTGCAGCTGCCGCCACCGCCGAAGGCGCCCCGCCGGCCAAGGGCAAGAAGAAGCTGATCATCCTGCTGGCCGTGGTGCTGCTGCTGGTGGCCGGCGGCGGCGGCGCGGCCGTGTTCATGATCAAGAAGAAGGCCGCCGAGGCCGCCGCGGCCGAGGCCGAGGGCGAGGACGGCGATCAGGCGCCGACCAAGGGCAAGGCCAAGGCCGGAACCACGCACGACCCGGCGCACCCGCCCGTCTTCCTGCCGCTGGACCCCTTCGTCGTCAACCTGGCCGACAAGGACGCCGACCGCTACGCCCAGATCGGCGTGACGCTGGAGGTCGAGGACGCCAAGCTCGGCGACCAGCTCAAGGCCTACATGCCGGCGATCCGCAACGGCATCCTGATGGTGCTGGCGCACAAGAACTCGGCCGAGCTGCTGACGCGCGAGGGCAAGGAGAAGCTGGCCGCCGAGATCATGCGCGAGTCGGTGCGCCCGCTGGGCATCGAGCTCGCCGACCTGGAGGAGGACGAGCCGGCGGCCGACGACGAGAAGCCGAAGAAGAAAAAGAAGAAGCGCAAGACGGCCGAGGAAGAGAGCCCGGTCAAGCACGTGCACTTCTCCAACTTCATCATCCAATGAACCAGCAGATCCTCTCGCAGGACGAAGTCGACGCGCTGCTGCAGGGCATCACCGGCGAGAGCCAGAAGCTCGAGCAGGAGGAGACGCCGCAGGGCGGTGTCCGCAACTACGACCTGTCGAGCCAGGAACGCATCGTCCGTGGGCGCATGCCCACGATGGAGATCATCGGCGAGCGCTTCGCGCGCAACATCCGCATCGGGCTGTTCAACTTCATCCGCAAGAGCCCGGAGGTCGCGATCGGCGGCATCAAGGTGCAGAAGTACAGCGCCTTCCTGCGCGACATCGTCGTGCCGACCAACTTCAACATCGTCAGCGTGCGGCCGCTGCGCGGCTCGGGGCTGATCGTGTGCGACCCGACGCTGGTGTTCGCGGTGATCGATTCGCTGTTCGGCGGCGCGGGCAAGTTCCACACCCGCATCGAGGGACGCGACTTCTCGCCCACCGAGGTGCGCATCATCACCCGGCTGGTCGAGGTGATCATCGCGGAATACCGGAAGGCCTGGCACGGCATCTACCCGCTCGAGCTGGAGTACCAGCGCTCGGAGATGCAGCCGCAGTTCGCCAACATCGCCACGCCGTCCGAGATCGTCGTCGCGACCTCGTTCACGCTCGAGGTGGGCGACACCAGCGGCACGATCCACTTCTGCATCCCGTACTCGACGCTGGAGCCGATCCGCGACGTCCTGTACTCCACGATCCAGGGCGACGCCAACGAGCCGGACCGCCGCTGGGTCAACCTGCTGAAGAACCAGATCCAGTCCGCCGAGGTCGAGCTCGTCGCCGAGCTGGCGCAGGCGCCCGCCACGGTCGAGCAGCTGCTCGCCTTCAAGCCGGGCGACTTCATCGAGCTGGACCTGCGCAAGGCCATCGAGGCCAAGGTGTCGGGCGTGCCGGTGTTCGAGTGCCACTACGGCACCAGCAACGGCAAGTACGCCCTGAAGATCGAACGCACGTTGACCGGGTCGAACATGACCTGGCTGGGAGATCACCATGTCGGCTGAGAACAGCAGCACCGCTGAACAGGACGCGATGGCCGCCGAGTGGGCGGCGGCGCTGGCCGAGTCCAAGGCGCCCGAGCCGGCCAGCGAGATCGCCGCCGAGCAGGTGGCGCCGGCCTCGTTCGCCAACTTCACGCCGACCGCCGGCAGCGCGGCCGGCAACGACATCAACATGATCCTGGACATCCCGGTGCAGCTCAGCGTCGAGCTGGGCCGGACCCGGATCCCGATCAAGCACATCCTGCAGCTCGCGCAGGGTTCGGTGGTCGAGCTCGACGCGCTGGCCGGCGAGCCGATGGACGTGCTGGTCAACGGCTACCTGATCGCGCAAGGCGAGGTGGTGGTCGTCAACGACAAGTTCGGCATCCGCCTGACCGACATCGTGACCCCCTCGGAGCGCATGCGCCGCCTCTCCAAAGGCTGAGATGAACTCGTCCCCCGGCCTCTCTTCGCTGCTGTGGTTCATCGCGATCGTCGCGATGATCCCGCTCGTGCTGTGGCTGCTCAAGCGCACCCCGGTCGGCGGCGCGGGCGGCGGCGGGCTGCTGCGCCACGTGGCGATGCTGCCGCTGTCGGCCAGCCAGCGCATCGCCGTGGTCGAGGTCGGCCAGGGCGAGGCACGCCGCTGGCTGGTGCTGGGCGTCACGCCCGGCAGCATCACCACCTTGCACACGCTCGAACCGCAGGAAGGCCCGACGGCCGCGGCGCCCGGCACGCCGGGCTTCGCGCAGCTGCTGGCCCGGCTCTCGGGCACGAAGCAGGGCGGCCAGGGAGGCAAGCTTGGGCGCTGAGCGCTGGCTGCGGCGTCTTCTCGCCGTCTCGGTGTTGTCGGCCGTTCCTGCAGCCGCTTTAGCCCAGGCCGCGGGTGGCGCCAACCTGCCGCTGATCGTCGGCCAGGGGGCCGGCGGCACCACCTACTCGGTGCCGGTGCAGACGCTGCTGTTCTTCACCGCGCTCAGCTTCCTGCCGGCGGTGCTGCTGCTGATGACGAGCTTCACCCGCATCGTCATCGTGCTGAGCCTGCTGCGCCAGGCCATGGGCACGCAGGCTGCGCCGCCCAACCAGGTGGTGATCGGGCTGAGCCTGTTCCTCACCTTCTTCGTGATGGGCCCGACCATCGACAAGGTCTACGCCGAGGCCTACCAGCCCTACGCGGAGAACAAGATCGCCTTCGACGAGGCGCTCAAGCGCGGCGAGGTGCCGCTGCGCGAGTTCATGCTCAAGCAGACGCGCCAGTCCGACGTGGCGCTGTTCACCCGCCTGGCCAAGGTCGACCCGGCGGTGAAGACGGCCGACATCCCGTTCAAGGTGCTGGTGCCGGCCTTCGTGACGAGCGAGCTGAAGAGCGCGTTCCAGATCGGCTTCCTGATCTTCATCCCGTTCCTGATCATCGACATGGTGGTGGCCAGCGTGCTGATGAGCCTGGGCATGATGATGCTCAGCCCGGTGCTGGTGGCCCTGCCCTTCAAGCTGATGCTGTTCGTGCTCGCGGACGGCTGGAACCTGCTCCTGGGATCGCTCGCCGCGAGCTTCGCCACATGACCCCTCAGCAAGTCTTCACCTTCGGCCAGCAGGGCCTGTACACGCTGCTGATGGTGGCCGCGCCGGTGCTGCTGACCATCCTGGCCGTCGGCCTGATCGTCTCCATCGTGCAGGCGGCCACGCAGATCCACGAGCAGACGCTCTCGTTCGTGCCCAAGGTGCTGGCGGCGGTGGCCGTGCTGGCGATCGCCGGGCCGTGGATGCTGACGACGCTGGTGGAGTACCTGCAGCGCATGCTGCTGGCCATCCCAACCGTCGTCGGATGATCAGCTTCAGCGAAGCCCAGATCCTGGGCTGGCTGACGCCGGTGCTGTGGCCCTTCCTGCGCGTGCTGGCGCTGCTCGGCGCGCTGCCGGTGTTCGCTCAGCGCAGCGTGCCGATGCGCGTGCGCGTGGCGCTGGCCTTCATGGTGGCCTTGTGCGCCCAGGCCACGCTGCCCGCACCGCCGGCCATCCCGCTGGATTCGGCCGTCACGCTGCTGGTGGTGCTGCAGCAGCTGGTGATCGGCCTGTCGATGGGTTTCGCGGTGCGCATCGTGTTCGCCGCGGTGGAGTTCGCCGGCGAGTTGGTGGGCCTGCAGATGGGCCTGAACTTCGCCGGCTTCTTCGACCCCGCCACCGGTGGCCAGACCACCGCCGTGAGCCGCTTCTACGGCGTCACCGTGAGCTGGCTGTTCATCGTCACCGGCGGCCACCTGCTGGTGATCGCCGGCGTCATCCAGAGCTTCCACAGCTTCCCGGTCGCGCCCGAGCCGCTGGCCTTCCTGCACTCGGTGCAGCCGCAGCGCTGGGGCGCCGAGATCTTCGCCACCGGGCTGTGGATCGCGATGCCGCTGGTCGGCATGCTGCTGTTCGTCAACCTGGTGCTGGGCATCGCCTCGCGCGTGGCGCAGCAGCTCAACATCTTCGCGATCGGCTTCCCGATCACGCTCGGCGTGGGCCTGGTCGGCGTGCTGTTCACCTTGCCGATGCTGCAGGCGCCGTTCACGATGGCGCTGGAGAGGATGCTGCAGCAGTTCCTCTGACACCCCGGCGGGCGCCGCCTCCCCACTCGGCACGATGACGGCGCGCCGGCGCAGGTGCATCATCGCCGCGGAGGTTCCTGGCATGCAAACCGTCGTGAAATGGCTCACCGTCGCGCTGGTGTTCGCCCTGGCCGGGTGCGCGAACTTCGGTGCGGTGCGGCGCTTCGCCGCCGAAACCACCACCATGACCGGCACGGTCCGCACGGAGCTCGAGCAGATGGCGAAGCTGTGCGAGTTCCCGGCCGACATGCAGCTCCTGCTGGACGAGGCGAGCGGCCGGCAGGACCAGCCCGGCGCCACCGGCAAGCGGCTCAAGGCGGCCTGCGCCTCGGTCGGCGCCGAGTCGGTCGAGCTGCAGCGGCTCACCGTCGACACGCTCGACGGCTACGCCGCCGCGCTGCGCGCCATGGCCGAGGGCAGCAACTTCGAGGTGCACAGCGCGATCGACGCCACCGGCGCCAAGATTGCCGCCCTGCAGACCCGCGACGGGGCCGCGCTCGTCAACCCGGAGAAGGCGGGCGCGCTGACCCGGCTGATCGGCCTGGTGGGCGACATCGTGCTGCGCTACAAGCGCGAGGAAGGCGTGCGCAAGCTGCTCGAGGTCGAAGGCGACCTGGCCGGCGTGGCCGGCAGCCTGCGCGAGTTCTTCGTGCGCCGGGACGGCCGGCAGTCGCCCTACGAGAACGTGGTCAGCACCGGCGCGGGCCTGCGGCGCGACCTGCAGGTCGACCTGGGCCAGGTCGCGAAGCTGGAACCGGTGCGCGCGGCCGAACTGCGGCGCATGATCCCGCCCGATGCGACGTTCACGGACCGGCAGGCGGCCACCGGCGGCAAGATACCCGCGCAGATCGCCGCGCGGGTGGATGAGTGGGTCGGCCTGCTGCCGGCGTTCCGCAAGGACGCGCTGACCCCCGACCCCAAGGCCCTGTTCGACGAGCTCGACACCTTCCGCACCCGGGCGCTCGAGACGCGCCGCGCCATCGCCCAGGCCGGCTTCTGAGGCCGCCACGCCCGAGGAGGAGACACCATGACCGACGCCACCCTGCCGCTGGCCGCCCCGGGCGACGAGATCTCGCTGGAAGCGCTCGCCAGCGCGGTGAACTACTGCAACGCGCAGGCCGAGGCGCTGAACCAGCAGCTCGAGTCGGGCACGGGCACGCCGGCCGAGCTGCAGGCGATGCGCGACCTGCGCAACGAGTTCCGCATCCGGGCCCTGGAGCTGTCGGCCGGCAGCATCCGGCTGCAGGCCGGGGAAGCGAAGATCTCGGCCGAGCACATCGCCTCGGCCGTGGCCGCGGCCGACCGCACCATCGCGTCGATCCAGGCGTTCAAGCAGAAACTGGCCAAGCTCGGCGCCGTGCTCGACTTCTTCGCGACGCTGCTGACCGGCGACGGCCGGCAGATCGTGGCCGGGGCGGAAACGCTCAAGCAGTCGCTGGAGGCCTGAGAAGGTGTGAGAGAACCCAGCATGCCCGCGTTGCCCCCGAGAACGCGCCCAATCGAGGCGCAAAGCACAGACGTGTCGGGCGACACGTCGAGCATTTGCAACGACGAGTGGGTGCGTTCCCGGGGGCAACCCGGAGGGCCGGGGTACCCAAGGGCCCTGGGCCGCGTTGCGTCACTGGCCTAGCCGGCCAGTCTGGGCGGCGTGCCGCGCCTTGCCCAGGGCCCTTGGCCACCCCGGCGCGGGCATGCTGGGTTCTCTCACACCTTCTGTGGGCCTCGACCGCGCCGCGGACTTGACGGCCCCGGGGGGCTGCGGTGTGATGCCGGCCGTCGCCCTGACCGGACCCGCCTCGTGACCCACCCGCTGCCCCCGCTCGCCACGCCGCTGCACCACCTGCTGCCCGCCGATGCCGACGCCGCCGTGCTGATCGGCCGCGCCTGGCGGCCCGACATCGGCCCGAGCCCGGTGCTCGTGCGGCCGGATGCGGCCTGGGACCTGGCGCGAATCGCGCCCACCGTCAGCGAGCTGCTCGAGCGCGACGGGCTGGTCGCCGAGCTGCGCGCCGCACTCGCGGCCGGCACGCTGCCGAAGGTGGCCGACACGCCGGCGCTGGTGGCCAACTCGTTGGCCGAACCGCGCGACCGCAGCCGCCCCTGGCTGCTCGCCCCCTGCGACCTGCAGGCGGTCAAGGCCAGCGGCGTGACCTTCGTGGCCAGCCTGCTCGAGCGCGTGATCGAGGAGCAGGCGCGCGGCGACGCGGCCCGGGCGCAGTCGGTGCGCGCCGCGCTGCATGGCGTGCTCGGCGACAGCCTGGCCGATGTGGTGCCCGGCTCCGAGAAGGCGGCGAAGGTGAAGGAGGTGCTGCTCGCGCAGGGCGCCTGGTCGCAGTACCTCGAGGTCGGCATCGGGCCCGATGCCGAGATCTTCACCAAGGCGCAACCGATGTCGGCCGTCGGCCTCGGCGCCGAAGTCGGCCTGCACCCGGGCTCGAGCTGGAACAACCCGGAGCCCGAGGTGGTGCTGGCCGTCAACAGCCGCGGCGAGACGGTCGGCGCGAGCCTGGGCAACGACGTCAACCTGCGCGACTTCGAAGGCCGCAGCGCGCTGCTGCTGGGCAAGGCCAAGGACAACAACGCCTCCTGCGCGATCGGCCCGTTCATCCGGCTGTTCGACGAGCGTTTCGGCATCGCCGACGTGCGGCGCGCCGAGCTGGCGATGAGCGTCGACGGGCCCGAGGGCTTCCACCTCGACGGCCACAGCTCGCTGGCGAAGATCAGCCGCGACCCGCTGGACATCGTCGCCCAGGCGATCGGCCCGAACCACCAGTACCCGGACGGGCTGATGCTGTTCCTCGGCACCATGTTCGCGCCGGTGCAGGACCGTTTCGGACCCGGCCAGGGCTTCACGCACGCGCTGGGCGACGTGGTGCGCGTGGCCACGCCGCGCCTCGGCACGCTGGTCAACCGCGTGACGACGAGCGACCGCGCCGAGGCCTGGACCTTCGGCACGGCCGCGCTGATGCGCAACCTGGCGCGCCGCGGGCTGCTCTGATCAGAGCCCGCCGGCGGCCAGCCGCTGCGCCGCCAGCGCACCGACCTGCTTGCCCATCGCCGTGCCGACCTCGGTGGAGAAGCGGTAGTGGATGCCGCCGTAGATGCGCGACACCGACACCTCGTTCACGAAGTCGTCCACGTTCGCCCAGCGGCGCGTCGCGCCCTGGGCGGTCGGGCTGCTGGTGGCGATCTCGGGCATCGCCGCGCTGCCCAGCTCGGCCTGCAGGATGGTGCCCACCGTGCTGGCCAGGATGCTGTGCGCGCTCGGGTACTCCGGGTGCATCGGCGCATCGATCAGCGACACCCAGCCGGCCTCGCCGGCATCGGCCGCGCCCTGGCGGATCGCGGTCACCGGGCGCCAGAAGCGGTAGTGGTACTTGGCGTCGAACACCGCGATCAGCGCGTCGTCCATGGCCTGCGCCACCGTCGCGAACAGGCGCGCGTTGCGCGCCACGTCGCGCCCCGGCGCGAGCGCCACCGAGCGCACGACGCCGTGGTAGACCGGCGGCAGCGAGTAGTCCCAGAAGCGGCCGATGGCGGTCTGCTCGGGCGTGCGCGTCGTGCTGGCGCGTGCGCCCAGCGCCTTCACCTCGGCGAGGTCGCGGCTCCAGGTCGGGCTGCCCAGCGCCGGCGGCGGCGCCGGGCGGAACTGCGCCGGGCTCTGCAGCAGCCAGGGCTTGCGCTGCGGCCAGCTGCTGGCGGCGGCGCCGGCGGTCGGCACCCAGTGGCCCGCGTTCGTCTGCGGCGCGAAGCGGTCCGGCGCGGCGGCGCCGTCGTCGGCCCGTGCGGCCAGCACCGCGGCGGCGGCCTGCTCGCCGGCGGCGATGCCCGCCGCCCGCGCCGGGGTGTCGGGCAGCGATGCGAGCGCGGCCTGGTAGGCGGCCTGGATGCTGGCCTCCTGCGCCGGCATCAGCTTGAGCAGCGTGACGCGGTGCGCGGCGGCCACGGCGGCCTCCAGCGCGCCGCCGTTGCGCGCGAAGCCGGGGCGGGCGCCGACCGCCTCCACCGCGTCGGCCACGGCGGTCTGCACGATCGCCATCGCGCGCACCGCCGGCGGCGTGCCCAGCTTCGATTCGGCCAGGATCGCGCCGGCCCTGAGGTTCCAGTCGGTGATGACGTCGGCGCGGGCGCCCGTCGCGGCCAGCAGGCCGGCCAGCGCCAGCGTGGAAAGCGTGAGTCGTTTCATGGGTGTCCCCGCGTCAGGCCTTGGTGACGACGATCTCGAGGTACTCGCCCGGCACGACCAGCGTGCCGTCGCCGGCGCGGTTGAAGCGGGCCATCAGCTCGGTGAGATCGTGCGCCAGCGCGGCCTGGCCGGCCGGCTCGAGCGCCGCGAAGGCCTTCAGCACCGGGCCGTAGAAGGTGCGGAAGATCTCCAGCCAGTGCTGCGGCGAGCGGTAGCGGAACGTGAAATGGCGCCGCTCGATCGCGATGTGCGCGGCCTGCGCGCCGAACAGCGCCTCGATGCGCTCTTGCGTGCCCCACAGCGCGGGCGACTCGACGCCCGCCGGCGGCGCCACGTGGCGGCCGATGGTCTTGAACAGCTGGCCGATGAAGCCCTCGGGCGTCCAGTTGGCCAGGCCGACCTTGCCGCCGGCGCGGCACACGCGCAGCAGCTCGGCGCCGGCGCGGCGCGGGTTGGGCGTGAACATCACGCCGAAGGTGGACAGCACGGCGTCGAAGGCGCCGTCGGCAAACGGCAGCTGCTCGGCGTCGGCCTCGCGGAACTCGATGTCGAGCCGGTCGGCGGCGGCGCGCTCGCGCCCGCGCGCCAGCAGCGCGCCGACGTAGTCGGTCGACACCACTTCGCACCAGCGGCGCGCGGCGGCCAGCGAGGCGTTGCCGTTGCCGGCGGCCACGTCGAGCACGCGCCAGCCGCCGCGCAGGTCCATCGCCTCGGCGAGCGTTTCGCCGACGATCTGCAGCGTGGTACCGACCACAGCGTAGTCGCCCGAGGACCAAGCGGCTTGCTGGCGGGTCTTGATCGCGGCAAAGTCGGGGCCGGCCGCGAGGGTGCTGGGGGAAGCGTTCATCGTGAGACTCCAGGCAGTGAGGTTTCGGGGCCCGCCGTGCGACGGGTTGTCCGGAACTCTCCGGGGCCTGCGTGGTACCCGGTATGGAAACGCGCGTGGAATCGACCGTGGAATCGAGCCCGGACCCGTCCGACCCGGCACCGCCCGGCGGCACGCTGCAGCTGCGCCTGCTCGGGCCGCTGACCGTCCGGCGCGGCGCTCAGGCGCTGGTGCTGCCGCCCTCGCGCAAGGTGCGCGCGCTGCTCGCCGTGCTGGCGCTGGCGCCCCAGGGCGTGCCGCGCAGCCGGCTGGTGGAGCTGCTGTGGGACGGCCCGGACGACCCGCGCGGCGAGCTGCGCTGGTGCCTGAGCAAGCTGCGCGCGCTGCTGGACGCGCCGGGCCGCCCGGTGCTGCTCAGCGAGGGCGAGTCGGTGCGGCTGGCGCTGCCGGCGGACGCCATCGATGCCCGCGCCCTGCTGAACGCCGCCGCGCCCACCGACATCGTCGGCTGGCGCCAGCGCGCCGCCGCGCTGGACGGCGAGTTCCTGCAGGACCTGGCCATCGAGCGCAGCGCGCCGTTCTCGGCCTGGCTGCTGGGCCAGCGGCGCCGCTTCCGCGAGCTGCATGCCGCGGCGCTGGAGGCGCTGGCACGCGCGCTGCCCGAGGGCGACGACGAGGCCGTCGGCGCGCTCGAACGCTGGCTCGAGATCAGCCCGTTCGAGCGGCGTGCGCACCTGGCGCTGTTCGCCGCGCTGGCGGCGCGCGGCCGACTGCGCGAGGGCGACGAGCACCTGGCCGCCGCCGCGCGCGCCTTCGAGGCCGAGTCGCAGGACTGGGCCCCGCTCGGGCGCGCCTGGGCCGCGGCCAAGGCGAGCCGCGGCCGCGCCCTGCCGCCAGTGCTGCCGGCCAGCGTGGCTGACGGCCAGCTGTCAGGCACGCCGGCCGCGCTGCGGCGCGCCTCGATCGCGGTGATGCCGTTTGCCGACCCGGACCGCCGCGCCGAGTCGCGCGGCGGCCTGGCCGATGGCCTGGTGCACGACGTGATCACCCGGCTGGCCAAGCTGCGCAGCCTGTTCGTGATCGCGCAGGGCACCGTGTTCGCGCTCGACGAGCGCCGCATCGATGCCGACGAGGCCGGCCGAGCGCTGGACGTCGACTACCTCGCCAGCGGCACGCTGCACCGCGAGCCCGGGCGCGTCCTGGTGGAGGTGCGCCTGGTCGAGGCGCGCAGCAGCCGCGTGCTGTGGGCCGACCGCTTCGCCAGCCCGCTGCAGGACACCTTTGCGCTGCTGGAGGAGATCGGCAACCGCATCGTCGCCTCGGTCGCGCAGCAAATCGAGGTGGCCGAGCGCAACCGCGCGGTGCTGCTACCGCCCGGCTCGCTGGACGCCTGGGCGGCGCACCACCGCGGCCTGTGGCACATGGTGCGCTTCAACCGCGCCGACAACGAACAGGCGCACCACTACTTCGCCCTGTCGGCCCGGCTGGACCCGACCTTCGCGCGGCCGCAGGCCGGGCTCTCGTTCACGCATTTCCAGAACGCCTTCCTCGGCTGGGGCGAGCGGGCGCAGGAGGTCGAGGCCGCCTACCGCTGCGCCGCGCTGGGCCTGCTGGCCGACGAGCGCGACCCGGCCGCGCACTGGGCCATGGGCCGGGCGCTGTGGCTGCGCGGCTCGCTCGATGCGGCGCTCGGCGAGCTGGAGACCTCGGTCGAGCTGAGCCCGAACTTCGCGCTCGGCCACTACACGCTCGGCTTCGTGCGCGCGCAGTCGGGCGACCCGCGCGCCGCGATCCGCGCCTGCGACCAGTCGCGCGACCTGAGCCCGTTCGACCCGCTGCTGTTCGCGATGCTGGCCGCGCGCGCGCTGGCACTGATGCGTATGGGCCGCCACGACGAGGCGGCCGACTGGGCCGCACGCGCGATCGCCCGGCCCAACGCCCATGTGCACGTGCAGTGCATCGGCGCGCACTGCCTGGCGCTGGCCGGCCGGCTCGACGAGGCGCGCCAGGTGGCGGCCTCGATCCGCGCGGCGCGGCCGGATTACCGGCTCGACGACTTCCTCGCCTCGTTCCGCCTCGGCGAGGATGCGCTGTCGCTCACGCACCAGGCGGCGGCGCGCATCGGGCTGGATCTCTGAGGCGAACGACGGCGTCCCGCGGGGGCATGCGGGGGCACGCGGCAAGCCTAGGTCGCGTAGTCGCCGCTCGACTCCGGCTGGAACAGGATGCCCAGGATCTCGGCCGCCTTCTCTTCGCCGGAGGGTGTGCGCCAGCGCGCCGTGGTGCCGACCCGCAGGCCCAGCAGCGCGCTGCCGACCGGAGAGAGCACCGACACGAATCCGGCCGCGGGCTCCGCATCCGCGGGATAACACAGCGTCAGCGTGTGCCGCTGGCCGGTCCGCAGGTCCTCCAGCAGGACCTGCGAGTACATCGTCACGACGTCCGGCGACACATCGCGCGACGGCACGAGCGTGGACGTGTCCAGCATGTCCTGCAGGGCGTGCTGCGGCGCGAACGAGGCGTCGGCGCGCGCGTCGCGGCGCAGCAGGTTCAGCAGGCGGACATGGTCCAGTTCGGTGAGCGTCCGCTCGACAAGGGCGAGTTCCACGGGGCAATCCTCCAGGGGCAGGGCGAGCGGCTGCGGAAGGCAGGCGCACGCCGGCGCGCGGGCGAGGGGGCCCGGCGATCTGGAGTCAGCGCAACAAGGGGGTGGAGGCGATCGCCGGGCTCAGGGATGTGCGGCCGGCTGACGTGTGCGGAGACCCGTCCCGGCCGGCGAGCCTGGCGCGCACGCCGACCCGACGGCACGAGCTGCCGGGGCGGAGGATGCGGTGCCGAGCGCGGCGAAGACGGTGCTGAACGTCATGCGCGCAGTCTACGGAAGATCACGCCCCCGGGCAGGGTGTGCCCGACAAGTCGCACTGGCGCGTGGGCGTATTGCAGTGGCCGGGCCACCTCAGCGCACCAGCGCCACCCGCGCCGCCGCCTCGACGGCCGCGTTCAGCGCGCGCAGCACCTCGGCCTCGAGGCGCCAGTGCTGCCAGTGCAGCGGCACGTCCAGCACCTGGCCGGGCACGAGTTCGACCAGGTCGCCGCTGGCCAGCAGCGGGGCGACCAGCGCCTCCGGGTTCATGCCCCAGGCCAGGCCCTGCAGCGCCGCGTGTACGAAGCCGTGCGTGCTCGGCACCCGGTGGCGCGGCGGCGCGACGGACGTGCGCAGCAGCCGGCGCAGGAAACGCTCCTGCAGCCGGTCCTTCTCGTTGAACACCGCGCAGGGCGCGGCCGCCAGCGCGGCCGGCTCCAGCCCGCGCGGGAACCAGCGCGCCACGAAGGCCGGGCTGGCCACCGCACGGTAGCGCATCGCCCCGAGCCGGCGCACCGCGCAGCCCTGCACCGGCTGGGGCTCGGCCGTCACCGCGGCGATCACCCGGCCCTGGCGCAGCAGCTCGTGGGAATGGTCCTGGTCCTCCACCTGCAGCTCGAAGCTGACCGGGTGCGAGCGCTGCACCGCCGCCAGCGCCGGCACGAACCAGGTGGCGAGCGAATCGGCGTTCACCGCCACGGCCAGCGGCAGGCTCGCCGCGGCGGCGCCGCGGGCGCCCGGCGTGCCGAGCCCGAACGGCGCCAGCGCCTGCGCCTCCAGCAAGGCGAGCTGCTGCGCATGGCGCTGCAGCGACTCGCCCGCCTCGGTGGCCACGCAGGGCGCACCGCGCCGGATCAGCACCCGGCCGAGCCGCTCCTCCAGCGCCTTGATGCGCTGGCTCACGGCCGAGGGCGTGACGTGCAGCGCGCGCGCGGCGGCCTCGAAGCTGCCCTCGCGCAGCACGGCGGCGAAGGCAGCCAACTGGCGGGAATCGAGCTGCATCAGTTCGGCTAATCCAGGATCAGAAAGTTTAGCTGGATCGATCCACCCTGCGGGCCGACACTGGCGCCATGTCCACCGCCCTGCCCTTCGCCAGCGGCTTCGCCAGCTCGGCCGCGCTGATCGTCGCCATCGGTGCGCAGAACGCTTTTGTGCTGCGCCAGGGTCTGGCGCGTGCGCATGTGCTGCCGGTGGTGCTGGTGTGTGCCGCCTCCGACGCCCTGCTGATCACGCTGGGCCTGCTCGGCCTGGGCGCGCTGGTGCAGGCGAATCCGCTGGTGCTGGACCTGGCGCGCTGGGGCGGCGCCGCCTTCCTGATCGCCTACGGCGCGGCGGCAGCCTGGCGCGCCGGCTCGCCCCACGCGCTGCAGGCCGGCGGCCGTGCCACCACCGACCTGCGCGCCGCACTGGCCGCCTGCCTGGCCTTCACCTACCTGAACCCGCACTGCTGGCTCGACACCGTGGTGCTGCTCGGCGCCATCGGCGCACAGCAGCCGGCCGGCACGCGCGCCAGCTTCGGCCTCGGCGCGGTGCTGGCCAGCGCGGCCTGGTTCGCCGCGCTCGGCTACGGCGCGCGGCTGCTCGCGCCGCTGTTCGCCCGCCCGCTCGCCTGGCGGCTGCTCGACGGGGCGATCGCGCTGGTGATGTGGGCCATCGCGGCCGCGCTGCTGGCCAGCGGCTGACACGACCCGGGGCGATCGCCGCCGTGCCCCCCGGTGCGCGGGGGGCGGCCGATTGACATCCGATTCCGGGGGGCAGAGAGTGGTCGCGCCGGCCGGCCATGTTCGGCCGGGCCGCGTCCTACTGCGCCGTGCCGGGGAGGAAGCCATGGGTCGGAACCGCATGCTCGAACGCATCGCCGTCCTGCTCGTTGTGGCCGCGCTGGCGGCCTGTGGCGGGGGCAGCGGCAGCGGCAGCGACGACGAGCAGGACGTCGCGCCGGCCCCGACGGCCGCCGACGGGAGCGCCCCGCGCACGACGGTCGACGCGGCGATCGCCGCGGCCCGGGCCGCCGGCGAGATCGACGCGGAGACCGCCCTCACCTACCGCGTGTTCGCGCTGGCCGGGGACGCGCGCCTGCCGGAGCGCTTCCGTCCCGCCGCCGACGCGGCGGGTGAGCCGATCGACGAGGTCGACGGCAATGCGGTGATCGCCGACCTGCGCCTCGCCTGGGACGGCCTGTCGGCATCCACGCGGCAGCTGCTTGCCCCCTTCACCGGGCGGCCGTCCGCCGCCACCGGCTGGGCCGACACCACGCGCGTGCAGGCGGCCGCCGCCACACGACCTACCTGCGCCGCCAACGCAACCTGGGCCAGCCTGGCCGGAGCCAGCGCGCGGGTCCGGGTCTGGTACGACAAGTCGCGCGCCGGCGACCTGACGCAGGCGCAGGCCATCGTCGCGGCGTTCGACAACACGATCTGGCCGACGCTGGTGACGAGCCTGGGCTTCAAGGCGCCCTTGTCCGATCTCGCGCTGGCCTGCGACGGGGGCGACAACCGGCTCGACGTCTACGTCGTCGCCGGCTTCGGCTCGCTCGGCGCGACCTATCCCGAATCGGCCTCGCCGCGCCAGAGCAGCAGCTTCATCGTCGTGCGCAGCGGGCTGACCGGCGGGGTGCTGCAGTACACCCTGGCGCACCAGTTCATGCACGCGGTGATGTGGTCCTACCTGATGGCGGCCGACCAGCTGAGCTACGGCTGGATGCGCAACGCGCTGGCGAACTGGGCCGTCGAGGCGAGCTTCCCCGGCAACCCGACGCTGCTGGCCGACGCCAGCTGCCACATGAACTCGAACTTCCTGTCGATCACCAGCCGCGCCGCCGGATCGTGCCCGACAAGCACGACGCGCACGCGCGACTACGGCGCCTACCTGCTGTACCAGTACATCGGCCGCACGGCCGGCAACACCACCGTGCGCAACCTGCTCGCCGCGACGACGACGCAGACCAGCGCGCTCGCCGCGATCGAGGCGGTGCTGCCCGGCGGACGGCGTGCGCTGTGGCCGAAGTACGCCAAAACGCTGTGGAACCAGGTGCCCGTCACGAACCCCGGACGACCGGCGTTCCGCAACTGGGACGGGCTGACCGCGGTTCCGGTGCTGGCGCCGGACCACCCGACGACGCTCAACGCGAACCTGGGCGGCGTCTCCGAAGCCTCGACCGCGCTCGCCGGCTCGGTGGCCAACGTCTCGACGCGCTACTACCGCTTCAGCTTCAGCGACGTCGCGACGCGCTCGCTGATGTTCCGCAACACCTTCTACCCGCTCTACAAGGCCGGCAAGGCCGTCTCGGTGCAGGCGCTGTGGCGTCCCGTCGGCGGCGCCTGGGTCGAGGAGAACTGGACCGCGAAGGAGTGGATCGGCTTCTGCCGCGACGCCAAGTCGCAGCGGCTGGCCGAACTGGTGGTGATCGTGGCCAGCGGCGAGATCGGCAGCGTGACGCAGGTCGTCGCCGCCACCGCGCCGACCTTCAAGCGCAACAACATCGGCTGCTGGGGCTTCAGCGGCAGCGCCAAGCGCACCGACGTCAACGGCTCCTGGTCGTCCGGCAAGATCGACGTGACCGCCACGCTGCTGTTCGACTACAAGCCCAACGGCCTGGCCTCGCTGCAGTACAACGACGCCGCCACCGGGCGGCTGCGCGTGCCGATCGCCGCGCCGCTGTTCCGCCGCGCCGCCTGGACGCTGAACGAGGCGTACTCGGAGAGCGGCTGCAGCTACCAGCTCGTCGCCTCGGGCACCGACATGTCGATCGTGCTCGGCGGGCTGGGCTTCGGCAGCATCGTGATCAACAACTTCGCCGAGTCGCTGCCGGCCAGCCTGCGCCAGCAGCAGGTCGGCGTGGTCGGCAGCAAGCGCGGTGCCTACAGCATCAACGCCGGGACGCAGCGCTTCGGACTGCTCGGCAGCGTGACCGGGCCGCAGCCGGATTGCGGCACGCAGTACAGCTCGGCGCCCGCCATGTTCACGCTGACGAACAGCGAGCCGGCGCTGGCCCCGGTGATCGCGCTCGACGGGCGCCTGAAGGGCAGCTGGGTCGCGAGCTCCAGCCCCGACTCGGTGATCTTCACCTGGGACCTGGCGCCTCAGCGCGAACCCTGAGGGCCGCGCCGGCGGCACTCAGCGCGCCGCCAGCGCGTCCTGCAGCAGCTCGTCGACCCGGTCGAAGTGCTCCATGAAGCTGCCCGGGCCGCGCGCGTCCAGCATGTCCAGCGCGGTGCGGCAGGAGTTCTCCTCGTGCTGGATCCACAGGCCCCAGACCGCCAGCGCCTCGCGGTTGCGCGCCACCGTGTCGACCAGCGACTTCGCGTAGTCCGGGTCGATGCCCGGGGTCCGGTTCACGAACCCCGGGTAGCTGCTCGTCATCGAGTCGAGCTTGCGGATCAGCCCGGTCACGGCCGGCGCTTCCCCCAGGTAGGCCTGGATGGCCTCGCGCATCTGCGCCATGCGGTCCAGCATCCTGCCGCGCTGCTCGATCATGCGCGCGGCGCCGCGCGTGCGGCCCGACTCGCCGAGCGCCTCGACGGCGGTCCTGCGCGCCAGGCGCAGCTCGACCAGCGCGTCGCGGATGTCCTGGCCGGCATCGTCGAGCGCGCCGGCCGCCTCCGCCAGGCCGAGGCTGGCCGTCTCGATGGCCTGCAGCATCGCCAGGTCCTCGAGCGAGTGCAAGCGCGCGGTGGCCTGCTCGAGCTGGGCCTTCAGCTCGGCCAGGCGCGAGGTGGAGATCTCGTCGATCAGCTGTCCGCCGATGAACTTGGCGGCCTCCTCGGCGACGGCCTTCCAGTCCTGCTTGACGACCTTGATGGCGACGCCGAGCACGCCCTTCAGGCGGTTCTTCATCACCTCGATGCGCTTCTTCTCGGCCTCCACGTCGGCCTTGGCCTGCTCGACCACGCGGCCCTGCGCGGCCACCTGCTTGCGCAGCTCGGCCTCGTCGAGCGCCGAGACGGCCTTGCGCAGCGCCGCCTCGCGCACCCCGAACTCGCGCAGCGCGTTGCGCACCGCGGCCTCGGCCTTGACGTAGGCCTCGGACTTGTTGCGCACGTAGTCGCCCGGCCGGCCCGCGCTGCGCTGACCGACCGCGCCGCCCTGCTGCTCCATCTTCTTCACGTCGACGGCGCTCTGGTCGGCCAGCTTCTGCACCGCGCCGAGGTGCTCGCGCCATCGGCGCTCGAGACCGGAGAGCCCGGCGAAGCGCTGCTGCAGCGCGGCGCCGTCGCGGTTCAGCTGGCCGCCGAGGGCGGAGTTCGAGCGGTCCAGCGGCCCGCTGCCGTCGGCCGCCATCAGCGCCATCAGGGTGTCGATGCGCGGGCCGGGCACCGGCGTGCCCAGCGTCTGCTCGACGATCTGGGCGCCGCCGAGCTCCAGTTGTGCCTGCGCGGCCTTGCGGGTGCCGGCAGCGGCGCCGGGCAGGGCCGCCGCAATCGCATCGCCGGCGCCGCTCATGCGCGCGGTCGGGCGCAGTCCGAGTTGGGCAATCAGTGACATGGACGTATCTCCTCTGGGGGTGCCACGCATTGCGGGCACCGAACCGGACAAGCTACGAACTCAGCCCACGGACGGACGCACCCGGCGCGTCACTTCCCGATCGTCACCCACTGCACCTCGAGCCAGTTGTCGGCCCGGTGCACCGCCGTGACATTGCTGCGCGCCGCCCAGGGAATCACCTGGCGGTGCAGCGGGATCACGTGCACGCCCGCCTTGTACTCGCGCAGGGCGGCCTTCACCAGCTCCTCGCGCTTCTTCGCGTCGCCCTCGGTGCTGGAGGCGGCGGCGAGCGCGTCGAACTTGTCGTTCTTCACGCCGCCGAAGTTCCAGTAGCCGACACCCTTCTCGCCGCGGTTGCGCAGCACCGGCGTGAAGGTGGTCTCGGCGTCGGTGATCGCGCCGCCCCAACCGAGCATGTACATGCTGGTGTCCTGCTTCTCGATCTTCGGGAAGTAGGTCGCACGCGGCATGCCGTTGACCCGCACCTTGACCTTCAGCTGCGCCCACATGCCGGCCAGCGCGATGCAGATCTCCTCGTCGTTGATGTAGCGGTTGTTCGGGCAGTCCAGCGTCACCTCGAAGCCGTCGGCGAAGCCGGCCTCGGCCATCAGCTTGCGCGCCAGCGCCAGGTCGTAGGGCAGGCGCTTCTCGATCTCGGCGTCGTTGTAGGCCCCCAGCGGCGAGGGCGTCAGCCCGCCGGTGGGCACCGACAGGCCGTTCATCAGCTTGGTGCGCAGCGTCTCGATGTCCACCGCGTGGTAGAGCGCCTTGCGCACGCGCTCGTCCTTGAACGGGTTCTTGTCGCCCGGCACGCTGCCGTACAGCAGCCTGTCGCGGAACTGGTCCATGCCGATGAAGACGATGCGGTTCTCCGGACCGTCGATGATCTTCACGCCGGCGGTGTTGCGCAGGCGCGGCACGTCGCGCGGGGCCGGGTCGAGCACGAAGTCGATCTCGCCGGAGACCAGCGCGGCCAGGCGGGTGGCGTCGTTGGCGATCGGCGTGAACACGATCTCCTGCACGTTGCCCTCGAACTGGCCCCACCAGGCAGGATTGCGCTTGTAGGTCGTCTTCACGCCCGGCTGCCGGCTCACCAGCATGTAGGGCCCGGTGCCGTTGGCGTTCAGCGAGGCGTGGCTCTCCTCCTTGTTCTTGAAGTCGAGCGGCTTGGTGACCTTGTTCTTCTCGCACCAGGACTTGCTCATGATGAACAGCGTCTCGAGGTGCTGCAGGAAGATCGGGTTCGGCGCGGCGAGCTGGAACTCGACCGTCAGCGGGTCGATCGCCCTCGGCGTGCCCACCGCGGTGGCGTAGGCCGAGATCAGCGAGGTCTTCTCCGCCGCGCGGCCGATCGAGAAGACCACGTCGTCGGCAGTGAACGGCGTGCCGTCGTGGAACTTGACGTTCGGCCGCAGCTTGAAGCGCCACAGCGTCGGCGAGACCTGCTGCCACTCGGTGGCCAGCGCCGGGCCGATGCCGAGTTGCTTGTCGCGGTTGACGAGCTTCTCGTAGACCTGCGCATTCATCGAGTTGGTCAGCAGCTCGTTCTGCGAATGCGGGTCCATGGTCTGGGCGTCGCCCTGGCTGGCCCAGCGCAGCGTCTGGGCCGAGGCGGGCGCCGCCACCGCCAGCGCGGCGGCCAGCAGGGCCGAGGCGAGGAACTTGGTCATGCAGCTCACTCCGGGGGAAATCGAAGAGAGCCGCAGTGTAGTGAGACTGCTATGCCGCGGCCGGATACCCTTCCTCGGCCAGCGCCGCACGCACCTGCTCGGGCGCTGCGACGGTCTCGATCTGCACCTTGTGCGACGGCAGGTCGGCCTGCACGCGCGCCTGGGCGTCGAGCTTCTGCACCGTGCTGGTGATGGTGCGCACGCAATGGCCGCAGGTCATGTCGGGGAGGGTCAGTTCGATCATCGGGGGCTCCTGAGGGGGGACGATGCGCACAGTCTGGACCCTGACACCGTGGCAAGGTCAAGCCGTGCCGTCAAGAAACGACATGCTTGACTCTGACATGATGTCAAGGTCTAGGCTGCAGGCATGGATACCACCACCACCACCCTGTCCCTGCCCGTCGAGGGCATGACCTGCGCCTCCTGCGTGGGCCGCGTCGAACGTGCGCTGAAGAAGGTGCCCGGCGTGGCCACGGCGCAGGTGAACCTGGCCACCGAGTCGGCCGCGCTCGAGCTGGACGGCCGGGTCGACCCGGCCACGCTGGTGCAGGCGGTGCAGCGCGCCGGCTACGCCGTGCCCGAAGAGAGCGTCGAGTTCGCCATCGAGGGCATGACCTGCGCCAGCTGCGTCGGCCGTGTCGAGCGGGCGCTGCGCAACGTGCCCGGCGTGCTGGCCGCCACGGTCAACCTGGCCACCGAGCGCGCCTCGGTCACGCGGGCGCGCGGCGCGGCCGACAGTGCCACGCTGCTGGCCGCCGTGCAGCGCGCCGGCTACACCGCCCACCCGCTGCACGCCGAGGCGCCGCCCGCCGCGCCGAAACACGGCGACGGCTGGAAGGTGCTGCTGGCCGCCGCGCTCTCGCTGCCGCTGACGATCCCGATGCTGGGCGACCTGCTCGGCCGCCACTGGATGCTCGACCCGCTGCTGCAGTGGCTGCTCGCCACGCCGGTGCAGTTCTGGCTCGGCGCGCGCTTCTATCGCGCCGGCTGGGCCGCGCTGCGCGCCGGCACCGGCAACATGGACCTGCTGGTCGCGCTGGGCACCAGCGCTGCCTACGGACTGAGCCTCTACCTCTGGCTGCGCGACCCGGAGGTGATGGCGCACCTGTACTTCGAGTCCGCCGCGGTGGTGATCACGCTGGTGCTGTTCGGCAAGTGGCTGGAGGCGCGCGCCAAGCGCCAGACCACCGAGGCGATACGCGCGCTCGAGGCGCTGCGCCCGGCCAGCGCACGGGTGCGGCGCGACGGCACCGACACCGAGATCCCGCTGGCCGAGTTGCAGGTCGGCGACCTGGCGGTGGTGCGTGCCGGCGAGCGGCTGCCGGCCGACGGCCGGGTCGAGGAGGGCCGCAGCCATGTCGACGAATCGCTGCTGACCGGCGAGAGCCTGCCGGTGGCCAAGCAGGCGGGCGACCGCGTCACCGGCGGCGCGGTCAACGCCGAGGGCCTGCTGCTGGTGCGCACCACGGCGGTCGGCGCCGAGTCCACGCTCGCGCGCATCGTGCGGCTGGTCGAGTCGGCGCAGGCGAAGAAGGCACCGATCCAGCGCCTCGTGGACCGTGTCAGCGCGGTGTTCGTGCCGGTGGTGCTGGTCGCCGCGCTGCTCACCCTGCTCGGCTGGGGCCTGGCCACCGGCGACTGGAGCCAGGGGCTGCTGAACGCGGTCGCGGTGCTGGTGATCGCCTGCCCCTGTGCGCTCGGCCTGGCCACCCCGGCGGCCATCATGGTGGGCACCGGCACCGCGGCACGCCACGGCATCCTGATCAAGGACGCCG
>QJOU01000135.1 GCA_003265685.1 Piscinibacter caeni | reverse complement strand
TCGGCCGGAGCCACCGAGGTTTGTCGCGAACCACGATAGTCACTGGTCGCGGCAGGCGGCACCTGCCGGCCAGCGCCATGCGTTCGAGATCGAACCCGTCTCAGACCGCCGCGTGCGACTCCACGTACAGCGCGTACAGCGAATGGGAGCTTGCCATGTACAGCCGGTTGCGCTTGGGCCCGCCGAAGCACAGGTTGGCGCAGCGCTCGGGCAGGCGGATGAAGCCGATCGGCTTGCCCTGTGGGTTGAACACCATCACGCCGTCCAGGTCCTCCGGGCGGCCCTTGAGCGGGTACACCTTGCGCCCGCCGACGTCGACCGGCTCGGCCTGCAGCGCGCCGTTGCTGCCCCAGCCGCACCACAGGTTGCCGTCGCGGTCGACCTTGAAGCCGTCGAGCGCACCGTGGTCGGCCGCGTCGATCAGCTTGGTCTTGTTGGCCAGGCTGCCGTCGGCGCCCACCTCGTAGGCCCAGATGCTGCGGTTCGGCGTGCCTTTCCACTCCACCACGTAGAGCTTCTTCTCGTCCGGGCTGAAGGCCAGGCCGTTCGGGTTGACGAGGTCGGTGATCACCGCGCTCAGCTTGCCGTCGGCGCCGAGCCGGTAGACGTTGGTGCTGGCCTGCTCGGGTTTGGCCTTCGAGCCCTCCCACTCGCCGTTGATGCCGAACAGCGGGTCGGTGAACCACAGGCTGTCGTCGGACTTGCAGACGATGTCGTTCGGCGCGTTCAGCTTCTTGCCCTCGAAGCTGTCGGCCAGCACGGTGAGCTTGCCGTCGCGCTCGGTGCGCACGATGCGGCGCGTCACCGAATGCTCGCAGCTGACCAGCCGGCCCTGGCGGTCGCGTGTGTTGCCGTTGGCGTAGTTGGCCGGGCTGCGCAGCACCGAGAAGCTGCCGTCGCGCTCGCTGTACTTCATCAGCCGGTTGTTCGGGATGTCGCTGACCACCACGTGCCCGCCGTCCTCCGGGAACCACACCGGCCCTTCGGCCCAGCGCATGCCGCTGGCCACCTGCTCGAGCGTGCTGCTGTAGATGCGGTAGCGCGCGAAGCTCGGGTCGAGGATCTGCACCGCCGTATCGGGGTAGCGCTGGTTCGGCTGGAAGGCGAAGGACTGCGCCAGCGCGGGCGCGCCGAGCGCGGCGACGGTGCTGCCGGCCGCGGCCTTCAGCAGGGCGCGGCGGCGAATGGCTTGATGCATGGGTCTCCTCCTAGAAGCGGGGCGTCCTGCCCGTGAACGTCGGGTCGTACTTCTTCATCTGCGCCAGGTCGTCGCGCTGGCGCAGGCCGCAGGCCAGGTACTGCGCGTGCAGCTCGGCGAGCTTCGTGCGGTCCAGCGTCACGCCCAGGCCGGGCGTGTCGGGCACGCGCACCGCGCCGCCCTCGAAGCGGATGCGGCCGCCCTCGATCACCTCCTCCTCCTGCCAGGGGTAGTGGGTGTCGCAGGCGTAGGTGAGGTTGGGGATGCTCGCGGCGATGTGCGTCATCGCGATCAGGCTGATGCCCAGGTGCGAGTTCGAGTGCATCGACAGGCCCAGATCCCACAGCGCGCACATGCGCGCCAGCGTCTGCGTGACGCGCAGGCCGCCCCAGTAGTGGTGGTCCGACAGCAGCACCTTCACCGCGCCGCTGCCCGCGCCGCGGCGGAACTCGTCCAGCGTGGTGATCACCATGTTGGTGGCCAGCGGCAGCGCCGTGTGCCTCGCCAGCTCGGCCATGCCGGCCAGGCCCGGCGTCGGGTCCTCGTAGTACTCGAGCAGCGTGTCGAGTTCGGGCGCGGCAGCGATCGCGGTGGGCAGCGACCAGTTCGCGTTCGGGTCCAGCCGCAGCGGCAGCCCGGGCAGCGCGGTGTGCAGCGCGCGCATGCAGGCGATCTCGTGCGCCGGCTCGAACACGCCGCCCTTGAGCTTGATGCTGCGAAAGCCGTACAGGTCGACCATGCGCTTCGCCTGCGCGACGATCTGCCCGGGCGAGAGGCCTTCGCCCCAGGCGTCCGGCGCATAGGGCCTGTCGATGTGCTCGGCGTACTTGAAGAACAGGTAGGCGCTGTAGGGCACCGCGTCGCGCACCTTGCCGCCCAGCAGGTCGACCACCGGCGCGCCGACGATCTGGCCCTGCAGGTCGAGCATCGCCACCTCGAGCGCGCTGATCAGCTTGGGCACGTTCTTCGCGGCGTGCGAGCCGGGCGCGAGCTCGAACTCGACCGCCCCGGACGATCCGGCGGGCGGCCGCACCGCCGCACGCACCCGCTCCTCCATCGTGTTGAGCGCAAACGGCGAGAGGCCGAGCACCACGTCCTGCGCCTGCGCGAGCACCGCGAGCATCGGCGCGTCGCCGTAGGTCTCGCTCAGGCCGACGCGGCCGTCGCTCGTCTCGAGCTCGACGATCGCGCGCAGCGCCCAGGGCTCGTGGATGCCGGCGGCGTTCAGCAGCGGGCCGTCGCGGAACGCGATCGGCGTGACGCGCACGGCGGTGATGCGGATGTCTCGGCTCATGCAGACCTCAGAACCTGTGAACCAATCCAGCGCACCCGCGCTGGGGTCGAGAAAGGCGCTGAGCAAGGCGCGGCGCGCAGCCCAGACTGGCCGTCTGGGCCAGCGGCGCAACGCGGCGCAGCGCCTTTCCCGACCCCAGCCCGAAGGGAGCGGCCCCGCAACGGGCCGACTCGGCGTTGCCGGGCTCGCGCAGGCGGCCAGCCTGGGCGTCGCCCGGCGCCTTGATTCGGCCCGTTGCGGGGCCGCTCGCGGGTGCGTTGGATGGGTTCACAGGTTCTCAGTTGGCGCTCGCGCCGGACTTCTTCACCAGCGCCGCCCAGCGCGGGATCTCGCGCGCCATCAGCGTGGCCAGTTCCTGCGGGCTGCCGCCCACCAGGTCCATGCCGAGCTGGTCGTGCAGCTTGGCCTGCACGTCCGGCTGCTGCAGTGCCCGGGCGATCTCGGCGTGCAGCCGCTCGACGATCGCCTTGGGCGTGCCCTTGGGCGCGAAGACCGCCTGCCAGGACGCCATCTCGAAGCCCGGCACGCCGGCCTCGATCATGGTGGGTGTGTTCGGCGCGAGCGCGATGCGCTTCGGCGTGGTCACCGCCAGCAGCTTGAGCTTGCCGGCCTGCAGCAGCGGCACCGCGGCGGTCATCTGGTCGAACATGAAGCTGACCTGGCCGGAGGACACGTCCACCATCGCCGGCGGCGTGCCCTTGTACGGGATGTGCTGCAGCGGCACGCCGATCAGGTCGGCGAACAGCTCGCCGGCCAGGTGCGTGGAGGTGCCCGCGCCCGACGAGGCGAAGGTGCGCTTCTTCTCGTCCTTCTTCAGCAGCGCGATCAGCTCGGCCACGCTGTTGACGCCCAGGGCCGGGTCGACCAGCAGCACGTTGGGCAGCGTGGCGACCAGCGCGACCGGCTCGAAGTCCTTCACCGGGTCGTAGGGCAGGTTCCGGTACAGGCTGGCGTTGATCGCGTGCGTGCTGATCGTGCCGCCGAACAGCGTGTAGCCGTCGGGCGCGGCCTTGGCGACGAAGGCCGCGCCGATGCCGCCGCCCTGGCCGGGCTTGTTGTCCACCACCACGGTCTGCTTCAGCGCGGCCTGCAGCTTCTCGGCCAGCGTGCGGCCGACCACGTCGGTCGAGCCACCGGCGGTGAAGGGCACGACGTAGGTGATGGGGCGGGCCTGCGGCCAGTCGGGGGACTGCGCGGCGGCGCCGGCGGCCAGGGTGGCGGCCAGCAGGCCGGCGGCAAGACGGTGCATCACGGGCGGCTCCGGAATCTCGGCGAGGCCGACAGTAAAGCACTAATGTATTAGTGTGTCAATTAAGATCCGGCCATGCCCGCCCGTGCCCCCTTGCTGCGCCGCGACCGCTCCCGCCAGGCGGCGCCGCAGGTGCTCGACCACCTGCGCGAGCGCATCCTCTCGCTCGAGCTGGCGCCCGGCATGGTGCTGTCGCGCGCCGAGCTGGCGCAGGCCTACGGCCTGAGCCAGACGCCGATCCGCGACGCGCTGCTGCGCCTGGGCGAGGAGGGGCTGGTGGACATCTTCCCGCAGCACGCCACGGTGGTCAGCCGCATCGACGTGGCGGCGGCGCAGCAGGCGCATTTCCTGCGTCGCTCGATCGAGTGCGAGATCGCCCGCGTGCTGGCCGCGCGGCCCGACGCGGCGCTGATCGCGCGGCTGAAGGCGCAGCTCGAGCTGCAGGGCGCGCTGACCGGCGAGGAGAGTTACCCGGCCTTCATGGCGGCCGACCGGGAGTTCCATGCGCTGATGTACGCGGCCGCCGGCGTGCCCGAGCTGGCCGAGCTGGTGCGGCGGCGCAGCGGCCATGTCGACCGGCTGCGCCGGCTGCACCTGCCCACCGCCGGCAAGCTGCGCCAGATCCTGAAGGACCACCGCCGCATCGTCGAGGCGATCGCCGCCGGCGACCCCGAGGCCGCCCAGGCGGCGGTGCGCGAGCACCTCTCCGGCACGCTCGGTCGCGTGGAGGAGATCCGCAAGCTGCACCCCGACTACCTGGACGGCTGATTACCGCTGGTCACGCCTGCGCCCTCAGGTTCGGCGCGGGGCGGCCGACAACCCGGTCGACACGTCCAGGAGTCGACCATGAACAGCAGCACACCGCAGGCCCTGCAGACCTTCCGCACGGCCAACCCGCACGCGCTGGCCACCATCCTCGAGGCCAGCGAGACGCGCCGCATCATCGCTGCCACCGACATCTTCGACCTGGCCGGCACCAAGCTGTGGGCGCGCCACCAGCCGGTGTCGGTGGAGCTGCAGCGCAAGCTGATGGACCGCAAGCTGCGCGAGCCGCTCGAGGCCTGCCTGGTGGCCGAGGACGGCGTGACGCCGGTCACGCTCGGCGGTGCGCTCGAGCAGGTGATCGAGACCGACCAGCGCCTCGCGCCGCTGCTGCGCCCGCAGGCGGGCAAGCTGATGCGCGAGGTGTCGCACCTGCACCTGCACCCGGTGGCGCAGCTGCTGCTCAGCGCCTCGCAGAGCGCGCGGCCGGAGGCCTTCCGGCACGCCGTCGCGGCGATGGGTCTGGCCGGCTCGATGATGGTCCAGCACGGCGGGCAGACGCCCGAGGTGCGCCTGGCGATGCTGGCCGGCCTGCTGCACGACCTGGGCGAGATGTACATCGCGCCCGAGCACGGCGAGGCCGAGGCCGACCGCGAACTCGACACGGTGGCCTACCGCCAGCTGGTGGTGCATCCGCACGTGGGCCTGCTGCTGATCGCGCAGCTGACCAACTACCCCGGATCGATCGCGCGCGCGGTGGTCGAGCACCACGAGCGGCTCGACGGCACCGGCTACCCGCATGCGCGCCAGGCCGACGCGATGTCGCCGCTCGGCCGGCTGCTGGCCGTTACCGAGGCCGCGCTGGCCGCGCTGCGCCGCCCCTCGCACGAGCTGCTGCACGCCAGCATCGCGCTGCGTGCGGTGCCGGGCGAGTTCGACCTCGCCTGGGTCGGGCGCCTGACCCAGGCCGCCCGCAGCCAGCCGGCGCTGCAGCCGGTGCTGGCGCCCGAGGAGGTGCGCGAGCGCCGCGTCGCGCTCGGCGCGGTGCTGCTGGCGGCCGAGGAGAACGCCGGCGCGCTGGTCCGCGAACACGCCTCGCCCGGCCTGCGCGCCGCGCTGGAGCTGGCGCTGTTCCTGATCGGCCGCCTGCGCGCCGGCTGGAACGAATCCGGCCTGTGGAGCGACGAGGCCGCCACCGGCGCCGATGCCGGCGAGGTGGAGGCGATGGAGGACGAGCTCTACTTCCGCCTGCGCGGCGTGCAGCGCGCGGTGATGATGCGCGCCGGCGAACTGCTCGCCGACGAGGCCGTGGCGCTCACGCGCCTATGTGAATCGCTGCCGATGGGGCGGGCCGAGTAGCACCACCTCATCAAGCGGCCGCGGCGGGTGCGGCTACGCCGGCCCGCTCGCGGCGCCCGAAGGGGCACGAAGGTGCCCCTTCGGGGCTCCGGGGGGGTTACCTCACCTTGCCCGCCTTCCACGCGTTGAGCAGCGTGTCGTAGCCGATCGTCTCGCCCTTCGGCTTCTCGTTGGCCAGCTTCTTCCACGGCGCGCCCTTGTCGGACAGCCACTTGTCGGGGCTCTCCTTCTTGTTCAGCTTGGGCGCGCAGTTGGCCATGCCGGCCCGCTCGAGGCGCGAGAGCACCTGGTCCATCTCGTCGGCCAGGTTGTCCATCGCCTGCTGCGGCGTCTTCTCGCCGGTCACGGCCACGGCCACGTTCTTCCACCACAGCTGCGCGAGCTTCGGGTAGTCCGGCACGTTGGTGCCGGTCGGCGTCCAGGCCACGCGCGCCGGGCTGCGGTAGAACTCGACCAGCCCGCCGAGCTTGGGCGCGAGGTCGGTCATCGCCTTGCTCTGGATGTCGCTCTCGCGGATCGGCGTCAAGCCGACGATGGTCTTCTTCAGGCTGGTCGTCTTGGCGGTGATGAACTGCGCGTACAGCCAGGCCGCGGCGGTGCGGTTGGCGTCATGGCCCTTGAAGAAGGTCCACGAGCCGACGTCCTGGTAGCCGTTCTGCATGCCGTCCTTCCAGTACGGGCCATTCGGGCCGGGCGCCATGCGCCACTTCGGCGTGCCGTCGGCATTGACCACCGGCAGCCCCGGCTTGGTCATGTCGGCGGTGAAGGCGGTGTACCAGAAGATCTGCTGCGCGATCTGGCCCTGCGCGGGCACCGGGCCGGCCTCGCCGAAGGTCATGCCGGTGGCTTCCTTCGGCGCGTACTTCTTCATCCAGTCGACGTACTTGGTCAGCGCGTAGACGGCCGCCGGCGAGTTGGTGGCGCCGCCGCGCGAGGTGCTGGCGCCCACCGGCGCGCAGCGCTTGTCGTCGACGCGGATGCCCCACTCGTCGACCGGCACGCCGTTCGGGATGCCCTTGTCGGCCGTGCCGGCCATCGACAGCCAGGCGTCGGTGAAGCGCCAGCCGAGCGACGGGTCCTTCTTGCCGTAGTCCATGTGGCCGTAGATGGGCTTGCCGTCGATCGTCTTCACGTCGTTGGTGAAGAACTCGGCGATGTCCTCGTAGGCGCTCCAGTTCAGCGGCACGCCGAGGTCGTAGCCGTACTTGGCCTTGAACTTGTCCTTCAGGTCCTGGCGCGCGAACAGGTCGGCGCGGAACCAGTACAGGTTGGCGAACTGCTGGTCGGGCAGCTGGTAGAGCTTGCCGTCCGGCGCGGTCGTGAAGCTGGTGCCGATGAAGTCCTTCAGGTCCAGCCCGGGGTTGGTGAACTCCTTACCCGCACCGGCCATGTAGTCGGTCAGGTTCATGATCTTGCCGTAGCGCCAGTGCGTGCCGATCAGGTCGGAGTCGCTGATCCAGCCGTCGTAGATCGACTTGCCGGACTGCATCGAGGTCTGCAGCTTCTCGACCACGTCGCCTTCCTGGATCAGGTCGTGCTTGACCGTGATGCCGGTGATCTCCGAGAAGGCCTTGGCCAGCGTCTTGCTCTCGTACTCGTGCGTGGTGATGGTCTCGGAGACGACCGAGATCTCCTTCACGCCCTTGGCCTGCAGCTTCTTGGCGGCTTCGATGAACCACTTCATCTCGGCCATCTGCTGGTCCTTGTTCAGCGTCGACGGCTGGAACTCGTTGTCGACCCACTTCTTGGCTTCCGCCTCGCCGGCCCATGCGCTCTGACCCAGGGCCAGAGCGATGGCCGCAAAGGCCACGGCGTTCAAGCGCAGTTTCATCGTTCCATCTCCTCGTTGAATTCCCCTTTGGTGTCGGCGCCCGGCGGGGAAGATCCCGGGCGCCGTGCTTGAGTCAACCCTTGCGCATCACCAGCGCGAGCAGCGCCATCGACACGACGAAGCTGATCCAGACCGACGGCTCCTCGTCGAGCTTGAGCCACTCCATCAGCTTCTCGCTCGAGGCGACGAACAGGAGGTTCACGTAGGCTGCCGAGAGCAGCCCGATGAAGAGGCGGTCGCCGCGCGTGGTGGCGATCGGCAGGAAACCCTTGCGCATCACCGTCGGCGACTTGATCTCCCAGACGGTCATGCCGATCAGCATCGCCACGATGCAGCCGAAGAACACCGCGACGGGGAGCGTCCAGGCCATCCAGTCGAACATCGCTCGCTCCTCAGACACGACCCATCGCGAAGCCCTTCGCGATGTAGTTGCGCACGAACCAGATCACGATCGCGCCCGGCACGATGGTCAGCACGCCGGCGGCGGCGAGCACGCCCCAGTCCATGCCGGAGGCGCTGACGGTGCGGGTCATGGTCGCGACGATGGGCTTGGCGTTCACGCTGGTGAGCGTGCGCGCCATCAGCAGCTCCACCCAGCTGAACATGAAGCAGAAGAAGGCCGCGACGCCGACGCCGGCCTTGATCAGCGGGATGAAGATGGTCAGGAAGAAGCGCGGGAAGGAGTAGCCGTCGATGTAGGCCGTCTCGTCGATCTCGCGCGGCACGCCGCTCATGAAGCCTTCCAGGATCCACACCGCCAGCGGCACGTTGAACACCAGGTGGGCCAGCGCCACCGCGACGTGCGTGTCCATCAGCCCGAGCGTGGTGTAGAGCTGGAAGAAGGGCAGCAGGAACACGGCCGGCGGCGTCATCCGGTTCGTCAGCAGCCAGAAGAACACGTGTTTGTCGCCGAGGAAGCTGTAGCGCGAGAACGCATAGGCCGCCGGCAGCGCGACGAGCAGCGAGACGACCGTGTTGATCGCCACGTAGATCATCGAGTTGATGTAGCCCGAGTACCAGGACACGTCGGTGAAGATCACCTTGTAGTTGTCCCAGGTGAAGGCACGCGGCCAGAGCGAGAAGACGCTGAGGATCTCCTCGTTGGTCTTGAAGCTCATGTTCACCATCCAGTACACCGGCAGGATGGCGAACAGCAGGTAGGCGATCAGGAAGATCACCCGCTTGTGGAAGCGCTGCTCATGCATTCGTGGGTTCCTTCTCGGTGGTGCCCACGCGCTGCATCCAGTTGTAGAGGACGAAGCACAGCAGCAGGATGATCAGGAAGTAGATCAGCGAGAAGGCCGCCGCGGGGCCGAGATCGAACTGGCCGACGGCCTTCTGCGTCAGGTACTGGCTGAGGAAGGTCGTCGCATTGCCCGGCCCGCCGCCCGTCAGCACGAAGGGCTCGGTGTAGATCATGAAGCTGTCCATGAAGCGCAGCAGCACCGCGATCATCAGCACGCCGCGCAGCTTGGGCAGCTGGATGTAGCGGAACACCGCGAGCTTGCTCGCGCCGTCGATGCGCGCGGCCTGGTAGTAGGCGTCGGGGATCGCGCGCAGGCCGGCGTAGCAGAGCAGCGCAACCAGTGGCGTCCAGTGCCACACGTCCATCACCAGCACGGTGAGCCAGGCATCGCGCGCGCTGCCGGTGTAGCTGTAGTCGATGCCGAGCGCGGCGAGGCCGGCGCCGAGCAGGCCGATGTCGGTGCGGCCGTAGATCTGCCAGATCGTGCCGACCACGTTCCACGGGATCAGCAGCGAGATCGCGACGATCACCAGCACCGCGGAGGACTTCCAGCCCTTGGCGGGCATCGACAGCGCGAGCAGGATGCCCAGCGGGATCTCCACCAGCAGCACCGCCAGCGAGAAGCCGATCTGGCGCAGCAGCGCGCCCTGCAGGTCGTCGTCGCGCATCACCTGCTTGAACCACTCGGTGCCGACGAACACGCGCCGCTCGGGCGAGATGATGTCCTGCACCGAGTAGTTCACCACCGTCATCAGCGGCAGGATCGCGGAGAACGCGACGCAGAGGACGACCGGCAGGATCAGCAGCCACGCCTTCTGGTTGACCGGCTTCATGGTGCCCCCTTGACCCTGCGGGCCGTCCCCCCGAGGGGGAGTTCGCAACTTCGGAACGGCCGTGCGTTGCTCATGCCACGAGCTCCTCGTCCTTGTAGTAGCAGGTGTGCGACCCCACGACCTGCAGCCACACCGCCTCACCGGCGGCCGGCAGGCGCTGCTCGATCGGCAGGCGTGCCCGCACCACCTCGCCATCGGCCAGCGCCGCGGTGAGCAGCTGGTAGGTGCCGATGTCCTGCACCTGCCTCACGGTGGCCGGCACGGCGCCGGTGGCCTGCGGCGCGGCGAGTGTCACGTACTCCGGCCGCACGCCCAGGCGCGTGGCGCCGGCGGGTGCGCCGGGCAGCAGGTCGGCGCGCAGGAAGTTCATGCCCGGCGAGCCGATGAAGTGGCCGACGAAGGTGTGCGCCGGCCGCTCGAAGAGCTGCGAGGCCGTGCCCACCTGCACCGCGCGGCCGCGGGTCATCACCACCACCTGGTCGGCGAAGGTGAGCGCCTCGACCTGGTCGTGCGTCACGTACACCAGCGTGAGCTTCAGCTCGTGGTGGATCTGCTTGAGCTTGCGGCGCAGCTGCCACTTCAGGTGCGGGTCGATCACCGTCAGCGGCTCGTCGAACAGCACGGCCGAGACGTCCTCGCGCACCAGCCCGCGGCCGAGCGAGATCTTCTGCTTCGCATCGGCCGCGAGACCGGCGGCGCGCCGGTCGAGCTGGCCCGACATCTCCAGTATCTCCGCGATGCGGCCGACGCGCTGGCGGATCTTGTCCGGCGCGACGCCGCGGTTCTTCAGCGGGAAGGCCAGGTTCTCGGCCACCGTCATCGTGTCGTAGATGACCGGGAACTGGAACACCTGCGCGATGTTGCGCTGCTGCGGTGACGCGTGCGTGACGTCGCGGTCGTCGAACTTCACCGTGCCCTGCGAGGGCACGACCAGGCCCGAGATGATGTTGAGCATGGTCGTCTTGCCGCAGCCCGAGGGCCCGAGCAGCGCGTAGGCGCCGCCGTCGGCGAAGCTCATCTTCAGCGGCAGCAGCGCGTAGTCCTCGTCCTTCTGCGGATTCGGGCGGTAGCTGTGGGCGAGATCCAGGTCGATGCGGCTCATCTCAGCGGTCTCCAGGCGCGACCAGCAGGTCGCCGTTCGCGTCGAACACGTAGGCCTGCGCCGGATCGAGGTACAGGGTCACCGCCGAGCCGAGCTCGAACTGGTGCACGCCGGTCAGCTGCGCGACGAGCTCGCCCACCGCGGTGGCCACGTGCACGAAGGTGTCCGAGCCGGAGATCTCGGCCAGCTCCACCTGGCCGGGCAGCGCGAGGTCACCGTCGCGGCGCTCCACGCGCAGCGCAGGGGCCCGCACGCCGATCGTCAGCGAGCGGGTGGCGCGCTCGGGCAACGGCACCGAGAGCGCCAGGCCCGAGGCCAGGGTGACGCCCAGCGAGGCCGCGTTGCCGGCCAGCAGGTTCATCGGCGGGTCGCTGAACGCGCGCGCGACGCGGATCGACTTCGGGCGGCGGAACACCTCGGCCGTCGGCCCGTACTGCAGCAGCTCGCCGGCGTCCATCACCGCGGTGTGGCCGCCCAGCAGCAGCGCCTCGGTGGGTTCGGTGGTGGCATAGACCACCGTCGAATCGCCGCTCGCGAACAGCTGCGTGAGTTCCTCGCGCAGCTCCTCGCGCAGCTTGTAGTCGAGGTTGACCAGCGGCTCGTCCAGCAGCATCAGCGGCGCCTGCTTGGCCAGCGCGCGCGCCAGCGCCACGCGCTGCTGCTGGCCGCCGGAGAGCTCGGCCGGCAGCCGCTTCAGGAAGGGCTCGATGTGCAGCTTCTCGGCCAGCTGCTGCACGCGCTGTGCCACGTTGGTCTCGCCGCGCAGCTTCAGCGGCGAGGCGATGTTGTCGGCCACCGTCATCGACGGGTAGTTGATGAACTGCTGGTAGACCATCGCGACGTTGCGCTCGCGCACCGGCACGCCGGTCACGTCCTTGCCGTCGGCCGTCACGCGGCCGGCGCTCGGCGTGTCGAGCCCCGCCATCAGGCGCATCAGGGTGGTCTTGCCGGCCTGCGTGGCGCCGAGCAGCACGGTGACGGCGCGCGGCACCAGCGTCAGGTCGAGCGGGTACAGGTGGGTCGCGGCGCCCACCTTGTGCGAGAGGCCTTGCAGGCTCAGTTCCATAGGTGCTCCGCGCCCGCGGTGGCGGCGGCCCAGCGGGCGCGGCACCAGGCGTCGACCGCGGCGCGCTGCGCCGGCGTGTAGTGCAGGCCCAGCTTGCTGCGCCGCCACAGCACGTCGTCGGCGGACAGCGCCCATTCCTCGCGGCGCAGGAACTGGAGTTCGCCCTCGTGCAGCCCGGGCGCCACCTCGGCGCCCAGCGGCTCGCGCAGCAGCTCCTCGACGCGCGCACCGTAGGCGCGGCACAGCCGCCGCACCAGCGCCGGCGCCAGCTCGGGCCGGCGCAGCGCGATGGCCTGCACGAAGCGGCTGAAGTCGGTGTCCGGCCGCTGGGCCGCGCCGATCACCGGGCTCAGGTTGCCGCCGGGCAGGAAGGCGCCCTCGGTCCACGACGCGCGCGTGATGCCCAGCGGGCGGGCCACCAGGTCGGCCGCTTCCTCGGCCAGCTTGCGGAAGGTGGTGATCTTGCCGCCCCAGATGTTCAGCAGCGGGGCCTGCGCGGTGTCGAGTTCGAGCGAGTAGTCGCGCGTCACGGCCGACGGGTCGCCGGATTCGTCGTCCAGCAGCGGCCGCACGCCGGAATAGGTCCACACCACGTCGGCTGGCGACACGGCGCGCTCGAAGTAGCGGCTCGCCTGTTCGCACAGGTAGGCGATCTCGCTGTCGTCGATGCGGGCGGTGCCGATCGCGCCGCGGTGCTCGACGTCGGTGGTGCCGATCAGCGTGAAGTCGCCCTCGTAGGGGATCGCGAAGATGATGCGCTTGTCCGGGTTCTGGAAGATGTAGGCCATGTCGTGCTCGAACATCCTCGGCACGACGATGTGGCTGCCCTTCACGAGGCGCAGCGTCTTCGGCTTCGCGGCATGCGCATGCTCGCCGAGGAACTGCGCCGCCCAGGGCCCGGCGGCGTTGACCAGCGAGCGCGCCGTCACGGCGCGCTCGCGGCCGTCGGCGCCGCGCAGCGTGCACTGCCACTGCGTGGCGCTGCGCCGGGCGTCGACGCAGGCGCTGCGGGTCAGCACGGTGGCGCCGTGCTGCCGCGCGTCGAGCGCGTTCAGCACCACGAGGCGGGCGTCGTCGACCCAGCCGTCGGAATAGACGAAGCCCTTGGTGAACGTCTTCTTCAGCGGCGTGCCGGCCGCATGGCGGCGCAGGTCGACCGTGGTCGAGCCCGGCAGCACCTCGCGCCGCGCGAGGTGGTCGTAGAGGAACAGCCCGGCGCGGATCATCCACACCGGCCGCATGCCGGGGTCGTGCGGCATCACGAAGCGCAGCGGCCACATGATGTGCGGCGCGCTCTTGAGCAGCACCTCGCGCTCGGCCAGCGCCTTGCGCACCAGCGAGAACTCGTAGTACTCGAGGTAGCGCAGGCCGCCGTGGATCAGCTTGGTGGACGACGACGAGGTGTGGGCGGCCAGGTCGTCCTTCTCGGCCAGCACGACCGAGGCGCCGCGACCGGCCAGGTCGCGGGCGATGCCGGCGCCATTGATGCCGCCGCCCACGACGAGCACGTCGCAGGCGAGCGGCGCGTCGTCGCGCCAGCCGTCGGGGCGGGGGTGGTTCAAGCGGTCTCCGGGAGGGTTCGGACGGGGCGCGATCGTGCGCGAAACGGATGTTCGTTTGCGTTCGTTTGTGCGCCTCTCTTTTCGTTTTAGCCGAACCCCCGGCCCGCCGCAAGATGGGTAAGCCCTGTGGTTTTCCCGGGTCGTGCCGCTAGCCTTCCGCCCATGACCCCCAACCCGCGCCAGGCCGACCTGCTGGACGAGGTGCGCGCCCGCGGCTCGATCACGGTCGAGGCGCTGGCCGAGCGTTTCGGCGTGACGCTGCAGACGGTGCGGCGCGACGTCAAGCTGCTGGCCGACGAGGGGCTGCTGGCGCGCTTCCACGGCGGCGTGCGCGTGCCCGCCTCCACCACCGAGAACATCGCCTACCGGCAGCGCCAGCAGCTCAACGCGAGCGCCAAGCAGCGCATCGCGCGTGCGGTGGCCAAGGCGGTGCCCGAGGGCTGCTCGCTGATCCTGAACATCGGCACCACCACCGAGGCGGTGGCGCGCGAGCTGCTGCGCCACAAGGGCCTGCGCGTGATCACCAACAACCTGAACGTGGCGGCGATCCTCTCCGACAACCCCGACTGCGAGGTGATCGTCGCCGGCGGCGTGGTGCGCTCGCGCGACCGCGGCATCGTCGGCGAGGCGACGGTGGACTTCATCACCCAGTTCAAGGTCGACATCGGCTTGATCGGCATCTCGGCCATCGAGTCCGACGGCACGCTGCGCGACTTCGACTACCGCGAGGTGAAGGTTGCCAAGGCCATCATCGAACATTCGCGCGAAGTGTGGCTGGCGGTCGACCACAGCAAGTTCAACCGCCCGGCGATGGTGGAGCTGGCGCGGCTGGACCAGATCGACGCGCTGTTCACCGACGTGCGACCGCCGCCACCGTTCCCCGCCCTGCTGGCCGAGGCGGGTGTGCAGCTTCACGTGACGGAAGAATCATGAGCAAGGACTTCCTGCTGGCGCTGGACCAGGGCACCTCCAGCTCGCGCAGCATCGTGTTCCACCGCGACGGCCGCATCGTCGCGATGGCGCAGCGCGAGTTCCGCCAGATCTATCCGCAGCCGGGCTGGGTGGAGCACGACCCGCTGGAGATCTGGCAGACCCAGCTGGCCACCGCGCAGGAGGCGATCGCCCGGGCGGGGCTGGCGGCGGCCGACATCGCCTCGATCGGCATCACCAACCAGCGCGAGACCACCGTGGTGTGGAACCGCGCGAGCGGCGCGCCACTGCACAACGCGATCGTCTGGCAGGACCGCCGCACCGCCGACGTCTGCGCGCGGCTGCGCGAGGCGGGCCACAGCGATCTGTTCCGGCGCAAGACGGGCCTGGTGCTCGACCCGTACTTCTCCGGCACCAAGCTGGCCTGGATCCTCGACCATGTCGAGGGCGCGCGTGCCGCGGCCGAACGCGGCGAGCTGGCCTTCGGCACGGTGGACAGCTGGCTGATGTGGCAGCTCACCGGCGGTGCGGTGCACGCCACCGACGTCAGCAACGCCTCGCGCACGCTGATGCTGGACGTGCACCGCAACGCCTGGGACGACGAGCTGCTCGCTGCGCTGCGCGTGCCGCGCGCGGTGCTGCCGCAGGTGCATCCCTCGAGCCATGGCTTCGGCACGACCGTGCCCGGCCTGCTCGGCGCCGCGCTGCCGATCGGCGGCGTGGCCGGCGACCAGCAGAGCGCGCTGTTCGGCCAGGCCTGCTTCAAGGCCGGCCTGGCAAAGAACACCTACGGCACCGGGTGCTTCATGCTGATGCACACCGGCGGCGTGTTCCAGACCAGCGCCAACGGGCTGATCACCACGAGTGCCGCCCAGCCCTCCGCAACGCCAGAGTTCGCGCTCGAGGGCAGCGTGTTCATCGGCGGCGCGGTGGTGCAGTGGCTGCGCGACGGCCTGCATGCCATCAAGGCGAGCGGCGAGGTGCAGCAGCTCGCGCAGAGCGTGCCCGATGCCGGCGGCGTGATGTTCGTGCCGGCCTTCACCGGGCTCGGCGCGCCCTACTGGCAGCCCGAGGCACGCGGCGCGATCGTCGGTCTCTCGCGCGGCAGCACGGTGGCGCACATCGCGCGTGCGGCGCTCGAGAGCATTGCCTTCCAGAGCGCCGCGCTGCTGGCCGCGATGAGCCGCGACGCGGTGGCGGCCGGCGCCGCCCCGGTGGCCGAGCTGCGCGTGGACGGCGGCGCCTGCGTCAACGACCTGCTGATGCAGTTCCAGGCCGACCTGCTCGGCATCCCGGTGGTGCGGCCCAAGGTCATCGAGACCACCGCGCTCGGCGCGGCCTACCTGGCCGGGCTGTCGGCCGGCGTGTACCGCAGCCTCGACGAGCTGGCCGCGCAATGGCAGGTCGAGAGGCGCTTCCTGCCCACCCTGCCGCGCGAGCAGGCGGCCGAGCGCATGGCGGCCTGGGAGCGGGCGGTGCGGCAGGCGACGGCGCCCTGATCGGCGCCCGGGCCGCACCCGGTCGGCGGGCGCGCCCTCCCGACTGCGTCAGCCTCGTGTTATCCACGGCAGGACAATGCGCCGTGGTGGGGGATACTGGCCCTTCACGATGCTGCGGGAACCGCCATCGCGCCGGTTGTCGCACCTCCGATCCGCGGAACCGGCGCCGCCAGGGGACGCAGGGGTACGAGCCGTATGAAGGGTTGGAGCCGTCTCGCCGTCGCGCTGTTCACCGCGCTTGCCATGCTCGCGGCCTGCGGCGCGGCTCGGGCGAAGGACATCGACGTCGTCGACGTCGCCCTCGTCGCCGGCGCGCCGATCCAGTTTCACCCGCTGCCCTCGCCTGCCGCGCCGCTGGCGCTGCAGCGGGCGGTGCAGGACCGGTACGGCTTCCTCTGGCTGAGTGCCGCGGACGGGTTGCGGCGCTACGACGGCTACGGTTTCATGAAGGTCCCGGACGGCCCGAGCGCGAACAGCGTCGGCCACATGATCGGCCACTCGTTCGCGATCGACCGCGCGGGCCGGCTGTGGATCGGCGCCGATGACTCGCTCAGCCGCTACGACCCGGCGACCGGCAGCTTCACGCAGTACCGGTCGCCCGACGACGACTGCGGCACCGTCAGGATCGCGCACGACATCGTCGAAGACCAGGATGGCCTGATCTGGCTGGCCACGGACGACGGCGTGACGGCCCTGGACCCGGTCACGTCGAAGACGACCTGTCATCGGCCGCGCTAAACGCCCGGGGTCGGCGAGACGCGTGTCATCGCGATGGCGGCCCTGCAGGACGGCACCCTGTGGGTCACCAGCAGTGCGGGGCTCTACGTGCTCGACCGGCGCTCAGGCAAGGTCACCCGCCACATCAGGCTCGAGACGGCATCCGGACGCAGCTTCGTCAGCACGGGCTTTCCGTCGCGGCCGTTCCAGGACAGCCGCGGAACGCTGTGGTTCGGCCTGTCCTCCGGCGGCGACGTGGCCGCGGTGAATGTCGCCAGCGGCGAGCTCACCGTCTACGCCTTCCGCGACGGCGGCCTGGCGCCGAACGCGTCCTCCGGCGTCGTCTCGATCCAGGAGGATCGCGACGGCGCGTTGTGGCTCGGCACCAGCAAGCTCGGCCTCGTGAAGCTGACACCGGACCGCCGGCAGGCCATCTGGTACCAGAGCAACCCCGATGATCCGGATGGCCTGCGCGATGACCTCGTCGTCGAACTGTTCAAGGACCGTGACGGCAACTTCTGGGCGCTGACGAAGTCGGGAGCCGTCTACCGCTTCGACTCCGAGCGCCCGCGCTTCCGCTCGTACCGGCACCAGCAGGCGGGGCCGCAGAGCCTGGGCAAGGGCGCCGTGACCGCGGCCTTCGCGGACGACCCCGACACGCTGTGGATCGGCACCGACCGCGGCCTGAACCGGGTCGACCGCAGGACGGACCAGGTCACGCAGATCGAGCAGCCCGTCTTCGCGCGCGGCGTCAGCGCGATCGCGAAGGACGGCGCGGGCCACCTGTGGTTCGGCACGAACGGCAACGGCCTCGTCCGCTTCGATCCCGCCTCCGGCCGGTACACGAACTACGTCCAGGATGCCGCCAACCCGCGATCGCTGAACCACAACCGGGTCACGGCCTTGCGGGTCGATCGCCGCGGCACGCTGTGGGCCGCGACGGATTTCGGCCTCAGCCGCTGGGAGCCCGCGACCGAGGACTTCTCCACCTTCCGGCCGCAGCCGAGAAGCCTGGTCCAGTACCGCTCGATCGCGGAGGACGCGAGCGGTGCGCTGTGGCTGGCCAGCGCGTCGCGCGGCGTGCACCGCTTCGATCCGCAGACGGGCATGTTCCGGGCCTTCGACGCCGAGCTCCGAGCGGTGCAGCCGCCCGGGCACAACCGGGTCAACGCCGTCCACGTCGACCGCGCGGGGATGGTGTGGGCCGCCACCTTCCGCGGGCTCGGCAAGCTCGACCCGCGCAGCGCGACCTTCACGTCGTACGCCGCGCGCTCGGGGCTGCCCGCCGACCTGGTGGTCGGCATCCTGGAGGAGGACGACGGACGCCTGTGGATCAGCACGCCGAACGGGCTGTCGCGCTTCGATCCGTACGCCGAGACCTTCACGAACTTCCATGCGTCGGACGGCCTGCTGACCGACCGCTTCGCCAACCCCGCGGTTGCCGCCAGGAGCTCGAGCGGCGAGATGTTCTTCGGCTCGCAGAAGGGGCTGGTGGCGTTCTTCCCCGGGCAGGTCGTCGAGCGCGAGCGTGCGCTGCCGGTGTACCTGACCGAACTGCGCCTGTTCGGCGAGCCGGTGCCGCCGGGCAGCGCGCCGCTGGCGCAGCCCATCTGGTCCGCCGCGTCGCTGGCGCTGGAGGAGCGCAGCATCGTGTCGTTCGAGTTCGCCGCCCTGAACTACGTCGATCCGGCGCGCACGCGCTACCGCTACCGGCTCGAAGGGCTCGAAACGAAGTGGAACGAGACGGACAGCGCCCGGCGCAGCGCGACCTACACGACCTTGCCGCCGGGCGACTACCTGTTCCGGGTCCAGGCCCGCGGCCCGCGCGGAGACTGGAGCGAGGGCGCGGCTCCGCTCGCGATCCGCATCCCGCCGCCGTGGTATGCGACCTGGCCGTTCCGGACCCTGGTCGCCGCCGGGCTGCTCGCCATGCTCTGGCTCGCGTACCGGCTGCGCGTGCGCCAGCTGCACCGCCGGTTCGACGAGCGTGCCCGCATGGCGCGCGAGGTGGCCGAGAACCTGGAGCAGCGTGTGCTCGAGCGCACCGAGGAACTGGCCCGCGCGCAGCATGCCGCCGAGGCGGCCACCCGCGCCAAGAGCGAGTTCCTGGCCAACATGAGCCACGAGATCCGCACGCCGATGAACGCCATCCTCGGCATGTCGTACCTGGCGTTGCAGACCGGGCTGGACGCGCGCCAGCGCAACTACGTCGACAAGGTGCACCGCGCCGCCGAGTCGCTGCTGGGCATCATCAACGACATCCTCGACTTCTCGAAGATCGAAGCCGGCCGGCTGGAGATCGAGGAGATCCCGTTCCGGCTCGGCGACGTGCTGGACCAGCTCGCCACGCTGGTGGGCATGCGCGCCGAGGAAAAGGGGCTGGAGCTGCTGTTCGCCCTGCCGCCCGGGCTGCCGACCGCACTCGTGGGCGACCCGTCGCGGCTGGGCCAGATCCTGCTGAACCTGAGCAACAACGCGATCAAGTTCACCGAGCGCGGCGAGGTCACGGTGGCGGTGGCCGAGACGGCGCGCGATGACCGGCGCGTGACGCTGCGCTTCGAGGTGCGCGACACCGGCATCGGCCTCGCGCCCGAGGCGCGCGCGCGCCTGTTCCAGCCCTTCACGCAGGCCGACGCCGCGACCAGCCGGCGCTACGGCGGCACCGGGCTGGGGCTCGCGATCTGCCGCCACCTGGTGGAGCGCATGGGCGGCGAGATCGGGGTCGACAGCGAGACCGGGCGCGGCAGCTGCTTCCATTTCAGCGTGCCCTTCGGCCTGCAGCCCGAGGCCGCGCCGCCGCCGCAGGACGCCGAGCTGCAGGGCATGCGCGTGCTCGTCGTCGACGACCACCCGGCGGCGCGCGAGTTGCTGCGCACACTCGCCACGGCCTTCGGCCTGCAGGCCGAGACGGCGGCCGACGGTGCGGCAGCGCTGCAGCAGGTGGCGCGGGCCGACGCCGAGGACCGGCCGTTCCGGCTGCTGCTGCTGGACTGGCACATGCCCGGCCTGGACGGCATCGGCTGCCTGGAGCGGCTGGCGCAGGCGGCCGGCCGGCACGCTCCGCCGACCGTGCTGATGGTGACGGCCTTCAGCCGCGACGACGCCGAGCGCCAGCTCGACGAGCGCGGGCTGCGCGTGGCCGGGCTGCTGCCCAAGCCGGTCACCCCCTCGGGCCTGCTGGACGCCTGCGCCCATGCGCTGGGCCGTCCGCGCGCCGGCCCGAGCCGCAATGAGCAGCGCCAGGAGCTGCTGCAGGCCCGCCAGGCGGGGCTGGCCGGCGCGCGCATCCTGCTGGTGGAGGACAACCCCATCAACCAGGAGCTGGCGCGCGACCTGCTCAACCGCGCCGGGATCGTCGTCAACATCGCCGGCGACGGCCGGGAGGCGCTGGCGATCCTCGAGCGCGAGCGCTTCGATGCCGTGCTGATGGACTGCCAGATGCCGGTGATGGACGGCTACGAGGCGACGCGCGCGCTGCGCCAGCGGCCCGAGCTGAAGGACCTGCCGGTCATCGCGATGACGGCCAACGCGATGGCCGGCGACCGCGAGAAGGTGCTGCAGGCGGGCATGAACGACCACGTGGCCAAGCCGATCCGCGTCGACGACCTGTTCGCCACGCTGGCGCGCTGGGTGCACCCGGCGCCGCCGGTGCCCGGGCCGGAGGCGCCGCCGCCGCTGGACGTGCGCGCCGGTCTGGCCGCGCTGATGGGCGACGAGGCGCTGTACCGGCGGCTGCTGGCGATGTTCCGCCAACGCGAGAGCGACTTCGTCGCGCGCTTCCGCGCCGCCTGCGCGCAAGGCGATGGCGACGCCGCGATGCGCTGCGCGCACGACCTCAAGAGCGTTGCCGGCAGCCTGGGCATGCCCGCGCTGCAGCGCGCCGCCGCGGCACTGGAGGCGGCCTCCCGCCAGCGCCGCGAAGCGGCGGCGCTGGAGCCGCTGCTGCAGGACGTGCGGCGCGAGCTCGTGCTCGTGCTGGACAGCCTGCACGAGCAGGGCCTGGTCTGACAAGCTGTGAACGGACCCAGCGGGTCAGTTCGCCGCCTGCGCCATCTGCCGCTCGAGCGCGCGCAGTCCGGCGGCGCGGATCAGCTCGGCCTGCGCCGGTGTCGGCACGCGCAGGCCTTCCTCGTCGGCGCCGGTCAGGCCCAGGCGCAGCGCCTCGCGCGCCTCGGCCACCACCTGGGCGCGCGACAGCGTCGACAGCGGCTGCGGTGCCGGCGAGGCCTCGCCCCAGCGCAGTGCCTCCAGCGTGCCGTCGCGGCGCGCGGCGTCGAGTTCGGCGATCACCTCGGCGCGGCTGCGCGAGGAGAGCTGGTCGGCACTCGGGAAGTCCTGCGTGCCTTCCATTGCGAAGGTGGCGGCGGCGGCGCCGGACAATGCGATGGCGACGGTGAGGGCGAGAAGCGAGCGTGCGGTCATGGTCGTGTCCTGCGGGAGTGGAGAGGATGTCGGGTTCGACATGCGTCCACTCTAGGCAGCAGGTCTCACGGCGCGCACACGCGGAGGTGACATTTCGGTCAAGCGCGCCGCGCGGGCCGCAGGCACTACGATGCGCGCATGCTCACCCTGCACTACTCCCCCACCGACGCCAGCATGACCCCGCACATGGTGCTGGAGGAACTTGGCGTGCCCTTCGAGCTCGCGCTGGTGGACCGCGCGCGCCACGCGCAGCGCTCGCCCGAGTACCTGAAGCTCAACCCGAACGGGAAGATCCCGGTGCTGGTCGACGATGGCCTGGTGCTCTACGAAACCGCCGCGATCGCGCTGCACCTGGCCGACACGCATCCCGCGGCCGGCCTCGCCCCGCCGCTCGGCACGCCCGAGCGCGGCACGTTCTACAAGTGGCTGTTCTGGCTCGCCAACACGCTTCACGCCGAGCTGGTGCTGTACTTCTATCCCGAGCGCTGGGCCGACACGCCGGAGGGCGCCGCGCAGGTCAAGGCGCATGCGCAGGCGCGCATCGTGGGCATGGTCGACCAGCTCGAGGCCCAGGTGCAGGCCTCCGGCGGGCCCTGGTTCCTGGGCGCGCGCTACACCATCCTCGACCCCTACGTGCTGATGCTCGCCCGCTGGACACGCGCCATGCCGCGCCCGGCGCGCGCCGTGCCCGGCCTGCTGCCCTACCTGCAGCGTGTGCATGCGCGCCCGGCGGTGCAGCGTGTCTATGCGCGCGAGGGCATGGAGCAGCCGTTCTGACGGCCGCCCGGCCGCGATGGCCTCCGTCCGCATTCCCGCCGCGCTGCGTGCGCTGCTGGCGCGCGAGCAGGTCGAGCTGCTGAGCGCGGAGCCGGCCGCGGCCGCCGGCTGCTGGCAGGTGCGCGGGCGGCGCTGGGTGGCCGTCACGCTGGGCGGCCGGGCC
>QJOU01000134.1 GCA_003265685.1 Piscinibacter caeni | reverse complement strand
CGACCACGAACTGGCCTACATCGCGCTGCGCGACCTCGACCCCGCGCATGTGCAGGCGCTCGGCGCGGCCGACGCGATGACCATCCCGGCGCGCTCCGACGAGGACGGCGTGGCGCGGCCGGAACAGACCGGCCCGGTGTTCTCCACCGCTGCCGACGGCCGGCTGCACATGCGCTACACCGCGCGCACGCGCAGCATCGCCTGGAAGGACGACGCGGCGACCCAGGCTGCCGTCGCCGCGCTGCGCGGCGTGCTCGCCACCTCGCCGTTCGTGCTGCAGCTGCGCCTGGAGCCCGGCATGGGCCTGGTGTGCAACAACGTGCTGCACGACCGCGCCGCCTTCGTCGACGATCCGCAGGCGCCGCGGCTGCTGTACCGCGCGCGCTACCTGGACCGTGTCGGCGGGGACTGACCACCATGTCCCAATGGCTCACCGTCTGGCGCGCCGCCCACCTGGTGGGCGTGTCGCGTGGCGTGCTGCAGCAGCGCGTGCGCAGCGGCGAGCTGCCGATCAGCGACGGCCTCGTCTCCACCGAGGCGCTGCTGCGCCTGTACCCGCAGGCGCAGCTGGAGGACGGCGGGGCGAGCGAGCAGGTCGCGCTGATCAAGGAGATGGCCTTCGGGCAGCGCGTGCGCGAGCGCCTGCTGCCCAGCCAGGAGGTGCTGGCGCAGCGCCTGTTCCGGCAGAGCCAGGAGCTGGCGGACCTGCGCCGCCACCTGCAGCGCTACCACGCGCTGGTGCTCGAGCTGCGCGACGCGGCACGTGCGCAGGCCGAGGCCGCGCCGGGCGACGTGGCACTGCAGCGGCTGGCGAACCAGGCGACGACGGGCCTGGCGCGTGTGCTGGCCACCGAACCCGTCGATCGGCTGGACGTGATGGACGACATGCTCAAGGTGATGTGCGCGCAGGTCACGGTGCGCCCGAGCGGGCACCAGTTCAGCGTGGAGGGGCACGACACGCTGCTGCAGGCCGGCCTGCGCGCCGGGCTCAAGCTCAACTACGGCTGCGGCAACGGCAGCTGCGGCATGTGCAAGGTGCGCGTGATCGACGGCGCGGTGGCGCGTGTGCAGCCTTGCGACTACCCGCTGTCCGAGGCCGAGAAGGCGCAGGGCTACACGCTGATGTGCGCCCACACGCCGGCCAGCAGCGAGCTGACGATCGAGACGCTCGAGGCCGGCGGGCCGCAGGACATCGCCCCGCAGCAGATCGTCGCCAGCCTGCGTGCCGTGCGCGAGCTGGCGCCCGACACCCGGCTGCTGCACGTGCAGACGCCGCGCAGCCACCGGCTGCGTTTCCTGGCCGGCCAGTCGGTCACGCTCGGGCTGGGCGGCGACGGTGGCGACGACCTGCATGCCACCCTGCCGGTGGCGAGCTGCCCGTGCGACGACCGCAACCTGCACTTCCTGGTCGGCCGCGACGACGACGATGCGTTCGCGCGGCGTGTGTTCGGCGCTGCGCTGAAGCCGGGCACGGCCATCGACCTGTGGGGGCCGCAGGGCGACTTCGTGCTCGAGGGCGGCGAGCGGCCGCTGGTGTTCGCTGCCTGCGACCTGGGCTTCGCGCCGGTGAAGAGCCTGATCGAGCATGCGCTGGCGCGCGACGAGGCGCCCTCGCTCGCCTTGTTCTGGCTCGCCACGCGGCCCGACGGCCACTTCATGGCCAACCAGTGCCGCGCCTGGTCGGCCGCGCTGGACAGCTTCGAGCACCAGCTCAGCTACCACAGCGACCCGGCTGCCGGCGCGCGCCAGATGGCGCAGGCGATGCGCGCCGACCTGTTCGACATCGCCTGCGACTTCTACCTCGCCGGGCCCGAGCCCTTCGTGCAGACGCTGTACGACGCGCTGCGCGCCGGCGGCGTCGCGGCCGGGCAGATCCACAGCGAGGTCTGCCCATGAGGCGGGCCGAGCGCCGGGCCGCTCCCAAGCCGGCCCGTGCCCCCGCGGGGGGCCGGCCGGCGTACCCGACGGCCGGGGGGCGGACATGAGCCGCTGCGAAGGCGCCGAGGTCTTCGCGCTGCAGGTGCTCGGGCAGAGCATGGCGCCGGAGTTCGAGGAGGGCGAGGTGATCGTGATCGAGCCCGACGGCGCGCTGCGCGACGGCAGCTTCGTGCTCGCGCAGCTCGACGGCGAGTGGCTCTTCCGCCAGCTGCGCCGCGCGGGCGCGGGCTGGCAGCTGCAGGCCCTGAACCCCGCATTCGCCGCGCGCCCGCTGCCCGATCTCGGCGCGGTGCGCGGCGTCGTGATCCAGAAGGCGCGCCCCGGGCGGCGGCGTGCCGTCAAGCACTACGTCTGAGCCGATGCCCTACTACCTGTACAGAATCATGCCGCTGGGCGTCCTGCACAAGCTCGACCAGTTCGACCGCTTCGCCGACGCCTCGGCGCGCGCCAAGGCGCTGCGCGCCGCCGATGTGCCGGGCACGCCCGGCCGCATCAAGCTGATGTTCGCGGAGAACGAGCTGCAAGCCGAGGACCTGCTCGGGCAGGTGCGCGAGGCCGGGCCTGCCGGCGACGACTGAGCGACGCCATGCAGGGACCGGACCCGAACCCGCCGGCGTGTTGCCACGGTGCCGCGGCCTGCGTGTTCGCCAAGGCGCTGCTGGCGCGCTCGGCGCAGTGCAGCCTGGCTCAGCGCCAGCCGGTCGGCGAGGTGGACGTGCTGGTGTGTGCCTCGCCGGTGGCGCGCATCAACTGCGGCACCCTGCTGGCGCTGCTGCGCGAGCGGGCCAGCTTCGCGTTGCGCCTGCCGCGCCCGCCGGCGCCGCTGGTGCACGCTCGGGCACTGCAGCTGCAGCAGGGCGGGCTGGCGGCGCTGCAGCGCTGCCTGGAGGTCGAGGCACCGCAGGCCGACGTGCATGCGCTGGTCGCCCTGGCCCACGAGCGCCACGGCAGCCTGCTGGCGCTGCCCTGGCAGGCGCTGGTCGAGACGATCGTCGCCTGGCCGCCGCGCCGGCGCCGCGCGGGCCCGTCGCCGTGATGCGGCCGCCCGCCCGCCTGGTCGAGGCGGTGCAGACCAACTGCCACATCGCCGACGCGCGCCATGCGCAGGACCTGGGCCTGTGCAGCTTCCTGCTGCAGATGCGCGAGTTCCACCGCTGGGAGCGCGGCCTGCCGCTGGATGCGCCGCTGGTGCGTGCCGAGGTGGGCGCCTGGATCGCCCGGCGCGAGGCCTTGTGGGCCGAGCTGGAGGAGCGCGCGTTCGTGCCCGTGCCGCTGCCCGGCGGCGCGCGGCCGCAGCCCTACGCAGTGGAGGAGATCAACACGGCGCTGCAGCCGCGCGGCCTCGTGTACGGCGCCGGCTGGGCCGGTGCGCAGCGGCCCGCGTTCTTCGTCGCCGAGCTGCACGAGCTGCGTCGCCTGGACGACGACGCTCTGGTCGTGCAGGTCTGCGGGCGCGAGTGGGCGCGCGGCCTGTTCGCGCCACCGGCGGTGCTGGCGGGCGACACCATCGTGCTGCGGCGCGAGTCGATGGCGCGCTGGCTGTGGGAGAAGTACGAGGTGTTCGGCCTGAAGCGGGTGGACGGCCCGTTCCGGGCGGTGGCGCAGGCCTACGGGCTGGACCGCGACTTCAGCGCCGGGCTGCCGCGCCTGCTGGACGAGCAGGGCGAGACGCTGATCCTGCACGAACTCGGCGAGCACCGCGTCGGGCGCCGCCTCGGCCCGGCCTGGCCGGCGATGCTGCTGGCGCTGCCCGATCGGCGCAGCGAGCTGCTGGTGCGGGCCTTGCGCGACCAGCTCGCCGACCTCGCCACCACATTGCCGGCGCTGCTGGAACGTGGCGAGCCGAGCGCGATCCACTTCTGGTTCGCCGGCTACGAGGGCCTGCGCCGGCAGCTCTTCCCCGGCCTGCTCGAGGCCTACCACGCCTGGTGCCAGGGGGACGGCGGCGCCGCACTGCAGCAGGCCTGTGCCGCGGGGGAGTGCCACTTCGACGACCTCGCGACGCAGGTGCTGGCGCTGCATGCCCGGCACGGCAGCGGTGCCGGCCGGCCGATCGCGCTGCTGCTGGGCTCGCCGGCGGCCGTCTGCGGGCCGTGAGGCGACCTACCCCTCGCGCTCGGCGCGCCAGGTGATGACCTTCAGCGTCGCGACGGCGCCGAGCATGATCGAGCCGAGCGCGAGAAAGGACCCGAGCGCCAGCGTCGACACCCCGGTCAGCCCCTGGCCCACCGTGCAGCCGGTGGCGGTGACGCCGCCGAAGCCCATCAGCACCGCGCCGACGAGCTGATTGCGCAGGTCCGCCAGCGAGGCGAAGCCTTCCCAGCGGAAGCTGCGCGTGGCCAGCGCCCAGGCGGCCGAGCCGAGCGCCACGCCGAGCGCCGAGGCGATGCCGAAGCTCAGGTGCAAGGACTTGTCAGTCCACAGCATCAGCAGCTCCAGCCCATAGGCCAGCGGCGCGACGAAGCTGAGCGACTCGAGCGTGCGGGTGTTGGTGGCGAAGTAGCCGGTCTCTAGCGTCTCCGGGTTCTCGCCGAAGCCGAGGTGGCCGCTGACGTACCAGCCGCCCACCACCAGCATGCCGAGCACCAGGCCGCCCAGCCACTGGGTCGGGTTGGCGCGGAAGCGCCGGTCGGCGAACACGAACACGAGCAGCGCGAGCGCCAGCGCGCCGGCCGCGAGCAGGCGCGCCGTCGCCGGAGCGATGCCGGCGGCCGACAGCAGCGACGGCAGCCCCTGGTCCGTCCAGCCGAAGCGCGCCAGGTCGAGCGCCACCGGGTCGAGCCAGGCGGCGCGCCATTGCCCGAACAGGCCCTTGAGCGTCATGTAGCCCGAGATGGCGAGGAAGGCCAGCACCACCAGCGAGCGCACGCTGCCGCCGCCGACGCGGATCAGGTTCTTGTTGGCGCAACCGCCGGCCAGCGACATGCCGATGCCGAACAGCGTGCCGCCGACGATCAGCGAGAGCCAGTTGAGGCTGGGCCGCTGGTAGATGCTCTTGCCCAGGTCCACCAGGCCGGCCTGTGCCAGCGCGTTGGCGCCGACGATGGCCACCGCGATGGCCAGCAGCCACATGCGCATGCGCCCCCAGTGGCCCATGTTGACCACATCGGACAGCGCCCCCATGGTGCAGAAGTTGGACCGGTTGGCCACCGCGCCGAAGATGAAGGCGAGCGCGAAGCCGCCCCACACGACCACGGTGGCGGGATTCGTGGCGAGCTCCATCGGCCCTCCTCGCTGCCCCGGCGGGCGCAGTGCCTCAGATGAACAGGCAGACGTCGGTCTCGCCGGCGAACTTCATGAAGGTGGCCGCGCCGCCGTACTCGATGCCGCCGATGAAGTCGTCCTTGCTGAACTCGAACAGGTCCACCGTCATCTGGCAGGCGATGAACTTGACATCGGCCTCCAGGCACAGGTCGCGCAGCTCGGTCAGCGAGGCCACGCCCTTCTTCTTCATCTTGGCCTTCATCATCGAGGTGGCCATGGCCTGCATGCCCGGCAGCACCGAGACGATCACCGGCATCGGCACGGGCATCGGCATCGCCGGGTTGGCCAGCGGGCTGATCGCGATGCCGCTCAGGTCCTTGCGCAGCAGCTGCAGGCCGTAGAAGGTGAAGAACACCTGCACCTCCCAGCCGAGCGCCGCCGCCGTCGACGCGAGGATCAGCGGCGGGTACGCCATGTCCAGCGCACCCTTGGTGGCGATGATCGCCATCTTCTTGGCCGGCATGTTCTCAGGCCTTCTTCAGGAAGAAGACGTACTTGCCGCCCTCGGTGCCCGAGTGCAGCAGCGCGTTGCCGGTCTGCTCGGCGAAGGCCGCCATGTCGCACACCGAGCCCGGATCGGTGGCGACCACCCGCAGCACCTGGCCGGTGCTCATGTCGGCGAGCGACTTCTTCGTCTTGACGATGGGCAACGGGCAGGCCAGCCCCGAGGCGTCGAATTCCTTGTCGAAGTTCATGCATGTCTCCAGCGCAACTGCCGGCTATTAGCGCGGCCGGGGCGGCCAGCGTCTATTACCGCGATGGGTGAGGGCCGATAGCCCATCTGGGTAGTGGGGCTTCGCGGCCGCGGCGTTCAGGATCCGTGTTCGTCGAGTTGCGTTCGCAAGGAGGCACGCGCCATGACCCATCGTCGAGAGTTGCTGCTTCGTTCCGCCGCCGTGGCCGGCGCGCTGGCCGACCTGATGAAGGCACTCGGCCACGGCGCGCCCGCGCAGAGCAAGGAGGTCGCGCTCAGCGGCACGGACATCGCCACGCGTGTGAAGATGGGCCCGTCGTCCAAGGTGTTCGCCGTGGCGATCACCGGCGACGGCAAGCTGCTGTAGCGACAGCCGCAGCGACGAAGTGACCGTGTCCTGAGCCGGCGGCGGTTCGCACTCGCTCCAGGACCGCTGCCGATGTCCTACCTCGACGATCCCCGCGTCCTCTTCGCTGCCGAGCGCACCCTGCTGGCCTGGCAGCGCAGCGCCATTGCCCTGATGGGCTTCGGCTTCGTGGTCGAACGCTTCGGCCTGTTCCTGCGCATGGTGGCCAACCAGCCGCTCTCGCCTTCGCAGCGCGGCTTCTCGCTCTGGCTGGGGGTGGCGCTGCTGCTGACCGGCGCGGTGGTCTCGGTGATCTCGGCGCTGCAGTTCCGCAACGTCGTACGCGGCCTCGGCGACAAGGAGATCCCTCGCCCGTACTGGACGGAGGTCGGCGTCTGGCTGAACTTCCTGCTCGCGGCGATTGCGCTCGCGCTGGCGGTGCACTTCGTGACCAGCGGCTGAGGCCGCGGGCGGCATCGCGGGGGAGGGGAATCCGGTGGCGCTTCAGGGACTCGAACCCCGGACCTGCGGATGATGAGTCCTGGTCCTGACTCTCAGTTCCAGGTCTGCACGCGTGCAGAATTGTTGAGGTCCACCTGAACGATCGATCACGATCGGTCGCTTGTGGGAGGGCGGTGGTGATTCCACACTCGTGCCACCCCCTCACGACACAGGAGAGCCCCGATGGGCCAGCTCGTCTTCGCCGCCAAGGTCACTCACATTCCCCGCATGGTGCTGTCCGAACTGCCGGGGCCGTTGCACGGCTGTCGTGACGACGCCATCCAGGGCTTGCGATCGATCGGCGAGCGCATCGTCGCCAGCGGTGCCGACACCGTGGTGATCCTGGACACGCACTGGCTCAGCAACGCCGCGTACCACGTCAACGCGGGCAAGGAGTTCCAGGGCGTCTTCACGAGCAGCGAGTTCCCCACCCAGATCGAGGCGCTCGAATACGACCACGTCGGCAACCCGTCGCTCGGCCGCGCGCTGGCGCAGCAGGCCACGGCGCGGGGCGTCACGACGCTGGCGCACGAACGCAGCACGCTGGGTCTGGAGTACGGCACGCTGGTGCCGATGCACTTCATGAAGCTGCGCCGCAAGGTGAAGGTCGTCTCGGTGTCGGGCTGGCTGGCGTTCTCCACGATCGACGAGAGCCGCCGCGTCGGCGCCGCGTTCCGCGAGGCGATCGACGCCTGCGATGGACGCGTCGCACTGGTCGCCAGCGGCTCGCTGTCGCACCGCATCCATGACAACGCCGTCGTGTTCGATCGGCCCTACGAGATCAGCGACGAGTTCAACCGTCAGTGCGACCTGCGCGCGCTCGAGCTGTGGCAGGCCGGCCGCTGGAAGGAGTTCTGCGGGATGCTGCCCGGTTACGCGCGCGCCTGCCATGGCGAAGGCTGGATGCACGACACGGCGATGCTGCTGGGGGCGCTCGGCTGGGACGACTACCGTGGCGCGGCGGAGGTCGTCACGCCTTACTTCGTGGCCTCCGGCACCGGTCAGGTCAACGCGGTGCTGCCGGTGCAGTGAACCGGCAGCCAGGCGCGCAGGTGGTCGGCGAAGGCGTCGGCCGCCGGCGGCAGCGCCCGACGTGAGGGGCGATACAGGCACACCTGGCGCATCACCTCGGGGTTGGTCACGCGGCGCGACTCGAGGCCGAAGGCACGGGCCAGCCGGCCCGTGTACGCGGGGGCCAGCGTGGCCAGGCGGCTGCCCGCGGCCAGGCCGAACGCCGTCGTCAGGTGGTCCACCACCTGCACCGGCACGACCCGTTCGGTCGCAGGCCATGCGTCGCCCATCCGGTCGATGCTCTGTTCGTGATCGCGTCCCGCCGCCACGAGCGCGTGGGCACGCAGGTCGGCCCAGTCCACCGTGGGCGTGCCGGCCAGCGGGTGCCCCGGCACGCACCACAGCACCCACGGGCTGTCGAGCACGGGCTCGCGGTGCACTTCGTCGGTGGTCGGTCGATCCGGGCCGAGGGCGAAGTCGGCGCTGGCCTGGGCGACGGCGTCGACGAGCCGGTCGACCGCGCTGTCGCACAACTGCACCGTCACGCCCGGGTGCTGCAGCACGAAGGTGTCGATCGCCGGCGGCAGCAGCGTCGAGGCGATCGCCAGCGGCGCGGCCACGCGCAGCACGCCGCGGGCACGACTGCGCAGGTCGGCGGCGCTGCGCAGGACGCGGTCCAGACCGCCGAGCGCGTCGCGGGCCGCGCCGAGCAGTTCGGTGCCGGCCGCGCTCAAGGACACCCGCCGCGTGGTGCGGTCGAACAGGCGCAGTCCCGTGGCGGACTCGAGTTCGGCCACGAGCTGGCTGATCGCCGAAGGCGTCAGCGACAGGCGGCTCGCCGCCTCGCCGAAGCCCTCCGCCTCGGCAACGGTGACGAAGGCCTCGAGCTGGCGCGGCGTGATGCGGAGGAGGGCCATGGCGCCCGGATGCTCCGGCGCCCGTTCGCCGCGCCGTTTGCCGTGGCTCAAATCGGCGCGTCGGGATCTTCAAGCGATTCTTGGCAGCGCCCGCGATTCGGTTGTCAGTGATGCCGCGGATCTGCTTCGGATCCGCGCGGCTTCAGCGCTGAGGCATGTCCTTGATCGAGTAGCCGAGGCTCACCGTCGCATCGGCTGGGATCTCCGGCATGGTCGCATTCCAGGCGAGCCAGCGGTCTCGCAGTGCATCGAGCTGGGCACCCTCTCGAAGCGCACGATTCGCTCGCTCGCGTTCGTCGGCCTCGAGGTCGAAGAGATACTCGTTGCCGTCGACGAGCAGGTACTTCCACCGCCCATCGCGCATGGCCCGCTGGCCACGGTGCTTCATGCGCCAGTGCATGGGCCGATGAAACTCGGCGCCGCCCCGCAGGACGGGCATCAGCGAGACACCGTCGAGCGCATGTGACGAGGAGGGTGCCACCTCCGCCGCGTCCAGAACGGTCGCCGTCCAGTCCATGGTCATGCAGTGTTGAGGGCTGACTCGCCCGGGCGAGATGACCCGCGGCCAGCGCGCGATCCACGGGACACGGATTCCGCCCTCCGTGAGATCCATCTTCCCGCCCACGAGCGGCCAGTTGTCGGAGAAGCGCTCGCCACCGTTGTCGCTGGTGAAGATGACCAGGGTGTCGTCTGCCACGCCGCAGCGCTCCAGCGTGGCCATCACTCGGCCGATGCCTTCGTCCATGTGGTGGATCATCCGCCGATAGGTGTGAATGTTCCCTCCGTCCAGGTGGAACAAGTTGCCCTTCACGTCGGCAGCCTTGCCGCCGTCGTCCCGGGTCTCCCACGGCCAATGCGGTGCGGTGTAGTGCAAGCTCAGCAGGAACGGCGCGCCGGCCCGGGCCACTCCTTCCAACCAGGCCACGGCGCGGTCCGAGATCAGGTCGGTGAGGTAGCCGACGTCGTTGACTTCCTGCTCGTCCTGGAACAGGTCATGCACCCCGTTGCCCGCGCAGTGGGTGAAGTAGTCCACTCCGCCGGACATCGGGCCGTAGAACGTTTCGTAGCCGGACAGCCGCGGGCCGAAGTGAGGGGGATACCCGAGATGCCACTTCCCGATCAACGCGGTGCGCCAGCCGGCGGCCCGCAGCATCGAGGGCATCGTCGGATGATCCGGCGGCAGGCCCAGGGTCCGGCTGCCGCGCGATCCGCTGTTGATGGGCTCCTCGGCGGCACCCCGCAGGCGGTATTGGTAGCGGCCCGTCATCAAGGCAAACCGGGTCGGAGAGCACACCGGCGAGTTCGCGTACCCCTGCGTGAAACGAATGCCCTCCCGGGCCAGTCGGTCGATGTTCGGGGAGACGGGCCCGAAATCCGACGAGCGGCCGCCGTAGCAGCCCAAATCCGCATAACCCAGATCGTCCGCGACGACAAAGATGACGTTCATGGTCGTTCAGTCCTCAGGCGTGAACCCGGACGCCTTCACGGCCTTCTCCCACATCTGCGTCTCCTGGCGCTGGAGCGCCAGTTGCTCCTGGGGTTGGCTGGGCGCGGGAACGAGACCCAGGAGCTTCAACTTCTGAGCCGCTTCCGGTCTGGACAGCGACTGGACCACGGCGGTGCGAAGCCGTGTCAACGTGGCTGCCGGTGTGGCCGCCGGCGCATACAGCGCGAACCAGAGCGGCACGTCGATGTCGATGCCCGATTCCTTCAGCGTCGGCACGCCCTGCAGAAACGGGGACCGCGACGCACCGGCCGTCGCAATGATTCGAACCTTGCCCGCATCGTGCAGCGCCAGTGCCTCGGTGACCGGGCTCAGGACGGCCGCGACGGTGCCGCCTGCAAGGTCCGTCATGGCAGGGGTCGAGCCTCGATAGGGCACATGCGTCATCGGCGAACCGATCGCTCGCGCCAGGGACACGCCGAGCAGGTGAGGCAAGGTCCCCGCACCCGGCGAGCCGTAGCTGGCCTTGTCTCCCGCGGTCTTGAGCCAGGCGATGAAACCGGGCAAGTCCTTGGCAGGGACGGCGGGCCCGATCGACAGCGCGTAGTCACCCGTCGCGATACGCGTCACGGGGACGAAGTCCTTCTCCATGTCGAACCGGAGATTCTTGAAGACATGGGGAAACAGCGTGACGGGGCCGTGGGGCACCAGCAGGAGCGTGTCGCCGTCCGGGTTCGAAGCCTTGACCTGTTCGATGGCGAGGCGACCGGCCGCACCGGCACGGTTCTCGACGATCGCCGGCCGGCCGAGTGTGGCTTGAAGCGTCTCGGCCACCTGGCGGGCGAGCGCGTCGACACTTCCTCCCGGGGCGAAGCCGACGACGATCTTCACGGAACCCGACTGGGCGGCCGCGAGACCGGGCTGAAGCGTCGACGCCAGCGACGCGACGATGGCTGACAAGGCGAATCTGCGCTGCATGGCGACTCCGGGAGGTGGGTGAAGGCTGAATGCCCTGTAGCGTGCAGGGGCGGTCGGCATGCTACGAAGGTGATCGGCAGTTGTTCAAAACAACTCTGATCGCCAAAAACCCTGATGCAGCGGTCTCAGGTCTTGCCCCGGCGTCTGTCGGCCTTGGGGAGATCCGTCTCTTCCGCCAAGGCGACGGCCCGTTGATGAATCGAGTGCAGCGCGAGACTGAGTTGGTGGATTTCGTCTGCGCCCAGGCCCTCGAGCAGGCGCAGGTTGATCGACCGGGTCAGGGGAAAGAGTTCATCGAAGACCGCCCTTCCCGCATCGGTCAACGACACCCACACCCCTTGGGACGGAACCCGACGCTTCGACACCAGGCCCTTGGCCACCAGCGACGAGATGGCGCGGGACAGCGGCGGCTCATCGATCTCGGACTGTTCGATCAGGCGCGACCATCTCACCGCGTCGGCCTGACCCACCAATGCCAAGACGGCCCATTCGCGGCGCGTGATGCCGAACTGTCCCTCGCAGATCCGCGTGACCATGCTGCCTCCGATCGAGAGGATCCTGCTCAATCTGAACAGCAGCAGGTCTTGGATGCCACCCGGATCGTCGATGGAGCCCGTCATCGCTCGTCCTCTGGTATGGAGGGTTTCCAGGCGGCATTGTCTGCCGAGGCTCGACGCTGCGCACGCCCATGCGCGTTGGCGCCGAGGGCACCGTCAGGGCTGACGGTTCATTCCCGCACGTTGCAGGAGAGCGATCTCCGCGAGCAGCGCGTCGAGTCCGCCGAACAGGCCCGGCGCGGCGGTGACGATCAGCGCGGGCTTGCCCTTCAGCGGCGATGCGAAGTCGGGCCGCGAGGCCCAGTCGATCGCGTTGCTTTCCGGGTCTGCGAAGCAGATCGACACGGCGCTTCGGGACTGCAGCCATGGAGGCGGCGGGCGGATCTTCAAGCGATTCTTGACAGCGCTCACGATTCGCTTGTTTGTGGCGCCGGGTGCGGCACCGGGAGAATGCGCGACCCCCCGACGATCCGACCCGACATGCTCGATCCTTCGCTCCACGCCGCGCTCGCGCGCGAACTCGATCAGGCCGAGCGCACGCGCGTCCAGGTCGAGCAGTTCTCCCGGCGCCATCCGCAGATGGAGATCGCCGACAGCTACGCGATCCAGCGCGAGTGGGTGCGGCTGCAGCGCGAGGCCGGCCGCAGCGTGATCGGCCACAAGATCGGGCTGACCTCGCGCGCGATGCAGATCGCCTCGCAGATCACCGAGCCCGACTACGGCACGCTGCTGGACAGCATGCTGCTGCGCGACGGCAGCGAGGTCGAGGCGGCGCGCTTCATCGTGCCGCGCTTCGAGGTCGAGTTCGCCTTCATCCTCGCGCGGCCGCTGAAGGGCCCCGGGGTGACGCTGTTCGACGTGCTCAACGCGACCGACTACGTGGTGCCTGCGCTGGAGCTGATCGACGCGCGCATCGAGCAGTTCGACCGCCACACCAAGGCGCCGCGCAAGGTGCTCGACACGATCGCCGACAACGCGGCCAACGCCGGCATCGTGATCGGCGGCCGGCCGATGCGTCCCGACGCGGTGGACTGGCGCTGGGCCGGCGCGCTGCTCTTCAAGAACGGTGTGATCGAGGAGTCGGGGCTCGGCGCCGCGGTGCTCAATCACCCGGGCCAGGGTGTGGCCTGGCTGGCGAACAAGCTCGCGCCGTACGGCGAAGGGCTGGCGGCCGGCGAGATCGTGCTCGGCGGCTCGTTCACGCGGCCGGTCGCCTGCGCGGCCGGCGACACCTTCCACGCGGACTACGGGCCGCTCGGTTCGATTTCGGTCCGCTTCGTCTGAGAACCTGTGAACACACCACCCAACACCTTCAAGCAGGCGATCGCCGAACCCGGCGCCCGCATCGGCCTGTGGCTGGGCCTGGGCGACCCGTACACCGCCGAGCTGTGCGCGACCGCGGGCTTCGACTGGCTGCTCGTCGACGGCGAACACGGTCCGAACGACCTGCGCTCGATGCTCGGTACGCTGCAGGCCGTGGCGCCGTACCCGGTGCATCCGGTGGTGCGCGTGCCGCACGGCGACGCGGCACTGATCAAACAGGTGCTGGAGATCGGCGCAACCTCGCTGCTGGTGCCGATGGTCGACAGCGCCGAGCAGGCCCGCGCGCTGGTGCGCGCCACGCGTTACCCGCCGCAGGGCATGCGCGGCGTGGGCAGCGGGCTGGCGCGTTCGTCGCGCTGGTCGTCCTATCCGAAGTACCTGCACGAGGCGAACGAGCGCATCTGCCTGCTGGTGCAGGTCGAATCGGTCGAGGCGCTCGCGCAGATCGACGCGATCGCGGCGGTGGATGGCGTCGACGGCGTCTTCATCGGCCCGGCGGACCTGTCCGCCTCGATGGGCCATCTGGGCGACCCGGCCCATCCCGAGGTGCGCGCGGCGATCGACGCCGCGATCGGCCGCATCCTCGCCGCGGGCAAGGCACCGGGCGTGCTGACGGTCGACGAGGCGCTGGCACGCCACTACATCGACCTCGGAGCGCGCTTCGTCGCGGTCGGCGTCGATGCGACGCTGCTCGCGCGCGCGACCCGCAGCTTGGCCGCGGCCTTTCGTTCGACGGCGGCGTCGCCGCCGGCCGCGGCCGGCTACTGAGCGCGTGAGCGCCGGCGCTGCTGCGCCGCGTGCCACGTCGGCATCCGTCCCGTCAGGAACTCGGCCAGCCCCTCCGCCGCCGGTGACAGCGCCCGGCCCGACGGCCGATACAGGCACACCGTACGCACGGTCTCCGGGGATATCACCCGCCGCATCTGCAGGCCGAACAGCTTCGCCAGCACGGCGACGTAGGCCGGCGCCAGCGTGGCGGCGGCACCCTGCGCGGCGATGCCGAACGCCGTGGTGATGTTGTCGACCACGTCCACCGGCGTCACCCGCAAGCCTTCGGGCGCGCTGAGCCGCATCTGCGCGACGCTGCGCTCGTGGTCGCGGCCCGCCGCGACGAGCGGCACCTCCCGCAGGTCGCTCCAGCGGATCGCCCCGCGGCGGCGCGCCAGTGCGTGGTCCCTGGCGCACCACAGCACCCAGGCGCTTTCGAACAGCGCCTGCGCCAGCACCTGCGGGCCGGTGACGCGGTCGGGCCCGATCGCGAGGTCGACGTCGCCCGCGGCCACCGCGTCGACGAGGTTGTCGACCGCCACGTCGCGGATGCGCACGACGACCTTCGGACGCTCCGCGGCGTAGTCGCGGATCGCCACCGGCAGCACGGCCGACGCCAGCACCAGCGGGGCACCGATGCGCACGACACCCGAGGCGCGGTGGCGCACGTCGTCGGCCGCGCTTTCGGCCGCGCGGGCATGGCGCAGCAGGGTTTCGGCCGAGGCGAGGAAGTCGCGCCCCGCGCTGGACAGCTCGACCTTGCGTGTCGTGCGGTCGAAGAGCCGGAAGCCCAGCACGCCTTCGAGCTCGGCGACGAGCTGGCTGACCGCCTGCGCAGTCAGCCCGACGCGCGCGGCGGCCGCCGTGAAGCTGCTGACCTCGGCGACGGCGATGAAGGCCTCGATCTGGCGCAGCGTGAGACGGGTGAAGGCCATGGTGCGGATTATCAAGCACGGCTTGATGACCGGCCCGAATCGATTGGTTGTCCGGATCGGCCGCCGGCCGAGACACTTGCGCCCCATCAACACGCGACCCGCACGAGCGGGTCCGCCATCATCCGGAGACTGTCGCCGATGAACCCCGACGAGCTGCGTGCCGCGTTCGCCGGCCGCCTGCACACCGAGCCGTCCGAGATGGCGCCGTTCCTGACGGACTGGCGCCGCAAATGGACCGGGCAGGCGCTGGCGGTGGCGCAGCCCGACAGTGCGGCCGACGTCGCCGCGGTCGTGCGCTGGTGCCTGGCGGCCGGCGTCGCGATCGTGCCGCAGGGCGGCAACACCGGGCTGTCGGGCGGCGCGACACCCGCGGCGCACGGGCGTGCCATCGTGCTGTCGACGGCGCGCCTGAACCGCGTGCGCGCCATCGACCCCGTCGGGCAGACGATCACCGTCGAGGCCGGCGTCACGCTGCAGCAGGTGCAGGAGGCGGCGCAGGGCGTGGATCGCCTGTTCCCGCTCAGCCTGGCCGCGCAGGGCAGCTGCACGATCGGCGGCAACCTCGCGACCAACGCCGGCGGCGTGCAGGTGCTGCGCTTCGGCAATGCGCGCGAGCTGTGCCTGGGCCTGGAGGTCGTCACCGCCGAGGGCGAGCTGTGGGACGGGCTGCGCGCGCTGCGCAAGGACAACACCGGCTACGACCTGCGCGACCTGTTCATCGGCAGCGAAGGCACGCTGGGCGTCATCACCGCCGCGGTGCTCAAGCTGTTCCCGCGGCCGGCGGCGCAGGTCGCCGCATTCGTCGCCGTCGCGTCGCCGGACGATGCGCTGCAGCTGCTCTCGCGCGCGCAGGCGCGGCTCGGGGCGTCGCTGACGGCCTTCGAACTGCTCAGCGAGACCTGCCTGCAACTGGTCGAGCGCCACGTGAGCGCTGCACGCCGGCCGCTGGCGCAGGCCTCGCCCTGGTACGTGCTGATGGAGGCCAGTGCGGCCGACGATGACGCGGCCCTCGGCGCACAGGTCGAGGCGGTGCTCGAGGCGGCCTTCGAGGCAGGCCTCGCCATCGACGCGGCGGTGTCGACGAGCCTGGCGCAGTTCCGCAGCCTGTGGGCGTTGCGCGAGGACATCTCGGAGTCGCAGGGCGCCGAGGGGCCGACGATCAAGCACGACATCGCGCTGCCGATCGCACGCATCCCCGACTTCATCGCGACGACGCTGGCCGAGGTCGAACGGCAGTGGCCCGCGCTGCGCCCGGTGGTCTTCGGCCACCTCGGCGACGGCAACCTGCACTTCAACTTCTCGCCGCCCGCCGCCGGCATGCCGGCCCACGAGTTCACCGCGCTCGAACGGCCGGTCAACCAGCGGGTGCACGACGCCGTGCATGCCGCGGCCGGATCGATCTCGGCCGAACACGGCCTGGGCCTGCTGCGCCGCGACGAGGCGGCCCGCTACAAGTCGCCCGTCGAGCTGCGCCTGATGCGCGCGGTGAAGGCGGCGCTCGACCCGATGAACCTGATGAACCCGGGCAAGCTGCTCGCGCCCGTACCGATCCACGACACGGAGACATCCTCATGACGCTGCAACGCCGCCACTTTCTCGCCGCTTCCGGCGCCCTCGCGCTCACCGGACTCGCACGCGCCCAGGGCCTGCCGGAGAACGCGCGCATCTTCGCCGGCTTCGCGGCCGGCGGCACGGTGGACGTGACGGCCCGCCGCATCGCCGACCGCCTGCGCGACGTGGTGGCCCAGTCGGTCGTCGTCGAGAACCGCACCGGCGCGGGCGGCCAGATCGCGCTGTCGGCGCTGAAGACGGCGACGCCGGACGGGCTGACCGTGGCCGTGACGCCGATGTCCATGCTCGGCATCTATCCGAACACCTACAAGAAGCTGCCCTACGACCCGGTGGCGGACTTCGCGCCGGTCTCGCTGGCGGTTCGGTTCGACTTCGGCCTCGCGGTGGGCACGCAGGTGCCCGCGTCGGTGCGCACGCTGAAGGACTTCATCGCCTGGTGCAAGGCCAACCCGACGCAGGCCAACTTCGGCAGCCCGGCCGCAGGCTCGGTGCCTCACTTCGTCGCCGAACTGTTCAGCCGCGCCGCCGGCCTCGACCTCAAGCACGTGCCCTACCGCGGCACGCAGCCGGCGATCGTCGACGCGATGGGCGGGCAGGTGGCTGCGGTCTCCGGACCGATCGGCGAGTTCCTGCAGCACCTGCCCACCGGCAAGGTGCGGCTGCTCGCGACGTCCGGCGAGAAACGCAGCCGCTTCACGCCCGACGTGCCGACCTACGCCGAGCAGGGCTTCAAGGACATCGTGTTCGACGAATGGTTCGGCGTGTTCGCGCCTGGCAAGACGCCGGCGGCCGCGGTGGCCAAGCTGTCGGAGGCGCTGCGCAAGGTGCTCGCTGCGCCCGAGGTCGTGGACTCGCTCGCGCAGATGGGACTCGAGGCCAAGGGCTCGACGCCGGCCGACCTCGCGGCGCTGCTCAAGCGCGACACGGAGCGCTGGGCGCCGCTGATCAAGACCATCGGCTTCTCGGCGGACTCCTGAGATGGGCTCGCCCCTGCTCAACGTTGCCGGCGTCGAGGTCTCGCCGGACCACTACATCGACGGCCGGCGCGTCGCGTCGGCGCAGACCTTCGAATTGTTCAGCCCGATCGACCAGCGCCTGCTGGGCCATGTGGCCGAAGGGCTGGACGAACACGTCGACGCTGCGATCCGCGCCGCCGAGCGCGCCTTCCCGGCCTGGAGCGCGCTGAGCGCGGCCGAGCGCAAGCCGCTGCTGGACCGCTTCGCCGAGGAGATCGGCAAGCGTGCCGAGGCGCTCTGCGTCGTCGAGAGCAACGACGCCGGCGTGCTGCTGTCGCGCATGCGGCACGGCGTCGTGCCGCGGGCGATGCTGAACCTGACCTGGTTCGCCGAGCACGCGCTGACGCTGCAGGACCGCACCATCGACACCCCGCAGGCCCAGCACCTGGTGCGGCACGACCCGGCCGGCGTGGTGGTGATCATCACGCCATGGAACTCGCCGTTGCTGTTGTCGACCTGGAAGCTCGGGCCGGCGCTCGCGGCGGGCAACTGCTGCGTGCTCAAGCCGCCCGAGTGGGCGCCGCTGACCTGCTCGCTGCTCGCCGACGCGGCGCATGCCGCCGGCCTGCCGCCGGGTGTCTTCAACGTCGTGCAGGGCAGCGGCAAGACGACCGGCGCGAAACTCGTCAGCGATCCGCGCATCGCGCGCGTCTCCTTCACAGGCAGCGTGCCGACCGCGCGTTGGATTGCTCAGGCCGCCGGTGCCAATCTCGTGCCGTGCAGCCTCGAGCTCGGCGGCAAGAGCCCGTTCATCGTGCTCGAGGACGCCGACCTCGACAACGCCGCGGCCACCGGCGCGCTGATGTACCGCAACGCGGGTCAGGTTTGCCTGGCCGGCACGCGCTTCCTGGTGCACGAGCGCATCGCGCCGCGCTTCATCGAGGCGATGCGCGGCTACGTCGATCGGCTCAACATCGGCGATCCGCGCGAGGAGTCGACCGAGGTCGGCCCGGTCATCCACCCGCGCCAGGTCGAGCGCGTGAAGGCCTTCGTCGACCGCGCCGTGGCAGGCGGCGCGCGTGTGCTGTGGGGTGGCGCGATGCATCCCTTCGGCGCGCAGTACGTCCAGCCGACCATGCTGACCGATGTCGGCCAGCAGGACGAGATCGTGCAGAACGAGGTCTTCGGCCCGGTGCTGACGCTGCAGACCTTCACCGACGACGACGAGGCTGTTCAGCTGGCCAACGGCACCGACTATGGCCTGGGTGGCGTCTGCTACGGCGAGACGGCGCACGCGACCGCGGTCGCGCAGCGCGTGCGCACCGGCTTCATCTGGGTCAACAGCTTCGGCATCCGCGACCTCGCCGCGCCCTTCGGCGGCATCAAGCGCAGCGGCGTCGGCCGCGAGGGCGGCGACTGGAGCTTCGAGTTCTTCTGTGATGTCAAGGACGTCGTCGTGCCGAAGAAGCCGTTCCGCGCGAGCTTCAGCCAGCGTTGATCCTCTCGTTCCCACCGAATGGAGCGTCCATCGATGACCACAGCGTTTCCAACCCGCCGCGGCGTGCTGGCCGGCGGCATGGGCTTGTCCCTCGCGGCGTTGACGGGCTGCGCCAGCGGCCCTGCGCGTGCGATGCGCGGAGTGGACGGCAGCAGCCCTGTTGCGACCGTGGCGGGCGGTGAGCTGCAGGGGCGGCGCGCGGGCGACGTGCTGTCGTTCCTCGGCGTGCCGTATGCACTCGACCCCTACGCGGCGGAGCGCCGCTTCCGTGCGCCCGAGCCGGTGCCGGCGTGGAGCGGCGTGCGCCCCGCGACCGCGACCGGCCCGATGCCGCCGCAGGTGTCGCGCGCGCCCGGCGGCGGGCTGGCGGGCGCGGCCGGCGACCTGACGCTCAACATCTGGGCACCCGCGAATGCGCAAGGGGCGCCGGTGCTGGTGTGGATCCCCGGCGGTGCCTACTTCCGGGTCGACGCGTCCGAAGGCTGGTACGACGGCAGCGCGTTCGCGCGCCGCGGCATCGTGGTCGTGGCGGTCAACTACCGCGTCGGCATCGACGGCTTCATGGCCATCGACGGCATGCCGCCCAACCGCGGCCTGCTCGACCAGGTCGCGGCGCTGAAGTGGGTGCGGGAGAACATCGCCACCTTCGGCGGCGATCCCGGCCGCGTCACGCTGGCCGGGCAGTCCGCCGGGGCGCAGAGCGTGATGCTGCTGATGGGCATGCCGGCCGCGCAGGGCCTGTTCCAGCGCGCGATCGCGCAGAGCCCGCCGGTGAAGCACCTCATGCCCGAGCAGACGCCTCGCATCACCGAGGCCACGGCTGCGTTCCTGAAGGTCGAACCGACCGCCGCAGCGCTCGCGGCGGTGCCGCTGTCGGCCCTCATCGGCGCGACCGAGGCCACCATCGCCGATCTGCGCAACGTCGCCAAATGGGGGCCGATCGGTGGCCAGCCGCCGTACCTGCCGGTGATCGACGGCCAGGTGCTGACCGATCGGCCGCTCGACGCGCTGCGGCGCCATGCGCCGCGCGACATGCCGCTCCTGATCGGCTGCACCGACGAGGAGGCGCGCCTGTACCTCGTGCCGAGCGGCGCGATCGACCGCATTCCTGCGCCGGCCGTGGCGGCGGCATTGCAGCGATTCGGGCTGCCGGCGCAGGCGCAGGCGGTCTACGCCCAGGTGCGGCCCGGCGCGAGCCCGGGCGACATGCTGGCCGCGATCGAATCCGACCAGACCTTCCGCATCCCGACGCTGCGCTACGCCGAGAACCGGGTCGCCGCCGGCGCGCCGGTCTGGTACTACCACTTCGCCTGGTCGTCACCGGGGTTCGGCGGGCGCATGGGCGCCGGCCACGTGGTCGACGTGCCCTTCGTCTTCGACACGCTCGGCACCGACCAGGCCCGCCCCTTCCTCGGCGGACCGGGCTTCGCGCCGCTGGCTGCCGACATGCATGCGCGCTGGGCCGCCTTCGTCACCCGCGGCGACCCGGGCTGGGCGCGCTACGAACTGGCCGGCCGGCCGACGATGCGCTTCGACACCGAGTCGCGTGTCGTCGCCGATCCGCTGGCCGAACGTCGCCGCCTGTGGGCCGGCCCCTCCGGCGCCTGAGCCGCGCCGCTTATCCAATGGAACATCCCATGAACGGACACATCGTCGGCGCCGCCCTGGTGTCGCACCATCCCGGCCTGATGCAGTGCGAGGAGTTCCGCGTGCTGCAGGGCGCCGGGGCCGACTCGGACCTGATCGCCGGCTACGCGCGGCTGCGCGAGCGCATCGCGGCGGCCGCGCCGGACGTCGTCGTCATCTTCGACTCGCACTGGTTCACCACCGGCTACCACCTCGCCGACGGTGGCGAGCGCTACCGCGGCACCTACATCTCCGACGAGATGCCGTGGTACCTGCACGGCGTGCCCTACGACTACCGGGGCCACCCCGCGCTGGCGCTCGAGATCGAGGCGGTCTCGCGCGAACGCGGCGGCTACAACCGCGCGATCTGCCACCCGGAGCTGGGCCGGCAGTACGCGACGATCAACCTGGTCAAGCAGCTGCGCCTCGAGCAGGCGAACATCCCGGTGCTCAGCGCGAGCTCGTGCCAGAACTGCGACTGGCCGCATTTCGTGCGCTCGGGCGAGGCGATCGGCGAAGCGATCCGCCGCAGCGGCCTGCGCGCCGTGCTGCTCGCCTCGGGCGCGATGAGCCACAAGTTCAACCCGATCGACTGGAAGCCGAACCACCCGCGCATCTTCCACGAGAGCAACGTCTCGCGGCCCGAGAACATCGCGAGCGACAAACAGGCGATCGAGTTCCTGAAGCAAGGCCGCCACGACCTGGTGCTCGAGCGCTGGCAGGACGAATACCGCAAGCTGCCGTGGGAGGCGTTCGGCGCGCACTACCTGCAGATGGTGGGTGCGCTCGGCGGGTCGGATTGCCGGGCCAAGGGCGAAGCGCTGTCGGCCTACGAGAACGCCCGTGGCACCGGCAACATCCACATGTGGTTCGACACCGGGAGGCCGGCATGAACTTCGAGTTTCCCTTGTCCGAACTGCCTGCCGTCATGCGCGGCCCGCGCATCGAGCGCCGGCGGGCGCTGGTCGGCGGCAGCGCGTTCTGGGGCACGATCGTCGAGAGCGGGCCCGACGCAGGCCGCCTGCGGCTGGACGACGGCCGGCTGTTCGATGCCGCCTCGCTCTCGTACCTGCCGCCGGTCGAGCCGAGCAAGATCGTCGCCGTGCACATCTCGTACAGCTCGCGCAGCATCGAGACGCGCAACAAGCCGCGCCCCACCGAGACGCCGACCTACTTCATGAAGCCGACGACGGCACTGAACGGGCACGGCGGGCAGATCCTGAAGCCGGCGGACTGCAAGTACCTCAACTACGAGGGCGAGTACGCGGTCGTGATCGGCCGCACCTGCCGCAACGTGACGCCCGACGAGGCCTGGGACTACATCGACGGTTTCTGCCCGGCACTCGACATGGGCCTGCAGGACTTCCGCGACACCGACCAGGGCAGCATGCTGCGCGTCAAGGGCGCCGACACGCTGCTGCCGATCGGCCCGGGTCTCGTGCGCGGCGTGAACCTGTTCGAGCAGACGCTGCGCACCTACGTCGACGGCCTGGTCGTGCAGGAGGCGCACATCGGCGACGAGACGATCTGGGGCCCGCACTACGTGATCGCCGATCTCGCGCGCCACATCACGCTGCTGGCCGGCGACGTGATCCTGATGGGCACGCCCTGCCATTCGCGCAGCGTCGATCCGGGCCATGTCGTCGAATGCGAGATCACCGGCATCGGCCGCGTCGGCGGCACCGTGGTGGCCATCGACGCGCCACGCGCCGCCGCGCTCGGCGTGGGCCACGCGCCGACCGACAGCCCCGAGGTGCGACGCGTCGCGCTGGGCTTCGACGAACGCGTGCCCGAGCGCTTCAAGGAGAACCTGCGCCAGGCGCGCAAGGGAGGCTGAGCGATGAAGATCCTCGTCCCCGTGAAGCGCGTCGTCGACTACAACGTCAAG